>JAIRVF010000135.1 GCA_031254035.1 Paenibacillus sp.
CCGTCTGGCCAAGTTAGTTGTGTTGATATTTCGCAGGACGGTTTTAGAATTGCAGTTGGGCTAGCTATTAGTGGCGCTTCGGATAGAGTGATTGCGTATTCTGTGAATAATACCAAAACGGTATTTACTAGAAACACAATCGCAGGGAATATAAAAGGCGCTCCAGCATGTATTTCTTTCGTTGGGCCGACGTACGATTTCGCCGTTGGATCTATCAATATAGCTAGTGGCAGTGGTGGCGAAATGGCTGTTTTCAGCGGTTCAGCAGACACGTACAAGCTAACAAGCATAGACTACACTTCACTTTATATTTCTTCTTGTTGCTCAACTACAGACGGAAAATTCATAATCTTCACATTGGGCGGAACTGCCTCGGGTACAAATAATATAAACGTCCTAGAAACGGCTAATATGTACAAAGGTAATCCGAAAATTACTACTAACAAAACTGCATATATGGTCTGCTTCAACAAGCAAAATAGCGCATTTGCTTTTTACACCGATTCCACTGATGGCATTCAGGTTTGGGGTTATACTCCTTCAACTGAAAGTTTCTTCTATAAAGGATCTTTTACAGGATATGATGCTGCTAATGGCGCTCAACCTTCTTTTTCGTATTATGATTTGGTTGTTTATCCTGGATATAACGGCACTAACACCCGTTCACTGGGCATGGATCTAACATTTTCCAAAAATCAAGACATGGATATGTATAGCCCATATGACCGTATGTTAGGATTTGTAAAAGAAGCTGGGATTGCGAACGATGTAAAACACAAAATAACAGGAATAAGCAGAAGAAAAGGAGATATTAAATGATTAAAGAATTTTATATTCAGTTAGACTCTAAAGGTATCTTGAGAGATTGCACAGTATTTAAAACGGAAGGGTATATTCTCGCAGAATTGGAATTCCCACTTCCAGGAGACATTATATGCGGGTACTATAAATACGTAGACGGAAAATTGGTACTAGACCAAGAGTTGAAAACAAAATCTGAGGAAGAGCAACGAAGATACGACAAAGAAGAGTTCGACAACCTCAAAAGAGAAGTAGAAGAACTCAAAAACAAAATTGCTGAAATTACAGGATGAAAATAAAAAGCAGCCTACAATATACAACGCCATCATAGGCGTTTTTATTTTCGCTTTTTTCGCTAAGGAAAATTTTCCTACGCAGAAAGGAGGGAGGTCGATGCTAGACGGGACATATAATAGATTACCGTTTAACAGAGGCTCGGAGTCAGATATTTCATTCTCTGTCACGTTTGAGTCCGAAACAGAAATTGATTCCACTCTGAATCTTGAAATGCCAATGGAAGATACGTTTGAGTCTGAAACGGAGTTTAACGCTAGGATAGCACATCCAGAATCGTTTGGATCGATGTTTGGTGGACCATTTAACAGATTACCTTTCAACCGTGAACAAAATTCAGAAGTTGTGTTTGCAGTTACGTTTGAATCAGAAACAGAAGTGGATGCTAATCTTAATCTCGAAATGTCTATGGCTGCAACCTTCGAATCTGAAACTGAGCTTGCACCGAATATGACTAGAGAAGTCTCATTCGGTGCAGAGTTTAATACATCTACCGAGATGTTAGCTCAGATGGTTCGTGAGCGGTTGTTTGCAGTTGATTTTGAAACACAAACTGAATTTATGGCGAAGCCATCATATTTCCATATTGATGAGATTGAATTCATTGGAGAATTTAAACCAGGAGACAAAATAATAATTGACTCGGGGAAATTTAAAATCACTCAGAATGGTCAAAATGTATCACATCTGTATGAAGGAGACTTCTTCGACCTCAATTTAGGTAAAAACAATTTGACTTATACCGATCCAGAGACAGGTAGGCAAGTTTTAATTCGAATTACACATAGGGATAAGTTCCTTTATTAGGGAGTGAAATTATGCAACCAAATCCCACAATGCAAGTATTCGATAAGAATATAAAGCGAGACGGTACGTTGATATATGCGACAGATATCGAGCGCCAAAGAAGAATCAATTCGGATTATGAAATTTCATTTATTGTTCCGATGAACACTGAGGATTATCTGGAGAAAATTAAAATAAAAGGTCACGTTCAAGACGAACGTGGCCAATTTTATGTGATAAACTCCCGTAGCCGAGTTCGTGATGGAAGGAAACTAACCGCATCAATTGTATGTACTCACGTCATGTTCAAACTCACGGACTTTAAGTTCCCGTATGATTCGTACATTGACGAAGCCTATGGGGTACATATTACAACCCTTACGGATTTGATAACCCATGCAACAGGAGGAAAGTTTACCTTTAGCATTGATGATACATTTGAATTGCATGACGTAAAGGATTTCGGGCGCGGAAATTGTATGCAGGCGCTCAATGATATTGTCAAAATGTATGAATGTGAAGTTGAACCAGATAACTTCAAAATTCACCTGCGTAAGAAAATTGGGGCAGACGATGGACTTCAATACCGGCTTAAGAAAAACATCGTATCAAGTTCATTTAAAGATGATGGGGCATCGTTAGTCACAAGAATGTTTTCACAAATGAAGGATGGGCGGACATTCATTGGTTTGGATGCTTCCCATTTAACAGACGATGAACGGTCACTACTTTCTTCAGTACCTGGAGCGATTGTTAATGGGAAACTGGCGGTGAATTACTTAATAAGCCCATATGCTCAATATTGGGCGAATACAACAAACACGTATTTTGATGGAGAGATAATCGAACAAGATATCGAAGAACCACTAGATTTACTTGAAGCTACCAGAAAGGCGTTGTCAGAACAAGAACAGCCAACCTTGGAAGTATCGATATCTGCTGCTGATTTATTTAAAATCGATAATTCTGAGCCACGTCCTCATTTGGGAGATACAGTCACATGCATTGATCCAGAAATGAGTTTGAACAAAATCAAAGCAAGGATTACCGAACTGGTGGAATTCCCATATGCGATGGATAAACATAGCCAACCGACTATATCCAACGTAATGCTGAGAGATTACAATGACATCATTGCAGACTTGGAAAAAAGCAAAAGGATTGTGGACGATCTTTTTTCAAACGGGAAAATACGAACAGAAACATTTGAAACTGTAGCAAAGCAAGCAATTACCGACATTAATAATTCCAAAACGGAGCTGATATACCCACCTGAAGGTGGAATTTTGGCACAAGAGAAAACCAATCCCCTTGAGCAAGTCAGATTGACATCTAAAGGACTTGGAATATCAACAGATGGCTGGAAAACCATTCGCTCTGCGGTTACAGCTCGTGGTGTACTTGCCGAAACTGTTGTTGGTCAATTCGGTGATTTCGTGTCCATGCTGATCGGTAGCGGGAACGATGTTACCCAAATAAATAAAATGGGTATTGCAGCGGGACACAAAGAATTCAATTATGCTCCTTTCCGTGTAGACATGCAGGGAAATCTTACGGCTAATAAATTGACAGCGAATTATGCTCAAATTAAAAGTTCTAACTTTACTGATGGCGCTATAGTTGGATCATCAATAAATGTTGGTAATGGAGTATTCACAGTTGATTCATCCGGTCATTTGGTTGCAAATAGTGCAGATATCAGAGGCCGTATAACAGCATCCACTTTTGATGGGGGAACAATAACAGGTGCAAAGATAAGAACGGCTGTAACAGGTGAAAGAATCGAATTAACACCTGAAGGGTTTGTCTATTACGATAATAGTAACGCTGTACGTGTGACGCTTGGAACAAACAATATTGGCGGAATATCGGGGCATACCTATTACAATTCGTATGGGCAGCCTTTGGGCTTGATCTATGCAACTTCTAGCGAATTACATGTTATAGGCAACCGCAACTTATTGCTTGGTACAAATTCAGGTGGGACAGTGAGCATACAAGGTCAGGTTAATTTCACCAGTTCAGTTACTGGTTTGAATTTAAGTATCGATCAAGTGTCAGGTCTTCAATCTCAATTATTTTCCTTACAGTCACAAATAACCTCATTAAAGCAAACGTTTTTTGATCACAAGCATTCAGTTACATTACCGACTCATAATCATGGTAATAAGGACAATCAAAATTGGGGAGGAAACTTCCAAACATCTACTCCGTGATGTATCATGAGGTTAAATATACCAACGGAGGTAATGCCTTATGAAGAAATCAATCTACATTTTGAGCGGAATTGTTATCGGTGCAGTAATTGCCACCTCAAGCAGTGCTTTTGCAGCACAAATAAAAAGTATGATTGGTCAAAAGGTTACTGGTGAATACACGGTCATAGTTAACGGTAAGGAACTTGTTAATAAGGGAGCAGTTATTGCTGGTAAAACAAATGCGCCGGTAAGAGACTTGGCCAATGCGTTAGGAGCTGACTTAAAAATGGATGGAAAAACAATAAATATTACATCTAACGGAACTACTCCCTCAGATGATCAAGTATCGGTTGGTACTTCTTCAACTAAAAATAAATATCTTGGTGGTTCTAAAGAAAGTCTGCTTATGGCAAAAGATGATTATGAAAACAAAATCCTTAAGCCAACAATGGAAGGGCGAGAAAATATTATCGCTGAAATTAAAACTTTAAAAGAGACAGAGGCTAAAGGAATACCGGTTCCAGTGCTTGCTGAGAAAGAGAAACAGTTAAAAGAATACGACGAAATTATTACTAAGGCAAACGAAGAATTGCGTTTGGTAAATGAAGCGCTGGATAAGTTAGGGGAATAGTCATGATATACAATCTATTAAAACGTTTTGGTTCGATTTTAGTTGTACTTGGAATCTTGTTTGGAGTTATTTATGCAGCATCTGATCAACCATTAATAACTGCGATAATCATAGCTGTTTCCTTTATGGCTGGTGGTTTTTTCTTTATTGGGTTTGGATCATTGCTGGAATCAGTGAATAAGATTCAGACTCATTTAACTGGAGAATCAACTCCAAAGGAAACTTTCGATAAAGCCAAACCAATCAAGAAAATACCAGGCGTTAAGGACTGATTATCTGAAGTAACGCTGCAGCGAATACAATCTACAATATAACTAGAGAACATTCTCTTTTGAGAGTGTTCTTTTTTTATGTGCCAAAAAGGAGGTGTGAAAAAGTGAGGTCAATTCTTAAATATGAAATTACAGCCGATCCGTCAAAGCCGGTTGAGGAAATCACTGAATTCATCTCTTTAATGATTCAAACCCATCCAGACAAACAAATCGAAATACTTCAACAAGTAGACGATCATTTGGGTAATGCGCTGGCAAAATTACAGCGTGAGAAGGAAACAGAAGAATCAGTTCTTCAAGATGGGCCATAGTTTTATTGTGGAAATGGAGGAAGTGAGTATGGATTGGGGAGCAATGTTGGTGGTGGTATCAGCAATTAGCGGTATTGTACTGGGCTGGCTCGGGAGGGCTCGAACGGTACATAAGGATGTGGCCCAAGAAGCTGGTGCCGGTGCATCACTTCAAACTGACGTGGAGTACATCAAGCGTGGTGTTGATGATATCAAAGTTGATCTACGGATGCAGGGGCAGAAAGTGGACGATTTGTCTACACGCGTCACACGAGTAGAGGAATCAGCTAAGCAGGCGCACAAGCGGATTGATAAGCTCGAAGAATAATATATTGGGAGGATGAATCAATAGATGGATTGGGATATCATCTATAACCTTATTGATGCTAGATTGCTGGTTGTTGTCGCGCTATGCTGGGTGATCGGCTATATTCTCAAACATACGCCAAATGTGCCAGACTGGACAATTGTATATGCTGTTACGATTGTTGCGGTGGTTGTAACGGTATGGATACTTGGCTTTGGTCCAGAATCTCTTATCCAGGGCGTGCTCGTCGGCGCGTTTGCAGTATACGGGAACCAGCTTATAAAGCAGACCACTAAGAGAGGTGACGATAATGCAAAATAGGAGTAAAGGCAACGCTCAGGGCATTGACGTGTCACATTGGCAAGGCAATATCGATTGGAGAAAGGTTGCCGCGTCCGGCATCTCATTCGCCTTTATTAAGGCCACGCAAAACAGCATGGACCCGCAATTTCTGGCCAACGTAAAAGGTGCAAAAGCAGCCGGTATGATGATCGGAGCTTACCATTACATGGACGACTCAGTAACAACGGTGGACAAGGCTCTGGCGGCAGCGCAGGTATTTTACAAAGCGATCCAGGCAGCCGGTGGCCCGGGTGTATTTGATCTACCGTTTGTTTTAGACTACGAGAGCAACAAAAACAAGCTAATGTCTGCAACTATCACGGCCATAGCCAAGGCATTTTTAGTAGAGACTCATCGGCTTACCGGTGGCGAACCTATGCTCTACACATACCCATCATTCATTGGTAATTTCAGCGGCCTGATAGGGTATCCACTTTGGATTGCCCGTTACAGCAGCCAAGTGCCAGTGGACGCATCCGGCTGGAAACATTGGGATTTTTGGCAGTACAGCGACGGGAAGGTCGGAGGTACGCTGCCAAGCGGAGAACGCAAGGTGTTGGGGATTAACGGACCTGTCGATCTCAATGAGTTTGACGGAACGATTGAGCAGCTACGGTCCAGTTATTGCAAAAAGGAAACAGGAAAGGAAGATGTTAAAATGCCAGAGACGACAAGAGATATTAACAAGGTAAGTTCATGGGCTGCGAAAGACTGGGATGAAGCAACGGAAAACGGATACTTTGACGGAACACACCCGGGCGCAACAATGACCCGAGAAGAATCAGCGATTGTGTTTAACCGGCTAAGGAAAAATTTCCTGGTCTTAATCGGAGGGAACACGGAACGAATTACAGCGCTTGAACGGCAGCTGCAGACAATTGAAAAGGAATAAGCGAAGACCCTGCTGATCACTGTGAATCCTTGGTGAAGTCAACGTGATGGCAGGAGCATACTTTGATGCCAAACTGACGGCAGCACAGCGCGAGTTACTACATCGGATCGCCGGAGAGGACATATGCTTATGTAGAAACAGTCTTCAGGGATGCAGGTGGGGGAGCTAAGCTATCCGAAGCACTTGCGTATGCTTCTCAGCAGCTAAAAAAGCGTGGTGTTACCGTTGCGGCCATTGAGCTCCAGGCAGCGCTTGAGAAGGCATGGCTAGAATACCATCATCAAAATCCCAAATAAATAATAATAGGTCTGAAACTTTATAATAGAATACTCGCTGATAATAGCGGGTTTTCTATTATAAAGGATATTGTAAATTTTCGTAGAATACTCCATTATAAATAAAAAGGGGAGTATGATATGGATTACCAAATTAATAAAAGGCTTAGAAACTATTTAAATTATGAATCGCTCAAAGTTTTTTTGAAAAGGGTGGGAGTTTCATCAACAGGAGTCAAGAATGAGTTAATTGCTCGGATAGAAGAATGCCTAAACAACGGTGGTATTTCTCATTCTGTTTGGGAAGAGTTTTTAGTTGACGAGCTCAAACACGGACATAATAGATCAGTTTATAGAAGCAAACTTAATTCTGCTTCCTTAACGAAAATTAAAACAGTTGGAAGGTTAAATGATTCTTTCCAAACCGCAGGTTATCCTGTTGACGAATTTTCAATGTTGAAAGATACATATCCTGATAGTGATGATCCAGAATTAGTACACTATAGCGTTATACTCGATAAGGATAATGTGCAAAAAATTGAAATGTGTTTTGCTTATCGTATTTTAACTAATAGAGTGGTTCTTGAAGGAATAGTAATACAAGATGACGAAACTGACTATGTTTGGATTGAAATTAATATTATTGCTGGACTACTGACAATTTCATTGAGACCGAGGGGCAATATGACTGAATCTTCAGGGCATACATACCAATTATTCGAAAAGTATTCTTCCTTATTAACGGATTTATTTTCAATTAGATATCTCGATAATGAAGATTTCAAGGTGGTTCTATTTAATGTTTTCAAGGAATTAACCAGCCGTGCAGAAACGCCGTATGTTCAGCAAGTTAAACCCCTTGAAGAAGAAATTAATGAAATCTGTGATAGGTTTTCTGAAACTCTAGGGCTACCAAACAAATTAGAACCAATCAATCTTCCTTTACGAATCAGAAGATTGTTTGAACGAGCGCTTATACAAAATGACTTTTTTAATTTTAAATCTTATTCTGAAGGTAAACTTGGAACTATTGAGAAGTTTCACTATGCTGATGATACTGGTGCTCGTATAAATGCTTCGGCAAATGATGGAGATGGCATTGAATTATCTGATATTTATTTTGATACCAGAGATACAATAGAAGACCAACGCAGTTTTAATAAGTTATGGGTTAAGTGGTTTTTACCGGATTCTCCAACTAAGTATGTAGATGTTCGTCTAGAAGGACATCCGAAATATTATCTAATTCATTTCTTTAAATACTTATCAGGTGGTGACAAAGAATATGTACTTTCCACAGTTGAGGCGTTTAGGTAGTTTTGATATTAACCCACTCGCTATAAAATTGCTGGATTCTTGGCTTGCGATTCAAAGGCAGGCGGTTTTGAGAAATTTATCACCAATGAGTTTTTCAAAGCAAAGTGATGTTGATATGGATTTAGCAATTGATATGTTCTCGCTTTCTAGTACACCGCAGGTTGGTGTTCTCAAGCCAATATTTAAATCAATCTGCCCGAATTGCGACTCTGTAAATGGTTCATTCTCTTCTTTAGAAGAAGTACCATTTGAAAAAATTATATGTAAACACTGTGAGTATGAATACTCGCCAAGATCAAGAGAAGATCAAATAGAAATTGTATTTGAAAGATGCCTCACCCCGGAACAACCACTGAGTTCAAATGTTGAAAATATTATAAACACTAGACCAGGGGGGAACCGGGGAAAAGAGCAAAGCCTCCGAGTATCAGATATTAAACAACATCCAAGTAATGCTCGGAGGCATTTAATAAGCAAGTTGGATAGCAGGTATGAGGCAGCTCAATGAAAATAAAGCATATTTTGTATCTTGTAGTTTCGGTAGTTGTGTTAACGTTGGTAGTAAGCTTAAGTACGGCTTTAATAGTTGCTTATTTTAAAGCCGACCAAGATTGGGTTAGTGCTACAATAGGGTTTTCCGGGAATATTATAGGTGGGATTTTAGGAGGATTTATTGCTTATTTTGTTGCGCGATATCAAATTGATGAAGCTTTAAAGTCGCAAAAAAAATCTGTAATCCATGAGATGACTAATGCAGCGTTTGTACTTAAAGAAGAAATAAAGAATAATTCCCTCACTCTTGACTCGATTATTTCGTCTGGTGAGATTGATGCTTCGCTAATCAAGTATGACATGTCGAGAGAAGCGTGGTTGTTTTTTTCTGGACGATTGGCGAACAGTTTAAACGAAACTCTATTCATAAGTCTTAACACTGTTTACCGTAAAATCCAAGTCTTTCAATCAGTACCTCCAGAAGATCTTGCTGAAGAGCTTACTATAGAAGTGGTGCAGAGACTAAAGTATCAACTTGACGATTGTGTCAGAAAAATTGAGGAGTTCATCAAAGAACAGAAGTAATCGGAAATGATGCGTTAAACTCTGACCTTGTATTTTGCAAAGAGCTATAATGGATCGATCCTGCTTGTTCTTTTTTTATTTACAGTTCGTGGGCTATTATGTAAAATAATCTCAACATATACGGACGCGTTGTTATATAATCCGAAAGAATCGGTAAAAAGACCATGCCGGCTACGTGCTGGCATGGTCTTTTTGTTTTAACCAAATTATTCATAAATGTGGTAATATTTTGTGAGAGGTGAAACAAATATGGGTAGATTTATGAAAACATTGACTTCTCCGATTCATTTCCACACGGCTATGCTTGAAGGAGCGCCAATAGCTGTCTTTATGGGACTGGAAATAATCGGCAGCGGTAAAATTATTGAAATCACAGATTACATAGTAAAAATAGGTGATGACTTTTACGTGCGTGATGCATGTACTTTTAAATATGCTGGTTAAACAATAAACCTTGTAAAGACTGGATCACGTAGTAAGCCTGATTTGGTCCAGTTTCGCATCCTCACTTCTGCCCGTATCCTCGGCTCCAGGTATACAAAGTTCTTATCTTCACGGATGACAATTCCTTTGCTGACCCCATAAAAAGCACTCTTTTCTTTTGGCCCTGGTCCGTGTTCGATGATTCCCGATGGCCGCAGATTACCGGATCCATCCAACACGGATGTTAACCATCCAAACTGATCCCTACGATACCCAGTTATAAACACCTCAGCGTATGACCAGTTGATTACCTTTTGCCAAGCGTCCGAGCGTTTACTAACATACTGGCTGTTTTTGCGTTTGGCGAGTATCTCCATAAAATCACATGTACAAAAAAGCTCAGAATGATCCCTTTACTTGCCAGTAAAGGATATCTTGAGCTTTTTCATTGCACAGAAATAGGTGTACAAAATTCTTCGAACTTCGGTGATCGCAATTTTCCTTCTTTGGTGAAACACTGAAATTTGATTTTGCAACTCAATACTGGCTCGATGTACCTCCAGCCTTTGTCCTCGTGCCTAATTAGTTGTTTAGAAACCTGATTAAATGCACGTATTACTTCAGTGCTAGGCGGAAATTCCAACACACCTACATATCTTCCATCTACGGTTAGACCCCATCCGAAACTACCTTTAAGCCTTACAGACGATATCTGGCACGTAATGTACTGATATGCTTTAACTTTAACCATGTTCTTAGAGCGAGTATCCAAATGGATAGGGGCATCCGGATTATATTGAACGATTCCTTCTAGTCCAAGCTCCTTAGCTTTCAAAAACAGTGCTTTTCCATCATCATACAAAGGGGTGATAGAAAGAGATTCTGAATTTTCTACTGCTGCCATAAGCAGCTCTCTGCGCTGCATGAAGGATATATTCAACATGGGTTTTTCGTCTAAAAACAGTATATCCCACAATGGAAAGTGAGCTCTTAGTGTTGTTGCTATTTGTTTAACAGCTGATTCCTTTTTTGTATTAAATCTAGCCATCGCGTCATCCCACCATAATTTTGGAGGTTGATCTTTAGCCTGTGATAAATCAAAGGCTATACATTCACCATCCAGTATGGCAGTCATTACGGGAAGCTTAATTTTCATCAGTTCAGGAAATCTTAATGTAACCTCCGTGCCATGCCTTGTAAAAGCTCTCACCGCACCGTGGTCATAATGTATTAATATCCTAAAGCCATCCCATTTTAAGCTCGATTTAAAGCCCTTCTTTATCTGCGACGGTTGCAGCGGTTGAAGGAGCATAGGTTTTAGCGGTTGATTTAACATAGGCAATACCCTCCATAATGAACATATCATGGGGGGGCTAAAAAGGTATATGGGATCGTTGGAACAGCTGAGAATTATGTGCAGTTTCTTTATGTACAATTTTATGGAGATACTGCCAACCACGCCCTCCATTCCCCATGATTCGATTTGCTCAAATAATGCTTCGCCAGCACCTTCTATATATGGAGTGACTCCAAACGCATTCCCTGGCATATCGATACTGCTCAGAATCGCTTTACGTTCCATGAGCGGCAGTCGTCGAAGGTCTCTGCATTTATACTGTAGGATGTCAAAGATAACTAATGTGACCGGCAGCGTACTGCTCAATCGTTTTATCTTTTCAGCTTTTTTTGCCTGAAATCGCGTCATGACTGCCTCAAAATCAGATATCCCTGTGTTCGGATCGACGCATGCGACCTCGCCGTCTAGGATAATATCATCCGTAAAGGGTGCATGTAGCTCCGGATACTGCCTAGTGCAGTCGTTGTTGTGGCGTGTATATAACCGGATCACTCCGGATTGTTGCGAAAATATCAGTCTGTGGCCGTCTACCTTTGGTTCAAATATAAAGTTTGAATGCGAGAAAGGCGAGGGAGCTGTCGTAAGTAACATCGGGCTGATAAACATAAAACCACCTCTATGTAATTATAACGTTGGGAAGGTTCATGATCAGGCGGTAAGTTTTGGGGATAAGCAGGTTTAAATTTACATTGAATAACGAACAAATGTTTGTGTATAATAAGAACAAATGTTCTCGGTTGGGGGTGGCTTTCATGCCAAACAAATATATCGGCCATACTGTTGAAATTGTATATTTGGATCGAACGGGTAAGATTACTCAGCGTCGGATCGAAATAAAAGGAATTCGCGACGGGCTGGTTCGGGCAACATGTTTGCAGACAGGATCTCCCCGAACATTTCGGATGGAGAATATCTTGGCATGGAAGCCAGCTTCGAAAGGGGCTTAATGAATGCTTGGAGATATCGAAAGGAAGATTCTTCGGATCCTTTACAATTATTATGCTGGCCGGCACAGGATGCCGTCCATGGAAGAACTGATGATCAAAACAGGGCGGGCTAAGAAGGACATTACTCGAGCGTTGATCAGCCTGGAGGATAAGATATACATACGATGGGATAACAAGAGACTGACTGAATCCATCATGATCCTACAGGGATGGGAAGAACCCGAGAAACCTATTAAGAGCAATAAGGTGAATATAGACTATTGGACTCAATATTAATGGATGGAGGGTAAGGTCATGGCAAAGAAACTGGAAGCAAACGGCCTGTTTGAATCATCTCGGATGATAATTCCGGAACACCGTGAGGCGTACTTACAATACATGGAACACAAAACACTACGACCAAAGCCGGTGATTGATAATCAGGAGTGGCAGCTGATCGGTCAGGCGTTATTGGAGTCACTCCAGCAGCATGCTAAGGTGACTATTACGTTATACGATCCGTATGAAGATAAGCAGGCTAGCGGCTTTGTCACTGTAGTTAACACGTTTAGAAAGGAGATCAAGCTGCGGCACGGTGATAACTGGGAATGGATTAAATTTGATGATATTTTATCTGCACAAACATGAAACAATTTTTCACCTATAATATTCAATGAATTATTTCTGGATTAAAATTACGGAATATCAAGTTCCATGAGTGAAGTATTTCATGACAAACATCCGAGAAGAACAAGGATCTAAAAGTAATTTGAAAGGTATAAAATGAACAAGGAATACCTAAAATTGTAAAAGGTAAGCTGCTTACTCCCATGCTTTTCCTCTTCCCGACCGTCCTTATTGGGCGGTCTCTTTGTATTAACATTTTATTCTGGAATGTGGTAAAATTTAGGGTGCTAGTGATTCAAATGAAGAGATTTATAAAGCGCCACTGATTTCCCGATACGGATTATTGGACATAGTATTGGAGGGGACACTATGCAAGAGCTAATATCAATAAGCATTAACAAAGAAGAATTATTAAAAATGTGTCGGGAAAGAATCAATGATCTTATCCGTGAAGTGGATATGGAAAAGGTATTTTGGGACACTAACGAGTTGAAAAAGCGAACATGTATGAGTTGGAATACCATCCAAACCACGTTTTTTTTCGATTCAAGATTTGTTAAGAGAAAGGTGGGAAGCAAATGGTATTTTCCAGTGAAAGAAACTAGGGAGTTCCTTGAATTGTGGTTAATGGAGCAGCCAATCGATCCTCAGCGATAAAAAGAACCACCCGGGTATATTGTCAGTAATAAATTTTTTTTGGAAAAGAGTCTAAAACAGTCCAAATAGAAATACTAATTTATCAGAAATTAATAATTCGTCCCCATTTTGTCCCCAACAGAGATTTTCACAATACCCTAGTCCTGAACAAAAAAGAAAAGAAGCCTTTTATACAAAGGCTTCTCGGAGATGATCTGCAGTGGGCTCGAACCACTGACCCCCACCCTGTCAAGATGGTGCTCTCCCAGCTGAGCTAGCAGATCATATATGGGAAATAAAAGATATTTTATATATTATCAGCGTAATGAATGGGTGTCAATGTTTTTTTACGGGCAGGATGAATACATAACAGCATGATATGGGGAAAATAGTAGGGATATTCTGTTCCTATCGTTGGAGTTGTTGGCAATGGGAATAGGTTAAATAGTCAGTAAACTGACTTAAAGGAGTGGCATGATATGCCGAAAAAATGGTGGTTTGGAGTTTTGAGCTGCTGTCTAATCGCTTTGTTGGCAGGCTGTTCGGTGAATCAGTCCAACGCGAATAATGGTCAAAACTCCCCGGTGATCAATGATGTCTACACCCAGTCTGTACCGGGGGATGTATATTCCAAGGGACAAGTTTCACCTCCATAGAACGTTGTAAAAAAGAGGGTCAACGGACTGTTGATCTTCTTTAATTATTCATTCCATTTGCGGAGAAATTCCTTTTGTGTCACATAAATGGAAGAATTGATGCGACACCTGGAACAGCACCAACAACTATTCCATACCCATCTATGTTCAATAGACTCATCTCCCCAATATTCCTCAACTTTACATGAGAATCTATACATAAAGATCTTTTTTCTGTATAATAATTCAATCGTAATTTTTAGTAGAATATTCAAAAAAACGAAAGTGGGGACTTATCATGGCTGCTGAAATTATCAATGTAACGACACAGGAACAGCTGCAACATGGACTGGCGATTCGGAAAAAGGTATTTGTCGAGGAACAAAACGTTCCGCTTGACCTTGAAATTGACGAGTTTGATGTGATCAGCGATGATGTACATCATATACTAGTCCAGGATGAAAAAGGGGAATACGTCGCCACCGGGCGGTTGATCTATTACAACAACGATACCGCCAAAATGCAGCGGATTGCCGTACTTAAGGATTATCGTCAAGGCGGGTACGGCAGGATTTTGATGCTGGCTTTGGAAAACCGTGCAAATGAGCTTGGACTTACATATTCCATCTTGGATGCACAATGTCAGGCTGAGCGCTTTTATGCTAAACAAGGTTACGAAACGATATCAAAAGAGCCTTTCGATGATGCCGGCATTCCTCATGTCCGGATGAAAAAAACGTTGAAAGAAGAATAACGGCACTTTTGCCAGGGGATGCTAACCAAAGCCCTTGATGGGGCATCTCACCTGACAAAGGAGCGGATGATGATGGGAACTGCAGGTCGCGAACATTTTATCGCTGTGCAGAAAAACGGCGACGGAGATTTAACTGCATTTAAAACTTCTACGGGTCGTGTGCTGGGCTACGAACAAGCTCTGCAGGAAGTTAATGCCGGGGCGATTGCTGGCGTCAACATCTTCAAAGGCAGAGACGGGGGCATGTATATCCGCGGGGATGCGGACGGAGACCCTTCAAACAATTTGGATAACCTTCCCCGTTTTGAATAGAAAAAAGCCGGTGGCAAGCATATTTCATGCCTGCTGCCGGCTTTTTTTTGTGTGTAATATAACTGGCTCAACATCAAGATTATTGCTTGACAAAAAAGCGGAAGTAGCGGTGGGGACGGAATCGATCTGAAGAAGATCGGAGGATCGATCCGTAACCATAGCGGCCACCTCGCATAATGTCAAGAACTAATGTCAGTATTGAGCCATAAACCTTACAACTTATAAATACGCCCTTGCTCGATAAAGGTCATGCCATCCGTTTTGTCTATATAATCATCCTTATTGTCGCCGTAATGCATTAAATATGTAATGCTGCGGATCGATGCAGGCAGTTTTTTTAATTCGTCCAACGTCGTGTGGACTTCGCCGCGCCCTTCAAGTTGGCACTCATGCATAATCAGACCGCAGCCGCGCTCGTGGACGAGATGATTGAGCAGTTCGGGGTTGTATACCATATCTGAACTGTAGAAGATTCGGTCGTTAATATACAGCGAATAGCTTTGTTTGCCCGGAATATGTTTAGTCGGTATCAGCTCAAGCCGAATGTTCTCCGAAATGGAAAACGGCTGATTGGAGACAAGAGGGCACACTTCGAACAAATCCGCTAGTTTTGTAATCTCCCCTTCTTGGTACAGGCCACCTTTCAAGGAATGTTCCCATAAAATCGATGTCAGGGACTCAGCGATATAAAGCTTGATCTTGCGTTTGAAAGTGTATTTCATTTTAAAAGCAAGCTCCTCCAGACCACCGACATGATCCGCATGGATATGGGTAATAAGTACGGCATCCACGTCGGAAAAGGACTTGCCGAGCCGATGAAGCGCAAGTGGGGCTGTTACCCCACAGTCGATCAGCAGCGTAAAACCGCCGTCTCGGAGCAGGGCGTTATTGTTAAAATACGTTTTGGCAAAGGCGCTGCCGGTTCCGATCATCTGCAGTTCCAAATTCAACAGACACACCTCCTGATGTTGAAAGTCATAATCATTATATACCATGGTTCCACATTGTTATAAATCTTCATACAATGCAGCATAGGCTTTTAGGAAATGGGGACTCAGGCATGGCAAAATCAAAAAGCAAAAAACCGGCGCAAGCCAAAAGCGAAAAGGTGCACAAAGGCATGCGGCTGGTCACGTCGGAGGTATGTGAGGTTTGCAAAAAGCCCTGTGCTCAGGGGATGGCTTATGCAGCCCGCATGAGAGAACCGGGAGCCGTAGGCAAAGGAGTACCCTGCATTTTAACCAAGGGTTAATTAAGTAAATTGGAGGGGGCCCCGCAGGAAAGCCTGCACAGATATGTGCGGTTTTTTTGCGTTGCGAAAAAAATGCCGAGTGTCTTGAAGTTTTGACCGCAACTTGCGAACTTGCCTTTCGTATATATATACAACAGCACGAAGGAAATGGAGGGAATTTAAGGATGAGAAATTGGAAAAAAATATTGGTATGCGTTTTTACCTTTTCTCTAATGGGTGGATCCATTATGTTTGCGGACTCGGTATCCCAGAAAATCAAAATTTGGATTAATGGCGAGGAAGTCCAGGACGGTGGTTATGTGATTGATGGCAAAACCTATGTTCCAATCAGAGAATTTAATGGATTGGTGAATTGGGACGCCAATAAAGTGAAATTTATCAAGCCTGATGTACATATTTTTCTGTTTAAAGGTGATACTGTATTTGGCAATGTCAATAAAGGCAAGCTGAAATTCAACGTATTCTGTCAGGTGGACAACCTTACGGCTCATGTTTCCTCGGTTAAAGTTGCGATTACCGATCCGTCAGGCAAAGTGAAGGATATTCAGTCCCAGGAACTAGGCAGCGACCAAAAGGATAATTTCTGGTTTCGCACATATGATTTCACGTATGATTTCAAGACGGCAGGCAAATATATAGTTGGTTTCTATATGAAAGCCTCTAAAAATGCCGAATATGAATTGGTGGCCCAGAAAGTGATTACCGCCCTGAATTAGTACATCCGCCATATAAAAAGGATAAATTGACCAGAGCTTTCCGACGTGATACGATACGAAGGTATGACTATATAACCTAAAGTGAGGTTTTTGTAATGAGCGATCACACACACGAGCATGGAGATGCTTGCGGCTGCGGTCATGATCATGAGCACGACCATGAACATGAGGAATTTGTTCTGACTTTGACTGATGAGCAAGGAAATGATGTTGAAATGGTTCTTGTCGAAACATTTGATGTTGGCGAGAATATGTATGCATTGCTGCTCGAACGTGAAAATCCTGAAGCTGACGGCATCATTCTGCGCGTAGAAGAAGAAAACGAAGAAATGATGCTTTACAATATTGAAGACGAAGAAGAATGGAAGGCTGTCGAAGCAGCTTATAACGAGCTTGTCGCCCAACAGGAAGATTAATTTTCGTTTGTTTACAGCATACCAAACCCGGCGCCGCATTTGCGGTACCGGGTTTTTCGTTAAAAGCATATTTAGAAAATCGGATCGGTCTCCACGATCACCTTGACGTTTTGGATGTATCGGTCCTCTGGCCCTTTCACCGGAAGCCCTACATCCACGTGATCGACAATGTAGTCGATGTTGTCTTGGGAAATGACTTCGCCCGGGAGCAGGATCGGAATACCTGGCGGATAGACATAGATGAACTCGGCAATGATTCGGCCGGCCGATTCCTTAAACGGAATGACTTCCGTATCCCCGTAAAATGCATCTCTTGGAATCAAGGAGAGCTGAGGAATTTCCGGGATTTTCACGATAAGCTCATTCGCGGTGTTCACGTTGTAATACGTTCCGGCCAGCTCGCGTAGAGCCGTAAGCAGTACCGATATCGTTTCCTCATTGTCTCCCGGGGTAACCAGGCAGAGGATATTGTACATATCGCTGAGCTCGACTTCAATGTTATAATGCTCACGCAACCAGTTTTCTGTTTCATAACCAGTAATGCCCAAATGGCGGATATGGATGGTAAGCTTAGTTGGATCATAATCAAAAGTGGCCTCGCCCCCGAGGATTTCTTCCCCAAAGCAGTACAGACCTTCCGTTTCATTAATACTGCGGCGGGCTTTTTGAGCAAGATCAATCGTTCTTTGCGCCATGTCATGGCCATTAATCGCAAGATCGCGTCTGGATGTATCTAGTGATGCGAGCAGCACGTACGAGGTAGAGGTTGTTGTCAGCATACTTATGATTGTCTGCACGCGCTGCGGATTTACATAACCGTTTTTTATATTCAGGTTGAGAACCGAGCTTTGCGTCATGGAGCCCCCAAGCTTATGCACACTTGTTGCAGCCATATCTGCGCCGGCTTCCATCGCAGACATCGGCAGATCCTCATGGAAATGGATAAGCACCCCATGCGCTTCGTCTACGAGCACAGGTACATGGCGGCTGTGGGCAAGATCGACGATTTCCTTCAGATTGGCGCATACGCCGAAGTATGTCGGGTTAATGACCAGCACTGCTTTGGCATCCGGATGGCGGTCCAGTGCGCGCTGCACCGATTTGGTCGTAATACCGTGATCAATCCCCAAGTTTTCATCACGAGCCGGAGATATGAATACTGGTTTTACGCCGGAGAAAATGATGGCGGACATGATCGATTTATGCACATTGCGCGGCACGATAATTTTGTCCCCAGGCGAGCAAATGGACAAAATCATGGTCATAATGGCACCACTCGTCCCCTGTACGCTAAAATAAGTGTAATCTGAGCCAAATGCATCGGCTGCAAGCTTTTGCGCTTCTTCAATAACACCTGTAGGCTGATGAAGATCATCCAGCGGTGCAATGTTAATCAAATCTATGGATAGGGCGTTATCGCCTATAAACTCTCTGAATTCGCTGTCGGTTCCCATCCCCTTTTTATGACCGGGAATATGAAATTGCACGGGATTGCTGGCAGCGTGCTCCTTCAATGCAGTAAACAGCGGCGTACGGCGGTGGTCCATTGTATGTTGTCACAACCTTTCGTCTGTTAAAATTACAAGGATGAGTATAGCAAAATGGGGGACGATTGCAAGCGTACATTTCCCCAACTGGTGAAAAAATGGAAGGAATATGGGGTACATTAGTAATAGGCACATGTTCAAAGGGAAACTGCAATTAACAGTAGAGGAAGTGAATAAAATGCCGCAGGCAATAAGGGCAGCTGACAGGAAAAAGTTGAGATCACCGTTTTTTGTGGGGATGCTCATCATCTTATTTCTGGTTGAGTTTATGAAGGGCTCGCTCCTAGTAGTAGTATTGCCAGTATATATGAAAAATTATCTCGGGCTGTCAGCCCATACCATTGGGATCGCTTTTTCGCTTCAGTACATAGGCGATAACCTCTTCCGTAGCCCTTTCGGCTGGATCGGGGAGAGGCTTGGATACCGGAAGACGATGGCTGGCGCTTTGTTGTTGACGGTCATTGCGGTCAGCATCATTGCGTTTTTTTCGGGGGCGTTTTGGCTGGCGCTGGCTTGCTTTATTCTAGGGCTGGGAACTTCCCCATTGTGGCCGACTGCGATGACGGGAGCTACGGAAATTTCGGGACCGAACAACAGCAATGGACAGGCGATGGGAACACTTGAGATGGCCTCGCTTGCCGGCACGGGATCCGGCCCGGTCGTCATGAATTTTCTAATGGAAAGTACAGGCAAAAATTATCACACGGCATTTTTAATTCTGATTGGAGTAGGAATCATCCTCGTACTCGTTGCGCTGATGCTGCCTTCCAAAGTCAGGATTCCGTTCCAATCGGCGGGGATCTCCACAGCGGGAACGCGGAAGGGCTTTTTCGCAACCATGGGTCAGAAGCTGGTTCATCTGTGGGGGAGTGTAAAGAACACATTGCATGAGATCAGGACGACGCTGAAGGTGAGCTGGATGGTTTATCCTGCACTGTTCCTTCAATCCTTTGTCATCGGACTGCTCAGTCCGGTCATTACATTGTATGTGCAAAATGAGCTTCATCTTTCGCCGAATATGTACAGCCTGCTCCTCATCGCGGGCGGCGGAATTACGGTGCTTGCTTTGATTCCTTGTGGAAAACTGATTGATCGGTTTGGCACGAGACCATTTTTAAATACAGGGTTTCTGCTGGCAGCATTATCGCTCCTCATTTTTTCTATGGTGCATTCCTTGGTTTTGGTATTTGTGTTCGTATGTATCGTTGGCATCAGCTACGCCATGATTTTGCCGGGATGGAACACTTTTGTAGCTCATTTGGTTCCTAAGGGAGAACGTGGGACGGTCTGGGGCTTTTTCCTGACGCTGCAAGGATCGGGGATGGTCGTGGGTCCGGTTGTATCCGGCCAGCTGTGGGATCGGCTTGGACATGCAGCGCCTTTTTTTGCAAGCGCAATCGTTATGGCCTTGTTGTTTGTGATCCATTTTATCCTTTCGCGGGGAATGAAGACCGCACCTGGGGCTTGATAGAGATATTTGAAAACGGCCATAGACTCATAAAAAAAAGCTGCACCCTTAGCGGATACAACTTTTGCTTCTGCCAATACAATTTATATAGTTCTAGGGTCCCCGCAAAGTAATCGGAATAAGCTTCGAAGGCTACAAGTCACTCCGTACTTTTGCTTCGCAAAAGCGCCCCTCTGTGAGAGGCGTCGGACTGTTTCCCGATACTCTTTGTGGGGTTATTTTCGGCTAGAATGCCATTTTATACAGCGGAAGCAGCTTTTCGAATGTGGATTGAATGACCTGGACGAGCTCCTGCCCGTTTTCCAGAACTGCTTCGCCTCTTGGTATGCGCAGTCCGCACAGCACTTCGGATTTTTTGACCTTCTCCAGCTTGTCGGCCATTTGCGAGAAATCTTTGGCACTCATGCTGGCATGTGGTGTAAAGCCCGGATCCATATGGTCCATAGACCAGTAGAATTCCTCCGGCATGTTCTTGATGACCTTGCTGTGGCTTTTCTCGAGATGTTTGGCGAAAATAGCTTTGTTCGAGCTCTCGTAGATCACTGCAAAAATGATGAACAGATGCGATTCGAACATCCCGACCTGAAAATGGGGTAATGCCTTATAACCTCTTTTGTTTGCTGCCCAAGCTACCCATGTATCATTTGGCGGGTTGATGGTGCGACGGGCATGTTTGGCCACATGTGGGAACATTTCTTCTCCGCATAGTGCCGAAAGGAAAGGGGCAATTTCGTCCCCGAGCATCGTAAGTTTTGGGCGTACGTTCGCAATCAAAGCCTCCATGCGGGGCTCGAGTCCAGGTACTTTAAATACGTCAAAATCCTGTGTGTTAAAACCTTCAAACGGCATGCTGCTGCCTCCTCTGATCATAGATGGTGCAAAGTTTGTACTAAATATTATAACATGTCCACGCTGCCAGTTTGGCAAGAGGAGGAGAACGGTTAAAAATAGTCAATAAACCAAGTTACCGTTACATAAGATAAAGTATAAAATAGAACAAAGGCTTTAATCAATTCTAGCCGGAATTTTTGAAACATACTCCAGTTACAGATTTTTCGTTAGGCAGGCGCGATCAAAAAATAGTGAATCAGATTTGCCACGTAAACCGCTCATCGTTAGGTACTTTTCGGCAAATCGAATGATCTAGGAATGATCGTGAAAGTAACAATAACATCCATTTTCTTAATCGAACCCTATTATTTTTTGACCCGCGCCCAAGTGGTCCAAAATTGAAGGAGGGGAGTGCCGTGAATAAAAGCTATGAAGTGGAATATTGCAATTTGGAGCTTCGATTTAACAGACGGCATATTCAGGACCTGATAAAGGATTTGATACAGGAGGGGTACTCTCTGTACTGGAGCGAAAACGAATCCTTGTTTATCGTTTCCGTCAGAACGGGGCGCAAACTCGTCAAACTGCGGTTTAACCGGACCAAAAACGGTTATAAAATGGTCGGCGATTATATTATTCGGGATGCCAGACTGGCGGAGTGGATGGAAAAGCTGATCGAGGATACCCGCGGTCATGCGGTCGTAAAAAGGTTTAAGGATCGGCAGATTCTGGTCGAGAACATTTTGTTCGGCGAAGTTATCCGTTTGGTTGAAATATCCGGATACCAGCAAAGAGTGCTGTATCAAAAGGGGCCGTTTATGACGGAACAGGAGATTTCGAAGCTCTATTTCTCGACGGAGGGTGAAATAAGGCTGCAGCTTCTGCGGCTAGAAGTGGATGACGAACTTGAACGGCTTTACGAGGCACTGCAGGATGGGGATCATGAAAAGGTCGAGCTTTGCAGGAACAAACTATCCGACCTTTCGAAGCAGCTGCTTATGCTTGAATGGTAACATCCCGTTTGCGTAACAATATAAAGAAGGATGCCTGCGAAAGTTTTAAAGAAGTGATGGAAGCACCTCTGCAAAAAGCGGGGTGTTTTGTCACGATATCTTAAAAGAGTGAGGGGTTCACTTTCGCACGTAAACACGCTAAAATAAGCTTATTCTATATTTTTTACAAAAAAAAAGAGGTAAAGGATGGAGAACCATATGTCAAAGCAACAAATCGGTGTCATCGGCCTTGCTGTCATGGGCAAAAACTTGGCTTTGAATATTGAAAGCAGAGGTTTTACTGTTTCTGTATTCAACCGTTCACCAGAGAAAACAGAAGCTCTGCTCGAAGAAGCGAAAGGCAAGAATTTGACAGGTACATTCTCCATTGAAGAGTTTGTCGATTCTCTTGAAAAGCCGCGTAGAATTTTGATTATGGTACAAGCCGGCAAAGCTACAGACGCGACGATCGAACAACTGATTCCACATCTGGACCAGGGCGATATCATTATCGACGGGGGTAATGCCTACTTCCCGGATACGCAACGTCGCAGCAAAATGCTCGAGGAAAAAGGTTTCCGCTTTGTCGGTACAGGGGTTTCCGGCGGTGAAGAAGGAGCTCTTAAGGGACCTTCGATCATGCCTGGCGGACCAAAAAGCGCTTATGAGCTGGTAGAGCCGATCCTGACATCCATTTCCGCTCAAGTAAACGGCGAACCTTGCTGTACATATATCGGACCGGACGGTGCAGGCCATTACGTTAAAATGGTCCATAACGGTATCGAATACGGTGACATGCAGTTGATCTGCGAAGCCTACCATCTGTTGAAAGACGTGCTGAACCTTAGTGCAGACGAGCTGCATGAAATTTTCAGCGACTGGAACAAAGGCGAGCTTGACAGCTATCTGATCGAAATTACTGCCGACATCTTTGCGCAAAAAGATGAAGAGACAGGCAAACCGATGGTTGATGTTATTCTCGACGCTGCCGGTCAAAAAGGAACAGGAAAATGGACGAGCCAAAGCTCACTGGATCTGGGCGTACCGCTCTCCATGATTACCGAATCCGTATTCTCACGCTTCCTGTCTGCCATGAAGGAAGAGCGCGTAGAGGCAAGCAAAATTCTGAACGGTCCTAAGGCTGAAACCTTCCAAGGCGATAAAGCTGAATTCATCGAAAATGTTCGCAAAGCATTGTTTGCGAGCAAAATCGTATCCTATGCGCAAGGTTTTGCTCAATTGCGTGTAGCTTCCGAAGAATACAACTGGGATCTGAAATACGGAGAACTCGCGAAAATTTGGCGTGGCGGCTGCATTATTCGTTCCCGCTTCCTGCAAAACATCACCGATGCCTATGAAAAGGATCCGGGCCTGAAAAATCTGCTGCTTGATCCTTTCTTCAAAGATATTATCGAAAACTACCAAGGCGCATGGCGTGCTACGATTTCGGCAGCTGTCGGTCGCGGCATTCCAGTTCCGGGCTTCTCCAGTGCACTGGCTTATTTCGACAGCTACCGCATGGAGAGACTTCCTGCAAATCTGCTTCAGGCACAACGCGACTACTTCGGAGCCCATACGTTCAAACGTGTGGACAAAGAAGGCGTCTTCCACCACAACTGGATCCAGGAATAGAAAACGGCTTCGGCTTAGGCTATTCGGGAGCATCCGATGGAACCAGTCCATGCATCGCTTCCTGAAGGTAGGTGCGGATGCGGTCATCCCGAGCATTGCCTGCGGCGGTCCGGTTCAATAGAAGGAGCGCCGCTTCGCCGAAGAACTGAAAATTCCGTAATATCCGTGGCTTAGTGAGATCCAGCAGGGCTGGTTCTCCCTGAGCCACTTTTTGTTGTACATAATACAGCACCCATAACAGGTCTTCACGGCAAAGAATATGCTGCGGATCCGTAATTTGTTTGATCTTTGCAGCGATTTCGGGCGAATAGGAACGGGATTCTGGCATGGCGGATATATCTCACTCCTTATATACTCCTTATTTATTTTGTGAAATTATTAGTTTCTGGCATTGTGCGAGGTGACCGCTGCGGTTTATGATGTTTATCAAAAGTATATGATAGATTTGTAGAAAATAGACTAATAAGCCGCCCTTGCAGGAGAAATAATATAGCAAGAGTGATCGGAAGAACATTTCACCCGGCTGCTGCCTTCATCGTAAAAATATTAGTTCAGGTTATACAGATTAAGAGAGTTTGTGAGATTGTCGAAAGTTTTTGCGCTGTGTTATGATATGAAAAAGCTTGAGGGATGACAGGATACAAAAGGGGTGCGGCATTGAGTCAAACGGAACAAAATATCATATTGATCGGCATGATGGGAACCGGAAAATCCACTGTCAGCGAATTATTGGCGAAAGAACTTGGCTATGCTCTCGTTGACCTAGATGCGGCTATTGTGGCTGAGCAAGATCTGACGATTCCGGAAATGTTCGAACTCCATGGGGAAGCATATTTCCGGCAGGCGGAAACGGATATGCTGCGCAAAGTATTATCATCGGGAGGAAGGCAGGTCGTAGCCACAGGTGGGGGCGCGGTGCTTCAGCCTCAAAATTGCGATATCATGCGAAATGGCGGGATTGTCTTTGCGCTAACCGCAAAAGCGGAAACCATTATTGAGCGGGTTAAGGGTGACAGCAACCGGCCGCTGATTGCCGGAAATACAGAGGAACGGATTCACACCATCCTGGAGGAACGGAAGAACGCTTACCGCTTTGCCCATTACACGGTGGATACGAGCGGGATGGGGCCGGGAGAGGTTACATCTTTAATTTTAACGCATTACCGCGTCTAAGTCATTTTGTGTTAATATAGTCTGCAAGGGAAGGGTTGCGGCTGGCAGGGGGTTTGAATACGAGGGCAGGCTTCTGGCAGATGCTGCTGGCTTTGGGACAGTTTCCGAAAGAAAATAACGGCAAGCCTGCAAGGCCTGCCGCTATCACTAAGCTTCCTCTTCGTTCCACTCAAGCATGCCGCCGGTCATATTCGTACATTCAATCCCGTATTGCTGGAGGAAATGGCAGGCTCTCATACTACGGCCCCCGCTTCGGCAGATCATGATCACTTCGCCTTCATTCGGAATTTCATCCAAGCGGCCGGGGATCTGGCCAAGCGGGATATGTTTAGCGCCGCTGATCATGCCTTGAGCAACTTCATCGTCTTCACGGACATCGATCATCTGGATGGTTTCGCCCGCAAGAAGGCGCCGTCTCAGTTCGGACGGTTCTATTTCAAGGATGGGTTTCATGGATAACCTCTTTTCAACTGTTTAATGGGCAATGTGAAATTACATCTATGATAACCAAGCTTTAAATGGGCTGTCAAATCAGTTGCATCCCGGCTAGAGCGTAAATATATTCGAGAAGGAGACATGGGGCAAATGGATTTGATTGTTAAACCAACTCCGCAATTACAGGGGGAAATCGGAGCGCTTTCCTCTAAAAACTACACGACGCGTTATCTGCTGGTAGCGGCACTTGCGGAAGGAACCAGCACGGTATATTTTCCTGCCCATAGCGAAGACAGCGACGCGATGCGCCGCTGCATTCAGGATCTGGGAGCTGTACTGGAAGAGGATGACGAAAAGGCTGTTATTACCGGTTTTGGCCGTCATCCGCGGGATGTTAGAGAACTGAATGTCGGTAATGCGGGCGCCGTTCTCCGCTTTTTGATGGGGGTAGCCTCACTCTGCCCTGATGTGACATTCGTGAATACATACCCGGACTCTCTAGGTAAGCGTCCCCATGATGATCTGATCACGGCTTTGGGACAGATGGGGGTTCAGGTGGAGCATAACAACGGCCGGCTGCCGATCCGGATTCAGGGCGGACAACCCAAGGGCGGCCAGATTAAAGTTTCGGGCTCCGTCAGCTCGCAATATTTGAGCGCACTTCTGTTCGTGACTCCGCTGCTTGCGGAGGACAGCGAAATCGAGGTACTTGGCGATTTGAAATCCAAAGTTGTCGTAGGACAAACGCTTGAAGTGCTGGAGCGGGCGGGCATCGTCATCCATGCCAGCGAGGACTATATGCATTTTCGGGTACCTGGCAACCAATCTTATCAGGCTAAAACATATACGGTTCAAGGCGATTATCCGGGTTCGGCCGCCGTACTTGCTGCGGCTGCGGTTACTGAGTCGGACGTGCTAGTGAAGCGGCTGCCTGAGCAAAGTAAGCAGGGGGAACGTGCTGTCGTGGATGTGCTGCGTTTGATGGAGGTTCCATTGACGCATGACAATGATGAGGTGCATGTCAAAGGGAATGGAAAATTGAAGGCAGTGGAGTTTGACGGCGACGCAGCAACGGATGCGGTGCTGGCGATGGTAGCGGCCGCTGTGTTTGCGGAAGGGACCTCGCGCTTTTATAATGTGGAAAATTTGCGTTATAAGGAATGCGACCGCATTACGGATTATTTGGCGGAGCTCCGTAAGGCCGGAGCTAATGTGGAGGAACGCCAGTCCGAAATCATCGTTCACGGCCGCCCGGAAGGTGTGGAAGGCGGCGTAGAAATCAATGCCCATTACGACCACCGCGTCATTATGGCATTGACGGTGGTAGGGCTTCGCGCCAAGCAGCCGTTGAAAATCAAAGACGCGCATCATGTAGCCAAATCGTATCCGCAGTTTTTTGAGCATATGCAGGCGCTTGGCGCCCAGGTAGAATGGGTAAAATAACGGTGCAACTGATAATGGTATATATTTATAAAGGAAAGGAGGGGTAAAGCATGTCATTTGAAAATCCGACGCGTGATGAAATCAGAGGGATTTTGGAGAATGCCGGAAACATAGCGGTCGTCGGCTTATCCGATAAAACCGATCGAACCTCCTACATGGTTGCTCAGGCGATGCAGAGCCGCGGGTACCGTATCATTCCGGTGAATCCGGCTGCGGAGGGGAAACAGATATTGGGCGAAACCTGCTACGCTTCGCTGAAGGATATTCCGGGGCCGGTAGACATTGTCAATGTGTTCCGCCGGAGCGAATACTGTGCGGATGTTGCGCGGGAAGCTGCTGAAATCAAGGCGAATGTACTTTGGCTTCAGCTTGGCATCGTGAGTGGCGAAGCGGCGGAGATCGCCGAGCAAAACGGCATGAGAGCGATTATGGACCGCTGCATCAAGGTCGAAGAGGCCATAACACAGCCTGATAGATCCGGAAAAAAGTAAGAAGATTACAAACTAAAGCATCCCCTGGATACTGACTAGGGATGCTTTTTCTGTTTGCTACAGGTTGTATTTTCTTTTGACAAAACCTTGGTGAAAGCTTACCATTTGAAATATGTGCGGATTTTGCAGGAATCGGTGAGCGTGAATTTTGCAAAACGTCAGATAGTGCTTTAGAAAGGAGAGTGCCTTTCTTGAATTGGCTCGGATCACTGCAGCAGCTCGGAAGAGCGGTAATACTGCCCACGATGGTGCTTCCAGCGGCCGCCATACTGCTGAGCGTCGGCAGTTTTCCCTGGAATGCATGGGGACTCCCTCACGTCGCTGAGGTGTGTACGTGGGCCGGACAGGGCATCTTCTATTTTCTCCCGTATTTGTTTGCGGTCGGCGTAGCCTGGGGGCTTTCCAATCAGGCTGGGCCTGCCGGACTTGCCGCGTTGGCAGGCATGTTTATTTATGATCAGATTACAAGGCATATGGGGAACGGCAGCATTCAGCCTACGACCTTGATCGGCATTCTTTTCGGGATTTTGTCGGGTGTCGTTTCGAATCGGTACAAACATATCAAGTTGCCCGAAGCGGTGCAGTTTTTCGGGGGCTCAAGGTTTGTATTGCTCTTTATGGGACTTTTTTCGACCGTGTTTTCATGGTTGCTGTTGTTCATAACCCCTTTCTTGCAAAAGGGTTTAGATGAACTGACGTTGCTGATGAGTCATCTAGGAGGCTTTGGCCTGTTTTTATACGGTATTTTATACCGGATCTTGACTGCATTCGGTCTGCATCACTTGCTTAATAATGTTTTTTGGTTCCAAGTGGGTTCCTATCAGACGCCTTCCGGAAACATTGTGCAGGGCGATATGCCGCGTTTCTTTGCTGGTGATCCGACAGCAGGGAACTATATGACTGGTTTGTTCCCAATCATGATGTTTGCACTACCGGCCATCGCGCTGGCTATTATTCAAGAGGCCCGTGAGGATCTGAAGCCTAAGATTAAAAAGACTTTTTTAACAGCTGCGCTCGTATGCTTTTTAACAGGGGTGTCCGAGCAAATTGAATTTGCCTTTCTGTTTGCGGCACCGTATTTGTTCATTCTGCATGCGGTGCTTTCGGGAGCGGCCATGTGGCTAACCTATGAGCTTGATATACATCACGGCTTCTCGTATTCAGCGGGAGCCATCGATTATTTCCTTAATCTACATCTGTCCCATCATGCCTGGCTGTTGATTCCGATTGGCATCGGTTATGGTTTTGCCTACTATTTTCTGTTCAGATGGGCCATACGCCGGTTTCAAATCCCGACGCCGGGGCGCGAGGAAGGGTCCACGTTGGAAGACTGGGCTGGCAGTATTCCATACCAAGCACCACTTATTTTGGAGGCTTTGGGCGGCAAGGAAAATATTGTCCAGGTGGAATCTTGCATCACCCGGCTCAGGCTTACCGTGAAAAATGACCGACTAGTGGACGGCAATGCGCTTAAGCTGCTCGGTTCGGCAGGACTGATTAAGCTTGGCGGAGGGAACGTTCAGGTTGTGTTCGGGACATATTCCGAGCTCATCCGTGAAGAAGTGAACAAACTAATGCAACGGGATCTGCCGCAGGTGTTGTTCAGCGCACCCGTACAGGGCAGAATGCTGCCGATCGAGGAGGTCCCGGATCAGATATTTGCTGCAAAACTTGTGGGCGACGGTGTAGCTTTTATGCCGGATCGTGGGGAACTCGTATCACCGGTATACGGTACCGTAGTGCATATTTATCCGACGATGCATGCCATCGGCATATCTACGCCGGATGGACTTGAAGTGCTGCTTCATATCGGCATTGACACCTCCCAACTTAAGGGAGGGCATTTTTCAGCGGTCGTGCAGGAAGGGGATCCGGTTGAACCTGGCCAGCTGCTTGTCAAATTTGACTTAGCTTACATCCGGGCTCATGCCACATCGATTGCGACGCCAATGGTAATCACGAATCCGGACCGCGTCAAATCATGGAGCTTTGCTCCGTTTAAAGCCGTCAAAAAAGGTCAGGCATCAGTTATGTCCGTAGTATTACACGACAGAAATGTTGGGGGTTTGGAATCATGATACAAGGCATCGGAGCATCTGCCGGCATCGCAATTGGAAAAGCATTCGTTCTGCCGAACTGGGAATGGGATTTACCTGAAACCGGTATTGACGCAGTCGATTTGGCCAATGAGTTTGAGCGGCTGTATGAAGGCATACGTACCTCCAAAAACGAAATTGAATATATCAAAAACGAATTCCGGGATATCGTTGGAGAAGAGGAATCCAGCATTTTTGATGCCCATCTAGCTATTCTGGACGATCCGGTATTTATGAACGAGATCCAGGGGGTCATCGAACGCCAGTACAAGGCTGCCGAGGTGGCGGTCAAGGAAGCGATCGACCATTTCGTCACGATGTTTGACCTGCTGGATGATGAATATATGAAAGAACGGGCGATGGACATCAAGGATGTCGGCAACCGTCTGCTCAAGCATCTGCTAGGAGCGCCGGAAATTACGCTCCCGTCGGATACGCAGCCGTATGTGCTTGTCGTCAAGGAGCTGTCGCCATCACAGCTTGCACATTTGAACCCTTCTCATGTGCTGGGTGTGGTAACAATGCTCGGGGGCAAAACCTCGCATTCTTCCATTATGGCCCGGGCTCTCGGCATCCCGCTTGTCGCAGGGATCGAAAGCAAACAGACGGCCCCGATCCAAACGGGTGATCTGATCGTAATGGATGGCGAGTCTGGGCGTTTGTACGTGAATCCGGATAAGGGAACCGTCAAACAATTCGAGTGCGCTCGGACCGAGCAGCAGATGAAGAAGGAGCAGCTGGAGCTGCTGGCTACGGTTGATGCCGTGACAAAAGATGGTACTGAAATGCGCTTGTCTGCTAACATTAGCTCGGTAAAAGAGCTGGATATGGCCATAAATTACGGTGCGCTTGGTGTGGGACTGTTCCGTACGGAATTTCTGTACATGGACCGCAGCACCTTTCCAAGTGAAGAGGAGCAGTTTGAGGTATATCGGCAGGTCGTTCAAAAAATGAATGGACGCCCGACCGTGATCCGGACCTTGGATATTGGTGGGGATAAGCAGCTCGACTATTTCCCGCTGCCCCAGGAGGAGAACCCTTTTCTCGGATACCGTGCGATCCGTATCAGTCTGGAACGGCAGGAGCTGTTTCAAACCCAGCTTACCGCTATTTTGCGGGCTAGCGCATACGGCAAAGCTAAAATTATGTATCCGATGATTTCTTCGGTAGAAGAAGTGAGACAAGCCAATCAAATCCTCCGGCGGGCCATGGCTGACCTGGATGCCCGTGGCATCGCATATGATGCGGACATCCCGGTAGGAGTCATGATCGAAATCCCTGCAGCCGTGACGATTGCGGATTTACTGGCCCAGGAGAGTGATTTTTTCAGTATCGGTACCAATGATTTGGTGCAATACGTTCTTGCTGTAGACCGGATGAATGAGCAGATAGCCCATATGTATCATCCGTTTCATCCAGCCATCCTTCGGTTGCTCCGCACCATTGTGGAAGCGGCTCGTCAAGCAGGCATTTCTGTGAGCGTATGCGGCGAGATGGCAGGGGATGAACGTTCTGTGCCGATTTGGCTTGCGCTTGGAGTTCATGATTTGAGTATGTCGATCCAGTCGGTGCTCCGGGTCAAGCACAGGATATTGAACACAACGGCGCTAAATGCGCGTTCTGCGGCGGAGGAGTGTTATAAACTTGCCACTAGCGTCGAAATCGAAAAGCTTTTAACGGATTTTAACGAGTCCAGCCGCATGGAGAATCAAAACCAACAGAACAAGAATGGGAAAAGATAGTCACGTTTCCTAAAGGAATGACGAACGGTAAGCCTATGGCATTTGCAAAAAATGTCATAGGCTTTTTTTGTGCCAGTTTATCATACATGTAAGCAATAATTTGTGACTGAAAAGAAAATTTTCAGAATTATTTTCATAGCAAGTTGGATTTTTCACGAGCTTTTTGATACGATAGAGTCAGGATTTTAATCGAAAAAAGGAGATGTATAGCAAATGGCGACGATGACCAAACTGACTACTAGCGAACAGCTGCAAACTGCGCTGGAATCCTCAAAAGATAAGCCTCTGCTCCTTTTCAAGCACAGTACACGCTGTCCTATCAGTGCCAGGGCCTATCAGCAGGTGATGTCATACTTACAAAATGAGCCAAACGAAACTGTTGAGTACGGATTAATCCACGTTGTGGAAGATCGTCCGGTTTCTCTGGAAGCAGCGGATTTGCTTGGCATTCAGCATGAATCCCCCCAGGTAATTCTGGTCAAAAATAAGGCGCCATTATGGCATACATCTCATTCCCATATTACCGCGGATGTTTTGAAACAGCACCTGGAAAGCTAGTAAAGCGTTATCATTGCAGAATGCGACAATTTGTCGTATCATTATTTTTAATAGGTTGACGAATGAAAATTTATAGGCAATGGAGAGAAGGAATTTGACGGTAACCATTTACGATGTGGCGCGTGAAGCAGGCGTATCGATGGCAACGGTATCGCGGGTTGTAAACAACAACCCCAACGTAAAGCCTCAGACCCGGAAGAAAGTATATGAAGCAATTGAACGTTTGGGATATCGACCAAATGCGGTGGCAAGAGGTCTTGCCAGCAAGAAGACGACAACGGTCGGGGTAGTTATTCCCGATATTTCGAATTCTATTTTTGCGGAAATTGCTCGGGGTATTGAAGATATCGCCAACATGTACCATTATAATATTATTTTATGTAATGCTGACAAGAAGAAGGAAAAAGAAATCCGTGTCATCAACACGCTCCTTGAAAAGCAGGTGGACGGGCTGCTCTTCATGGGCGGTACGGTAACGGAGGAACATATTCAGGCATTCCAGACGTCCGCAGTTCCTATCGTACTTTGCGCGACGCGGGACGAAAATGGAACATATCCATCCGTGGATATTGACCATGAAGCTGCAGCGTATGATGCGGTAAATACTTTGATTCGCCACGGTCATCGCGAGATTGCCATGATTAGCGGTACGCTTCAGGATCCTGCCAACGGCTATTCCCGTTTCCAGGGTTACAAGAAAGCGCTGGAGAATGCGGGCATTGAGTATCAGGAAGACCTTGTCCGTATCGGCAATTACCGTTATGAGTCCGGAGTGGAGGCGATGAAATACTTCCTCGGTCTTAAGAAGAAGCCAACGGCTGTCTTTGCGGCAACGGATGAAATGGGGATCGGGGCCATTCACAGTATTCAGGATGAAGGCCTGAAAGTCCCCGAGGATTTCTCCGTCATCAGCGTCGATAACACGCGTATGGCATCCATGGTGCGTCCGCTGCTGACGACGGTTGCTCAGCCGATGTACGATCTTGGCGCCGTAGCGATGCGTCTGTTGACCAAGCTGATGAAAAAGGAAAATGTGGACAACCCTCGGGTAATTTTGCCGCATGAAACGATCCTGCGCTTATCCGTAAGCCATGTGAACGAATAAAAAATATAATTTTGATATGAGATGAAAAAGGTTAGATATACCGAAAAAAGCTCCCGTAAGGAGCTTTTTTTTCGGTTAAAGGTTCGCAGAATGGACCAAAACAATTGTAAAGGAGACTGGAATGATGCCGGAAACGTTCGGAATTATTGGGGCAATGGATGAGGAAGTGGAGCTGCTTTTGACTGGAATGCAAGGCGCGGAAACCGTTGAAAAAGCGGGAATCCGTTATTATAAAGGTACATATCAGCAGCAAAATATCGTAGTATGCAAGTCAGGTGTAGGGAAAGTCAACGCGGCGGTCACAACTCAAATTTTGATCGACTCCTTTGGCGTCTCCAAGGTGCTCTTTACGGGCGTAGCGGGAGCCGTTCATCCACAGCTGAACATCGGGGACATCGTCATTTCCTCCGAATGCCTGCAGCATGACATGGATGTCACAGCACTTGGTTTCGAACGTGGGGTTATTCCATACCAAGAGGTTTCTACCTTTCAAGCAGATAAGGGACTAATCGAATTGGCGGAAAAGGCCTGTGCTGAGCTTGGCGAGGTCAACTGCCGTGTAGGACGTGTGTTGTCCGGTGACCAGTTTATCGCTAGCAGGGAGCAGGTTTCCTGGTTCTACGATCATTTGCAGGGAGCTTGCGCAGAGATGGAAGGGGCCTCCGTTGCTCAGGTATGCTACATGAATGGGGTGCCGTTTGTGATCATCCGCTCAATGTCAGATAAGGCCGACGGCTCGGCACATGCGAATTTTACCGAGTTTACTGTTGCCTCCTCGCGCCGTTCGCATGCCATCCTCGACTATATGCTTGGGCATATGTAGAATGGCTAAAACAGAAACAACTCCGGAAAACCATCCGGAGTTGTTTTTTAGATTAATAGAATTTTATAAGTTTTCAGCGAAGCTGAACGGTATTAAATCGTAAGAAAAAAGGCTTAGTACATAAAACGATGTTGAAAACGGACCCGGTCAAACTGCTCTTCAGAAGAGATCGGGACATCACTGCCGACGCGGACCATCAGGCAGTTAGCTGGATGTGAGCAAATCTCTGGGTCGTCTGTCGCGTACCAGACCATATCCACGACTTTCATCAGCCGCTCCATCATTTTTCGGTAATCCCATACGCTCAGCCCGCTGCTCTTCAAGTCCCAGTGCCAGTAGTATTCCGTTGTGAACACGATATATTGTTCCATTTGTCCATCCTCGAAGGCGGTCTTAATCATTTTCTGACCAAGACCCAGTGAGCGGTAATCATTGGCAACCTCGATGGCTCCGAGCTCGATCAGATCCTCCATATTTCCCTGAGACCAGCGTTCTTGCTCGTCCGGATAATGGAAGGTTACATAACCGACAATGACATTTTCTTCACGGGTGATAATGATTCTGCCTTCATTCAGGCCAGCAATCTCCACAAGTGCATGATGCTGCTCGGCAGGGCGACGGAAAGCATCGAGATCGGGGTGCATGGTCAATTCGGATAATCTTCCGGGTGGCACAGGTCCTTCAACGACCAAGCAGCGCTCCTCAAGAGGTATGGTTTGAACATGGTACAGTTTAAGGTGTTCCATCTAGACGCTCCTTTCCGCTTCTAACCTACTTATAGCAAAAAAACAATTAAATGAAAAGCGATGACAGGAACTTTCATCCTATGCTATAATAATTTTTGACATAAAATAGTCACAACTTTTGATCTTTTTAACATCAACCAGACCTACTGTAATATGTGTTTTACGCTTATCAGAATCATCGGAACTTTTCGTTTTGAAGACTGATTACGTGTGTATGTTGTCATTATGGCATGGAATCATACAAGATTGTAAGCGCTGCCCTATCATTTATTTTTTTGGGGAGAAACAGAGGGAGGATGAAAGTATGGATCAAAATCAAAATGAAGTATTGGGGAGCGTTGTTACAACGTCTAACCTAGGCAATTACGACGAAGCCCGCTCACAGTTTCAATGGGAAGAAGTAGAAAAGCATTTCAGCTGGTATGAAACCGGGAAGGTTAATATGGCGTATGAAGCCATCGACCGCCATGTTGCGGAAGGCCGCGGTGACAAGAAGGCTTTACTTTTTAGCGATGCTTCGCGTAATGAAAGTTATACCTTCGCTGATTTGAAAGAACAGTCCGATCGATTCGGCAACGTTCTTCGCAAGCATGGAATCGGCAAAGGCGACCGGGTTTTTATCTTCATGCCGCGCAGTCCGGAGCTCTATATATCTCTCATGGGTATTTTGAAGGTTGGAGCCGTTGTAGGCCCACTGTTTGAAGCGTTTATGGAAGCAGCCGTCAAGGACCGTCTGGAGGATAGCGGAGCTGTTGCGCTCGTTACGACAACCCAGTTGCTCGGACGCGTGAAGCGGGATGAACTGCCTGAACTGAAACATATTATTGTCATAGGTGATCAAGTGGAAGAAGACGGACAAATCTTGGATTTTTCCAAGGAGATGAATGAGGCCTCTTCCGACCTTCAAATGGAATGGCTTGATCGCAATGACGGATTAATTATACATTATACTTCCGGATCAACGGGTAAGCCCAAAGGTGTATTCCATGTTCAGAACGCCATGATACAGCATTATTATACAGGTAAAATGGTGCTGGATTTGCGTGAAGACGATATTTATTGGTGCACGGGCGACCCCGGCTGGGTAACAGGAACTTCCTACGGGATCTTTGCACCATGGCTGAACGGCGTAACGAATGTTGTCCGAGGAGGCCGTTTCAGCCCCCAAGACTGGTACGGTACGATCGTCAAAAATAAGGTTACGGTATGGTACAGTGCTCCAACGGCATTCCGCATGCTGATGGGAGCCGGATCCGATATCATTTCCCAATTCGATTTGAGTAGTCTGCGCCATGTACTCTCCGTAGGGGAGCCTCTTAACCCTGAAGTTGTTCGCTGGGGGCATAAGGTGTATGGCCAGCGTATCCATGACACCTGGTGGATGACGGAAACAGGAGGCCATTTGATCTGTAACTACCCATCCATGGATATTAAGCCAGGTTCCATGGGGCGCCCAATCCCGGGCGTGCAGGCGGCGATTCTTGATGATAATGGCAACGAGGTTCCGCCTTACACTATGGGGAATCTTGCAATAAAGACACCTTGGCCGTCGATGATGAATCAGATCTGGAAGAACCCTGCCAAGTATCAGGAATACTTCCGGATTCCAGGCTGGTATATTTCCGGCGACTCGGCTTATATGGACGAAGAAGGTTACTTCTGGTTCCAGGGCCGCGTTGACGATGTCATTAATTCTTCCGGTGAACGAATTGGACCGTTTGAGGTAGAAAGCAAACTGGTCGAACACCCTGCGGTAGCGGAAGCTGGCGTAATCGGCAAACCAGATGCGATCCGTGGTGAAATTATCAAGGCGTTCATCGCACTCCGGGAAGGTTATCATGAATCCGAAGAGTTAAAGAATGAAATTTATAAATTCGTCAAAGAAGGATTGTCAGCCCACGCGGCTCCACGAGAAATTGAATTCCGCGACAAACTGCCGAAGACGAGATCCGGAAAGATTATGCGCCGGGTACTCAAAGCATGGGAGCTGAATCTCCCTACGGGCGATCTTTCTACCATTGAGGATTAATCGTAATATCATATTGATGATACAAGGAAGCACCGGATCAATCGTTCCGGTGCATTTTTCTTTTAACATGTTCTCGGCCCATTTTTCTCACAAAAAAGCCTTATCCTACAGCAATATGCAGGATAAGGCCTCACTTCAGAAATTTGCTTTATTTCTTCTCGAAAAACGATGCGGCAGATGGTTTGGATTCACCAACGGAATTGACGGCCGTAACCCGGAAATAACCTTGGATTGGGGCCGTTATTTCGTATTGGAAACCTGGTTCCCGACTGGATCCGATCTTGTTGTACGGTCCTTCAGGCTTTTCACTGGAATAGATATGATATTCCGTAACCATCTCCGCAGAAGCGGATGGGTCCCATTGGAACTGGATTCCGTTATCCAACTGCGCAAATTGTAATCCTGTAGGCGCGGCCGGAGTGGAAGTCAGACCCTGCTCCGGGTCAGTAATATCCGGAATATCTGGAAGTTCCGTACCCGAGTCGCCGTTCCCGCCAGGAGTAGTAGATTCCGTTTTGTCTCCGGGCTCTTGGATACTTCCACCGCCCAGACTGTTGACAGTGGCGCTAGGTACCGATTCCTTGCCAGCAACATCGACGGCGGTAACATAAAAGGATGATCCGGCATCTGCAGCGTTGGTGAAGGAAGTTGCATTTCCTACTAGGACCACACTTCCTGTATTTTGGAAGGAGCCCCCATTTTGGGAACGGTACAGCCGATATCCGACGACATCTGCTTGACCGGAAGGATTGAAAGTGATGGTTGCTTTGCTTCCGTTTAGAGACATCCTGACGTTGGCTGGAGCCGACGGGGCGCTTCCATCATCTACACGCGGGTCGATTTGGGTTGGCATATCTTTACCAGCATCCCTTGGAATGTAGTTTGCCAACGGTTCATGACCTCTACGCATTTTAGCGAAGGCAGCCTCAAGCTCCTTGATGAGATCAGGAATCGGCTTTTCGCGATTGACAACCACTTTTTCCAACAGCATATCCGTAGGCGTTTCATCTTTCGGAATATAATTGACTCCGTTATACGTGATGTATTTTACCTTGGCGATTCCGTCATCGCTGCTTGTAGGAACGTATTTAACGTTAAATAAATCCGTTACAAATTTATCCGTTAACGATGTAGGAATTTTGCCGCTGTACGCGGATACCGTTTTGGAAATGATGCCATCCGGCTTTCCGAACTTTGGTGTCGTAAATAAATCCGGTTCTTTGTCGGTAATCTCGTTCATCATTAGTGTCCATAGGGACTGCGCACGTTTTCTGGCATCTTTCGTATCCAGGGTGTATTTTGGTTCCTTGTAGCCAACCCATACCCCAAGCGTAACATCCGGTGAATATCCCATAAACCATACATCCGCATAGTTTTGTGTGGAACCGGTTTTGCCCACAATTGGGATTTTACTGAGATGCTTATAATTTTTACGTACGATGTCGCCCGTACCTTCCGTTACTACGGTGCGAAGCATATCGGTCATCAGGTAAGCTGTCTGCTTAGAAAATGCCTGAACCGGTTTAGCCTCGTGCTGATATATGATTTTACCGTTCGAGTCCACAATCTTTCCGATCATATAGGCATCATTAAAGGAACCCTGGTTTCCAATAGCGCTGTATGCATTGGTCAACTCCTCAACGGTCACACCGTATGTTAAACCGCCTAGCACTCCCGTAAAATGAGAATAATCTTCTTTTGTGAGGGTAGTTATTCCTAATTTCTTTGAGAAGGCCCAGGCGTTGTCGATGCCAACAACGTTGTTGAACAGCTTCAATGCAATGGTATTAACTGATTTATTCAAAGCTGTGCGCGCTGACATGAGGCCGCTGTAACCTTTAGACGCGTTTTTAGGAATATGGAAACCCTTTTGACCGTCTTTCAAAATAATTGGAGCATCGTCCAAAATGCTTGCAGGCTGAATAGCGCCGGATTCTAGTGCGGGTAGGTATGCCGCAATTGGTTTCATGGCCGAACCTGGCTGACGAATCATCTGCGTAGCATAGTTCATCTGCTCTTTGTTAAAATCACGGCCCTCGAGCATTCCTAGAATGGCACCTGTCTTGTTATCGATCATCATGGCCGCTGTCTGCTCGGGACCTTTGGTTTTGCTGTCCGGACCGAAGTTATTCTTGTTTTCACCTATCTTATGCATGGAACTATACACACGCTTGTCGATGGTGGTATATACTCGGTATCCGCCGGTCTTAAGCTGCTGATTCGCCGCTTCCAGAAGTTCGCTGTTGTCTTCGCCCGACGACGGATCTTTTCCGGCTTCTTTGAGATTAAGCTGCATGAGGATATCCGAAGCCTGGCGCTCTACTTCCATCATCAAGTAAGGATAGGTCGTATATGCCTTATCCATAGGTGGTGCCAATGCTTTGCGGATATCAAAGGCCATCGCTTCCTGATACTGAGCATCGGTAATTTTGTTCTCTTCCAGCATACGCCGCAGCACGAGGTGCTGGCGGTCCAGGGCACGCTTAAACGCGTCCGGGTTGAACCCCTTGGAGTTATACGCGGAATATTTCGTCGGAAGCTGAGGCAAACCTGCCAAATAGGCAGACTCGGCAATATTAAGCTGGCTTAAATCATTAATATTAAAAAGGCCTTTTGCAGCCGCTTTAACTCCGTACAAATTATATCCGCTAGCCCCCTTGCCGAAAGGCACCTTGTTCAGGTAAGCAGTCAATATTTCTTCTTTTGTCATAAAACGCTCGAGACGCAGAGAAAGCAAGATTTCCTTAATCTTGCGGTCATCGGTCTTGTCGAGGCTCAAAAAGACACGTCTGGCAAGCTGCTGCGTCAACGTACTTCCACCCGTTTGCACGGATTCATGAAGCAGCTTTTGTTTGACGGCACGTAAGGTACCCTTGAGGTCCACGCCTTTATGCGTGAAAAAGTCGTTGTCTTCTATGGAAACAACTGCATTGATGACTGTAATCGGAATCTGTTTGTATTCCACAGGACGTCTGTCCTCATCTGTGCGGATCTGACCGATCGGCGTCGTTTGATCGCCAAAATAAGCAAAGCTGGTGATGGCGTTTTCACTCATCTTTTGATCGATCAAAGTCCTTGAGCGGACAGGTTCATCCTTCACTTTGTAAGCAACGTAGCCCATGGCGGTGCCGCCGACAAACAGAACTCCCATTAGACCAACGACAAATATCCATAGGATGACGAGCCCCGTCGTCCGGGCAATGGAACGTTGACGCCTTGTGGCAGGCGGCTTATCGGTTTTTTTATTGTTGTTTTCAACCATTCGCGTGCGTTCCTCCTTTTAACGGAACTATTATAGCATAATTTGTGGGTTTTGAATGCAGGGAACGAATGAGGGTTTTTTTTAATCTTCAAAATTGGGCTCAATACTGTAGTTATTGACGTTATGCGAAGTAGACGCTGTGGTTACGGATTGTTCTTCCGTAGGAATGATTCGTACTTGTAGCGTCTTACAGCGAGCAAGAGGTTTAACATGACCTACCTATAAACGACAAAAATCCCGAAGCCAAAGGCTCCGGGATTTTTTCAAAGCAACGATTAACGGTTGTAGAATTCGACGATTTGTTTTTCGTCGATGTCTTGGGAAAGTTCAGCGCGTTCAGGCAAACGGATAAATTTACCTTCCAAAGCTGTGTCATTGTATTCCAGGTAGCCTGGAAGATGGCTGCGGTTTTCCAAAGCTTCTTTAACAGAAGAAAGACCGCGGCTTCTTTCACGAAGACCGATAACGTCACCAATGTTCACCATGTAAGAAGCAACGTCAACCTTTTTGCCGTTTACAGTGATGTGGCCATGGGATACCAGCTGACGTGAGCCAGCACGGGAGTTAGCAAAGCCAAGACGGTAAACGAGGTTGTCCAGACGGCTTTCCAGCAGGAACATAAAGTTCTCACCAGCGATGCCTTGCATTTTTTGCGCTCTGTGGAACAGAGTGCTGAACTGCTTTTCACCCAAACCGTACATATGACGCAGTTTTTGCTTTTCAGCAAGCTGCATACCGTAGTTGCTTACTTTTCTCCGTTGGTTAGGACCATGTTGACCCGGAGGGAAAGGGCGTTTTGCTAATTCTTTGCCAGTACCGCTCAGGGAGATGCCCAGACGGCGGCTCAATTTAAATTTAGGACCAGTGTAACGTGCCATGTTATAGTAGACTCCTTTATTTTCAAATAATGTGAAGTAGGGCTCTATTTGCGCCGGGTAAGTTGATTGTGCTAGCCTTATCGGCAATGGCACCTGATTGAAAAGTTCAGCCGCTGTTCGATCAGTAACAAACCACGTGAGGGTGACACAACTGTTACGCCCAAAATTCAGACTGTCATACAGTCTTGTTCAACAATAGATTTTAAACGAAAGACTAGGAGGAAGTCAAGTCCTGAGAAATATCGAGAAAAGTCTAATTTTGTCGATAGGGCTTTAGTCCCAAAAAAGTAGGACGAATATCTGAAATGTTGATGCAAAATCAGTTTGGAGAGAGTAGAATAAGATTATAAATACCAATTAAATTTCTCTTTATTGAATGCGCAAATTGAACTTATGATATGTGAGTTAAAGTAATTGCTCGTCGACCATTTTGAATTTTAGTTTATCAAGGCCGAATGTGGTGCCATAAAAGACACCTTTTTAACACGGTGTAAAGGAGCGCCTGCTAATGTCAGAACAACAAGATTTTTCAAGACATCAAAGCTTATTTCAGACAAATATCGAAATGGCGTCTCCTAATGATTCTTCTGATTTATGGTTGAAGGAGATGGACATTACTGAATATGATTTGCCATATATAAAGCAGGTTCTAGAGCAATCTTTTGAGGATTGGCGGAAGGAGACGGGACCGCTGCCTCTTTCGAAGCATTCCAGTTGGGCAATCATGGATTATAAGGGGGCTTATGCCACCGGTGAGAAATCGGTACAAGCATTGCTTGAGAGGTCCCATGCTGGACTGCTGCAGCATTGTTTGCAGTCTCATGAGCTGGTTTATGACGTGATTGATTTACCAGACGATCCGTTGTATGAAGAGAAGGCGCTATGCTTGGTGCCTATTCTGTCACGAAGCGGGCAACTGCTCATTGCCATACTGGCTTGCGCTCTCCCGCGGCATTTTGCCGATACATCCAGCCTAGATACAGTTGAAGCGACCGCCTTGCATTATCATTCCTGCTTTTTCAGGCGTTATGAATACATATTCGTATCCGATGTCATGAAGGTTCAAAAAAATGCCGAACGTGAAGCAAGCAGACGGTCGATACTTTTCCAGATCATGCAGCGGATGCATGACCAAATTGACGTAGGCACGGTGCTAACGGAAGTGCTGGACAGCATTGCCGTTCTGTATCCTTCCATTGAGCTCAGTCTTTTGATGTCACAGGACCACCAGCACAGCAATCCGAGGGTCAAGCCTTTAGTATTCCATCCATGGGGTGAGGACATATGTGTGCGAGCCTTTATGGACGGGAGGCTGATGATTCAGGACTGCAAAGAAGAGGATAACTTGGAAATCGCTATTCCTCTTGGGGGTAAACAGGGCATATACGGCGTATTTCATTTGAAAATGACACAGGAACTCAAGGAAGATCTCGATCTGCAGTTGATTACGATGATGATTGACACAGCCGGCAACGCCTTTGAAAACGCTAAGCTGTACGAACAGTCCAATCTGCTGATTCATGAGCTCCGTCTTATTAATGAATTGACGCAGCGGTTGAATCAGAGTTTGCAGCTTTCGAACATCTATGAGTTTGCGAATGAGGAATTGTTAAATATATTCAATGCGGACTATTGCTGCTTTCTTCAATTTAATGAGGAGCGAAATATGCTGAAGGTCATGTCCTGTAACGTCCCTTCGCTATTGGAGGATTTTTTCAACAAGGATTATGGTTTCGGCGGGCTTGTATTCGAGAAGGAAGAACCAATCATCCTGTCCGATTATCATTTGAACATGAAGGTATCCTCCAAATTGATGGAGATCACAGGGTCCCAGTCCCTAATTGCGACACCGCTAACGTTAAACGGCAAGGTTATGGGAGCAATACTGCTGACGCACCGCAGCCCGCATTTCTTTTCCTACGACAACTATCGGCTGTTGCAAACGCTGGCGAGCCACATCGGCCTATCGGTCAGTAATGCGCTGCTTCATGCGGAGCTCCGGCGTATGGCGAACAGAGATATGCTTACTGACATGTATGCCCGGCATTACTTGGATGAAACGATTCAGAATTATCAGATAAATGATTTTTGCGGCTCATTGATCCTCTTGGACATCGACCAATTCAAGAAAGTGAACGACACGTACGGCCATCAAAAGGGCGACAAAATATTGAAGCAGGTCAGCGAAATCGTGAAAACTTCTATCAGACCTATCGATATTCCCACACGTTGGGGTGGGGAGGAGCTTGCTGTATATTTGCCACAACTTGGCGTACATCAGGCGATGAAGGTGGCCGAAAACATCCGAGCGCGGGTAGCGGAGGAGACGGATCCAGGTGTAACCGTATCAAGTGGAATTGCAGAATGGTGCATCGTCGATGATCTGGTTAGCGTGGACAGCCTTTTTTATAGGGCCGACATGGCACTGTACCGCGCAAAAAACAGTGGCCGCAACCAGATTCAAATCGAAGACATTTAACGAATGAATGAGTGACCTGTATGAGAGGCAGGCACTCTTTTTTTTGTGATGATACTCGTTGTGGGGTTGTTTTGTGTGCTAGCTGCATAATCTTTTTGGGGGAAGGCAAACCTAAGGCAAAATGTCATAGTAGAGGTATATGAAGATGAAAAATCGGAGCATAGGGCGACGAGTTGCGATAGTCTTGCTGTGTATGAGCACATGTATGTGGTTGGGAGGCTGCGGTCTTATAAATAATGACAATAATCCGGAGGAGTTATACATACAAACGCTTAGTGGGCTGGCCGGAGAGGATTCATTTACTTTCACCGGGAAAGCTGCCATCCGGACCCAGACGCAAAAAGGATTCCGGCAGAGCATCGCTTATAAGGGCACTCTGACCGAGCATGACAAACTGACCATCCGGAGCATGCAGCCTGCACAAACAGCAGAAGCAGAAACTTCCAAACCGATGAAGATCAGCAATTATCATGCGGCTGAGTCCGGATTCCGCCGTCAGGATAGTCAGTGGATGCATTTATCCAGCAAAGGGGACGGCTTGATGAACTCATCTCTGGCGCGGTTTAATCCTCTGGCACAGCTTGATGCGATCAGCAGGCTTCCCAAACAGGTCAGAGAAGCTTCGAGTGCGGCACGAGGAACCAAGGTGCTCCGGATCGAACTGACGCCTACGGCAGCCAAACAATGGCTTTCGGAGCAGTTAGAGGGGGAAATGTTGACCATCCGGAAGCAGGCCGAGACAATGGACCAAATCCGTTCGTATCAGGAAAAACGAAAGCTGGCGGATATATGGAATAAAGGCAACGCCCAAATGAAGCAAATGCTTGATCATTCCGAGTTTGGAATGGTTTATTACTTGACGATCGACAAAAGATCCGGTTTACCGCTTAAGCTCTCTTCGGAAAGTAAGATCCGCTATCTCAATCAACACAACCAGGAGGAGCAGGAGACACTTGTAAATGACGTCTCTTTCGCTCCTTGAAGATTTCTAGGTTTTCAGCTGACTGAAATGGAAGGAAGATGCTACAATAGTAAGCGATTAAAATTAACCTTTGTTCAAATACTTTTTGTGCGGGGTATGGGAGGAATAGATATATGCGTGATCCAAGAATTCAGAAACTGGCTGAAAATCTGGTCGGTTATTCGGTAAACGTTCAGCCGGGCGAAAATGTTCTGGTCGAAATGATTGGTCCTGAACGCGATTTGTTGAAGGCTATTATTGAAGAGGTACATAAACGCGGGGGAAATCCGTTTGTTGAACTGACGGACAGATCCGTTCAGCGCGCCATGCTTATGAATGCGACCGAGGAGATGGTAAAGACCTGGGGTGAGCTTGATCTAGAACGCATGAAGAAGATGGACTGCTACATCGGCATCCGCGCCGGTGAAAACGTTAATGATCTTTCTGATGTGCCGGATGAGAAAATGCGCTTGTATAACACACTGTACAACCATCCCGTTCATAGCGGACAGCGGGTAAATCACACGAAATGGGTCGTGCTCCGCTATCCGAATGCGAGCATGGCGCAGCTGTCCAATAAAAGTACGGAAGCCTTCGAGGATTTCTACTTCGATGTATGCAACCTGGATTACGCCAAAATGGACAAGGCCCAGGATCCGCTTGCAGAGCTGATGAGAAAAACGGATAAGGTCCGCATCGTTGGACCAGGCACCGACCTTAGCTTCTCGATTAAAGGCATTGGCGCCACTAAATGCGCCGGCGAGAAAAACATTCCGGACGGCGAAGTGTACAGCGCACCTGTCCGTAATTCCGTAAACGGAACGATTAGTTACAATGCAAGCACCGTGTATCAAGGCATTACCTTTGAAAATATTAAATTTACATTCAAAGACGGTAAAATCGTTGAAGCAACAAGCAATGATACCGAGCGGCTGAACCAAATTCTTGATTCTGACGAAGGCGCGCGTTATATCGGCGAGTTTGCAATTGGATTTAATCCGTATATTTTGCATCCAATGAAGGATATTTTATTTGATGAAAAGATCGCAGGCAGCATCCACTTTACGCCGGGACAAGCTTATGAGGATTGTGACAACGGAAATCGTTCTTCGATCCACTGGGATATCGTTTTGATTCAACGCCCGGACTACGGCGGCGGGGAGATTTATTTTGACGATGTGCTGATCCGCAAAGATGGCATTTTCGTCATTGATGAGCTGAAAGGTCTGAATCCTGACCAATTGGTATAATCTTTGAAAAAAGAACTATAAACCCTTGCACGAGTAAGCAAATTCAATGTATCATGAAAGTGGTAAAGCGAATATTATACCTGATACCAAAAGCTACGGAGGGATTCCAATGTCCAGTAATAACGCAGCTGTAGTGGAGATCGCCCAAACAGCGGGCAAGTTTACATCTTCAATCGTTCTTCAGGCTGACAACAAGTACATCGATGTAAAAAGTATTCTGGGTTTGTTCACGACCCTTGTTAGCAATAAAGGCTATGAGCTTCATGTTCATGGTCCGGATGCGGATGAGGCTAAAGCGGCCATGAAAGAAGTGTTTTCCAAACACGATCTGAAAGTCGATGTTGTTGAAGACTAAATCGCAAGGAAAAGCGTCTTGCCTGACTCCGGCAGGGCGCTTTTTTAAGATTATAGTATAGTATTTATAGGTGGTTTTGTGGGGTTATTTAACGGAGGTTCTTGTATTGGGCTTTGATTTCGTCTAATATTAGAGAAGAGAACCAGGGTGTTACTTTTGGACATAGGGGGGAAGATGCATGACTTCTTCTGAACTGCAGGAACAGTTGAACATCAAAGCAATTAGTCTTCTACAAGAAGATGCAGATAAAATACAAAAGCTCATTGAAGTACAAATGGAGAATCTGGCAACCCGCTATTGCCCTCTCTATGAGGAAGTGCTGGACACCCAGATGTACGGATTTTCAAGAGAAGTTGACTTTGCGGTCAGAGCAGGGCTGCTTCCTGAAGCTGCAGGCAGACAACTTGTCAGCCAGCTTGAGCGTAATCTGGCGATCCTCTACGAGGCACTGAATAAGAAAGAAGCAGAATAAGCCTGCTTCCACCCGCAAATCTGCATGATAAAAGCATGAACTCCTTGTTTGGAGTCCATGCTTTTTTTGTCAATTGCGTGATAAGTTATACCATGAAGAAGGAAACGCCAAGAATCAAATAAACGACTAGCAGCAACAATCCTTCATACCAGTTGGTTTTGCCATCCACAATAATGGATTTGGCGATAAACACCGATACCCCGATCGCCAGCAGTTCAATTACGGTGAATACGAGGTCCATCGTATTGCCGAAGAAAAAGCTTGCAAACACAAGTACCGGAGCGACAAACAAAGCGATTTGTAGACTGCTGCCCACGGCGATTTCCACGGCGGCACCCATTTTGTTTTTCATCGCGAGGATGATCGCGGCGCTGTGCTCAGCGGCATTTCCGATGATGGCCACGAGGAATGCACCAACGAACAACTCGCTAAGGCCGAAGCGGCTGGTGAACATCTCCAGTGTTCCGACAAGCCATTCACTGATGAAAGCAACCATTACGGTAGCGATGATCAAATAAAGAATGGATTTGCCTCTCGACCATTCCGGAACATGCTCATGCGGGAGACCTTCTTCCGTATCCTCCGTAACATCAGAGAGGTAATTTTTATGCGTGATCATGGAGAAAATCAGCCAGGCGATGTAAGCCACGATCAGTATTCCGGCAACGATGAGGCTGAGCACCTTTGTATCGTTCGTCGTGATGGAATTGGTACTCAGAAATACGGCGGGAACAAATAAGGCGATGACGGAGACAATCATAAGCGAACCGTTCATACCGGCAAGAGAGACGTTGAAGCTTTGTATCTTAAACTTCAGGCCGCCCGCAAAAATACTCAGACCAAGCACCAGTAGTAAGTTGCCAATAATTGAACCTGTCAAGCTGGCCTTAACCATATCGAATAAACCTTCTTTGACGAGGAAAATCGCGATGATCAGTTCAGCCGCGTTGCCAAAGGTTGCATTCAGGAATCCACCCAGCCGCTGACCTGCATAATGAGCCACGCTCTCGGTTGCTTTGCCTAGGAAGCCTGCTGTGAATATCACAGAAATTGCTGACAGAATGAACTGAAGCGTTGGGTCCCACCCCGCATAGTGCCCAATCGCACTTACTACAAAGAAAGCGATCAGTAAAAAAGGGAACAACCATTTTTTCAATTTTCGACACCTCTAATGATATGCAGGATAAAGATTCTTTTACAATATACCCAAAACATGTTGGATTGTAAACAAATCTTGAGGTTGGTATTTGCTTTTGGGCCCTGTAGGAATTACAATATTTATAATGAGATTGAAGGAGGATGGGATATGACTGAACAGCTTCAACTGGAGACGGGAACCATCCGGATATCGGATGATGTCGTATCGAAAATTGCCGGTCTTGCGGCACTGGAAACCCCGGGCATCGCTGCCATGTCGGGTGGACTATCCGAAGGATGGGCCAAACGTCTGAGCGGGAAAAACGTGCAAAAGGGTGTTACCGTGGAAGTAGGGCAGCTTGAGGCGGCCATTGACCTGCGGATCATCGTTTTGTATGAAACGCCAATTCATGAGGTTTGCCGTATGCTGCAGTCAAATGTGCGGGAAGCAGTGGAAAGCATGACTGGCCTTCGGGTGGTTGAGGTCAACATCAAAGTTGAAGGCGTTGCTTTCAAGGATGATTTGATCGAAGACGCTTCGGTACGTGCGAAATAATAAGCTGATATTAAGGTGAAAATGCAAAGAAAAGAGACTACACGGACCTCCGGTAGTCTCTTTTAACATTTACGGATTTGACAACTTCCTGTTTAGCAGGCTGATTGACCGATCTCGAAATGCTAAGCATAATTCCCATGGCGAACATCATGACGAGCAGGGAGGAGCCTCCATAACTGATAAAAGGGAGGGTAACTCCCGTGAGTGGGATAGTCTGCGAAACACCGCCGATATTAACAAACGCCTGAATGGCGAACAGACCCATGATCCCGATGCCCACCAGCGTTCCAAAAGGGTCCGGACACCTGAGTGCGATAAGGATTCCCCGCCAAATGAAATAAATATATACCAGCAGAAAAAGACTTGTTCCTATGAATCCGAATTCCTCCGCCAAAACGGGGAAAATGAAGTCATTGTACGGGTTTTTAATATAGTTCAGCTTTTGGATGCTTTTCCCGAAGCCTGTACCCGTCACCTGGCCATTCCCGATTGCTGTCAAGGCCTGGATCAAATTATACCCCGTATCTTCCGGGTCCTTAAAGGGGTCGATCCAGGCTGTAATCCGTCCTATTTTGTAATTTGTTGACTGTGTTTGTGGTACATCACTATGCGTTAAGGATTTAATTAGGTAGTTCGCCCCTAGCACAAGGCTTGCCCCAAGTACCAACAAGGCAGCGGAGCCCAGCATATGTTTTAGACTGGCGCCTCCCGCATAGATGATGATTGCACTGGTTGCCACGAGAATCAGGGTCGAGCCCAGATCCGGCTGCATCATGATCAGCCCGGCTACAAAGCCGACAATGACCATGACTGGAATATAACCCGTCCGTAAATCCCTGAACCGCTCCCCTTTTTTGGAGATCAAGGCGGAGAGATACAGGATGATTGTAATCTTGGCAAGCTCCGTCGGCTGGATTCCGAGCCCAGCAATCTGCAGCCAGCTCGAGGCGCCGTTGATGCCTTTGGTAAAGGGTACGAGCAAAAGAAAAATTACGGTTACGAAAAACATGGGGACAAACAACTTTTTATATTTGCTGTAATGGATGTTCATGGCGATAAACATCACAAAGGTTCCGAGAATAGCCCATATGAACTGCTTTTTCGTGAAAAGAAGCGGGTCATTGTGGAATTTACTGCTGGAAATGGTGAGACTTGAACTGGCGCTAAACACCATGACCAGCCCAAAACCGACCAACAGAAAAGTAAGGATAAGCAGTTGGAAATCCGGCGTCCCTTTCTTCCTCGGTTGGGGTTTTTCTTGATTCATAAAGGACCTGCCCTAAGCTTCCAACGCAGCTTTGAATTGCTGGATCTTTTGATTGGCTGTGCTGAGTATCTTGGATGGAATCGGAGTTTCGTATTCCAAGCCATGAGGGAAGGTCGTTTTACCCATGTAAACGGCTTCGATTTCAAGCACAGTGTCCGGCTTTTCCAGCTTTCCTTCTACGGCGCGTGTATTCATGCGCAGAAAGTATTCGGAGTTCGTGTCCTTGTCTTCGATTTTGTAATCGTATGTAGCGCGTGTGTATTCCCACTGCCAGCGTATGAATCCTGTCTTTTCAGCAACTTCGTCCATAAATGCCAGGTCACTTTTTTGGCCGACAAGCCCAGTGTTTTCGAAAATCATCCTATAAAATCCTCCTTATTTAAATACCTGTAAAGTTCTTTAATCATGATATTATGTTTCAAGCACTTGTGCAAGCCTTCCCACTGCGGGAGACATACCTCATTTACCGTGTTTCTGTTACAATAGAAAAAAGGCATTGTAACCAAGTTGTGGAAACGAGGCGGCTCTATAATTCTAAGGTGAGAGGACGTATACATATGAGAGAAGAGGCATTGCTAGATGCGCTGCATCCGCAAATGGTGAAGTGGAGACGTTATCTGCACCGCCATCCGGAGCTTTCATACCATGAAGAGAATACATCCCGATTTGTTGCGGATAAGCTGCGTGAGCTTGGACTCGAAGTATTTACGCGGTTTGGAGGCGGCCATGGTGTTTTGGGCATTTTAAAAGGCGGCAAGCCCGGAAAAACCGTGGCGCTTCGAGCCGATATGGATGCACTGCCGATCCAGGACGAGAAATCCTGTGAGTACTCCTCTGAAGTGCCAGGTGCAATGCATGCCTGTGGACATGACGGGCATACTTCAACCCTGCTGGGGGTGGCGGCATATTTTTGTAAGCGCCAACATGAGGTGGAGGGGGAAATTCGTTTCATCTTCCAACCGGCGGAGGAGGTATGTCCAGGAGGTGCCCAGGGCATGATCGAAGCTGGGGTTCTCGATGGAGTTGATGTGATTTATGGAGTCCATTTGTGGACACCTCTCGCGGCAGGAAAGGCGGCAAGCGCACCTGGACCGCTCATGGCGGCAGCGGATGAATTCTTCATTGATATTTTAGGCAAAGGCGGGCATGGTGGCATGCCGCATGTGACAGTTGACAGCGTACTGGCGGGTGCGGCGCTAGTCATGCAGATGCAGAGTATCGTCAGTCGGACGGTGGATCCGTTAAGGCCTGCGGTCGTGACGATTGGCACCATCCAGGGAGGGAACGCGCAAAATGTTATTGCTGAATCCTGCCGTATTACCGGTACGGTACGGACGTTCGACGAAGAGACGCGAGAGCTTATACGCGGCCGTATTGAGGAAATGACTCATTGGGTGGCGAAGACCTACGGTGCTGAAGCAAAAATAAATTATTTGATGGGGTACCCGCCGCTTGTAAATGATGAAGGGGAAACCGAGCGTTTTTTTCACGAGGCGCCAAGCATTTTTGGAGCAGACAACGTCATCCGTTGTGAGAAAATTATGCCAGCAGAGGATTTCTCCTATTATTTACAGAAAATCCCGGGCTGCTTTATATTTGTCGGAGCAGGCAACGAAAGTATTCAGGCAATTTATCCCCATCATCATCCACGTTTTGATTTTGATGAATCGGCGATGCTTAGCGCGGCCAGGCTACTGGTAATGATGACGCAGTCGTACCAGGGTTGGGAGTAGCAGGGACGGAACTTTGGATGATGTTTGGCAAAAGAATGATATGGCGATCATTGGGAAAAAATAATAATAGAGCACAAATGACGAAAAGTTCATTTCCTGATTCAGGAAGTGGACTTTTTCATATGAAAAGGAGCCGATTATGAACGATCTGAAAGCCTGCATCGTCCAGCGCGACCGGACGGTTCTGCTGGATTGTGGTCACCCTGGTTTCGCAGCAGCGCGGGAAAAGCTATCGCGGTTTGCGGAGCTTATCAAAAGCCCCTCCTCTTTCCATACATACCGAATAACTCCTCTTTCTCTATGGAATGCGGCCGCCATGGGTTGCAATGTGGATGACATCGCAATGGATCTGGCCGCCATATCGAGATGGGGAACGCCAGCCGGGTTGCTTCAAGAGATCAGGGAGCTTGTTTCGAGATACGGCAAGTTAAGGCTACAAAAGGATGAAAACGAAGAAGGGATGCTGCGCTTGACGGCAGCGGAAAGTTTATACCTGGATGAGATATTCGCCATTCAGACGTTGTCGTCCCTAATGCTATCGCGCATATCACCTGTGGAAGCCGGGCTCAAAGCCGATGCAAGAGGGCGTCTCAAGCAAGAACTGATGCGGTATGGTTTCCCGGTGCTGGACTTGGCGGGTTTTCATGAAGGACAGGCTCTCCAGCTTGAATGGAGGGCAGGAAACGGAAACAAGGAGTTTAGCCTGCGCGACTATCAAAATGAAGCGGTTGATGCTTTTGAAGGAGTGACGGGGAGCGGAGGGAGCGGAGTTCTTGTCCTTCCCTGCGGAGCGGGCAAAACCGTTATTGGCATCGCTGCGCTAGAAAGACAGCAGTGCGAGTGTCTGATCCTGACCTCGAATACCACCTCTGTGGAGCAGTGGATTCAGGAACTGGCGGATAAAACGACGCTTGATCCGTCCGAAATCGGCCAGTATACGGGCCGAAAAAAAGAAGTTAAGCCGGTTACGGTCGCTACGTATCAAATTTTGACGCACCGGCGCTCCAAAGAGGATGAGTTTGAACATATGAAGCTTTTTAATGAACGGAACTGGGGACTTATTATTTATGACGAGGTCCATCTGCTTCCGGCGCCGGTGTTTCGGGCGACGGCTGACATCCAGGCGACGCGCAGACTCGGCCTGACAGCCACTCTTGTCCGTGAAGACGGATGCGAGCAGGACGTATTTTCACTAATTGGCCCGAAGCGTTACGAGATGCCCTGGAAGGAGCTTGAGGCCAAAGGCTGGATCGCGCGCGTCGAGTGTGGTGAAATCCGTGTCCCAATGGATGCCGGTTTGCGCGAGAAATATCTTTATGCGGCAGGGAAGGAAAAATTTAGACTCGCCGCAGAAAATCCGGCTAAGACGGCCATTGTTCAGGACTTGCTGGACAAGCATCCGGATGCAGGTATTCTCGTGATCGGACAATACCTGAGCCAGCTGAACGAGATTGCGGCTCTGATCGGCGCCCCGCTCATCAGTGGTAAAACGCCGCAGCCGCAGCGAACAGCTTTATACACTTCCTTCAAGAGAGGTGAAACTCCCGTGTTGGTTGTTTCCAAGGTAGCGAATTTCGCTGTAGACCTCCCCGATGCGTCGGTGGCGATTGAAATATCGGGGAGCTTCGGATCGAGACAGGAGGAGGCGCAGCGGCTGGGAAGGCTATTGCGTCCGAAAGCCGGGGACAATCAAGCCTATTTTTACACGCTGGTTTCCGAAAGCAGCAAGGAAGAGGAATTCGCCGTCCGCCGCCAGATGTTTTTAATCGAACAGGGGTACGAATATTCCGTTCATTCCGCCAGGGAGGTGCGATCCGGGACATGAGGAGCGATGCAGCCGTGTATTATGAAAGTCTAAGTCCGCTTACCCCGGGTGATGAGGAGCTGCTAAAGAAGCTGGTCTGCCGTTTTGGTGGACAGCCTTTCAGTGAGCTGGCCTGGGAAGGGATAAGCAGCATCAGCCGCAGCGGCGTGGAGATGAAGTTGTCGTTCATCCGTTTGAGAAAATACCGGTGGGTTCATGCAGTCAAAAAATCTTGGGGAGAGAGGTTGTATTACATTCCGGTGGAAAAGCTAATTCAGCTGCTCACGTTTTTTTTCTCCCCAGGAGATCAACATGCTTCTGATCCCAGCGGGCTTCACATCCGATGCGAAGCCGGCCCAGGGATTGCATTGGACCTGTTGCATCTACTTGCATTTGCGGCGGATCAGGGACTAACATTGACGGCAAAAGGGACGGTTCATAAAAAGAACCTGCAAAAGCTGCAGAAGTTGATCTCTCTAAAGGAAGAACATTTATGGCGGCTGGCTTTGCAATACGCGCATCAAGACACGTACCCGCCGGAGCTTGCGGTTATTTTGGATCTCCTGTTGTGCACGGGATTGTTATCCCCAAATACCGGAGCCTTAGGTTTGGAGGAAAAACGTCTAAGACAATGGCTTTGTTTGAATGAGCTTGAAATGAACCGTCTGCTGCTTCGCGCCGCTATCGAGCGGTACGGCCAAAGCGATGCCGCGATGCAGTTGTTCCGCTACATTATCTGTATGCCTCCGTTTGGTGAGGGAAAGTGGATCAAAGTTTCCTCGGTACTGCAGTGGATGGAGGACGAGAGGATGCTTATCGCTGGAGACTGCTCGGATAAGGCCGCTGCCTGGCTGTATGTGCTGGCCGGATTTGGCTGGGGGGATGTAGCCGCAACCGTGGATGGGGAATTTGCATTCCGCTGGAATATCGAACCGGAACTACTTCCGGGATCTGCCATTTTATACGAGTACGGTGACGAAAACTTTTTTGTTCAGCCGGACTTTGACATCATCTGCCCTCCTAACGTGCCGTTTTTGGCGCGTTGGAAGTTGTTGGCCTGCGCCGATTTGGTTCTATGCGACCGGGTATCCGTCTATAAACTGACAAGATCCAGCGTGGGCAGAGCTGTCGAGAAAGGAATGAGTCCCCCGGAAATATTGTCTTTTTTGGCGGCGAATGGTGCTGGCGGCATACCGGATCATGTGGCTGCCGCGGTCGGTCAATGGGGTAATGATCCGCTAAAGACTGTAGGTGGCAACGGCCTTACGGATTATACGTATCCGCTAATCTATAGGGATAAGATGGATGAAGCGCACGGGAATATGTGGAGTGAAAGCTTTTATGATGAACATCAGGGCATGGTATATAGCGGAAGGAACGTCCACTTTTTTGAACCGGATGACGATATTCCCGAGCCGGCTTCGTTATTTCCGGGATATGAGCAGGTACCGACAAGGTGGCTTCATGATTTGAGGACCTACCATAGTTCTACCGCCCGCACTATCGTGGAGCAAGCCCAAAGCTGGCAGACGAAAATTGTTTTGAACCTTGGCGGGAAACGGGCGGAATTTACTCCGACAAAGGTGTATCCGAGCCCTTGGCGGGCGGAAGGGATTTTGCATCATTTGGAAACTGGACGGTTCGAGCCTCATGAATTGAGGGTCGAGGAACTTGGTGAGCTGAAACTGATTCTCCCTCCTTTTGATTGAGATCATCCCCGGCGAAGGCGCCGAAATCCCTCTTCTTAAGGAAGACGGGTTATGATATGATAGAAGAGTCCACTTTTAGATGTTGTTCAAAAAGTCCGCTTTTGATCACGAAGTGATTCAGGAGCTGGCCTGACATTTAGTGGAACTTTTATAGAACTGGGATGAAATTTCATGAGCGTATCAGAAGTGCAGACGATGGACATGGCCGCCGTGCTGATGAACGCCTATGAATTAGGCGATATGATCAATCAGTCCGTCGAGGTGTCTGATTATTTATATTGGAAGCATCGGGTTAACAGTAATCCTGGCGTACAGGAGTTGGTCCGACTGCTCGCGAAGAAGAAGGAACTCTTCGAAGAAACTCAGCGGTTCGGACATTTTCATCCGAATTATCACAGCGCCAAGGATGAGGTGAAATCCGTCGAGGAGCAGCTGGAGCAATTTGAAGAGGTGGTCCGATTCAAGCAAGCGGAAAAAGATTTGGATGATTTGCTGCATCAGATGTCCGAGATGATTGCTTTTTCCGTATCGGATTCCATCAAGGTTCCAAGCAATGATCCGAATCCGAAACGTGGCTGTGGGGGCGGCGGCAAATGCGGCTGCGGTGGCTGACGGAAAAAGAGAACGGGGAATAAAGTGAGGTGGGAAAACATGTTTGCAGAACGGACAGGTTATATTATATGGGTAACGGATATAAAAGCGGCCAAAAATCTTGAGAAATATGGGACCGTTCATTATATTTCGAGACGCATGCATTATGTGGTGATGTACGTTAATGCGGATCGCGCTGAAGAGGTCGCCAAAAACATTCGCAGGCTTTCCTATGTGCGAAAAATTGAGCGATCTTACCGCAACGAGATCAAAACGGAATATACGAAAGATATTCCCGACAAAACAAGATTTTATGGTCTGTAGCCAACAGGCCGTTTTTCCACCATGCGATTGTGGCTTCCCATCAAACGAAAAATAGCTTTCAAGCAGAAGCAGAGCAGCCCGAAGGGCTGCTTTTTTAAGTTTTTTTGGAGTCCCCGCAAAGTAAGGGGAGGTTAGACTTGGGCCGGCACGTGCCGTTGAGATCCGCAGATCTTTTTGTAAATGAAATCGGAAAGTTGAATCGAATGGCTGCATATTATCTATTAACAGGTTGTTTTTGGTATAGGAGTCATCTGGATTCTATCGCTTTTAAGGCTTTTTTACTTGTGTAACATGTGGCTATGATGTAAAATGATAGGTAAATATACATAGATAAAAAGTCCTATATGGTGGAGAGTGATGTTCCATGCGCGCCAAAGGTATGGAAAGATGGAGCACCTATGAACCATTTTACGTTGTTCTGGGCGATAAAAGGGTTGCAGATATTGTCATAACCAATCATGCAAAGGCAAGATATAACGATCGGATTGAAAGCGGGAATAACCAAAACGACGGCATCGCGGAATGGATGTGGGAATGCCTGAAGGAGCACCGTATGATTCCCTACTACCGCAATGAGCAGGACGTTTATCTCATCGATGAGGATCTGGTTGTTGTCGCCGAATTTGCCGAGATCGATGGGGAGTATGACATCACCGGCAATTCCCTGCATAAAATGATCGTGGTGACTTATTTGGGACGCATGTCCGAGACCATCGAGCTGAGAGATTTGAAATCCTATTATTCTTGGCTGCGCCATACTCGGAGAATGACCTTGATCAAAAACTCACGCAAACGTAAATAGTTTATACAGCGATAGATGATTTTCTTACATAGTCCGAGGATTTGCAAGACATCCTGAATCCTAAAATAAGTGTTAAACCTGCATGGGATCCGAATAAGGATGCCATGCTTTTTTGTAAGCATGCACCGGATCATTTAAAATAAATGGATATAGAAAACCAGGAGGGAATCAGCTATGGATCAAATGGCAGGTAAATGTGACCTGCATACGCACACGTACGCTTCGGATGGAATGCAGAGTCCTGAAGAAAATGTGCGGCTAGCGTATGAAAAGGGGCTTTCGGCTGTTGCCATCACCGATCATGACACGGTTGCAGGTGTAGCGGAGGCGATAGCAGAAGGGAAACGTCTCGGATTGACGGTCGTGCCCGGCGTGGAAATCAGCACCCGTGTGGGTGGGAAAGACATTCATATACTCGGATATTACGTAAACTGCTCGGATGAAGTGTTTCTGAAGCAACTGGCCGATTTAAGGAATACCAGGGAGCAGCGCAATGCCAAAATAATCGCAAAGCTGCAGGAGTTGGGTGTGAAGGTTACGCTTGAGGAGGTTATTTCCGGACTCGGAAGAGAGCTTCGTCCGGATGAAAGCGTAGGTCGCCCGCATATGGCGGATGTATTGGTAAGCAAAGGATATGCCCGGGATATGAGGGACGCTTTTGACCGCTATCTGGGTGAAAATGCGGCGGCTTTTATATCCGTGCCGCGGATTTCCCCACAGGATGCTTGCAGATGGATTCGGGAAGCGGGGGGAACGCCGGTGCTCGCTCATCCGGGAATCTATGGTGACGATGGCTTGGTTAGAAAGATTTTAGAGGAGGCACAGCCGGCAGGGATTGAAGTTTTTCATTCCGACCATGGAAAAGCAGAGGAAGAGCGCTACCTGGCGATGGCGGATGAATATGGGCTAATCGTGACGGCGGGCTCGGACTATCATGGGGCAAGGCAGGGCGTCGTATTCCATGGCGATATCGGCAGCAAGTCAGTTCCCGTGACGGTGTTAGATCAATTGAAGGATGCATCCGCAAACGAATGATTTATAAAGGCTCAAAAAAAGCTGCGCGCCACTGTCTTGGCAAAGACAGGGCGGCAGCTTTTTTTGGGATAATAGAATTTTAAGTTTTGTGGGGTTATTTTGAGATAGCTCAGAGTTACAGTTCGCTCCAAATACGTTTGATCCGGTCGTAATCAGGTGTGATTACCAGCGTTTTTTGATGATCGTAGATGACAAAGCCGGGTTTAGCTCCATTCGGTTTATGGACATGGCGGATCAGTGTGTAATCGACGGGAACGCTGCTGGACTCCTTGGCTTGACTGTAAAAGGCCGCAAGCAGCGCCGCTTCCTCAAGTGTTTGCTCATTGAACTCCGTGCTGCGGATGACGACATGCGAGCCGGGAATGTCTTTGGTATGCAGCCAGGTATCGTTTGCACTCGCCAGACGGTTGGTCAAATACTCGTTTTGTAGATTGTTTTTGCCGACATAAATGTCAATGCCTTCGGTAGAAGTAAACACATGCAGCGTTGGGCGGTCATTTTTTTTCTTTTTCTTCACCTTTTTGCTGCGGTCACGAAGATATCCTTGCTGGATCAGCTCTTCGCGGATTTCGTCAATGTCATTCATCGAAGCATAGGAAAGTTGCTGCAGCAACTCATCCATATAACGGATTTCCTCCTTGGTTTTTTCCAGCTGCTCTTTGATGACCACCAAACTGTTTTTGTACTTATTGTATTTTTTAAAGTAGCGTTGCGCATTATCCGATGGCGTAAGCAGCGGGTCGAGCGGAATGGCAACTTCCTTCTGATCCTCATCATAAAAATTGACGAGTACCGCTGTTTTGTCGCCCTTTTGCACCATATGGAGCGAAGCGAAGAGCAACTCTCCATAAATCCGGTACTGGTCGGCATCTCCCGCTTCGCTCAAATCCTTATTCAGGTGATCCAATTTTTTAATGTTTTTGGAACGTTCGTTTTGTAGGAAGCGGAGGAGATCGCTGACCTTTTGCTTCACCGTGTCGCGTTCCGCCTTCTCCCCGTAATAATCCTCCATACAGGCGCTGATGGAATGATAATGTTTGATTCCGTCTTTGAGCAGCGTTAGATCGACAGCGGAGAATACCATCTTTCCTTTGGTATTCGCTCCTGCCACAGGCGCATAGTCATTATTCCGGACAGGCTCCATAACCGAGGTGAATGCATCCCATAACGCGGTGCACCGTTTATATACTTCGTCGTCGCTGACTTGGGGATCATAAATCGTCGGGGTCCCGGAGCGAGACACGATCTCCTGTGCCATGAGAGGGCTCACCCCGCTGAATGTATCAACGATCCAGGAGATGGGTTCTTCGACTCCCGAACATTTGACGCAAAAATCCTTGCGGTCCGTTTCCAGCGGATTCAGTTTGTGCTGCTGTGGCGGCTCGGTATAGGCGAAGCCAGGCATCACGATCCGGTAGCTGCTGATACTAGGCGTGACATGATGAATTCCGTCGAGGATGGTTCCGCTTGAGGGATCGGTTAAAATAATGTTGCTGTGGCGCCCCATCAATTCAATGATCATCTTTTTGGTGGAAACATCCCCAAGCTCATCGCGCTGCCGTACCGTCAGATGGATAATCCGCTCCATCCCCACCTGGCTAATTTCCTCAATAATTCCGCCTTCACAATGCTTGCGCATCAGCATGCAGAACATCGGTGCTTCCTGCGGGTTCATATAGCTACGCTCCGTAAAGTGTACGCGTGGATAGGTCGGGTTGACCGACAGCAGCAGCTTGACGTTGCCCTCCCGCGAGCGCAGGTGAAGCAGAAGATCGTGGTCGCTGGGCTGGTATATTTTGCTGATCCGGGCTCCCCGGCAGGCTTCGAGCTCATGCACGATTGCCTTTGTTACGATTCCGTCCAATGCCATAGTTTATATCTCCTATCTTTACTTTTCAGATTTGCTTAGTTCCTTCATAAATCTCATTCTTGAAAAACTGGTTCTCTCTATGATGCCATAGATTGCCCAAAAACTTAAGAGGCCCGCCAGTGATATTTTAGGTCCTGTCCGAATACATTTACGTTAGGACAGGTGGAAAAGCTGTCGGACCTCCGGCAGCAGCACAAAGAGCGGGAGGGAAAGGGAAGCATGGAACAAAAAGCATGGCATCAGATGGATGTCGAAGATCTACAGCAAGTTCTGGGCGTAAATCCGCAGAAGGGCCTTACAGAAGAACAGGCTGATGAGCGAAGAATGCAGCATGGTATTAACGAGCTGTCCGAAGGCAAAAAGATCTCTATATTCGCGCTGTTTCTGAACCAGTTCAAGGATTTTATGGTTCTGGTGTTACTGGGAGCGACGCTGGTGTCCGGCTTACTGGGAGAATATTTGGACGCCGTTACAATTATTACGATCATCATGCTCAATGGAGTTCTGGGATTTATTCAGGAATTCCGAGCTGAGCGTTCCTTGCATGCGCTTAAACAGCTGTCAGCACCATCCGCCAAGGTGATAAGGGACGGTAAGACCGTCGTGATTCCAGCGAAAATGCTTGTACCGGGAGATGTTATCTTGCTTGAAAGTGGGGACCGGGTGCCAGCGGATGTGCGCTGGCTGGAGACAAGCAGCTGTTATATCGAGGAATCGGCGCTGACGGGCGAGTCGGTCCCTGTCAACAAGCACAGCCAGGCCATAACTGAACAAGAGGTGCCTCTGGGGGACCAGAAGAATCTTGGTTTCATGGGAACAATGATGACCCGGGGGATCGCAAGGGGCGTCGTTGTCCGGACAGGCATGGATACGGAAATGGGCAAAATCGCTGACCTGATCCAAAATACCGACACTCAGCAAACGCCTCTGCAACACCGGCTGGAACAGCTTGGAAAACTGCTCATTATTCTTGCTCTCGGGTTAACCGTCATGGTAGTTGTAGCGGGGATTCTGCACGGACAGCCTGCGGTAGGTATGTTTCTCGCCGGCGTCAGCCTCGCCGTTGCGGCCATTCCAGAAGGGCTGCCTGCAATCGTAACCGTTGCGCTTGCGCTTGGTGTGCAGCGGATGATCAAGCGAAAAGCCATTGTCCGCAAGCTTCCTTCCGTCGAAACGCTTGGCTGCGCCTCGGTAATTTGCTCTGATAAGACAGGCACTCTGACCCAAAATAAAATGACTGTTACCCGCCTGTGGGTCGGCGGTCGTGACTTGGAAGTCACGGGTGACGGTTATGCCCCGACGGGGCAAATTCTAGAGAATGGAAAGTCCATTGATATTCGGAATGATCAGTCCTTGCGCCGATTCATACAGATTGGCTCGTTATGCAATAATGCCGAAATTTACGAAATGCAGCCAACGGAGCCCAAAGGCAAGCGTAAGGGCAAAGAAGAAGTGGCAGGTCCTCCCGTATGGGGACTAAAGGGAGATCCAACAGAGGGAGCGCTGGTGACCCTTGCTGCCAAGATGGGAATAACTCCGGAGTCGTTGTCAGGAATGTATAAACGTGATCAGGAATTTCCGTTTGATTCCGAACGTAAGCTGATGTCCGTCGTGGTTAGCCATCAAGGTGGTAAGCTGCTATGTACCAAAGGTGCCCCCGATGTACTGCTGAATCGGTGTACTTATATTATTTGGGAAGGGAATGTGGTGCCGTTTACCTCGACGCTGAAGCAAAAAGTGCTCGCGGCCAATGAGCAGATGGCTTCAGCCGCGCTGCGCGTACTTGGAACGGCTTACCGGGATGTCCGTGCCCATGATTCCTTGAACAGCGAGAAGGAAGCGGAAAGCCAGCTCATATTCGTCGGCTTGGCTGGCATGATCGATCCGCCGCGGCGCGAAGTTCGCGATGCGATCGGCACATGCCGCCGCGCGGGAATCAAGACCGTCATGATTACTGGAGACCATGGCACGACGGCAGAGGCGATCGCCCATCAACTCGGCATCATTCCCCGCGGTGGTCTGGCCATGTCCGGTCAGGAAATGAGCAAAATTGATGATGACGAGTTGGACGCGATAGTAGATAAAATTTTCGTATATTCCCGCGTATCGCCGGAGCACAAGCTGCGGATCGTGAAGTCGCTCCAGCGCAAAGGACATGTCGTGGCGATGACGGGCGACGGAGTGAACGATGCTCCAGCCATCAAAGCCGCCGATATCGGAATAGCGATGGGGATTACCGGAACGGATGTGACCAAAGAGGCGTCATCGCTGGTGCTCAGTGATGACAACTTCTCCACCATAGTGGCCGCCATTGAGGAAGGCCGCAGCATTTATGAGAATATTCGCAAGTTTATCCGTTATCTCCTGGCATCCAATGTGGGCGAAATTATGACGATGTTTTTTGCGATGATGCTAGCGCTCCCGCTTCCACTGATCCCGATCCAAATTCTGTGGGTGAACCTGGTGACAGATGGACTGCCAGCGATGGCGCTTGGTGTGGATCAGCCGGAAAAGGATATGATGGAGCATAAACCGAGGGGGGCGAGAGAGAGCATCTTTTCCCGGCGGCTGGGATGGAAAATTATCAGCCGCGGATTTTTGATCGGATTTTGCACGCTCGGGGCATTCTGGCTTACGCTCAAGGGCGATCCAGGCAACGCGGACCAGCTTGCGAAAGCACAGTCCGTCTCGTTCGCAACCTTGGTGATGGCCCAGCTGATCCATGTATTCGACTGCAGAAGCTCGCGCTCCATTTTCCACCGCAATCCGTTCCAGAACAAATATTTGGTGCTTGCGGTATTATCCTCTCTCGTGCTGATGTTTGGCGTCTTGTACATTGATGCGTTGCGGCCGATTTTCAAAACCGTACCACTCGGTTTTCGCGAATGGGCGATTACGATTGTTGCGGCCGGCATACCTACATTCCTGATGGGGATCGGCAGCGTATGGAGCGGCAGACGCTTTCAAAATCGCAATGGTGGCGGAGGCCGCTTCGTGGCGAAGAGTACAAATATTTAAGCATAAAGTTAATACGTTTTTCCCCACTCCTTACGATATGCTAGTAAGCAGTAAACAAGCGGATATAACGAGGGGGAAATACCGATGGAATTTACGAAAATGCATGGTCTAGGAAATGACTTTATCGTGATATACGGCGAGCGGGCTCTTCCCAAAAATGCGGCGGAGCTTGCCGCCAAATGGTGCGACCGCTTTTTTGGCATCGGGGCGGACGGCGTGGTTTATATTCTCCCTTCTGGGCAGGCGGACTACCTGATGCGTATTATCAATTCGGACGGAAGCGAAGCGGAACAATGTGGAAATGCCATCCGCTGTGTAGCTAAATACGTGTACGACCATGGCTTCATGCAGAGGGAAGAGATTTCGATCGAAACACTGGGAACTGGTCTGCGGAAGGTTTTGATTCAAAGTGAAGATGGAAAGGTGGCGACGGTAACCGTTGATATGGGTGAGCCGGTACTTGAAGGGCTACAGATCCCGACGACCATCAATTCCCCAATAGTGCTCAATGTTCCGATTGAAGCAGACGGGGCTTTCTTTCAATTTAGCGCAGTTTCCATGGGCAATCCCCACTGCGTAATTTATGTAGATGATGCGGTAAAATTCGATTTAAACACCTGGGGACCGAAGTTTGAAGCACATCCTTTGTTTCCGAAAAAAGTGAACGTAGAATTCGCGACAGTGCTGGATCGGCACACAGTGGATATGCGCGTTTGGGAACGCGGGGCGGGACCTACGCTGGCTTGTGGCTCGGGAGCTTGCGCTACGTTGGTATCCTCGGTATTAAACGGCCGGATGGATCGCGAGGCAGAGGTGCGTTTGAAGGGCGGAAGTCTTTTCATTCAATGGAGCGAACAGGATAACCGGGTTTACATGACAGGTCCTGCGGCGTTTGTGTATACAGGGAATGTCGCGGTGTAGATATGGAAGAAAGGCGCATCGTTTTGAAGCTTGCTGATCACCCTGCAGTGGGTGACCGGCGGGCTTTTTTTTCTCATTTAGGTGCCAAGTATTGAAGAATTTTCGGGGAGTTTCAAGAACTTTTTTTTAATTCTATTAATTCCGTCTAAACTAGTAGGAATATATATGGTTTTGTGATACATTAGTATGAAAACTATGGTTAGGTTGGGGGAATCTTCATGAAACTGGATTTGCGCAAGGCATTGGATACGGGGGTGCTTGTCGGGGATGGAGCGATGGGCACTTTCTTATATCAAATGGGTTTTCCAGTAGGCATTTCGTATGAGGAACTGAATTTAACCGCTCCGGAAGTCATCCGGGATGTTCATCGGCGTTATGTGGAAGCAGGCGCACAGGTGCTTGAAACCAATACGTTTTCAGCGAATTTTGACAAACTGTCCAAATACGGGCTGGAAACCAAAGTCAGTGAGATTAATCGGGCGGGTGTTCGGATTGCCCGCGAGGCCGCCGGGGCTAACGGCTACGTGATCGGGGCCGTTGGCTCCATCCGCAGCGGCAAGCGGACAAATGTGTCTACGGGCGAGCTGAAAAAGTATTTTGAGCAGCAGGTCCAAGCCATAGTAACAGAGGGTGTCGACGGCGTCCTGCTTGAAACTTTTTATGACGTCGAGGAGCTTGTGCTGGCGTTGTCCATTACGCGTCGCTTAACCGATGCGCCGATCATCTGTCAATTTGCAGTCGAGGATGTGGCCAGAACGCTCGATGGATACACAATGCCGGAGGCATTCCGGATCGTGCAGCAAGGAGGGGCAGACGTCATCGGTTTTAACTGCCGCACTGGACCAAACGGCATCGTGAGCGCAATGAAAACGCTTGGAGGCCATCTCCCTGCACCGATGTCGGTATATCCGAATGCGGGTGTTGCCGATTATGTGGATGGAGAATACCAGTATGGGGCCGGTCCGGAGTATTTTGGGCAGATGGCAATTAAGTTTGCTGATCTCGGTTCCCGCATTATCGGCGGCTGCTGTGGCACAACGCCCGCTCATATCGCGGCTATTGCCGTTGCGCTTGAGGATTACGTTCCTCAGCCGATTATATATGAATCTATTCCAGAGCAAACGGCTCCAATTGTAATTCATGAGGATCCTGAGCAACCTGAGCAAGAGGAAAAACGGGAGCCCAACCTGGTTGATCTGATTAAACAGCGCCATACTGTCATTGTTGAGCTCGATCCTCCGCGGGATCTTGACATCGCGAAGTTCTTGCAAGGAGCCGAGAGATTGAAGCACGCCGGGGCGGATGCCCTTACGCTGGCGGACAATTCACTTGCCGTCACGCGGATGAGCAACATGGCGCTTGGACATTTGGTTCAGGTTCAAACGGGACTCAGACCGCTGGTGCACATTGCTTGCCGCGACCGCAACCTGATTGGTACGCAGTCGCACATGATGGGCTTTGACGCACTTGGTATCGACCATGTACTGGCTGTTACCGGCGACCCTGCTCGGTTCGGTGATTTGCCTGGTTCAAGCTCCGTATACGATTTGACGTCCTTCGAGATTATCCGAATGATCAAACAGTTGAACGAGGGCATTGCGTTCTCAGGGAAGCCGCTGAAGCAAAAGGCCCAATTTGTGGTTGGCGCTGCCTTTAACCCACATGGCAAGCATCTAGACAAAGCGGTGAAACGCCTGGAAAGGAAAATCGAGGCCGGCGCGGACTATATCATGACACAGCCTGTGTATGATCCGGAGCTGATTCGTGCCGTCAAGCAAGCGACAAGCCATTTGGATATCCCAATATTCATGGGGATCATGCCGCTGGCTAGCGGAAGAAACGCGGAATATTTGCATAATGAGGTTCCGGGTATTCAGCTTTCGGACGATGTTCGCGGGCGGATGTCCGGACTTGAAGGTGAGGAAGGTAGGGCCGTGGGAGTTCAGATCGCGAAAGAGCTCCTGGATGTGGCCATGGATAATTTTAATGGGATCTATCTGATGACTCCGTTCATGCTTTATGAAATGAGCGCTCAGCTCATCGAACATGTGTGGGCGAGATCCGGCCGTCAATTGTCCCCCTTGTATCGTTGATCGTAATCAATTACAATAGTGTAATGGATGTGGTGCCGATGTCTTTTAGTATGACCGGATACGGTCAATCTGCCCTCCATTATGAAGGGTATAAAGTGGTATTTGAAGTGAAGTCCGTCAATCACCGCTACTGCGAAGTTGTGCTTCGTCTCCCGCGTGAGTGGACATGTTTCGAGGACGCTTTACGAAGAACGGTGCAGCAGTATGTAAAGCGCGGACGGGTTGACGTATACGTCAACAAGGAAGACGGCGACGAGCATGCTCCGCATGCTTTGCTCAATGAACATGCCGTTCAGACGTATTTGCAGGCGGCACAGGATATTTCGCGGCAGTATGGTCTAGACGGCAAGCTGACAGTGAAGGATTTGTTGTCTCTTCCCAATGTATGGATGCCCCCCGAGCATAACGCCTTGCAAGGTGATTCCAATCTTGAAGAATGGGGTCCAGTTCTGGAAAACGGCCTTCGGAAGGCTTTGGAGGGACTCACGGCCATGCGAAGTGCGGAAGGCAAACATTTGGCTGCAGACGTGGAGAAGCGTTTAAGAAAGCTCCAGGATCTACATGCTGAGATGCTTCAGCTGGCGCCGACAGTAGTCGAGGATTACCGCAATAAGCTCAAACAAAGGCTGTCTGATCTAAATGACGGTTCATTTGCCTTTGATGAACATAAATTTGGCATGGAGATTGCTATTTTCGCAGACCGTTCCAACATTGATGAAGAATTGATACGGCTGCAAAGCCATTTTGAGCAGTGCAAAGGATTGCTTCGTGCGGATGAACCGGTCGGAAGGAAACTGGATTTTCTGATTCAGGAAATGAACAGGGAAGTCAATACGATTGGATCTAAAGCCAATCATCTGACTCTGGTAAACCGTGTTGTCGAAATGAAGGCGGAGCTTGAAAAAATTCGCGAACAATTGGCCAATATAGAATAAACGGGCAATTTCGACAGAAAACAGACGAGAGTCAAATGTATAGGGGGAAGAACCTGATTATGGCAATCAAACTCATTAACATCGGCTTCGGGAATATTGTATCGGCAAACCGAATCATTTCCATTGTAAGCCCTGAATCAGCACCGATTAAAAGAATCATTCAGGAAGCAAGAGACCGTCATATGTTGATCGATGCGACGTATGGACGCCGGACACGCGCCGTAATCATTACGGATAGTGATCATGTTATTTTATCCGCAGTGCAGCCTGAAACGGTAGCCCACCGTCTATCCAGCAAAGACGATGATAATGACGAATAACGAGTTGGGGAGTAATATGTCAAAAGGATTATTGTTTGTATTGTCCGGACCTTCAGGAGTTGGAAAGGGAACCGTGTGCACCGCGCTGAGAGGCAAGCTTCCGGAGCTTGTGTATTCGGTGTCGGCAACGACCCGGAGTCCGCGGCTTGGCGAGGAAAACGGAGTGAACTATTTTTTTAAAACACGTGAGCAGTTCCTGAATATGATAGAAAACGACGAGCTTTTGGAACATGCGGAATACGTCGGAAACTATTACGGTACGCCGCGTGATTTCGTGGAACAGACGCTTCAAAAAGGCATTGATATTATTTTGGAGATCGAAGTGCAGGGTGCGCTGCAGGTAAAGGAAAAGTTTCCGGAAGGAGTTTTTATTTTCCTGCTTCCGCCGTCGCTTGATGAACTGAAGGGCCGGATTGTCGGACGCGGTACGGAAAATCAGGCAACCATCGATCACCGTATGTCGGTTGCGGTCGACGAGATCAATCTAATGAAGCATTATGACTATGCCGTAGTCAATGATGAGATTGATTGCGCGTGCAGACGAATAGAATCTATTATTGTAGCCGAACATTGTAAAGTGAGACACTAGGACGAGATTTTTTTGCGGATTATTAACGATGTAAGCGGCAGCTGAACCATTCTTTGTTTATGTGAAAACAGCTTTCTCCTGTGAGGTTACATTGAATGGCGGAATGACGTTTTTCTGACTTTGGAAGAAGATGAGGTGGAAGTAACATGTTGTATCCTTCAATTGATGAAATGATGAATAAGGTCGACAGTAAATATTCGTTGGTGGTGGCTGCTTCAAGACGCGCCAGACAATTGCGCGAGGGTGAAAAGGCCGTTCTCAAGTATCCGAAGTCCCATAAATTTGTGGGTGTGGCCCTTGAGGAGATCTACGGTGATATGATTCGCATCATTCCTGAACCGGAAGCAGAAAAGGACGAAATCAAGAAACGATAAATCGAGGAAGTTATATTTTGCAGGCTTCAGCGGTTGCTGAACCGTTTTATAACCACAGGAGGAAGGCGGTACTTTGCCAGCTAACTTCCTGTTTCGCGTCAATAGACGTTGTACCTAATACAACCGCAAGGTTGTATTTTTTTCTCATTATTTTTTCTTTATATTACGAAATTTGCAAAATCCGGAATGAAAGAGGGGTTCGCATGTTAAAAGGCAAAACGATCTTACTTGGCGTTACCGGAGGAATTGCAGCATACAAAGCAGCCAGCCTGTGCAGCAAGCTTGTTCAAAAAGGGGCGGATGTGCATGTGATTATGACGTCCTCGGCCAAACAGTTTATTACGGAGCTGACGATGCAAAGTTTGTCCAAAAACGCGGTGTTCAGCGACACTTTTGATGAGAGAGATCCGTCCGTTGTGTCTCACATCCGGCTCGCGGATGCGGCTGACCTTGTGCTGATCGCTCCGGCAACCGCCAACATGATTGGCAAAATGGCTCACGGTCTAGCAGATGATATGCTGTCCACCACGCTTTTGGCGACGACTGCGCCGATTATGGTAGCTCCGGCCATGAATGTTCATATGTACAGTCATCCTGCTGTCCAAGAGAATATGGCAAAGCTGGAGCAAAGAGGCGTCATGATGATCGAACCTGGTGAAGGACTGCTTGCCTGCGGATATGTTGGCAAAGGACGTATGGAAGAGCCGGAAAGTATCGTAGCCGTGATCGAACGTTATTTTGCCGGGGAGGAGCAGGCTGCACCCGCTCTTTTGCAAGGAAAAAAAGTTGTCGTCACTTCTGGAGGAACGGTGGAGCGGATTGATCCGGTGCGCTATATTACGAATGATTCCTCCGGAAAAATGGGCTTTGCGATTGCCAAAGCGGCGCGCGAGATGGGGGCGGAAGTCCGTTTGATCTATGGGCATACCGATGCGGCGCCTCCGGCGGGAATCGATGCCGAAGCCGTTCAATCGGCGGAAGATATGTACCAGGCGGTGCTTAGGCATTGGCAGGACTGTGACCTGGTCATTAAAGCGGCGGCGGTGGCGGACTACCGTCCGGCCGAAACGGCAAGCTGCAAAATCAAAAAGAAGGGCGACTCGATGACGCTTGAGCTCATCAAAACGGTAGATATTTTAGAGCAGCTCGGCAAAATCAAATCGAATCAGTTTCTGATCGGCTTTGCGGCGGAAACCCATAATGTCGAGGCATATGCCAAAGATAAGTTGGCCCGAAAAAATTGCGATCTGATTGTCGCCAATGACGTGACCGCAGAGGGAGCAGGTTTCCGAACCGATACCAACATTGTGCAGATTTATGATGCAGACGGTCTTGTGGAGCAAATGCCCGTGATGTCCAAAGACGAAATTGCGCGGAGACTTCTGACGATCGCCTCTGAACGTATGAACGGAGCGAGCAGCTGATGATGCGGCCACAAGTGGCCAAAGTCATTGTTGATGTGCCGGTAAAGGATACCGACCGCCCTTTTGATTATTTAATACCGGAATCCATGCGGGCGTGGATCGAGGTGGGAAGTAGGGTTGGGGTTCCTTTTGGCCATAGGACGGTTCAGGGCTTCGTGGTTGCGCTGCAGGAGGAGCCTTCTTCTCCCGGTATGCGTCTGAAAGCTATTCAGGAAGTGCTGGATGTCGTTCCTCCGTTATCCTCCGAATTGGTGGGGCTAGCGGAATGGATGAGTCAAAAATACGCCTGCCGTTTTATAACGGCACTTCAGGCGATGGTTCCGACTGCGCTGAAGGGCAAAGCCGAGCGGTACATCTCGCTAGGAGATTCTTCCGACCCGGCCCAGGAGGAAGATGAGTATACGGAAACGCTGGTGCGGATCGAGACGAAACCAACGGAAGAGGCAAAGACCATTATGGCTTATGTCGGGCGAAAAGGTGAAGTGCCCGCTCGTCAGTTGAGTCATATATTCCCGGATAGCGCCGAGACGATCAAATCTCTGTTACGTAAGGGAGTACTCCAGGAGAATCAGTCTATTAAAGACAAACTGCAGAAAAAAACGCTCAAAGCGGTTGATTTGGCCGTTGATGCGGGTGAGGCGGAAGCGGCGCTCGAAACGTTTCCAGCGAAGGCACAGCGTCAGCGGGAAGTGCTGAAGTTTATAATTGACATGAAGGAGCTTCTGCCTCTGCCGTTGAAAGAGATTTTGGCTTCGCTTCAGGTATCTGCAGCCACCGTTAAGGGGCTGGCGGACAAGGGGTTTATCACCATTCTAGATCAGGAAGTATTCCGTGATCCGTACAGGGGACGCCGCTTTAAGCCATCTACTCCGCTGGAGCTAAACGATGAGCAGCAGGAGGCCTATGACCGTATCCGGGCGTCGCTGGATGCTTTTTCACACGGCGTATTCCTTCTGCATGGTGTGACGGGCAGCGGCAAAACCGAAATCTATCTGCAAACGATTCAGCACTGTATTGAACAGGGGCGGCAGGCTATTGTCCTCGTACCCGAAATTTCGCTGACGCCGCAAATGGTGGAACGTTTTAAAGGGCGGTTCGGCGACCAGGTCGCCGTAATGCACAGTCGTCTATCCGGGGGAGAACGTTATGATGAATGGCGGAAAATTCGCGAAGGCAAAGTAAAGGTTGCGATTGGGGCCCGTTCCGCCGTGTTTGCGCCATTTGAGCAAATCGGCCTGATCATTATGGATGAAGAGCATGAAACTTCCTATAAACAGGAGGAAAGTCCTAAATATCATGCGAGGGATGTAGCGGTTAAACGGGCGAGGGAGCAGGGGGCAGCCGTTATTTTGGGCTCGGCAACGCCGTCCTTGGAGAGCTACCATGCAGCCCGTTCCAAGGTGGACGATGGTTTTGCGCCCATGCTGCTAGAGATGAAATACCGCGCACTTGGTAATGAGCTTCCAGCCGTACAGATCGTCGATATGCGTGAGGAGCTGAAGGAAGGCAATCGCTCCATGTTCAGCCGCCCACTCCATCAGGCGATTGAGGCGAGGCTTGAGCGAAAGGAACAAACGGTGCTTTTGCTCAACAGGCGCGGTTACTCGACTTTTGTTATGTGCCGCAGCTGCGGGTACGTGGCAGGATGTCCGGAATGCGATATTTCCTTGACCTATCATCAAAAGTCGAACAATCTCCGCTGCCACTACTGCGGTTATGCCGAGCCAGCGCCCTCTGTTTGCCCGGATTGCGGCAGCGAGCATATCCGTTACTTCGGGACAGGGACACAGCGCGTTGAAGAGGAGTTGGCCAAGCTTTTTCCCGGTGTCAGGGTCATCCGCATGGATGTGGACACAACGACGGAAAAGGGGTCGCACGAAAAGCTGTTGAAGCAATTCCGCGACAAGAAAGCGGATATTCTTCTCGGAACGCAGATGGTGGCGAAAGGACTTGACTTTCCGGATGTGACGCTCGTCGGCGTCATCACGGCCGATTCGGCCCTCAATTTGCCGGATTTCCGCGCTGGCGAGAAGACCTTCCAGCTATTGACGCAGGTCGCCGGGAGGGCGGGAAGGCATCAGCTTCCGGGAGAAGTCATGATTCAATCCTACACGCCGGAGCATTATTCCATTATTCATGCCAGCGGGCATGACTACCATTCTTTTATTCGCGATGAATTGAAGCACCGCCGCAATCTTCATTATCCACCCTACTGCCGTTTGATTCTGATAACAATGACCCATGAGCAACTTCCGCTACTGGTGCGCATGGCGGAAAATATGGTGTCCGTGCTTCAGGGGAAAGCGAGACAACGCGGATGGTTTGGTAGTTTGGACCGGCTGACAGCTGACGCATTTGACGTCCTTGGCCCAGTCGCTTCGCCGATTCCGCGGATAAAAAATAGATACAGATTTCAATGTATGGTAAAATGGCGTGGTAATATCAATGCCGTGGGTCTGGTGCTTGAAGCAGCCGAGCAGCTTGAAGACACGGCCCATAATCAACAGCTTCAGATCAGCATTGATGTAGATCCGCAAATGCTCATGTAATTCCGGTAAGTTATGCGATACAACAAGCTATGCAAATCCATAAGGATTAATAATCCAATAGAATATCCATAAGGAAGGTGTCACCATGGCAATCCGCATTATCGTAAAAGAACCTGATGCAGTACTGCACAAAATAGCAAAAGAAGTTAAAGAAATAACTCCAAACGTTAAAAAACTACTGAGCGATATGGCTGACACGATGTATGATGCAGAAGGTGTCGGTCTTGCCGCTCCTCAGGTTGGAATTCTGAAACGGCTGATCGTTGTTGACGTTGGCGACGAACACGGTTTGATCAAGCTCGCAAACCCCGTGATCGTTTCCAAAGAAGGCGAGCAGTACGGGCCGGAAGGCTGCCTTAGCATTCCAGGCATAAACGGGGATGTGCGCCGCGCTGAGAAGGTTACCGTGAAAGGGCTTGATGAAGACGGCAACGAGGTATCCATTACGGGCACCGGTTTGCTGTCCCGTTGTTTCCAACATGAAATCGACCATTTGGACGGAGTCTTGTTTACTGATATCGCCGAAAAAGTATATGATTACGTACCTGAACGTTCCGGAAAGGAGTAATGCTTCATGAATATCGTTTTCATGGGGACACCTGCTTTTGCGGTGCCTAGCCTCCGGATGCTGTTGGACGAAGGACATCAAATTGTTGCGGTTGTCACCCAACCGGACCGGCCTCAGGGACGTAAAAAGGTGTTGATGCCAACGCCGGTGAAAGAGGTTGCAGTGGAACATGGGATTCCCGTGCTTCAACCGCAGCGAATGCGCAGTCCCGAAGCTGTTGCAGAGCTATCCGCATACAAGCCGGATCTGATCGTGACGGCAGCATACGGCCAGATTCTTCCAAAGGCTGTGCTTGATTTACCTGCATATGGCTGTGTTAATGTTCACGGCTCGCTTCTGCCGAAATACAGAGGTGGCGCACCGATCCAGCGCTCCATCATCAACGGCGAAAACGAAACAGGCATTACACTGATGTATATGGCTGAAGGGCTCGACACCGGGGACATGATTGCCCAGGAAATAGTGGCGATCGATGAAGAAGATACTTCGGGCTCGCTGTTTGAAAGGTTGAGCATTGCCGGAGCGGCCTTGCTGAAAGAGCAAATGCCGCGTATAACCGCTGGACGGGTACAGGCGGAGGTGCAGGATGAGCAGCAGGCAACTTATGCGCCAAACCTGAAGCGTGAGGACGAGAAAATTGACTGGAGCGCCTCAACTCGGGATATTTATAATCAAATCCGAGGCCTTGTCCCATTTTCGGGCGCTTTTTCGTTATGGAATGACGGCGTGTTTAAGGTTTGGGCTTCTCGCAAATCAGATAAAGCTTCCAAAGAATCTGCCCCCGGCACGGTGCTTCAGCTTACTGAACAGGGGATTGAGGTCAAAACGGGCGATGCTTCCCTTTGGCTGACCCGCGTTCAGCCTAGCGGCAAGAAGCAGATGAATGCGAGCGAATTCGTTCGCGGCAATACGATGGCGCCGGGGACGGTGTTAGAGTGAGTACAGGCAAAAACCAAGGTAAGTCACGGATGTCAGCGCGGGAGCTGGCCATGGAAGTATTAACCCGTGTCGAGGAGAATAAGGCATACAGTAACCTGCAGCTGAACTCGGCATTGCAGCGGGCTTCCTTGTCGAGCCAGGATGCGGCTTTGGCGACGGAGTTGGTATATGGAACGGTTTCCCGCCTAAATACACTAGACTATTTTTTGGAACGCTTTGTAGCGAAAGGTATAAAAAAGCTGCAGCCTTGGGTAAGGAATTTACTGCGGCTCAGCTTGTACCAAATGATGTACCTGGACCGGATTCCCCCGCATGCTGTGGTTAATGAAGCGGTGAATTTGGCCAAACGCCGGGGACATCAAGGAATATCCGGAATGGTAAATGGGGTGCTCCGTAATGTGCTGAGGCACCGGGAGGAACTGGTGCTTCCAGACGATCTTTCGCCTGCCGAACGAATTGCGCTTGAACATTCCCATCCGCAGTGGCTTGTGGAGCGGTGGATCCGTCAATACGGAGAAAGCACCACCGAAGCGATTTGCCGGGCGAATAATGAACCTCCTTCCGTCAGCGTGCGCGTGAACACGACGATGATCACCCGTGAAGAGATGCTGGCCGAAATGAAGAAGGCCGGGTTTGAGGCGGCTCCTTCGGCGCTTTCGTCGGAGGGGATTCTGGTGTACGGCGGAGGCAACATGGCCCTTACGGAATGGTATCGGGACGGGCAAATCTCGATACAGGATGAAAGCTCTATGCTGGTCGGGGGTACTGTCGGACCGGCTCCGGGCATGAGGGTACTGGACTGCTGCGCCGCTCCGGGCGGCAAAACATCACATATGGCGGAGCTGATGGAGGATCAGGGCGAAATTATAGCCAATGATCTTCATGAACATAAGCAGAAACTAATCGCCGAACAAGCCGAAAGATTAGGTCTGGCCAGCATTCACACCGTAAGTGGAAACGCGATGGAACTGGTTCAAAAGTATCCTGCGGGCTCGTTTGACCGGATTTTGCTTGATGCACCTTGCTCGGGTCTTGGCGTCATCAGGCGCAAGCCCGACCTGAAATGGACGAAAACAGCCGGGGATATCGGCGAAATCGCGAGCCTTCAGCGGGAGCTGCTGGACTCTGTTTCTTCGCTGCTTCGTATTGGTGGAATTCTGGTATACAGCACTTGCACGATCGATCCGGAAGAAAATGAAGGAACGGTAAGGCATTTTTTGGAGACGCATCCCGGCTTTGGCTATCCAGAGGATTCCAGTGGGGAGTGGGACAAACTGCATTCCGCAGCTGGAGGAGTTGGCGTACAGATTCTGCCTCAGGATTATCACAGTGACGGCTTTTATATTGCCAGACTGCAAAGATTCTCCTAAACTATTGCAACACGACAATGAATCAAACAGCTTAAATGATCCCGCTGGGCCTTTAGCTTTGGCGGGATTTCTCTTTTACCGCTACTTTTATTTGTGTTAAAATAGGAAGAATGAGAAACAATATGCATATGAATGATAAAGACAGGTGTGGTGAAATGAAACCCTTTATATATGATTTGAATTTGGACGATCTTCAGGAATGGGTGAAGGAAAATGGGGAGCCGGCATTCCGTGCGAACCAGATTTTCGACTGGCTCTACGTCAAGAGAGTGGATAACTTTCAGGAGATGACCAACTTGTCCAAGGAGCTGCGGCAAAAACTTGAGGACCAGTTTGAGTTTGTTACCTTGAATGAAATCACTAAGCTGGAATCGAAGGATGGCACGGTTAAATTCCTGTTCGGTCTCCATGACGAGCATGCGATCGAGACGGTTATCATGAAACATAGCTATGGGAACAGCATATGTGTAACTACCCAAGTAGGCTGCCGCATCGGATGTACGTTTTGCGCCTCTACGCTGGGCGGCCTCAAGCGCAACTTGACAGCCGGAGAAATCGTCGCTCAGGTGGTACAGGCCCAAAAAATACTGGATCAAAGGGGAGAACGCGTCAGCAGCATTGTCATCATGGGCTCAGGGGAGCCTTTCGAGAACTATGAAGCGACGATGAAATTCCTCCGCATTATGATTCATGAAAAGGGTCTTAACATCGGGCAGCGGCATATCACCGTATCGACAAGCGGTATCGTCCCGAATATTTACAAATTCGCAAACGAGGATACCCAGATTAATTTGGCTATCTCCATCCACGCTCCAAACGACACGCTTCGTTCCAAATTGATGCCTGTTAACCGCCGGTATCCATTTGAAGATGTGATGGAGGCACTTCGTTTCTACCTAGCTAAGACAGGTCGGCGCATCACCTTTGAATACGCCTTGATCGGCGGGGTTAACGACCAGCCGGAGCATGCGCTTGAGCTAGCGAACGTGCTGAAGGACATGCTTTGCCACGTCAATCTGATTCCGGTAAACCATGTGCCGGAACGGAAGTACATTCGCACTTCGCGAAACGATATTTTTAAATTTCAGAAAGTACTTGCAGAGAACGGCGTGAATGTCACGATCCGCCGGGAGCAAGGCCATGATATCGCGGCTGCATGCGGTCAACTGCGTGCAAAGCATATGGAGTTGGGGTGATTGGAACTTGATCAAAACAGTTCATGCCAGTAATATTGGCCGCGTCCGTTCGGTAAACGAGGATTCGGTCTGGATCGGTCAGCTGCCGCAAGGATATACCATTGGCATCGTTGCCGACGGTATGGGCGGGCATCAGGCCGGGGATACGGCAAGCAGGCTTGCCGTAGATACGATTGCGGACGATCTGTCCACGCTGGAAAAAGGAATGTCCTTCGAGGGCATGAGCGCAGCTGTGAGCGATGCAATCCTGCATGCGAACGATGTCATCTACAGCGAAGCTTCCAAAAACGAAAAATATCACAACATGGGCACAACGGTTGAGGTTCTTCTGCTGCAGGAAACTTCCGGAGTGATTGGACATATAGGGGACAGCAGAACTTACAAAATTGTGAATGGCGGAGCCATTCAGCTTACGGAAGACCACACGCTTGTCAATGAGTTGTATAAAAACGGACAGATTAGTCTTGAGGAAATGAAAACCCATCCGCGGCGCAATGTGATTATGCGTGCTCTGGGCACGGATCCCGAGGTTTCTGTCGATCTGTATCCTGTCACGCTATCTGCTGGCGAGGCACTCCTTTTGTGCAGCGATGGGCTCAGTAATCTGGTGAGCGGCGAGCATATTGCCAAAATCTCCGGAATGTGGGATGTCCCGCTGGATGAACGGGCGGACCGGCTGCTGCAGCTGGCACTTCTCGCCGGAGGCGATGACAACATTACCGTCGCCCTGTTTGAACTTCAAGATGAAGTCTCCGGGCAAAGTATAAAGGAGTGGGATTCATGATCGGACACGAATTGGGCGGTCGTTACGAAATTATAGAACGAGTTGGCGGTGGCGGGATGGCTCTCGTCTACAAAGCGCATGATTTGCTTTTGGGCCGCAACGTCGCTGTCAAGGTACTGCGCCAGCAGTTCGTGCACGATGATGAGTTTATCCGCCGCTTCCGCCGCGAGGCGCAATCGGCTGCTTCGCTCTCGCACCCCAACGTTGTCAGCATTTACGATGTGGGTCAGGAAAACGATGTCCATTACATTGTAATGGAGTATGTCGAAGGCCATAACCTGAATGAAATCATCAAGGAACGAGCACCTTTGCAGGTGGATGAGGCTGTCCGAATTGCGTCCCAGATTTGCGATGCGTTGGAACATGCCCACCAGAACCAGATTATCCATCGGGACATCAAACCGCATAACATACTGATCGGCCGCAATGGCAGAGTCAAGGTGACGGATTTCGGGATTGCTCGTGCTGTAACCTCAACGACGATCACTCAAACCGGTTCCGTAATCGGATCCGTACATTATTTTTCCCCAGAGCATGCCAAGGGCGTGGTGACGGGGGAAAAATCGGATTTATATTCATTAGGCATTGTACTCTATCAAATGCTGACGGCACGTCTTCCATTTCTGGGAGAAAGCCCGATCAGCGTTGCACTCAAGCATTTGCAGGAGGAATTTGAGGAGCCCCGCGAAGTAAATCCTTTGATCCCCCAGAGCGTGGAAAATATTATTCTCAAATCGATGCGCAAAAACCCGCAGGAGCGTTACCAGAGCGCAAAGGAAATGCTGCGCGACCTGGATACCTGCCTACTGCCGGAACGAAAACATGAGAAAAAGATAGATTTCGCGGATATTTACGATGAGGATCGTACCCGTGTGATTCCGGCCATCAAGCCTCAGCATATCGGCCCAAGCCCGGTGAGATCAAGACCTCAGCCGACAGATAACAGGGAGGAGCGCGACGAGCCTTCTTCTTCAGTCGGAAAAACGAAAAAGGGTTGGGGAAGGCCGGCGCTTTGGATCAGTTTGACTTTGGTGGTTCTGATCGCCTTGGCCGGTGTTGTCTTTTATGTGAACAATAAGCTGACCGTTCCGGATGTGACGGTGCCAAATGTACTCAACATGACGGAAGACAAGGCGCGCCAAGAGCTTGCGGCCCAGGGCATTGAAGTGGACGAGAAAGTTATACGAGAGTATAAACCGAATAAAGAAGGCCTGGTTTATGAGCAGAGCAAACAGGCAGGGCTTGAGGTTAAAAAAGGTTCGACGATCCAGCTTTCTGTTGGTGGGTCCAAGCCTAAGGTTTCAATCAAAGATGTCAAAGCGTTAAGCTATGAAGAAGCGGTAAAGGCCCTGGTAGCTCAAGGATTCAAAGAAGAGAATATCCAGAGAACCCCCGACGAATACAGCGACGAGCCGCAAAATAAGGTATTTCAGCAGAATCCGAGAGCAAACACCTTGGTAGATTCGGATACAACGCAGATCACGCTGACAGTCAGCAAAGGGCAGAAGCAGGTGAAGGCGCCGAATCTCATCGGAGATACGGCGGATCAGGCTGCGAAAAAAGTGGCTGCGGCCGGGTTTAGACTGAATCCGACGATCAAGCAGGAGGATAGCTACACGGTAGAAAAAGGAATTGTTATTGGCCAATGGCCTGCAGACCCAGGCGCTCTCACCGACCCAAATTCAGAGATCTGGATTACGGTTAGTTCGGGTTATCCAGCGGATGCATTGAATTATACCTTGAATGTGCCTGTTGCTCCGATCGAGGAGGGGAAAAACAGCAAGATCCGCATTGAATATGCCGATGCCCGGACGGGCGGCGAGAAATTTAAGGATTGGGGAACAAAGACGATCCAGTCGACTCAGATATTCCCGATCAATTTGGTTGTTGATCCGAATAAGGACGCCGTCGTGAGGGTTTACCGCAACGGGCAGCTTTTCGATACCTATCATGTTTACTATAGGGATGTTAAAAACGGGACTGTGCCTGAGATCACTCCTCCGTACACCAGTACTGGCACCAGCGATCAAGGATCACAAGGTGATAACGCGGGTGGGATCATTGATCAAACGGACGAGAATCAGTCTCAGGATGGGAATCCTTGACCAGCAGAATGAAAAAACATGGAAAATTCGAATAAAGGCAAGAAAATAAATGCCGAAACTGCATTATATACAAACATCACCCTAAAGATTTCTTGGCCATGCTCAGGGAACCAGGGGGAGAAAGTGAGGCCTTTCATGTATGCCTGAAGGAGTTATCGTGAAGGCGTTAAGCGGATATTATTATGTTAAACCACTCGAAAACGGAATGGCGGCTTTGGGAGGCGGGGATGCCATCCAGTGCAGGGCGCGTGGCATTTTCAAGAAAAAAGGCGTGTCTCCGCTGGTAGGAGATCATATTCGGTATTCCCATACGGAAAACGGGGAAGGCGTGGTGGATGAAATCCTGCCGCGCCGCTCTGAACTGATCCGGCCTCCGGTTGCCAACGTGGATTTGGCTGTTCTGGTATTTTCAATCCGTGAACCAGATCTGAATCTGCAACTGCTTGACAAGTTTTTGGTTCATATAGAGCATTCCGGACTGGATACGGTTATCTGCCTGACGAAGCAGGATCTACTGCCTGACGGGACAGAGGGCGAAGATCCGGTCACTCTGGTCAAGTCGCTCTACGAAAATATCGGATATCAAGTCATTGTATCGAGCTCGCGCTTAGGGTTGGGAACGGAATTGCTTAAGGAACGGTTGAAAGGAGAAATTAGCGTTTTTTCCGGACAATCCGGGGTTGGCAAATCATCGCTTCTCAATAGTCTTGTGCCCGGACTGGATCTCGAAACCAGCGCGATCAGCATGAAGCTAGGGCGGGGGAAACATACAACGCGTCATGTAGAGCTGATCGAACTTACAACGGGGGGATTTGTGGCGGATACGCCCGGATTCAGCCAACTGGATTTTCTAGAGCTTGGGATTGAAGAGCTTTCCAGCTGTTTCAAGGAGTTTTCCTCCTATGCTGAGGAATGCAAATTCCGGGGATGCAGCCATACGCATGAGCCTGGTTGCAAGGTCAGGGAAGCTATCGAAGAAGGGAAAATCGCAGCGAGCCGCTACGAACATTATGTGCAGTTTTTAACGGAAATGAAAGATAAAAAGCGGAGGTATTAACGAACATGATTAAAATAGCGCCATCGATATTGTCGGCAGATTTTGCGCAATTAGGTAAGGAGGTTTCAGTTGTGGAAGCCGCGGGAGCGGACTGGATCCACGTGGATGTGATGGATGGACATTTTGTCCCCAACATTACGCTTGGTCCGCCAATCGTTAGCGCCATTAAACCTCATACGAGCCTGCCCCTGGACGTTCATCTGATGATTGAACAACCAGAAAGATATATCGCTGATTTTGCCAAAGCTGGCGCCAATGTAATTACTGTTCATGCTGAAGCCTGCGTCCACTTGCACCGGGTTATTCATATGATTAAGGAGCATGGAATCCAGGCGGGGGTGGCGATCAACCCAGCGACGCCCGCTGCTGTTCTGCAGGAAGTCCTAAGTGATTTGGATCTGATCCTGATTATGACCGTTAACCCGGGATTTGGAGGACAGGCATTCATTCCGCGTACAGTCAACAAAATACGCCAGGTGCGCCAATGGCTAAATGAAGCCTCGCTTTTTGATGTTCATATCGAAGTGGATGGCGGCATCACAAGCGAAACGGCTCCCCTGGTCGCAGAGGCTGGGGCGGATGTGCTTGTTGCGGGCAGTGCCGTTTATGGGCAACAGGATCGCAAGGCAGCGATCCAGGCGATCCGCAGCAGCGTTCGAAACGGATAAATATGGGCGGTTTCACTTGTCTTCCTGAGTCATAGGTCTCGCCCATCGTGCATACATTGGTTACATGAGCAAGGTTCTCATGTAACCTTTTTTTTGTCCGTTTTCTGCAGTAGACACACTCAGGCATACCATATGTGATGACATGAGAATGATGGGGAGGGTGGAATATGAAATTTTACACGTTTAAGCTGCCAAAGTTTTTGGGAGGATTCGTAAAAGCTATTTTAAACACATTTCATAAAAGCTGAAGACTCCTTATGGTATGCCGCTTATGCTAAATAGCCTTTGACGCAGGCGGCATGAATCATACCGAATTGGGCCAAAGGCATTAAAAAAAAGCACCTGCTGTTAAACAAGGTGCTTTTTGCTTATATGCTATTCTTAAGGTATAAGAAAGTGTAAACGTCTAGAGGCTTTGCAGCCCTAGGCGGTCTGTCTCGGTACAACCGGGCTTTCAGCTCCGTAAGAAAAAACAACCGCTAAAAGCGGTCTGTCTTCTCAGAAAGTACGTCGATAGACGGTTTTCTTAAGGTATCAGAATTACAAGAAACTTGCATTTCGATATCGCAAGAAAAACTCCCGCGTAAAAGCGGTCTTTCTATTTTGTAAATAAAACGACGAATTATACGCGGGTTACTTTACCTGCTTTGAGCGCACGAGTGCTCACATAAACACGCTTTGGTTTGCCGTCAACGAGAATACGAACTTTTTGAACGTTCACACCCCAAGAACGACGGTTACGGTTGTTAGCGTGGGATACGTGGTTACCGCTTCCTGGCTTCTTGCCAGTCACATAACATTTGCGAGACATAGATTACACCTCCTTGTTCCAAACACCTGCATAAAACAATACTTATATATAATATCACAGCAAAAAATGCTTCGTCAACCGCCCTTCAAAAACATTTATTTCTTAAGCTTCTTATAGTACAATAATGAGTAGCCCATTCTGGTTTATGATGGGCCATCATTGCTAATTAATAAAAAAAAGCAAAATTATCGATTTGAAAAACGCGAGTTGGCGAAATGTAAAACGTGGATACTACGTATGTATAAGGACGCCATTGGCTATGGGATCAAGCAGGAAGGGGATTTATCATTGAGTAAGCGTTCTTTGAATGGGACAGATTTTACCGCTATGGTATTGGCCGGAGCGGAACAGTTGCAGCAGCATGCAGAGCATGTCAATTCTTTAAATGTATTTCCGGTGCCTGATGGCGACACGGGAACCAATATGAATCTGACGATGAGTGCAGGTGTAGCAGAGTTAAAAAGAAATAATTCCGACTCGATTGGACACAGCGCGGGGGTTTTGTCCAAAGGACTGCTAATGGGTGCGCGCGGAAACTCCGGTGTAATTACATCTCAGCTGTTTCGCGGCTTTGGCCGCTACGCTGCGTCGTACACCGAACTGAATACAATTCAGTTTGCCGCTGCACTGCAAACAGGTGTGGATGCTGCTTATAAAGCAGTCGTAAAGCCGGTGGAAGGAACGATTTTAACGGTGGCTAAAGAGGCTGCCAAACATGCAGTTTTCTATGCGCGGCGGACAAATGACATCACGGAATTAATGGAGCAGGTTCTCCTTAAGGCGCAGGAAACGCTTTCCCAGACTCCGGAAATGCTTCCTGTATTGAAACAGGTTGGCGTGGTAGATTCAGGGGGACAGGGACTGGTCTATATTTATGATGGCTTCCTCCGTTATCTGCAAGGTAAGTCGGGGCATGCGGAGTACGCAGAGGTAAGACAAGCAGTAATGGTTGAGCATCAGGAGCCTGCATCTGCTGTTTTAAGCTCGCCGTCGGCTGTATTTGCAGACCGGCCTGAATTGGCACAGTCCAAAATTGAAACAGAAGACATTGAATTTTTGTATGACATGGAATTTTTCATTAACCGGCAACTTGGCGGTTCTGGGGCTCATTTTGATGAGGATCAGTTCCGGAAAGCACTGTCAGTCAACGGGGATTCCATTATCATTATTGCGGATGATGAACTGATCAAAGTGCATGTCCATTCGAAGGAGCCGGGCGAGGTGCTGAACCTGGCGCTGCGTTTCGGAGAAATTACACAAATCCATATTTTGAACATGCGTGAACAACACAGAGATCTGCTCACGACGGGACTCGACATTGATCCAATGCCTGATCTGTTTGCCGAAATGCCGATCGATCCGGTTGAGCATTCGCGCGAACAGGCTCCGGTTACACCGCCTGCAGACGAACTGGCGCCATACGGGTTTATCGCGGTTGCTTCTGGTCAGGGAATTGCTGATATTTTCAAAAGCCTCGGTGTAGATGTAGTGCTTTCCGGCGGGCAGACAATGAATCCGAGCACAGAGGATTTTGTGAATGCTATCGGTTCGATTTCGGCGCAGCATGTATATATTTTGCCGAATAACTCCAACATTGTGCTTGCGGCCCAGCAGGCCGGAGAGCTGCTCGAAGGCGAGCGAAACGTGACGGTAATTCCAAGCAAGAGCATCCCGCAAGGGATTGCGGCCGCTTTCGCGTTCTCCGAGGAGGAGAACCAGGATACCAATACGGACAATATGATGGATGCCATTGCACGGATCAAATCCGGACAAGTGACTTATTCGGTCCGTGACACGCAAATCGACAATCTCGAGATCAAGGCTGGTCAATATATCGGTATCGAAAACTCGAAGATCGTAACTTCCGCCGAAGGCCTCTTGGCATCTTGTAAGGAGCTTCTTTCCAAAATGCTCGTCAGCGGCGATGAAATCGTAACGATTCTTGCCGGTGAAGAAACGCAGACAGAGATGACAGCGGAGCTCGCGGATTGGCTCAGCGAAAACTATCCGGACGCCGAGGTAGAAGTACATCAGGGTGGACAGCCTGTGTATTATTATATCTTCTCTGTGGAGTCCTAGTTTGTATGATGATATAAGAAACAAAACTAAAGGAGGCCGCTCGCATGAATCATGCGATAATTGTGACGGACAGCACCGCTGACATACCTGAAGAGCTTGCCAGCAAGTATGATATCCATGTCGTTCCGCTCCGCTTGATGTTCGGAGAAGAAACGTTTCAGGACGGAGTGGATATTTCTGCTGAGGTGTTCTACAAACGGCTTGTTCAGTCGGAACAGCTGCCTACTACGTCGCAAGCTTCCCCTGCCGATAATATGGATGTATATCAGAATCTAATGAATATGCACCCGGGCTGCCCGATTATTTCCTTTCATATTTCATCGGGGCTTAGCGGGACGTACCAATCGGCACTGCTGGCCAAATCCATGCTTGATGATCCTCCGCTCATCCATGTGGTGGATTCCAGGTCGGCATCCTACGGCTTTGGTTTGATGGTCGTTCATGCGGCCCGGCTTGCGGCCGAAGGAAAAAGTGCGGAAGAAATTCTGTCTTCGGTGGAGCAGTTGCGTCAGCAGCGCAAGCTGTATTTCCTCGTCGATACGCTGGAATATTTGCAAAAGGGAGGACGGATCGGCAAAGCGGCAGCTGTCATTGGCAACCTACTGAATATTAAACCGATCCTATCCATTGACGAAGAAGGCATCATATATGCAGTTGAGAAGGTTAGGGGACGTAAAAAGGCAATAACCCGCATGATTGAACGGTTTAAGGAAGATCTGGGCGGGGTTCAGAAGATTAACGTGGCCATTGGCCATACGGCCGATCCAGCTTCGGCCGATCCAGTGCTGGAAGAGTTGTCCCGCCATTACAGCCTGGACGAGGTTGTGCTTACCAATGTTGGTCCGGTGGTTGGCACCCATGTCGGTCCCGGGACTTTAGCTGTATTTATCTGGCCTAGTTAATAAAATGAGGGATGGAAATGAGTCTTAGTTTGGATCAAATTTCAATCCGTCAGGTGCGCGGCGTGAGTGCTCTCAAAGAAGGAGAGCTTCACGCCTTTGGCATCTTTACGGTCAAAGAATTACTGGAGTATTATCCTTTCCGATACGAGGATTACCGCTTGCGTTCGCTTAGCGAGGTGAAGGATGGTGACAAAATTACCATTCAGGCGAAAATCATGGGCGTTCCGGTGCTGCAGCGTTATGGAGGGAAATCGCGGCTGAGCTGCAAATTGATGGCGGAACAGTGGATGTTTACTGCAACTTGGTTCAACCGCCATTTTTTGCGTGACCAGCTCACAAACGGCAGGGAAATCGTATTGGTAGGTAAGTGGGATCAGCGGAGAATGCAGTTGACTGTGTCCGAGTCGGAGTTTCCGGATCAAGGGGGCTGGCGAAGTGGAACGCTGCAGCCCGTCTATTCGGTCGGCGGGAAAATCACGCAAACCTGGATGCGTAAAACGTTGGGACAGGCACTGACTCAATATGGGGAAATGATTCCCGAGATTCTCCCACAGAGCATCATGCAAAAATATCATTTCATGCCGCGCAAGCAAGCCATCGTCACGATTCATCAGCCGCAAGATTCACGGGAAGGCCAGCAGGGACGGGAACGGATGGTTTATGAGGAACTGTTTCTGTTCCAATTAAAAATGCAGGCTTACCGGGCGCTTAACCGTCGCCGAATGGACGGGATCGTCCATACGGTCGATAACAAGACTATGCGGGAATTTGTGCGGAGTCTGCCATTTGAGCTGACCGATGCGCAAAAGAGAGTAGAACTGGAGATTTTGCAGGACATGCGCTCGCCAAGCTGCATGAACCGGCTGCTGCAGGGAGATGTGGGTTCAGGTAAAACGGTGATTGCGGCGATTGCCTTATACGGAGCGGTACGTTCGGGTTTTCAGGGGGCGTTAATGGTTCCAACCGAAATTTTGGCTGAACAGCATATGCGTTCCCTACAGAAGTTGTTTGAATCATTTGGCATCTCGGTAGCGCTTCTGACAGGCAGCGTCACCGGACGGAAGCGGAAGGATTTGCTCGCTTCCCTGCAGATGGGCATGACGGACATTGTGGTCGGAACACATGCTTTAATTCAGGAGGATGTATTTTTCCGGCAATTAGGTCTTGTTGTGACGGATGAGCAGCATCGGTTTGGCGTCAACCAGCGCAGTGTTTTGCGGAGAAAAGGCTATAATCCGGATGTGCTAACGATGACGGCTACGCCGATTCCGCGAACGTTGGCAATTACGGCTTTCGGCGATATGGATGTTTCAACCTTATCCGAGCGTCCAAAAGGGCGAATTCCCATTACAACCTATTGGGTTAAGCATGAGATGATGGACCGCGTGCTTGGGTTTATTTCAAGGGAAATTGACCAGGGCCGGCAAGCGTACCTCATTTGTCCTTTGATCGAGGAGTCCGAAAAGCTGGATGTGCAAAATGCGATCGACCTACATATCCAGATGCAGCAGGCTTTCCCGAAATACCGAGTTGGTTTGCTTCACGGGCGGATGACCCCGGCCGAGAAAGAAGAAGTGATGCACTCTTTCAATGAAAATGAAGTCCAGTTGCTGGTATCTACAACGGTTGTGGAAGTGGGCGTGGATGTGCCAAACGCAACGCTGATGGTCATCATGGATGCTGATCGTTTCGGCTTGTCCCAGCTGCATCAGCTGCGCGGCCGCGTGGGGCGGGGGCAGCATGCTTCTTACTGTGTGCTCATTGCCGATCCCAAGTCTGAAGTTGGACAGGAGCGCATGAGCGTTATGACGGAAACGGATGACGGTTTTGAAGTCTCACGCCGGGACCTGGAACTGAGGGGACCGGGAGACTTTTTCGGGACAAAACAAAGCGGACTGCCCGAGTTCCGACTGGCGGATATGGTTAGCGATTTTACCGTGCTCGAACAGGCCCGGGATGATGCATCACAGCTTGTAGGAGACAGCGAATTCTGGACTTCACCTGCTTTTGCCGCGCTGAGGGACTATCTTCAACAGGAACAGATTTTTCAGGGAGAGTTGGTAGATTAGGCACATGGGACAAGGCACCTCGTCATATACTTAGTTGAACTGGAATTTGACGGGAGGTGCCAATGTTTTGGGCTATCAGCAGTATGGAATTAGTCCTACGTTAGTGGCAAGAGTCAAGCAAAAAATGAAAAATAAGGCCACCAAAGAGCGGATCTCGGGAATGTTAGAAGGTGTCAGCAAATTCGATCTTCAAGACACTGCAAAGGTGCAGCGTCTTGTCAAATCTTCGGCGTCAGTACTTAAGGAGAATTTATCGCAGGCTGAGGAGCAGCAAATCGTGAGGTTTGTGGTGGCTCAAAAGATTGATCCGAATAATACCTTCCATTTGATCAAGCTTTGGGGCATGTTCCGTTAATGAGAATGAAAAGTGAAAAGACCTATGTGGAGAGTACCGTTTTCTGGTGTTTTCCACATAGGTCTTTTTGTACGTTGTTTATGTATAGATTTTGTCCGCTGAGATCAGAGTCAAAAAGGCGATAGGGTTAAAATAACACATTGTCAATAAAGAAGGCGCGCACGGTATCGAAATCCCAAACCTCAAGTCAATCTGCAAAAGGATGGATCCACTGAATTTACAGCGGATAAAGTGGGAGAACATAAATTTCATTGCTCCGTGGTGTGCGGTGCTGGGCATGACAATATGGTAGGCAAAATCATTGTGGAGTAAGCTAATGAAATACCGCGGCATGAATATGATTAATAAAAAGACCGTCTGAAGTCTTATTAAAGGCAGCAGGCGGTCTTTTGCTTCCGGGCAGTCCGGATTCAAAGCAACGGATTCAAAGCAATGAGCTTGGTTCGATACAAAGCGGAGAATCGTTTTTGACTGAATTCACCGCGGTGCTTACGGGATAAGCCTCCATTTCATCCGCTGGATAAGGAATCAGAAGCTGCTGCAGTTCTTGGGGGGCTGTGGCTCCCCGTTTGACCCAGCGCAATTCGTCTTCCTTTCGAAGGATCGCTGGCATACGGTCATGAATCGGCTCCATCAGGGCATTGGGCGGGGTTGTGATGACGGTGCAGGTTGCAAGTTTAGTACCGTCCTCCTGAACCCAGATGTCGTACAAGCCGGCCATACTGAATATCCCGCCGCTTTTGAGCCTGATCCGGTATGGACGTTTGCCGCTACCGGTCTTCTGCCATTCATAAAATCCATCCGCCGGGACTAGGCATCTTTTACGTTCGAAAGGAAGTCTATAGGCCGGTTTTTCGTGCAGGGTTTCGCTGCGAGCATTG
>JAIRVF010000047.1 GCA_031254035.1 Paenibacillus sp.
ATTTCACGAAAGAAGCCAAACAAGACGTTGAACAAATGGTTAAGCAGTTCATCGAGGTTTATAAAGAACGGATCAAAGCGCTGGACTGGATGTCTGAAGCAACCAAAACCAAAGCCACCAAAAAGCTGGATAAAATGACGGTCAAGATCGGATATCCGGATCAATGGAATGATTACTTGAAGGATGTTTCCATTAAACCGTTTGCGGACGGCGGATCACTGTTTGACAACATGGTTGCCATCAATAAAGCAGGCAAAAAACAAATGATCGCTTCGCTTGGACAACCTGTCGATAAGAGCAAATGGGCGATGAGCACCTATGAGGTAAATGCTTATTATAATCCGCAGAACAATGAAATTGTATTCCCAGCGGGCATTCTGCAAGCTCCGTTTTATGATATCAAAGCTAAACATGAAACGAATTTGGGAGCGATCGGCATGGTCATTGCGCATGAAATCAGCCATGCTTTTGATAATGAAGGTTCTGCATACGATGAAAATGGAAATGCGGTCAACTGGTGGACTTCGGAAGACTTTAAAAAATTCCAGGAAAAATGCGAACAGGTTATTTCTTACTATGATCATGTTGAAGTGCTTCCTGGCGTGTACAATAACGGCAAGCTCACCTTAAGCGAAAATATCGCCGACCTTGGCGGTATGGCCGCATCGCTTCAAGTACTGTCCAAAATGGAAAAACCGGATCTCAAAGCCTATTTTGAAGGTTATGCAACGAGCTTTCGTATGACCATGAGTAAGGAAACAGCTGCGTACCAGTCTACAACCGACATGCATTCAGCAAACAAAGTACGCGTAAACCGTACCGTCTCGAGCTTCCCAGAGTTCTATAAAGCATACGAAGTAACCGAAAAAGATGCCATGTACGTCGCTCCTAAAGACCGCGTGAGCATTTGGTAATCCTGCAGCTGAGAAACGTTATAACCGCAAAAACGATAACAAAATAAATCTAACGAAACTACGGATCGTTATTCGGGCGAAATGAAGCGTTATGACCGTCCTTTTAGCTCAATAGCGATCCACAGTTTCGTCCCTCGTAATTAAGGGGTTTTCTTACGAAATCTCACTCATCCGCAGGATTTCACCGTCACGAGGGGAGGCTGGGCAGATATGAAAGTTAAAAAGATACTCTACATCACTGTAATTCTTATGGCAGTGATGGGTATATTTCTCTGGTTATCGGGGTTATTTGGCTTGTGGTTTAATGGAATGGCTTTTCTTGCGAATAACACAAAGCAATTTGAAGAAAATGGTCACTCGGTTGATGGAAGATATTCGCTTAAAGTTGATTTGTCTAATTTTGAAAGTAACATTGGAAGGGATATCTATAATGATGGAGAACATAGGATATACGTTTCGTGGATTCAGAAAACACAAAATGGAGAATATGATATCAGATTTAGATCCAGTGGACAATATTCTTTATCAGGTGCTACGCTTATCTCGGGTCTTCATCATGAGACCATTAGCGATCATTTTTTCACTACATCAACAACTGCAAAATTAACAGTAGAATACAATGAAAAAAAATACAACGCTCAAGTTACAGGTCAATGTGGTTTGAATTATAAGGACGGAGATTGCTTTTCATTCTCTTTCTTTTTGAGCGACGAACCAAATAAAGAAATCGTTGAAGATACTGGTATAGTAGAACTTACGATCACCGATCTATATAAAAATATTTGGAGAAAAAAATGAGGGGCTGAACTAACGGGAAACGATGGCTTAATAATCGAAAGTCGATTTACTGAACAAAAATGTTGTTGTAAATAACAAAAAAATGGATAGAGTTCAGATCTTCTCTGAAACCTCTATCCATTTTTATTTTCACTATAAAATGTTTAACACTGTATTCAACCATTTATTTTATTGGTTAAATTGGGCTTCTTCTCATTTTTAATAAAAAATCAGGAAGTTATAGCAAAATGCGATTCCAGCCGCCCTCGTATCTATCTCTAACGGACACCACAGCGCTTAATTGTTCCCCAAAACAACGCCAAAAGGGGTTTTTCCACAAAATAGCTGCACCTGTGTCCGTTAAAAATCATAATGCTCGAAGTTGACCTCAATAACGGCCGCTGTGGCCGTTTAAGTTTCCCACGCCTTCCGTCAGCCTTTGACTTCTGTTGGCTTTTGACTTCCATCGGCCTTTGACTTCCGGCGGCTTTTGACTTTCGTTGTGAGCCTAACTTAGTTCATTCTCCGAATATGCTAGTATCTCCACAACAAATTCCTCATGCTTCTGCGGTGGTAGGGGTTCCCTGGATCTACGCCGCATCCCATCAGCCACTCTGCCGCATTTTGTCGTTCGGCAGCCGTTACAGGCACACCCATACATTCCGAAAGCTGGTCAATCATGCTGCAACAGCCGCTATGGCAATTTAAATCCTCAAGTCTTTGGGCACGCAAAATTCCGCACACCTTACCGAAACATCGCGGATCACACATCCTACGGCGGAATATTCCCATCAAGCGGGGATCAAGTTGGGCCATGAATTCGATCTCCTTTCATGTATGCTCCATTCTCGTCTTCAGGCGTGGACAGGGCTTACTGCATTTCACCAGCCTTGTAGACGGTTAATCCAGCATATGCGGATCAGGCAACAAGGACAGGGTATTTACCTGTTTTCCCGGGAAATAGGGCGTTTTCAGCAACTTTTGTACTTCTGCACATAGTGACTGAGCGTGAGCAAAGGCCAAATCCGCGGGTAGCTGTGATACCGGATATAAAACTGCCCCGGAAGTCCCGCTCCTGTCGGGTACGTTACCCGTCTGCTCCCTCCCTCTTTGTTCCACTCGATCAGCAGCGAAACCGCCTCGTTGATTGCACTCACAGGTTGATCATGAATGGCAATCAGTATATCCAGTGCCCAAGCGGTATGAACAACCGTGGAGTAGGGGGCTGGGATATAGGTTTTTGATACATCACTTTTGCAAGATTCGCCCCAACCGCCGTCCGGTTGTCTGATGCGAAGCAGCCAGTCGGCAGCTTTTTGAATTGCAGGATGATTGGCGGGTATGCCCACGGCTCTTAGTCCAGTCACCGCAGCCCATGTCCCGTACAAATACGACACTCCCCAACGTCCATACCAAGAACCATCCGGCTGCTGCCGTTTCAAAAGCCAATGCACTCCCGCCTGCACCCGTGGATGATCTACCGTCAGCTTCACATGGCTCCCCAAAAACTCCAACGTGCGTCCGGTAACGTCCGCCGCCGAAGGATCAAATGCTGTATCTTCGAAACTTTCCAACGAAAAAAGACGCGTGATCAAGGATGTGCTGTTCCGCTCAAAAGCAGCCCAACCGCCGTCATCATTTTGCATACGGAACAGGTACCTAACACCCTTCCGCCAAGCATCGTAATATTCCGCATATTGGTGCGTAAACCCCGTCAATGCCCTTAATACCGCCTGCGTATCGTCCACGTCAGGGTTCGAAGTATTGCTTTCGGAAAACCCCCAACCACCGGTCACATGTGTGGGCGGGTCCCCTATGGAGCCCTTTTTCTCATGATGCTGAAGGGACAGTAAATACGCTGCAGCCCGCTGAAACCCTCCATCTTCGGTTGAAAGCCCCGCCTCCTGCAATGCGTAGGAAGCAAGCGCCGTATCCCATACGGTTGATGGAGAGTTCTGGACATGCAGCTCCCCGTCTTCCGTCTGCGTAACAAAAGAGATGAGTCCCTTCACTGCACGGGAAACAGCAGGAGAATCTGGTTGATAACCGATGGCGAGCAGCGCATGGATCATAAAAAACGTGGCGCTCGCGTAGCTATACATCGTCCCGTCCCCTTCGATATGCTCCAGCATCATCTGTTCAGCCATGCGAATCGCGCGGCTTGGCTTTATTCTGTTCACAGCGGATAAATCCTGATTTTTCTTGATCGTATCCCGTCTGTTCCAACGGAGTCTTCGGTGCAGCTTGCGGTATTTCTGCGTCGTATAGAGATGGTTGATGTCTGCCGAAGAGGGATGCAGCAGCGTAAATTTGAAATGGCCCAAAACAAGAATCGGGGCAAAATGAGTCCTTACGTACGAACTCCAGCGGTAAAAGCTAAGCGGCACCCATTTCGGAAGATGTATCAAAAATAGCGGCATGGGATAAAAGGTGGGCCAAGGATACAGACCGTGCAAAGCCAGCATGAACTTGGTAGAGATGTGGGCTTTTTCGACGCCGCCGCTGCGCAAAATATAATCCTCAGCCCGTTTCATTAGAGGGGCATTCCGGTCCACATAACCGGATAACAGCAGCGCGGTATATGCTTCAATTGTCGAGGAGAGATGTCCGTCATCGTCGTCATATTGCTTCCATTCGCCTCCCGCAGCCTGTTTGTTTACAAGCCGTCTTGCCAGCAGCGGAATGAGATCTTTTTCATCTGGAAAAAGGGCGCTCAGAAGCATGATCATGCTGGAATCCGTCATCGGACCGGTTTCAAAATCATATCTCCAGGATCCATCATGCTGCTGCTCGGATTGAATCCGGGTCACATAATGGCTAACTTCCTCTTCAACTTTCTCCAGCATTTCTTTTATGGTCTCACCCCCTGGTCATGGCAATGTTTGATTCGATGCGTTATTGTATGTCAGAGTTGGAGAGCCTGTTGGGGTGTATACCTATGAACCGGGAGAGTTTATGGAATAACAAAAACGGAGATACATAGTAGCATCCCCGTTACAAACAATTCTTTAGCTCAATTTATATGACAGCAGAAACTCCCTCTATACCCAAAGCAATCTTTAATTCTTCACTTATCATTTAAGGCTTTTATCACGCCTCAGGATCCCTGTGACCTTACTTTTTGGCACTGTTGGATCATGATGTACAATATACGCTTTGGAAAAGCGTTCAAGATAAGAGGATTCATGAGATTTAGGCGTGAGAATGATCAGCTTGCGTTCCAATTCCTGTACGTATAGATCGAACACTTTGAGCTTACGTTGTTCATCCAAGGCGCTGTCGAACTCATCCAGAACAATAAAACCGGGTGCAGTCTGCAAATTTTGCAATAAGGCAAGTGCAAACAATAAAGAACTCAGCGATTCTTCTCCACCAGACACTCCCTTTCCGACTTTACCTCCTCTTCCTTTGATACTTACATCTTCAAGAGTTCCACGATGCCCTTCCTTGCGCGCTTTAATATATAAATTGAAATGAGTCCGTTGTTTGCGATCCTCATAGGAATCCCAATCAATTTCGCCCTCAAATTGAAACAAGCTCATATACGACGTGAACCGCTGCCTGATCTCAATCACTCTCATATTAATTGTAGTCTCAAGAGCATCCTTTAACTCATCTGTCCGAATTTGATCCTCTTCAAACAGTATTTTCGTTCGTTTGTATTCATTTTGAAGGCGCTCATATTCTTCCTGAACGACCTTATAATTCTCGGGTGCCGCAGGATCAATATCTTGTTCTTGCCTAGCAAAATTAAACTGGGTTTTCCCTTTCTCCAAATCCTGCTGCAGTCCAAAGATAGAACCTTTAAGAGATAATGAGTCCTTTTTGTCGGAACCAAAATCGCCAGCGACCTCGTTGTATATGTCCGGAATCAGCTGCTTTAAATCTTCAATTTCTCGAATCATTGCAATTCGTTCTTGTTGTACCACACTCCGTTTTTCTCTATAGGATTCCTGTTGTTTGTTCATTTGGCGAAGTTTTCGTTCTTCCAGTTCCCTTTGATCCTGAAGATCCTGCAGCGCCCGCTCCTGTTTTTTCTTCCCTCTCTCGAGCATATCCAGCTTATCTTCCTCACGCTCCAAGTATGCATTCACCTTATTAATCCGCTCCCTCAAACTTTCCAAAAGACGCTTGTTTGTGTGTAGTTCCTCGTATTTCCCTTTCAACTGTCCAAGTTTCACATAAAAATCAGCTTCTTTTTGAAGTTCATGCTCCTGATGCTGCAAATGCACTTCCTCTTGGTGATAAAAAATCCGGTTTTGTTCAAGTTCTTTACCATGGTTCAGTAACTCTTCCAGCTTCACGCTTTCATCCGCATGCTTCCTAACCCTTTCGGTACGTTCATGCTCCAGAGTTATGAAAGCCTCCGATTCCCGAACCAATTGAATCATACTGCTTAAAGTATGGAATTCCTTTGTCTCCCGCTCGATCATTTGGCTTAGCTCTTCACTTTTTAATGTCAGATCATGAATATTTTTCGAGATGTTCTCTTTGCGGATCAAAAGTGCGCGTGCACTCAGAATATACCGGCTGCTCCGCTCCTGCGGTCCCCGAATCCCCATCGGGTCAATCAGCACTCCGTTCTCAATCCGAGTTTCGCCGTCTGTAAAAAATTGCGCCACCCACCATAATGCCTTCATCGCGTGCGGAATGATTTTTTCCTCTAATCCTTCTTTGACTCTCAGACGAAGATCCGGTAATTCTGTAACCGGACGATCTGGCACCACCTTGCGAAGCGGTACATGATATAAATCATTCGGAGGCGTAGCTGCATGCCCATCGAAGAAAATTGTATATTTAATCGAATTAAATCGCTCTTCCCATTTCAACTGCACAGATGCATCCAATTCAACCAGTTCGCTTAGAGTGTATGCTTGCATCCCTTTTACACGAAAAAAATCCAAGGACTCCATCTGACGTCGAGACCAGTCATGCGCCTGTTCCAGACGTCCCAATTCATCTTTCAGCTCACGAATTTCGTTCAAATTTTTTTGCTGTTGGTCTTTAGCTTCTGTTACAGAACGATCAAGCTGATCCAACTGTTTCTGAACATGATGGCTACTCTTATATTGAAGAAGCCTATTCTTGTGAATGATCTCCTGCTGTTGATCATGCTCAATTTCAACCTCCAATTTGGAGATTTGTTTCAAAGATAGTGCCTTCTGTTCATCACATTCTCTAAGCCCGGATTCCCTCATCTTCTTCTCATGGGTTGCTTCCCGTAATTGTTTCTGGGCATCTGCCAACTGTTGCATTACTTCATCTTCGGTACGCCGGATTCGCTCTTTCTCTTTACTGACATGCTGCAGTTCGCGTTCCAGCTCGTTCAGTGCAACTTCGGTTTCCTTCATCTCAGTTGCTAATTTTTGCAGCAGGTCCTCATTGCGAGTTAATTCCTGCTTGGCCAAATCAATTTGTTCCGTATGCATACGGATTTGATCAAGTATCGAAGATTCACGTTGCCCCATCTCTGCCAGGTCGTCCTGCCCAAAGTCGATATCTAACTCCAACTGTTCGATCAGACCTTTAAGATGTTCTTCTTCCCGCCGGTAATAATCCTCAAGCTGGAGCAATGAACGGGAGTATAATTTACCGCCTTCAAGCAAACGTCTCCGGTTATCCTCATAACGGTCTAGCTCCGTTTTTTTGATCTTCAACCACTGCTTCTTATGCGCAACATTACTTTCAGAAACGCGCAGCGTCTCCTGCGTCTCCTTCAACTTTTCCACGCTTTCTTCCCAGCTTTGTTGAACCTGATCAATACCGTGCATCTCTGCAAAAATCCGGAAACGTTCCTTTGGATCCATGACTGCAAATTGATTCACTTCCTGCTGATACCAGATCAAATAAAACAGGTCCGGATCAATTTTATACTTGTATTGAAGGTCCTTTTTGTAGGCTGTGAAACTATATTGACGGTCTCCTGAAGTATATCGAACTGTATCTTCCCAGCTTTCGAAATCATCTCCGGAAGAAATATAAAACTCTTTTTTTACAGGTTGTCCTGGCTCTTGAAAAATACGAAGCGAAAATTCAATATATTCAGGAGCATCCAACCGATTTATGCCTTCATTTTTGAACAATAACCGAATATGTGCCTTCCATGGTGCATCCTGTGGTAAATTACGGGATCTGAGCCCTTCAACAATAACCTTTGATGAATATAACACCGCTCCCATGCAATAGGTGATTGTTGATTTACCCGCCCCGTTCGGACCTGTAATCAAAACATGCTCCATTTGCCCGGATAAATCCATTATTGTCGCCGGATAGTCCCGAATGCCGCTAAACCACATTCTCCAGGGTATCATCGTTTTTCCTCAGCCTCTTCCCGATAAAGGTTATAACGTTTAAAAAACTTCAGCACCTCTTCCTTACTCAACTGATTGGATTGGCTGAATTCAACCATCCGATGCAAAAATGAATCCGAAAACATATTCGCACCAATCGCTGTTAGCTGGTATGCTTTTTCAAGCGAATTCGTGTCATATTCTTCAATCGCGCCGATTTTTTTCAATGGATCGATATTCATCAGCAAACGCTGGTTCGCCTTTGTCGTTTCATGTCCAAATGCACTTAGCAACTGATCAAAAAGTGTGAATTCATGCTGCAGCACCTCTTGCTGATAGAACATAAACAGTAATATCGCCAGACTTTCCTTTGACAGCGTACTGCGGGCAGCTCTGGCCGATACTCTCATCATAGCTATCACCTGATCACGCTTCTCATCATAAATCACTCGGAAATAGCGCCCAATCGCTTGATTAACCCGTGTTAAAAACGAAAAAAATGATTCATCCTGATCCGTAATTTTCAGTTGTTTTTCAACTTCTTTCCTCGACAATCCAAAATTACCCGCACGTAGCGTAGCTGATGATGAGAACAAAATATTCATGAATGTCAGTTCCTCTTCCTGGGTCAATATCCCTTTTAAGGATTGCAGCACATTCAAAGAATACGGGGAAGAAATACCCTCAGAATGTTCACGTTTCTCTGCCTCGAATTTCGCTCGCTCAACATTTGCAGTACTCTCTTCGGATGAAGCAGGCATGAGCTCTGTTTGAACTGTCGACTCTTCTTCCTGATATAACATCTGATTTTTACTATTCATGATCCTTATCTCCTCCCCGCGCCCTATGTTCTGTTGCAGTAGCTTCTTGGTGAGGATCCTTCTGCTTGAGGAGCTGATTCCGGTCATCCTGTCTCAACCATTCCCACAGCTTATCATCGAAAGTCTGATCCCCTAATTTTTCAGTAGCAGGTTCGATTATCATTTTTTTGCTGCCAATTAAAGCTGCGATTGCCGTTAGTGAATTAATGGCATCTCCCCATGCAGGGGACGTCGCTTCAATAATCACTTGCTCGATCGGTGCTTCATACACCTGCTGCATATACGTTTCAATCTCTTCAGTCCGGATCATTGATTTAGTAAGCAACCACTGCGATTGCCCCATCAGTTCTCCAACCTGGTCGATCGATATTTCCTCCGCCAGGTATTCTTCGTCTTCATCATCCATTTCCGAGACAGGTTCTACAACAGGCTCATATGTTTCAAGATAGTGGACAGCATCATGAATAGCTGCAGCAGGTAGGGGAGAGGCAAACTTAACAGGCATCCACAAGCCGTCTGCAGCCTCCCCTTCGTACAGGTCCTGTTCCATAAAGCTCATCAGTTGATGGCTATTCGGAATATCAGACTCCAGCGGAGGATCGTACATTTTCATAATAAACTCCCTGACCCCCTCAGGGTGGATTGTTGAAGAGAGTAACGTTTGCTGCATCGTCGTAAATTTCAAGTATTTATTAATCATGCCAATGCTCAAATTTGTTCCTTCCGCCAATGCCTTTGTCCCTTGTTGCATCAAATTGCTTAGAACAAGACTATCCTCCAAAGTCTGAAATTGACGCAACCGCTCCTTAAGTTTGACTTCCAGCTCCAGCATGAGTTGGTGAATGACCTCAAGTTGCGGTAACGCTCCCCGATCTGCCAGCATTTCCAGTTCCCGTTCCTTCATCAGCTCGATCGCATTCTCAAGATTCCGAATCATACTGGCTATTCTGTTGCCCCCTGATATGCCGTGATCATCATAAGCTTCACTCAGCTCAGCATCACGCTTAGCCTGAAACAATGAACGGCCGATATCGTCATGCATATAGTAAGCAAGTGAATCATTAGCCAATCGGATTAAAGCATCCATCATCCGTTTACCAACATCACGCATCTTTAATTGCCTGGATTGCTTGGAAATCCAGTTGTATTTCACCAATACATTGATGATCTGCTCCACCCGTTTTCGGCTTGGAGGCTCCGGGTCTTTATACCGGTTTCTATACCTGTAAAATAACGTGTCCGAATTTTCGATAGGTTCGTCAAGTCCAAGCGCCTCTTCATTAATCAATTGAATAATTCGCAAAAAACGCAAAATTTCTGCAGGCGTCTGAAAAGCATTTTGCGAACCCAGATCGCTGAGCACTCCCGAAAGATATGCGATATCCCGCATCGACTGATGTATTTCCGGAGAGGACTCCTCCTTTTCAAATATGGATATCAGCGGCTGATCCATTTGTTCCAATCTTCATATCCTCCCAATACCTGCTCCTGCTCTAAGGATCTTTCCTGCAGAAGTTCCTTCATATATATTTGATAATCGATCCAATCCGTTATGATTTCATGATTATGGCATATCCATTTCAAAGCAAGCTTTCGGGCCGAAACTGCCTCCATCATTTCTTTTGCAATGCATAGGCCATCTTCATCATAATCACTCCATATCAGCACCTGGTTAATCGGACTACTCGTAACCAATTGATGAACCAGCGCCCGGTGAGAACTTCGAATATGACCATCCACACCTATGATCAAACAGTCCGATTTCCCTGTAAAACCCCGGTCAGCAGCGAGCCTCGTCAGAATCCCCCGATTCTCAACTAACCAAAGAGTTGATGCGCGGGTGTAGTAATGGTCCTGTGCAACAGCAAGATCTGTCAGCGCATGAACGGGTCCTGGCTGATGAACAGACCACATTCCTTCCAAATGTCCGGCGAAATAAATAGGTGTAATCTGACCTGGACTGATTAAGCCGAGACTCGCCGACTGCTGCCCGGACCAAAGCTCCAGCGTAATAATAAACTCCTCTTTATGAATATCAAAAGCTTTTGAGCCCCCGATTTCACCATAATACTGCGCACCGATCTCCTTCCAATCGAATACATCTTGACAGCTTGATACCTGAATAAACGCCAGTACAAAATGTAGAAATTGAATCCTCTTCACTGTACTCCACTTCGCCGGGAAAATATCCGTGTTCTCCAATTCTTCAATTGTTTGGCAACCATCAGTCATTTGCAAAAGAGATAAAAGGACCATCCGTTCGTTCTGCGTTTCTTTAGTTCCATGTTCCTTCCATTGTTCCGCTCCCAACCGGAAGCTTTCTAGTAGTCCTAGCTCCTTCTCTTTCTCCTGCTCCAATCTTTTCTGCAGCAAAGTAAACAAGCGGTAGCCCATTCGGTGGCAAACTTTTTCCGATGTTTTCCCATCCCGCTTCAAACGCATCTCCTTAATAATCCACCCAGCTTGCATCCACTCAAATGCTTGTTTCTCATTTTTCAGCGCAGCCCGTCGACCAGGAATCCACTTGAGCAAATCGGGGTCTGGGACAGGAATATCCCTCCATTGACTTACATCCGTCGCTAAGGTTAGAATTCCTACTTGCCTGTGAGTTCGTGCCGTCCGCTTTACAATGGGAATGTCGGTTATTGAAGTCGGGTTCATAAGAAATTCTGGGGAAACCTCCTCCCCATCTCTTAAAATATATTGTCTTAAATACTTAAATAAATCCTCTTGTCCGTTCACTGTTTTTTTAGCTCCCTATCTTGGAGTGTCCTTGTTTACCGCAATCCAATTCGACGATATTTACGTTCATTCTAGCAAAAAAACAATATTTACGCAGTTGGAAAAAGCCGGCCATTCCCGCAAAAGTGATCCTTTTGCAAGAATGATCGGCCTTTATTACAAAAACTTCCGGCATCCCCTCCAGAAGACAAGCATACACTTTACAAAGCAGGACTGGCTTACCATAACAATCCGAAGGATGATCCCGTGTGAAAATTTTGATGGTTCCTGGTCGGAACAAGTTCTATTTTTATCGCAGCTTATTCCGAAAAATCTCACTGATTACCGCCGGTGCCGTGATCCAGGGTTTTGCCATGGCCGTTTTTCTGTTCCCCCATGCCATTCCTTCCGGAGGTGGGTCAGGAATTGCAGTGCTTCTGAATTATGCTTTTACCCTCCCGATGGGCCTCGGATTCTGGCTTGCCAATTTCGTTTTTCTGATTATTACCGCGCCGTATCTTGGCAACAAAAGCACCATCGGGACGGTATATGTTATTACGGTTACGTCAGTGACTGTGGATTTTTTAGAGGTATACGTCAAGCAGCCCTTCCCGAATGTGTGGATCGATCTGTTCATTGGTTCCGTATTATTGGGGACAGGAGTCGCTATGCTGATGAGACAGCGCGTCTCCAACGGAGGGATCGGATTTGCCGCTCTGGCGCTCTACAAATATAAAAATATCAGACCCGGATCGTCTTTGTTCTGGATGAACGGTTTTATTTTTTCCCTCACTGCTTATGTAGTTGATTGGAAAATCATCATTTTAGCGATTGGCTGTCAGATGATTTCCACTCGGATTATTAATTGGCTGCTGCGCTCTACAAGACCGAAAACAAGGCCGGGGTACGACTTTGCTTGGCGGAGCAGTAAGAAATAAATCCATATTCCTAAAGGAGGCAACTAGGCTAAACAGTGATCCGACAGGCCCAGGCCGCTATCGCCCGCCAACGGGCTTCAGTAGGCCTACAGGCATTTTGCGCTTCATCTCGACATGTCCACCGCTTCCGCCCTGTTTTTCATCATTATTGCCTTGATTCACCCGGAACATAAGAAGCACTAGCAGCCCAACCACAAAAGTAAGCCCGGCGATCGACAGAAACATGCCAATGCGCGACCATCCCATCATCCATCCGAACAACGGCGGACCTGCAGCTACACCGAAAAAACGGACCGAACTATACAGCGAGGTTACGAACCCCCGTCTTTCCTTGCCTACCGCCTTTGTGATGAAGGTGTTTACGCAAGGTAGGATCAGTCCCGTGCCCAGACTGCTGACTGCCAAAATCGCGATAAATAATGTTAAATGCCCAATAAAAGACAGCAGGACATAAGATATCGTCATAAGGATGAAACCTGTAACGATCAGTATTTTCATCAGCTTTTTGTTCTCACCGATTTTGCTGCCCGTAATGTAGGAAGTCGTGCACATCACAAGCAGTGGGATGGCCAGAACCAACCCTTTGACGACACCTACGATGTTATGGGGCTTTTCCAATACATCCGATAGGAAAAACAGAATGCCGAACAGCGCAAACTGGCAAGTCGCGCCAGCCAGATAAGCCGTAAACAACCATCTTCCCTCATGTTTGAAGACGCTTGCCAATCCGTGAATATATTTTTTGAAGGGCGGCGGCTCTTTCGCCGTTTTTTTCTCCTTGATGAATACCCAAGTCAGGATCAGAGACCCAAGCATCACAACCGGAAACGCAAAAAATACACCATACCAGACAATAAGAGCGATCGCTGACCCGAGGATCGGAGAAATGACTTTGCCAAAACCGTTGGATGCCTCAACCAAACCAAGCACCCGGCTTGCCTCTGAACCTCTGAACAAATCCCCCGCAAGCGCCATTGCAATCGGAGCCGTACCTGCCGCCCCAATCCCCTGGAGAATTCGCCCAATCATGATCCACATATAAGGACCGGAAAACCATGCAGCCGCCGCTCCCGAGAGGATACCACCAATACCGTAGAGCATAAGCGCAGGAATAATGATCGCTTTCCGCGAAATACGGTCGGACAAGTATCCCAGGATCGGGATGAAAAATGCCGCTACAAGCGAAAATACTGTAATCGTCAAACTAACCTGAAAGGAAGAAAGATGAAGTTCCGATTTCATTTTCGGTAATATCGGAATGAGCATGGAATTGCCCAGCGTCATAATCAGCGGGATCGATCCAATTGCCACAATCGTCTTGGCCGAGGTCTGTTGTTCTGCCACGGTAATTTCTCCTTCCACAAGGTAATGTAAACCTTTCCGGTTTAGATTGTCCTAGTGTGAGACGAGTTATTCTTCGAATCCTTTTCGGAAATCCGCGCGCGAAAATTGAACAAGGCAATTCTGGAATTCTGACGGGACCACAAAATTCCCTTTAAACATGGCGTTCATCCATACACTCCTAACTCTGGTGAATATGATAGGAGCATACGTCTATCCTCAAACCCTTTTGCTAAAAAAGGCCTCATTTTCGTTGAAGGGAGACTAAAACCATGGCTGATACCTACAACAGTACACAAATACGCCGCATCACTCGTCAATTCGGTCTGAACATGCTGGAATCAACGCCGATCGCATCCTTTTACCGTCCAAATGCCGTTATTCAAGTGCAAACAGATGCTGGAACTTATGCACTAAAGCCTTTTCGCCGGAGTCCCCTCCTTCGCTCAAATACAACGAAACAAATGAATACCGCTGCAGGTTATGTCAAATTATTAATGAACAGCGGGTACCGTTACATGCCTAAATGGCTGCCGGCCCATTCAGGTGCGTTATGGATATTAAGCCGGGGAAAGCCCTTTTATGCAACGGAATGGATTCAAGGGCGTCAACTGGAAACAACCGAAGACTTTGAACAGCTTGGCTTGGCCCTTGCCGTACTTCACACCACACCTACCGAACGGAGCCGCACGAAATCTTCCCCAACTCTTGAGCAAATCCAGGTTTGCAAAACCCAGGATCGACTTTTCCGAAAAAAAATGGCTCGGGCTTCTAAATCAGAATGGTTCAATCAATGGGTCAGCAAGCATGGGAGGACCTGCAAATCTCTTACGGACCGGGCATGGGATGATCTTGCAAGCTCAAGCATGGTAAAACTGATGAAGCAAGAAAGGGCCCATCCCGCACTGATCCACAACGATGTTACCTCGCCTAACGTTATTATTTCGGATGATGGCCGTCTGTTTATCATCGACTGGGATCGCATTCAGATTGGATCCACCTATCTCGATACAGTCAAAACGATCACGAACACGACACAATTTAATCCCTATTTCATCCAATCGTTCCTGAAAGGATACGAAGAATGCAGGCCTTTAAGACGGGATGAACGGAAATTAATTGCCATACTATATAGATTGCCCCGGGAAGCCTGGTCTGCTTTCCAATATCAAGATCACGCAAGAAGTCGGGAATTACTGCGCATCATAAGCCAAACATGGTCTATGCGGCTTCGAGCAATGGAATTATTGGCTGGATGGTCCGATCAATCATGACATTAGGTGCGTTCAAAAAAATAATGAATCAGATTTGCACGAAAACAGCCCGTCGCCTAAGCTACTTGCCGCCAATCGAATGATCTAGGTGCGATCAAGAAAATAACAGCCATTTTCTTGATTCGCGCCCTAATTCGCGCCTTTATACATGGATTGTGACGCGTATCACGGCTGAATGGTTGGCAAAACAGGCATAGTAAAGATGATGTATGAAATTGCAGATATTTATTTTCTTATCATCCTCATGTCGCAAAAAAAGGAGCATACCTGTGTATAACATTCTTTCCAACGAACGCATCTGTGATGGCATTAACCTCATGACGGTGGAGGGAGCATTTCAAGAGGCACGCATGGGGCAATTTTTTATGCTGCGAGCTTGGCAGGATGCCCCCCTGTTATCCCGTCCGATCAGTATTTTTAATAAAGAACATGACCATATTCAATTTCTGTACAAAATAGCCGGTGAAGGTACACGGTTATTGGCCAATCTTCGGCAAGGGGACCCTATTGGGCTGGAAGGCCCGCTCGGTAACGGATTCCCCGATGTAATGGGACGAGTTGCCCTGATTGGAGGCGGAATCGGCATCGCTCCGCTGCTCTATACAGCCAAACAGCTGGACAAGCCGGATATATATCTTGGTTTCCAATATGAATCTTATATGACGGAAGCCTTTGAGCCGTATGCCAATGAACTTGTTGTACGAATCGGTGGTAGCGTGCTGGATGGTCTGGATTTAAGTCAATACGAATACGTATTTGTGTGCGGTCCGCTCGGGATGATGAAAGCAGCTGCGCGAATGGCGGAAGGACTCGATACAAAAGTATACGTCTCTTTGGAGAAACGGATGGCGTGTGGCATCGGCGCCTGTTATGTATGCTCGATAACCAACAAACATGGCAACCGCAAGGTGTGTACGGATGGGCCTGTATTTTTGGCAGAGGAGGTGAAATGGGATGCGGAACTTAGCTTGTAATGTTGCTGGTATTCCATTTAAGAATCCAATCGTGATGGCTTCGGGCACCTTCGGTTTCGGCCAGGAATATGCCAAACATTATGACATCAACAAACTTGGGGGAATCTGTTCCAAAGGATTAACACTTAAACCCCGCCCAGGCAACCCCGGAACCCGCGTCTGGGAGACGGCCGGCGGCATGATGAACAGCGTTGGCCTAGAAAACCCCGGTGTTGATGGCTTCCTGACTGACGAAATGACCTTCTGGGAAAAGATCGAACCCGTCAAAATCGTGAACCTCGGCGGAAGCACCATCGAAGATTATGTGCTCGGTGCCCTAAAAATAACTGAGGACAACGGGGAACGCCGCAGATCCTTTATGCTTGGCGTCGATATGATCGAGCTGAACATCTCCTGCCCTAACGTAAAAGAAGGCGGCATGGCCTTCGGCATCAAAACAGACGTAGCTCGGGAAGTTGTCCGCGAAGTACGTCAAGCCACCTCCCTCCCGCTTGCGATCAAACTGTCACCCAATGCAGAAAATATCGTCGAAATGGCGGTCATGTGTGAGGAGGAAGGTGCGGATTGCGTGTCTCTGGTCAACACATTTTCGGGCATGAAAATCGATATTCACCAGCGTAGCAGCGTATTTTCCAATCTGTACGCAGGCTTATCCGGTCCAGCCATTAAACCGATTGCCCTACGTATGGTCCACCAAGTGGCCCGCGAACTCACGATTCCGGTCATGGGCATGGGAGGCATCACATCGGCAGAGGATATCATCGAATTTATTATGGCTGGCGCTGAAGTGGTTCAGGTCGGCACATACAACTTCATGAACCTACGCGCCGGTGATGAACTGCTTGCCGGACTGCAGAGCTTTATGAAAAAAGAAAACATCAAGAGTTTGAATGAGATTCGTGGGATTATTTAGATAGATTGGTGAACGGAAATAGGGCCTGCAAATTGCAGGTCCTTTATTTTTATGAAGTTCAACTGCTAATTTGCTCTCTTTCATCTTCTGAAGGAGGGATAATCATTACACCAGTGCTGTCCGTTATGGTTTTGTCTTTCACAGTTTTCCCTCCTATATACGGGCAAATAGTCTGTCTTTTTATTATGTATGCTTATTCTTGACCGTCTTCGTTCGCTGCGGCTACCTCCTGAGTAATTTGCTCAAGCCGCTTCTGATACAGGCGGTGAACCATCTGAAATACTAGTTCCATGAGGCCAATATTTTCTATCACCTGTGTGTCGATAAACTCCATGAGACCAGGATCGATCTCACCAATATACTGGTCCATCCACTTACGGTTAATAGGCATAATTTGTGCCGTACTGACAAAAGAATCGTTCTCTAAAAATGGATGATCCGCCTTTGATATCGGAACGTAGGAAGGAAGTACTCTTTATCCTTCTTTTTGAGCCTTGTCCACTTCTGCTTTCGCTGATGTAATCGGGATTACCAAAGCCATATCCTTTCGGATCTCCAACGAATCATAGTCATGAAGTACAATTGCCATATGTCTTCCTGCCAAGAAGAAACCTGGTTTAGGCGTGTCCGATGTATGTATCGATTCCGGAATGCTTGTCCATGTTACATAGCCGCGCTTAAAAAATCCAATGCTCTTCCCCCCACTTAAAAATAAAAACCCACAAAGGATGTGGATTTTATTTATCGTTTGTATTTTAAAATTTTGATGCCATTTTCAGGGTTTCTTTTTGCATGGCTCTATCAATTTTTGCCTGAACCTCCAGGGTTCGTTTGCCCCCATTTTCGAAACCAACGTATTCTTCCAACGTTACACCGAAACGGTCTTGGATTTTCTGATCTAATTCAGCTAATGGTCTAGCCGGTTTAACATTGCGATTAGGAAATGAAACAATATTGTCCATTCCAATCCCTCCATTCTCTGCCAGTATACCATAGGATCAACACAACAAAAACAAAGTATCTCGTACCTGACGAAGAATTTCTTTTCCTTCAGTAAGCAAGAATAGGCTGAGAAGAAATGAATGACTGGCACGTCCGCATTATCCATCAGATTTTGATCATTCTCATAATCGTGGTATACCCCCATAAGTAAAAGTATATGGGCCATCTTTATTTAGAAGCGAACAACATCCCTTGAAAATGAGGACTTCCCTCGCCCATAAATCGCGTATGAAAGTCTTCGATTTGAAAATAACCTTTGATAATCTGCTCGATATCTTCATCAGGATACATAGCAAAATACCGTTTCGGCTCATACGTATCCTGCTCCCAAATTCCGTCCGTGGACGTACCACCATAAAGCCCCAAGTAAAATAAACCGCTTGGCTTCAAAATGCGCTTGATCTCCATAAGTACGTCAGTTAGTTGGCTTTTTGGCACATGCAACAAGCAATTCATGGCATATACAGCATCAAAGGATCGACCAGGAAAATCCAGATGGTAAAAATCCATCACCCTTGCATGCAGCCCCTTTTCCTTACATAAACGGACCATCTCTTCAGACAAATCTACAGCCGTGATATCAAAACCATGCTCCTTAAAAAACAAGCTGTCTCGCCCCGGACCTGCGCCGATTTCCAAAATGCTTCTCACATTGTTCGACCGGAACGCTTCGAGTACGTGATCCCGTTCCTCTGCTTTCCAGCCTACCAGCTCTGCCGAATTTCTATGATCTGCATGATTGTCGTATGCACGACGCAGAGTAGATTTGATGGCCGAAAGCCCCTCTCTTCCCCCAGTTCCTGCATCGTTTTTATCCGACTGTTCTTGCACGTTCACCACCCCCTTGTCTCCCATCAGCATATCGACGAATTTAACATCCGCTGGTGCAAAAGTATATTCGCCAAGCTCATGCAGATCCACCCAGCGAACCTCGTCATGATCAGTAAGTTTGATTATACCGTCGATGAATCGGGCCATGTATGCAATCAACCGAATATGCTTTTCCCCATAATGATGATCGTTTGTTCCAAACCATTCGTAGGGCTCAATTGTGATTTGCATTTCCTCGCGCAGTTCACGTTTTAGGCAATCTGCAGGGGTCTCTCCCGCTTCCAGCTTACCTCCCGGGAATTCCCACATACCCGCCTGCGGTTTGCCCGCTCGTTTTCTGGCGATTAAAATTCGTCCTTGCTCGTTTTCGATGATTGCTGCGGCTACTTCGATCAACAGAGGGCCCTCCTGTAAAGGAATCTTCTTGTCTATGTATTGGATGTAAAAGCTACAACGATAGATTACCACATCAGGTAGAGCTATAGGTAATTACGTCACGGCTGGTACTAGAGAATTCGAATACGCCCCTCTTATTCCCACCTTGCGCCCAATGCAGGCTACTGTCCCGGAAGATTAATTTTTTCCAAGATTAGGCCATAAAACGATTGACTTCAAAATATTCCCTGTGATATATTGTGCATACACGGTATACACAATGTAAAGAGGAGGTACTATATGCTGGCATTAGACATCAGAAATGTAAACAAAACATATCCGAATTTCCAGTTAAAAGACGTATCGTTTCAATTGGAAAAGGGTTATATTATGGGATTTATCGGTGCCAATGGCGCAGGGAAAACAACTACCATAAAATCGATCCTCAATATGATTCATATTGATAGCGGTGAGGTACGTATTTTGGGCAAAAACATTGCCGAACACGAGCTCGAATTGAAGCAAGAAATAGGATACGCATTTGGCGGCATCGATTTTTACACTCGAAGCAAAATAAAAACATTGACCAGTGTGATTAAAAAATTTTATTCGAATTGGAATGATGAGACCTACTACAACTACCTGAGAAGATTCAAATTGGATGAAAACAAAAAAATTGCAGAATTGTCGACGGGAATGAAAGTCAAATACAGTTTGGCCCTTGCCTTATCCCACGGCGCAAAGCTTCTCATTCTCGATGAACCCACTAGCGGGCTCGATCCGGTCTCAAGAGATGATCTGCTGGATATTTTTCAAGAGCTCGTAGTCGATGGCGAAATCAGCATTCTTTTCTCCACTCACATTACAACTGACCTGGAAAAATGCGCGGATTTTATTACCTATATTGAAAACGGACAAATTATCAAAAGTTCCGACAAAGAAGACTTTAAGGATGCCTATCGCTTGTTAAACGGCAACAAAGACCAACTGAATCAAGTGAAAGATAAGTTGATTTCCTATAAAATAAATTCATTCGGCTTTACAGGGTTGATCCACTCCAAAGACTTCGATCCATCTTTCGATATTAAAGCAGCCACGCCAAGTCTCGAGGAAATCATGATTTATTTCGCAAAAAAGGAGGATGCGTATGTTTAACTTATTGATAAAAGATTTGAAATTAGGCGTAAATCCGTTGTTTTTTATATTCCCTATTCTGATGGGCGCCTTAATGCTCATTCCGGGCTGGTTGTATTTCCTTGTAGTTATGTATTTTTTCTGGGTATCGGCACCGAATTTGTTCGCCCAATTTAGAGCCGCAAATGATTCACTCTTTACCGCGATGATGCCTGTAACCAAGAAAGACGTGGTGAAGGCAAGGATATCCGTTTTTGTTATCTTGGAATTAATGCATATTGTGATTGCCATGATCTACAGTTTATTCACGATTCACCTATACCCGAATATGACGTACCATTTCTTCGCACCGCGTATGGGTTTCTGGGGACTAAACTTTGCCATGCTTGCGATCTATAACATTTTCTTGTTTCCTATGTTTTACAAGACGGCGTATAAATATGGTACAGCGCAGATTGTATCTATAGTGGCCGCTATGGTTTTTGCCGTTGTTGCCCAATGGCTGGGAATCCAGAGTCCTTATTTGTCCGACATTTTTAATGGAAGCGGCGCCCACAATACAGCGCTTCAAATGTCCATTCTGATTGCAGGAATCGTGATATTTTTTGCATTCACTATGATTGCTTATCGAATTTCGGTCAAACGCTTCCTAAAAGTGGAGCTCCAATGAACATATCTATTTCAAGCACATCTGAGAAACCGATTTATCAGCAGCTTTTCGAACAAATCAGTGCTCAAATTTTGAAAGGGGAGCTCGAAAGCGGCTATTGTTTACCACCCATTCGCCAAGCAGCTCTGGAACTTCGTGTTAGTGTCATCACCGTGAAGAAAGCTTGGGAAGAACTCGAACGATGTGGTTTGATCAATACAGTAACAGGTAAAGGGTGTTTCGTAGCTGAATTTTCATCCGATGAGATGCTTCGAATACGTAATGAAATGGTTTTGAAGCAAATGGTGAGCGACACTTCATACTATAAATCCTTTGGCCTCACCCTTGATGAAGTTATTGAACTTCTGAAAAAGATCTATTAATAGCTCTCGGATTTGGGATATAAGGGATAAAAAGGCGCTGCCGCTTCTGTTTCGGTGGGGGGTACTCCTTAAAACAAATTTATCCAAGGGGATTAAAGTGTTATGAAAGTGTTTCTCACTCTCATGACGAACCTGGCTTAAACCTCAGATTAAATTCATTTGAAGGCAGCCAGCTTCACGAACGGACGAAGGGTCAGCGAATGCCGACCCTCAGCGTATAATTCATTGTTATGTAATGAGTCATGGATGATCTCGCATAAGTACGCGATGTATTCTAATAAATATGTTCTTCCACATGAATACTTTGCAAGCGACTATCTGCTTTCCTATCTATACATTTGTCCCGCTATCGTCTGTAGTCATGCGATTGTAGACGACAGTTTCTTTGGTGCCGTCCTCATATTCCAGGTCAACTTCGTCGATTCGGATCGAACCCAAAGCACCTTGATACGAGAAAAGCTTGCGAAAGTGCAGGCTTTTTCTTACTTCTGAGCGCGATTAGGCCATTCATGGTCAAAAGGATGCACTTTCGCATCAATTCTGCCTCCCACACCACGAAACGCCTGAAAAGGTTGCACAATCGCAACCATTGTATTTAGACTTCATAACCTGAGGATAGGGAGTTTTTCTGAAGATATAAGAAAGTATAAACTTCGGAGATCTCACATCCTTATATCGCAAGAAAAATTACCGCTAAACGCGGTCTGTCTTCTATGAGAGTACGTCGATAACGTTTTTCTTACGCATTATATTTTTTATTCAGCATGAAAAAGCTCCCGTTACAGTAGTCGTTTTATTTATTTCACCTGTCTACCGTAAGGGAAGATCATATCACTTTTGGGACAGCCCTTTGAATTTCTGCAGCGCAGGCACACTCAGTCTTGAAGTTCTATCCTTAGTCTTCTTCGCCGCTTTCATTGGCTTCACGACCAGCGGAGTCTTTACTTCTTTTTCTATTGTGGTCTTGTTGGTGGCGGGCAGATTCTCATCTAAGAAAGAACTCAAATCTGATAGCGTTATACCTAGTGCCATATCTTTTTCATCCCCGTAATCCGTTCTAGCAAAACTCACACCTACTACTTCATCTTTATCATTCAAGATGGCTGAACCGCTATTTCCAGATAGGCATGTGAAGCTGTAGAGTGTTCTATACCCAGAGGACATGATATTACCATCATGGTCTACCGTTTTTATGTACAGTGCGGGAAGCAGTACGATTCCGTTCTTTTCCTTGAACACTTCTCCGTTAGGCGTCTTTTCTGGGTTCCCTGCGTCATAATACGTGTTGCCGTAGATTCGGTAACTTGACGAGATTGTGCTAGTGGCTATATTCAGATACTCATGTCCTTGTAGGCCAGTATCGTACAAGGCCAAGTCTTTGTTGCGGTCTATAGCCACCAGTTTCAAGTTTACTAAGCTGCTGTCCATATCCAGAGCGGACTCAGACTTGCGTTGCTCAGAATCATACCCCCATGTTCCTGTTACCCAGTCTGCTATGTGGGAGTTAGTCACAACGTATCCGCCTTTGACATAGAACCCACTTCCTTCAAAGCGGTCCCCATTCATCACTCGTATAATGGACTTTCTTAAATTATCGTTCAAATCCGTGTTCACGGGCGGTATCTGCATCTCAGCCGCTTGAGCTGTAGGCATCATGCCTATCAATGACATCCCTATCGTGCTCAGTACAACCAATCTCTTTACCCAGTTCCTTTTGACCATATTGGGAAGTAGCATTTCTGATAGGAACGTTTGCCTGATTCCTGATAATTCGGTTAATTTCGCATGAATGAATGTCTCAGCTTTTTTGCTACTGGAATAAGGCCGTAAAACTCGGAACCAACTATATCCAGAGATCATCATAAATCCTATGTAGTATTCATAAGAAAGCGCGGAAGTAAAAAAAGCAGCCATTGTACCCCTCCTTAAATTATGTTGTTTACTAATCAATTAAAAAAGACCTCACTAAGAGTGAAGTCACGTAATATAAAAAAACACTATTACGTTAGCCACTATCACGCACACACTCCAGAGACTATTAGACTATATTTCGAAAGGGAAATAAGTCTCTATTTAAACATCTCCTTCTTTCTAAATAGGAAAATTATATTATTATTTGCTAGTTCATTATACCTATAATATGGCATTTAACAAAGCAATTTTTCACTTCAAATAAAATAATTACTCAATTTGGACCACCCCACTCGCCTTAATGGCATAAATAGAATGCTGAAAATGGCAAAAAAAAGGCGAACTCCAAGAATAAATTTGAAGTTCGCTCCGATGCGTGAATATGAATGTTATATTATAAAATATATGTACTTGCACTGGAATTACCTGATCCGCCCCATACTAAAGTTCGCTTATCTGTAACCATCTCTCCTGTGTTATCTCCGATGAATTATATAAAAAAAGCACCCCCTGGAATTACATCGAATTCCCTTAGGAGGTGCCTCACTGCGAGTCTTATTTTTACGTTACCTAAATCAACTTCCGCCTATACCATTTATCGCCCCGGAACCGCCACCAGAAGATGGCCCCGCGTATGCCCCATTCGGTTACCATCGCAATCCAAACACCCATAATGCCGAGTTTAAACGTAATCGCGAGCACATAACCCAAGATTACCCGCAGCACCCACATCGACAGCATGGATGTAATCGAAGTGAAATTCGAATCCCCAGCTGCACGCAAAGCCGAAGGCATAATGAAGCTCATGGACCAAAAAATCGGCTGCGTAACGGCGATGAGAAGCATAAGCTTAAATATGTCCGGAATGATCTCAGCCGGTGGGGAGAACAGCCTCACGATCCACGGGAATAACGGCAGAAGAATCGCTGCAATCACGATAAAAAAGACGGTGGACAGCCCGATTAAGGACTTAACAAACTTCCTGGCGTCCGGAATGCTTCCACTGCCGATACATTGGCCTACCACCGTTACAATGGCAATACTGAGTGCGCTTCCCCCGATCTGAAACAACATCGCAATGGAGCCGCCAATTGCATTAACCGTAATCGCAAGCGTACCAAGCTGTACAATAAAGGTCTGTGTGAGCAGCTTACCGCCATTAAAAAACAACTGCTCCGCAGCAAAAGGCACGCCGATGACCATAATCTTTTTGAGGATGGAAAAGTCTAGTTTCAGCGCATCTTGAATCCGGTATTTCAGCGTATGGTTCATTTTAATCAGATAAAATAGTGAAATGCCCACTCCCAGCACCCTTGCCGCGATCAATGAAATGATGAGTCCGATCACGCCCATATCAAGGACAGTAATAAATAAAATATTAAGCAGTAGGTATGACACGTTCAAAATGAGTGAAAGACCGAGACAAGCCTTCGTCTCTCCTACACCTCGAAGCGCCCCCGTCACTGCTTGGAAAACAGCAATCAACGGGTACGAAATACAGCTTCCGATCAGGTAAACTCGGGCATTTTGGAACACATCCGCGTCCGCTTGACCGAACAGCAAATTCAGCAGAGGGGTATGAAAAACAATCACGATCACACATAAAAAAAGGGCTATAATCGCAACCGCCGAAATGGCCTGCCCAGCTGCCCTGGATACCATCTTGTCATTCCCGCTGCCTTTATACTGCGCAACAATGACGGTTCCGCCCGTCGCCACGGCAATAAAGACGTTAACCAGGAAAATATTCAGCGAATCCACCATGCTAACCGCGCTTACGGCAGCCACGCCGGAGGAGGCGATCATCGCCATATTCAACAAACCCATCAAAATAATAAAAGCTTGATCCACAAATATCGGAATAATAATCGCGATAATTTGCTTATAATCAAGCTTGCTTCCACTAAAGTATTTATTCAGGAACACATTCGTTTTCTGTTTATATAATGGAGCTGGCGTACCCAAAACATCATCTCTTTTTCAGTATAGTTAGGCGCGAATCAAGAAAATAATAACCATTTTTTTGAATTGCTCCTTAAAAGCGTTCAACGTATTATAACACGGTTTCGACGGATGGGGATAAATTATATAAAAATACACATATGGGTCGATTATTGAGGTCTAAAAATGAGTATGCTAAGATAAGATAGGAAAAAGGAGCAGCCGGCCTATGGCTACTCCTTGCACAAACATCTTGAGCGGGAATTTCTCCTCCAAGATCAGAACGACCAGGAAGTAACCCACTTTAGGTGCGAACCTTTGGAGTGGGTCACTTTCGTTTATCGATGTAAGTCAGCAATGCCAACAGGAAAACCCCGAAGGTTAGCACTTCACCGAACGAAATGTTCATTGCAACACCACCTCCTTCGAAGGAGGAGTGCGCCCACTCATGGAATGTCTGTGTAATCCAAATTATAGCATCTTATTGGATGTACTGGAAAATATTTTACAATGAAATTTTCATTCAGCGCCAATCATGATATACACACTTCAGGAAATTGGGGTAATCGTCGGCGTCTTCGGTCCGCTGCGCAAAGCGCGGGTTAATTGCAATGTCGCAGCATAAGTGAGCAACGAAATAAGAAGCGCACCGAACAGTTCAATCGTCTGTCCCACATGCATTCGTACCAAAAAGCTGTGCGTCCCCAGACCGCAGATCATCATGACAATAATCCCTATCCCCACCTTGAACATAATCCGGAAGTCAAAATAAATGCCGATCGTTCCGGCCACAGAGAAAAAGTTCAGAAATGTCAAAAGCACGATGCCAAGCCCGAATCCAAGAGCAACCCCTTTAACGCCGAAGTTGGAACCAAGTACAAAAATCATGCTCACTTCAAAAATATTCGTCATGATATAGTTCCACATAACTGTCGACGCTTTGCCCAAACCAAGCAGAATGGCTTGCAGCGGCGCTTCAAAATAAAAGAAAAAGAACAGTGGTGCAACGATTTTGAGCAGCGCGCCCGCTTCCGGCGCATGATAGATGATAGATGTCAGCGGTTCTGCCCATAAATACAGGATAATCGTACATGGCAGGCCGGCAATCAACGCGACACGCAGCGCCAAATCCATATGTTTATGCATGAGCTGGCTGTTATTGTCCACACTCGCTTCACTGATCGCCGGAATTAGTGCTGTCGATAGCGACTGCGTAAAAAAGCTCGGGAGGAACAACAACTGAAGAGCATACCCGGCCAGCAGACCAAATTGCTTGGTCGCCATCTCTACGCCGACACCGAACAGCACCAGGCTTTTCGTAATGAGCAGTGGAAGAAACGCGTGGTAGAGAGAATGGATTAAGCCACTGCCTGTCATCGGCAACCCAATGTGAAGCAAATCTCTCAGCGTACGATCCCTTTGGGGAGAAGCGTCCGCCGCAAGTAGAGGGTTTGCCTTCGGATTTCTTCGATTGGCCCATTTGAACATGGAAAACAAATAGAGTAAGCCAAACCCTTCCCCAATAACAGCAGCCGCCATTGCCCCCGCGGCGGCGTAGGCGATGCCGTGCGGCAGCAGGATGTTGACAACACCGAGAATGACGATGATTTGCGCCAGGTTCTCAATAATATCCGAGATGGCGAGCGGGTTCATGTTCTGCCTACCGCGGAAGTATCCCTTCAGTACGGCAGACACCGCAACAATCGGAATGATCGGCGTAATGGCGACCATCGCATAATACGCCCGCTGGTCGGCTAATATAATCGAGCCGATCCATTTGGAGCCAAATAGAGCCACCGAAGTCAATACAATACTGAGTGTCACCGTAACACTCAAGGATACGGCGAGAATCCGCTTGACCCTTGCTTCATCGCCTTTGGCTTCTGCCTCCGACACCAACTTCGAAATCGCTACAGGTAGCCCAAGCTCCGTTAGTGTAATAAACAACGGAAGCAGCGGATGAGCAATCATCAACAGCCCTACCCCTTCAGCTCCCAAAAAACGCGCCAATAGTATTCCGTTCACAAATCCGAGCCCTTTGGTAAAAAACGACGACACGGTCAAAATGAACGTCCCACGCATAAAACTTTGCTTATTCATTCCCATTTGTCGCATCCCCACCCTATATCTGTCTGTCCTACTTTTTAAGCCTATTCGGATCGGGGGCGATACATGCAGACAAGTATTGAAAAAAGGGAGAGAGCAAGCTTTTGAGCATTAATTATCATACAGATAACCCCCTTGAATACTTTGGCCAAACTAAGGGAGGGTTTTTCAACAAGATATCGCAACATGCCACATAACGTTCAGCACTTCAATTCCTGATTCTTCCCTATGCCCAGCTCTTGAAACTTGAAAAGCTGTCGTTCCGGGTTTTGGCCCTTGGCTGATACATTCCATATGCAAACTTCACGTATCTTTCATTGACCTACACCTCCTAAGGTTCGGCCCTTCCCTCGGTTTTTTTTCTTTTGTTAAACCAAGGTACTATGGCGTCTGCTGACTTCTCATGATAAATCTTGTTTCAACCGTGGTTCGAAATCCATCTTCTCACGTCCATGAGACCTCCCACGGTAAGACGACTCACTTTCCCTCCATACATCCGCACCATTTACATTGGAATGTCCGTGTAGTGTATTGGACTTTGCTTTGTAATGCAAGCTCATCCCATTCCTTGTGCCTGATGGTGTTCGTGTTCCTCGGACCGGAGGTTTGCCTCCAGCTTCCTTCAGATTCCACCTCGCGATGGACACCCTTGCTCTTGGCTAGTGGTTGGCCACTACAAGCCCCCACAGCGGACTTTCGCCGCCTAGTTAGTCGCCATGCGTGGCGCACATTCAAAAGGCCGTCGTAAATGACGGCCTTCCTTGATGCTACTATCGTGTCCCGTTAGTATAATGGATCATGCCGAGATCCAGCTGATTCCCCTTCTATGTTGCAACCCATTTCTTCTCGAATCCGCTTCAACTTCGATCCGGACTGAGGGCCGAATGTCCCGAAGCGCGAATTTGGTGTTGGTATAGCAAAATGTGTGATTGCGTCCATGGTCAGATTGGGGACATTGTATAATCCTTTATACCATTATCCAATCCTCTATCAACGATCTCGATTAACAAAGTAACTCAGCAAGTTACGGAGGAACGTTTATATTGTGCGAAATATCACCCCGGTAACCATCCCTTCCGAAATCAGTTGATCCAGCAGAGGACAAGTGATAGAATTTAAGTATAAAGAAACAACTTTTCGGCATACACTAAAAAGAACCTTCGCCGCGGGAACGGCAAAGGCTCTCAAGGACAGAAGGCTGTGGAACACCACGGCGTGCAAAGAATTAATCTAAGCGGAACCCACCGAAGGCGGTCAACCTTTTGCGGTGGGTTTTTCGCTTGTATAGCTTCCGTTTGATCCATCGATAGAGCTTCCGAATACTAAACACTAGGCTTAGTATGGTAGCGATCCATTTGAGGATATCCAGTAGCGCCACAAGTGCGGCCATGGCAACACCTCCTTTCGGAGTGTGCTACGCCGTGACCGCTCCACCGCTTTAAGTCCTTAGCCTATTATACCAGTATCCAAACCTCTATCAACGATCTCGATTAACAAAGCAACTCAGCAGGTTACGGAGAAATGCAATATTGCGTGGCAGGTCCCTCAATGCTTCCATCGCTAGACAGTAATGCTCCCACATCTCTTTTCTGGCGCCCTCCCCGCCAAGGATGGACACAAAGTTTGAATTGTTGTTTTGGACATCTTGACCAACAGGTTTTCCAAGTACATGCGTATCCCCTTCCAGATCTAACAAGTCATCTTTAATCTGAAAAGCAATCCCGGCATGATAAGCATATTTCTTTAGCGTTTCGATCTCTTTCCCAGGGATCTGAGCGAGAATAGCGGGCATGACTAGAGAAGCTTCAAAGGCAATTCCTGTCTTATAGAAACAAATCATATCCAGCTGATCGAGATTCAGCGCCTTCCCCTTTGAATCGATGTCCATCGCTTGACCCATGCACATTTCCTCTGTCTTTTGCGCGGAATATCGCATCAAGGCGAGTACAGCCTTTGGATCAAAAGACTTAAGCGACGACTGCTCTTTAATCGCCCTTTGAATAAGTAATAGTCCTGTCAATTCGGCTGTCGCAATATTATGCACCTGATGCAGAGTTGGACGGCCACGCCTAATCGAGGCATTATCCTGTGAAGGCAGATCATCAAAGATCAAAGAAGCCGTATGCATATACTCGATGGATCGCAGTAGAGGTACAATCTCGGACGCATTCAGTCCAAAAGCATTAACGGCCATAGCCCAAGACAAAATCGGACGTAACCGTTTGCCGTCACCTTCCAGGCTGTAATTTGCTGCATCAATAAGCGGCTCTTTCATAGGAGAGATACCGTCTTCTTTTACTATCTTTAAGACGCTGTTGATCTGATCACGAGCTTTATCAATGGTGGTAAAGAATTCATCCTGTTCCTTCTGAGCACTACGAAGGGCGGTAACAAGTTGATCTCGCAGCAGCTTATCAAAAAAGTCCACGTCATCCGCTTTCCAAACCATTTGCTGAACAAGCTTGTTAAATGCAGGAATTTCGGAAGTGAAAATATCCATGATCTCGTTATATTTCTCCACTCCCACGCGCTCCTTGCAGCGCTTCAGGCCATTAATGGCACGATCCAAGATTACCTCTCTTGTGCTCGAATCGGAATGATGCACGCCATGAATGAGATGATGAATAACCGCCCAATATAATTCAAATGGATTTATGAGATCAGGACGCTGATGGCGGTATTTTAAATAATAGGTATACGGAGTGACCGCTCCGCTATTCATGTCGTCAAACATATCGGCAAAGTCATCTGCTAATTGATTGTAAATGCCATAATAAAATGTACGATGATCGAAGCCATCATCTACCGCAGCAGCAATGACGGATCGAACAATTTGTCGTGATGATGAAGACTTCAAGATAACCGGAATATAGAGTTCCTCATTGGTGTAACTTGCGTAAGCAAGGCTTTTGGCGCGATCCTGTTCTTGAGATTGAAAAAAAACATAGGATTGCTCGAAAAAGACCTGCCTGGACTCTTCATTTTGAATACTCGCGATCGTTTCAAATGCTTCTTTAAGCTCTGCATGGATATATTGAATGAGCTCTTGATTACTTCCCGTCCATAATTCGATCTCCGGAACAATCCCTGTAAGAAGCGCACTGCGAATCATGTGCGAATACTGCTCCTTCTCTTCAGGACTTAATACATGAGAATCCAACAAATCGTCGATGAAAGGATACGTTAGACCGTAGGAATAACCAAGCCGGATCGCTTCACTGAGTTTCTGTGCCCTTTCAGAATGAGATACATCTTCATCTAATTCTTCGTATACATGCATCAAGACGCCGATGATGATCTTGAGCAGCTTTCGCTGCGCATGTTCGGCACTCATCCCTTCTGGAATATGGGCAGCCACTCTCTTGAGTTTGTCGATAAGCCAGATCGTAGAGGCTTCAATCCCTAACTTCTGCGATCCGCGATACAACTCTGCCAAGTCCATCGTCGCTGGAAGTCTATCGCTCCGTCCTGCAGTCAATTGGAGAACGTACCTCTTTACATCGGCAACAATTTTTTGAATACGGTTTTTCGTCTCAGGTAAATCCAAGGCTTTACCAAGATCCCTCATATAAATGTAAGAAACGCTTCGATCGAGATAATCCTCTAGTTTGCCTGTGTAATTCAGCCATTGAATGTATCGCCCATAGTCTCGTTGATCCGGCCTTTTCCTTTTCTTTGAAAACAGGGATAACAGCGATGACTGTGGGATATGATTTCTTTTCCACAGCTGAATGTCATTGGCTAAAATAGGCAGGAAGGATTGATCCTTAACCTGAGCATAAAGAGCCCGAAAATAATGCGCTGCCTTCTCCTCTGCTAGACGGTAGTTAGTATCGGGGTCGGCATAATTTATATCATGTGCATTCATATGATGTTCCCTCAGTTTCTAAAAGAGTTAGAGTCATATCCGATTCATAACCCAGGAATTCATGAATATTTTAAGGAGGAATGCCCCCATTCCAACTTATTCCACCCAAGTTTATACTTTTATACGAGAAAGAATGTTTTGGGTTGCACGAAAACAATACTTTATAATCTGTCGTGATGAAGTCTAACAATGTATGCGTGTGTAATGTTATTTGTTCATCGATTCCCTCTGAAATCAGTTGATCCAGTAGCGGACAAGTGTTAGAATTTAAGTATAAAGAAACAATTTTTCGGCATACACTAAAAAGAACCTTCGCCGCTGTAACGGCAAAGGCTCTCAGGGACAAAGGCTGTGGAACACCACGGCGTGCTAGGTTGAATTAGCTTAACGAAGAACTCACCGAAGGCCTGCAACCTCTAGCGGTGGGTTTTTCGCTTGTTTAGCTTCCGTTTGATCCATCGATAGAGCTTCCGAATACTAAACACTAGGCTTAGTACGGTAGCGATCCATTAGAGAGTTAAGAAAGGGGCAGCGTTTCCTCCCACCTTTCCCCAAGCATCGCATTCGCTATGATTATAAAGTCCTCCCAATTGATCTCAAGTTGCCCAAACCTAAACGAGTATCCCCAGCTAGCTTTCTCTTTGGTGAAGCTTAGCTTGTCTAACAAGCCAGCAATTTTCACATTTTGGCAAGGGAAATAACGTATATTCCGGCGATATGGAATAAAATTATCACTCATTTTAAAGGGATAGACTTCGTCGTCCATAACCTGACCGATAGCCGTAAAAGATTGCAGCGCTTGCCCCCCTTTTATCTCCGTACGTGGAGAATAATAAATGAGCCAATCCCCTTGCCGCATCCTGCGGAGCGGAGCGGCTTTGCCGTGGCAAAGCTGTGCGAAACCGCCTTCCTCTCCACATCTGACATGAGCTTCGGAGACGACGCCAATCCAATAACGCCGCTGCTCTTGGTTTTGATTGGGCTTATTCACAACGTTAACTTCACGCATAAAGGCACCTCCAAAAGTTGATCGTAGTATAGGTTGGATGCGGACCATATAGCCACTTTTCGTTTCATGGTTAAATGATATAAAAACGCTACTGACAACAGTATGTCAGTAGCGTTTTTCGCTGCTTGCCACAACCAATACGGGCGAATTCTCCCCGATATCAATACAGGCTATTGAATGAAATCCGGCACTCCGGTACACAAATTTTAGGATATCGGATCGGTTTCCACGATCACCTTGACGTTTTGGATATACCGGTCCTCTGGCCCTTTCACCGGAAGCCCTACTTCCACGTGGTCGACAATGTAGTCGATGTTGTCTTGGGAGATTACTTCGCCCGGAAGCAGAATCGGGATACCCGGCGGATAGACATAGATGAACTCGGCAATGATTCGGCCGGCTGATTCCTTGAACGGAATGACCTCCGTATCCCCGTAAAATGCATTCCTTGGAATCAGGGAGAGCTGAGGAATTTCCGGGATCTTCACGATTAGCTCATTTGCAGTGTTAACGTTGTAATACGTTCCAGCTAGCTCGCGGAGAGCTGTAAGCAGTACCGATACGGTTTCCTCATTGTCGCCTGGGGTAATCAGGCAGAGGATGTTGTACATATCGCTGAGCTCGACCTCAATGTTGTAATGCTCACGCAGCCAGTTTTCCGTTTCAAAGCCTGTAATGCCCAGATGGCGGACATGGATGGTGAGTTTGGTCGGATCATAATCAAAGGTGGCCTCGCCCCCAAGGATTTCTTCCCCGAAGCAGTACAGACCTTCCATTTCATTAATGCTGCGGCGGGCTTTTTGGGCAAGATCAATTGTTCTTTGCGCCATGTCATGGCCGTTAATCGCTAGATTGCGCCTCGAAGTATCCAGTGATGCAAGCAGTACGTACGAAGTAGAAGTTGTTGTCAGCATACTGATGATCGTCTGCACGCGCTGTGGATTCACATAGCCGTTTTTCGTGTTCAGATTCAGCACCGAGCTTTGTGTCATAGAACCCCCAAGCTTATGCACACTGGTTGCGGCCATATCCGCACCGGCTTCCATCGCGGACATCGGCAGATCCTCATGGAAATGGATAAGCACTCCATGCGCTTCGTCTACGAGCACTGGAACATGGCGGCTGTGGGCAAGATCGACGATTTCCTTCAGATTGGCGCATACGCCGAAGTATGTCGGGTTAATAACCAGAACCGCTTTGGCATCCGGATGGAGGTCCAGTGCACGCTGCACGGATTTGGTTGTAATGCCGTGATCGATTCCGAGATTCTCGTCGCGGGCCGGAGATATGAATACTGGCTTCGCGCCGGAGAAAATGATGGCGGACAGGATCGATTTGTGCACGTTACGCGGTACGATGATTTTGTCTCCAGGTGAGCAAATGGACAAAACCATGGTCATAATGGCACCACTTGTTCCCTGTACGCTGAAATAGGTATAATCTGCGCCAAATGCGTCGGCTGCAAGCTTTTGCGCTTCTTCAATAACTCCGGAAGGCTGATGAAGATCATCCAGCGGCGCAATGTTGATCAAATCTATGGATAGGGCATTATCACCTATAAACTCTCTGAACTCGCTGTCGGTTCCCATCCCCTTTTTATGACCGGGAATATGAAATTGTACGGGATTGCTGGCAGCATGTTCTTTCAAAGCTGTAAATAGCGGCGTGTGGCGGTGGTTCATTTTATGCTGTCACAACCTTTCACTAACCTAGTCTCATCTTAAAATCCTGATAACCGAACTCGCGCACGATGCGGCAATTGCCGTCTTTGTCCTGCACGGCGATGGCTGGCAGCGGCATGCCGTTGAAGGTATTGGTTTTGACCATGGAGTAGATCGCCATATCTTCAAATACTAATCTGTCGCCGCTCCTCAGAGGCTGATCGAAGGAATAGTCTCCGATGACATCGCCCGTAAGGCAGGTCGGACCGCCGAGCCGGTAGGCATATGGCTTCTCCCCGAATTCGCCCGAACCAACCAGAGGTGGACGATAAGGCATTTCCAGGACATCCGGCATATGACAGGTAGCCGACGTGTCCACGATCGCAATCTCGATGCCGTTGTGATGGATATCGAGCACGGAGGTGACCATATAGCCCGCGTTAAGCGCGATGGCTTCTCCGGGTTCGAGGTACACCTCAAAGCCGTATTTATTTTGCATCCGCGTAATGCAAGCTTCGAGTTTCTCGATATTATAGTCTTCTCTCGTGATATGGTGACCGCCGCCGAAATTGATCCATTCCATTTGCGGCAGCCAAGGTCCGAACTTGTCTTCGACCGCATTCAGCGTGGTCTCCAAATCGTCCGAGTTCTGTTGGCAAAGGGTATGAAAATGCAGTCCCGAAACGCCTTCCAGCAGTTCCGGCTGGAAATCCTCCCGTTTGACGCCGAATCTTGATCCCGGCGAACAAGGATCATAGATCTCATGCCCCACTTGTGTTGAACATTCCGGATTGATACGAAGGCCAATTTTTCTGCCGGCAGCAAGAGCTTTTTCTTTATACCTTTCCAGCTGGGAGAAGGAATTGAAGATAATATGGTCGCAAATGGCAACAATCTCGTCGATCTCATCCTCACGATAGGCAGGGGCAAAGACATGATTTTCTTTGCCCATTTCTTCGTGACCCAGCCGTGCTTCGAATAATCCGCTCGCGGTCGTACCGCTTAAGTATTGTCCGATGAGCGGATACATCGCGGTCATGGAAAAAGCCTTCTGCGCCAGTACAATTTTGGCTCCCGTACGCTGCATGACGCCGTTCAAAATTTTCAGGTTTTTCTCGATGAGCCCTTCATCGACGACGAAACAGGGTGTCGGTAATTCCTCGAACCGCATCTTAACGAACAAGCTCCGGCTCTTTCGCTTCTTCAGGCAAGGCGTCAACCAGCACTGGATTGAATTCTTCTACCCATGGAAGTCCCCATTTGTTCAGCTCTTCCATGAATGGATCCGGATTGAACTCTTCGACATTGTATACGCCCGGTTTGTTCCATTTGCCTGTGAGGACCATCGCCGCGCCGATCATGGCAGGAACGCCCGTTGTATAGGAGATGGCTTGGGAGCCCACTTCTTTATAGCACTCTTGGTGGTCGCAAACATTGTAGACGTAATACGTCTTGTCTTGGCCGTCTTTTTTCCCTTTGAAGATACAGCCGATGTTTGTCTTGCCTACCGTACGAGGTCCAAGGGAAGACGGGTCCGGGAGCACAGCCTTCAGGAATTGAAGCGGA
>JAIRVF010000051.1 GCA_031254035.1 Paenibacillus sp.
GCAGAAAAATTGAAGATAGACACGTTACTAGCCAATCTACTCACAAAATATCCGCTGCTCCAAAATGTTAGTAGCGACTTAGTAGCTATTTTTCCGCATACCGTTCGCTTAATCATGAAGGGAGATCTTTCCCGTGCTTTGGAGGAGTATGTCTCTGCTTCACAGAATACGGAAATACCTGACACTGACACCGAAGCTTATAACTTGTTAGGCCAAAACTTGTCAGCTGCTGTGAAAAATTCTTGAGGTATATATAAATGCAACGGTAGCCTTTAATCCAATCCTACAATAAACAAACAAAATGCCGAGAGGACAGTATAATCCACTGTCTTTTCGGCATTTTTTAACCCATTCTTACGTCAAACCCGCAATGATCCCACCCGCAGCACCGACCAAGACGATAATCCAAGGGGGCAGCTTCCAAAAAACGAGCATTACGAACAGGATGGATACGAGAGCATAATCCCCCGGGCTCATAATAGCCGTTGTCCACAGCGGATTGTACAAAGCGGCGAACAATATGCCGACCACCGCTGCATTAATCCCTGTCAGAGCGCCTTGGATATGCCGGTTCTGACGTAGAGAGCTCCAGAAAGGCAGCGTTCCGATTACAAGCAAAAAGGCAGGAGAAAAGATGGCTACCGTTGCGATCAAAGCTCCGGGTATGCCTTTTGCCATGGCACCCAAATATGCGGCAAAGGTAAACAGTGGTCCTGGAACGGCTTGAGTTGCACCGTAACCTGCCAGGAAGTCTTCTTTATGTACCCATCCTGTGGACACTACCTCCTGTTCAAGCAGAGGTAATACGACATGGCCACCGCCAAAGACGAGGGAACCAGAACGATAGAAACTGTCAAAAAAGGTGAGCCATCCGCCAGCGAAATATCCGGAGAGCAGCGGCAAGGTAAACAAGAGACCGGAAAATGCGACCAGACAAGCAGCAGCCAACTTGCGGCTGACAGGGACGGATATATCGGGGGCTTGCATGGGGTCATTTTTTCGATACAGCCACGCACCTGCGAAGCCCGACACCGCAATTAGCATAACCTGGCTCCATGGATTCTGCCATAAAAGGATGATGGTGGCGACAATGATCGCAATGGTCACTCGGCCTTTATCTGGCGTGAGCTTTTGTCCCATTCCCAATACAGCCTGAGCAACAATGGCAACAGCTACAATTTTCAAGCCGTGTATCCAACCTTGGCTGCCGATATCATACCCTTTCAAAAGAAAGGCAAAAAGGATTAGCGCAATGACAGAAGGAAACGTGAAACCGATCCACGCGATCAATCCGCCAAGTAGACCTGCACGATATACCCCAATACCGATTCCAACCTGGCTGCTGGCTGGCCCAGGGAGAAGCTGGCAAAGCGCCACAAGATCCGCATAACTTCGTTCGTCCATCCATCGGCGTTTTCGTATGTACTCATTATGAAAATACCCAAGATGGGCAATCGGTCCCCCAAATGAGGTCAGTCCCAGTTTTGTTGAAACAGCCAACACTTCTAGCAACGCCTTGATTTTGACGGGTTGATGACTCATACAATAACATGTCTCCTTTGGAGGTATGGAGTTGTTTTATAAACAAGAGGGCCATTCTTCTAAAATATGGCTTTTCATAACATAGTTTAGCTCATGGTCAAAGCCGTGGTAAAGAAAATATTCCGGGACATATGTCCTTTCTTTCGGACCGGAATGTATTATTTAATGATTATCAAATAAGAAAAGCTGAGGAGATAAGTCAGATGAGAGGAATTATTTTTGCGTTTTTAGGCGGCGCTTTTATTACACTACAAGGTGTGGCCAACGCTAGGATCAGTCAAGGGATCGGCACTTGGCAGGCGGCAACGCTTACCCAGTTTACAGGCTTTATCGTCGCATTGATCGTGACGCTTATTCTGCGTGATGTCAAATGGCAGGGTTTCAAAAAAGTTAAACCTTTGTATTTGAGTGCAGGAGCTTATGCGGCCGTTATTATTTTCAGTAATGTGACAGCCATTAGGCATATTGGCGTTACCCTTACCGTTGCACTTGTTTTAATCGCCCAGTTGGGCCTAACCTTCCTTATGGACCATTTCGGATGGTTTGGTTTGGAAAAACAAAAAATGAAGCTTCCTCAGTTTATCGGCATTGCCATGATGGTTGCAGGTGTGGTGATTCTGAAATTTTAAACGTATAATTAACCCGGTAAATGAACACTTGAAGGCTGGGGGATCTCATTCATGAAAGAAATTATGGACCGCTCGTTGCTGGCGGAATTTATAAATATGCATGGGCTGGATGCCATTTTTAATGAACCGTTAATTTCGCATATGAACCTGTACAACTATGATCAAGGGGAACTGATCTGTTCCCAAGGGGAGCCGTCTCGGTATTTGTATATTCTTGTTAAAGGGAAGCTCAAAGTTTTCAACACCTCTACGCAAGGCAAAATGCTGATCATCTCTTTTAAAACGGCACTCGAAGTGATCGGCGACATTGAGTACATTCAGGAAGCGGACTTTATCAATACGGTCGAAGCAGTATCGCCGGTGTGGATAATCGCGATTCATCAACAGTGGCTAAAAATGCACGGGAAGGACCATACGCCGCTGCTGAAATTTTTATTGAAAATCATTACCGAAAAGTTTTATATGAAGTCGAACGCGCTCAGCTTTAATCTGATGTACCCTGTCGAGGTGAGACTTGCTAGTTATATTCTTTCGGTGTCTTTTGATCCGTCCGATGCGCTATTTAAAGGAAATCTGAGCACATCCGAACTTCGGGATGCAGCGAATTTAATCGGAACGAGCTATAGGCATCTGAACCGGGTTATACTGCAGCTTTGCCAAGAAGGTATTCTAGAGCGCAGTAAAGGCTTCATTCATGTTAAAGACAAGGAGCGGTTGATCACAATCGCCGGTCACAGTATTTACGAATAATATCATGGTGAAATAGGAGAGTTGAGCAATGATTTTGGGACTTTTACTGGCATTGTTGGGCGGTTTACTCGTCAGTCTGCAAAATATATTTAACAATAGAGTGAATGTACATGTCGGAAACTGGGGAACGACCACTTTAGTGCTGGGTTTGGGTTTTGCAGCTTCTTTTACGCTCGGTTTGGTGTTTGAAGGTGGAGCACTCTTTCATCTGGAACATATGCAGCTCTGGTACTGTTTCAGCGGCTTGATCGGCGTGGGCGTAGTGACCTGTATGGTACAAGGGATTGAACGTCTCGGTCCTACGTTTGGGATTTCGATCAGTATGTGTGCGCAGCTTGGGTTTGCTTTATTATTTGACTCGATGGGATGGTTGGGCCTGGAAAAAGTAGATTTTACGTTTAAACAGCTAGTCGGTGTACTGGTCGTCGTTGGAGGCATCATCGTGTTTAAGGCTGGCGGACGTGAAAAGCAAAAATCCGTGAATAAGAAGGTTATGAATGCGTAGTAAATTTCCAATCGAATAAGTCCTTCCCAAAAGGGTAACGTTATATTGAATGTAATTCTCGACCCGGATTATGGAGGCTTTCTGATGGAAAACCAAATGAATGGAATTCAAACCGGATATACGATCTCAAAGACATTAGGTGAATACCTTTTTGACTGTTTGAAGCAGGAGGGGATCACGGAGATATTTGGCATACCCGGTGATTATAATTTTTCCTTGCTGGATACGCTTGAACGGTATGCGGGAATACGATTTATCAATGGTCGGAATGAACTGAACTCCGGTTATGCCGCAGACGGTTATGCCAGAATGAAGGGAATGTCCGCGCTAATTACGACTTTTGGCGTTGGTGAAATGAGCGCTTGCAATGCAATTGCCGGGGCGAACAGCGAGCATGTGCCGATCATCCATATTGTCGGCTCGCCGCCGGATACCGCACAGAAAGCGCGGAAACTGATGCATCATACCTTGCTGGATGGCGATTATGACGTGTTTCGAAAAGTGTATGAACCTATTACCGCCTATACAGCAGTGCTTACACCCGAAAATGCGGCTATCGAAATTCCCAATGCCATATCCATTGCCAAACAAAAGAGGAAACCGGTCTATCTGGTCGTAGCCGATGATTTAGTGATGAAACCGGTCATGGCTCATCAAAAAGCCGCTATGCCAAAAGTAATGACGAATCCGAAAACGCTGCAGGCTGCAGTAGATCATATGAAGTTGATGTTAAATCAAGCTCAAAAGACGGTACTGCTGGTGGATGTCAAAACGCAGCGGTTTCATCTGCAGGAATACATACGCAAACTTGCTGAATCCATGAACGTTCCGGTTGCGTCTACCATGTTCGGTAAAGGTGCTTTCGACGAAAGCCATCCGTTATTCATCGGAGTGTATGGAGGGGATTTTGGCAGCTCGGAAGTACGGAATACGGTAGAAAATGCGGATTGCGTCATTGCCGTTGGATTGGTCTGGGCAGACAGCAATACGGCTGATTTTACAGCAAAATTGAATCCTCTTCAGCTCATAGAGGTCCAACCTGACAAGGCAAAAGTCGGAGAAGCGGAATACCTGAATGTGCTGGCAGAGGACATCCTGCTTGCTTTGCAAAGTACTGGATACAAGCTGCAAGGTACGGTTTCTAAGGGTACAGGCCCATACGATAGGTTGGTAGGTCAACCCGATGAGTTGCTCTCAGCGGTATCGTATTATCCCCGTTTACAGCGGTTGCTTAAAGAAGGGGACATCGTTGTTGTTGAGACGGGGACATTTTATTATGGAATGGGGCAAATTAAACTGCCACGGGGTGTAACCTATATTGTCGAAGGTGGATGGCAGTCGATCGGTTATGCTACACCATCAGCATACGGGGCATGTATTGCGGAGCCTACAAAACGTATATTACTTTTTACAGGGGATGGTTCCTTGCAGCTTACGGCTCAGGAAATCAGCTCGATGCTGTATTATGGCTGCAAGCCGGTTATCTTTGTCCTGAACAACGACGGATATACCATCGAAAAATATTTAAATGTAAAAACCGAAAATCAGACGTACAACAAGGTTCCGAAATGGTCCTATACGAAGCTGGCCGAAGCTTTCGGGGGCGATGCTTTCACGGTAACTGTGCATACCAATGGGGAGCTGGATGAAGCGATCAACCGGGCCGAAACCGAATGCGGCCGCAGGTTATGCATCATCGAAATGATAGCAAGCGATCCTATGGATGCTCCGGATTATATGCTTAAAATGCGCGATTACATGGAACAGCAGGAAAAGCTGCGGAATTGACCATATTTTCAGAAATATTGAAGCGGTATGATGCGGATAAGAAGCGGGTATGTAGCAGAGGCTATACACTCGCTTTTTTTATTGATATATTTAAGGAAAACAAATGTTCACATTTAATGAGGAGAAGATTATGGCGGAAGCACTAAAATCGATGTACAACATGGAATTTCTTCAAGATTTCGGAGAGAAGGTAAAGGAAGCATACGGGGCCTTTGAGATTGAAGGTTTCATAAATAAAATCATGGATGACACTTGGGAGGAGCTTGCGCTCAAAGCGAGAACTCGCCGAATAAGTCAAACGCTAGGCGAATATTTGCCGGCTTCCTATGAAGAGGCACTGGGTATCTTGTTCCAGATCGATGAGAAATGTGTCGGATTTCCGTATTTGTTTTTTCCAGATTTTGTTGAAGTTTACGGACAAGCTGAAGAAGATTGGAATCTATCCATGCAGGCTTTGGAAAGATTCACACAGAGATCTTCTGCTGAATTTGCGGTCAGGCCATTTATTATCCGCGAACCTGAACGTATGATGGATCAGATGCTTGCATGGTCTAAACATCCAAATGAGCATGTGAGACGTCTGGCGAGCGAGGGCTGTAGACCACGTTTGCCTTGGGGGCAAGCCCTAAAAATGTTTAAACAGGATCCTTCCCCCGTGCTTCCGATATTGGAACAGCTGAAGGAAGATACTTCGCTGTATGTCCGCAAGAGTGTCGCCAACAATCTGAATGATATCGCCAAAGACCATCCTAGAGCAGTACTTGGCATCGCCAAGCGTTGGCTCGGCAGCAACCCGGATACGAATTGGATTGTGAGACATGCCTGCCGGACCTTGATCCGTAAGGCTGATCCCGAAGTAATGAAACTCTTTGGATATTCCGATTCGAATGATGAGCACCCGCTTGCGATCTCGGCTAACTTGTCCGCCCGACCCCAGGTCCTGCCGATTGGCGGCAGCAGTTTGCTTCATTATGAGCTCCATATTCGGGAAGGGTCTACTGTACGTATTCGAATTGAATATGGCATCTATTTTGTAAAATCGAATGGGCAGGCTTCCCGTAAATTGTTTTTGCTTTCGGATAAGACTGTTCCTGGCGGTTCACAGCTGAAGGGTGATCGCAAGCACAGCTGGGCGGATTTGACGACAAGGCGCCATTATCCGGGTGAGCATCGGATCGTGCTGCTCGTGAATGGACAGGAGATCGCCGAGACGAGTTTATGGATTGAATAAAACCTTTGATTGATAAAAGCATCAGGACTTACGAAATAGCGATGAATGCATGGGGGATCGATAACAAAAACGTCTAGACCAAGTGCCGTTAGTCACCTTAAGCATCAAATGATATCAGTATGTATATTATCAATATTCGATAGCGACAGCGGAAGGGCAGACCCTTCCGCTGTCGTTGTATTTACAGAAATTTATGGTCACGTGCCCGACGAATGACGAATTACATCCCCGATGATCGTACTCCATTATGCGATTTCTTTTTTCTTTTAGGCCAACGGAAGGACGGCACCCGTTCCAGCATCGTATGGAAGACGATTCCCCACTGAAGTTCATTTAACGAGCAAATGGGGGCATGCCGGTCAATCTTCAAACTTATCATTAGCTGTTTCATTTGTGGTGGAGTAAAAATTCCCTGCAATGCTCCGGAAACCGGAAGCTCCGGGTGTTTTAGGGCATATTCCGCCAGTCCCTCAAAGGTATGATGGTGGCGCAGATCAATTTCGGCTGTCTTCTTTCTGCGAATTCGAAGAACCGCTGCATCGACGCGGGGCGGGGGAGAAAAGTGACGCCTAGGCACCATCTTCACCAGATCTATATCGAACCACATCCGCCATTTGAGCAAACGCGGACTGCGTATGAAGCGGTTGGTAAATCCCTTGGCAGCTCCATGCTGGACAATGAGTACCGCTCCTTGAAAAGAAGAAACCGGCGGGTTCAGGAGCTTCTCCAGAATAGGTGTTGTGATAAAAAAGGGAATGTTGGCGACGACATGAAATGGTTTCTTGGGAAGATAGGAATGTTGGATGTCTCTTTCAACGATCGCAACATTTGCGTATTCTTCTGCTTTTCGTCTGAGAGCTTCGGCAAAAGCAGCGTCTTTTTCAATTGCCACCACCTTGCCAGCCGTTTCTGCCAGGTGGAATGTGATTGCGCCTTTCCCTGCACCCAGATCCAATACCGTATCGATGGACGTTAATCCTGCATAGTCTACCATTTCCTGAATCACTTGTTTATTGTGCAGCAGATGCTGCGCTCTTAAATCGGGTTTTCCTTCACGTTTAGGTGTTCCTGAAAGTCCGCGATTGTGTTTGTACATAGATGAATCCCTCCGTTACCCAGCAATTTATAATCGAAAACTGGCTGAGCTGTGTGCTGAAAAGACGAAGGAAGACATCCATCTCTTTATCCGAGGGAGTAGGCATTGGCATAATACCGTCCCTTGATAGGATGGAAATCATATACGGATGGCGTGATCCGGTTCATGAAGGTTCTTCACAATCGATCGTTTAAGGAGGTTACCTGTAAAAAAGGGCAGACCTATCCTGAGTCCTCTGCACAGAGCAAAGCCTTTGGCAAATTTTATCGGATGCACAAAGTTCTAACCCGGATATACTGATCTACCACACGTAACCCTCCTAACCTCAAGATGATGAAGCTTATTACAAGCAACAAAAAAACACAGGCTGACTGCCTGTGTTTGAGTTCACGGAGGACCACACGAACGATAAGGACAACGGTGTCCTAGATGGTTGGATTTTGGACCATATTCGGAATGCTGCCGATTCATCGATAAACCGGTAAATCAATGCATCTGACCGGTAACACCAACGTTCCTGCTCATTCCGATATGAAAATGATTCTTAAAGGTAGCTAGAGCAATGCGATCATGCAAAATAGAGGCAGACCTTGCTCTACGACATGAAATGAAATATAGGGTTACCTTTAAAAATGGCAGACCAATCCGAAGTCCTCCGCTCACAGGCAGAGTTTTTTTGCAATTATGTTATTTGCAAAAAGATCTAACTCGGATATACTGATCAACCACACGTAACCCTCTGTTTTTCATAAATTATTTACATCCTAACATGGAATTCCACCTTTCAGCAAGATCATTTGTATGATCGAATTTTATCGGACAAAGACACAAGAATATCGCAAAAATGAGAATAGATTATTATCTAAGGACTTTGCAAAATCCAATGAACGACTTTCTGTCCCACTAAGATCAAAATGTTTTTTTGCAAACATCGTGTCCGGGAGCGGCTATGAATCGAAATTTGCAAAACCTGCTCATTAAGGCGCCATCAAAAAATTAATAGATCATTCGATTGGCCGAAAGTAGCTAAGGCGATGAGCTGTTTTGGTACAACTCTGATTCACTATTTTTTGATCGCGTCTAATCATTGGATTGTGAGGTGAGAAAAGATGCCTACTAAAAAGAAGAAACAGAAAAGCCGATCGTCCAAATATCATGGAAAGCCTGTGCTTGTGATTTTGAAGGATGGAAGAAGCTATATCGGTACGGTCAACAGCTTCGATCGCCAAGGTGTTACATTATCCGGATTACAAGCAAATCATATGCTGAAAACTTCGATTTTGGAAAACAGAGATAAAGCCCAAGTATCCGGTCTTTTAAGTGCATTATTTGGGGGAGGAGGCTTGCTAGGAGGAGCGTTAAGTGGCGGCGCTTCCAGGGGAGGCGCTTCCAGAGAAGGCGGAGGAGGCGGGATGTTTGGTTTCTTCGGTCAAATCATACCGAATATTCGAATTGGAATGAACGTGGTGCGTACAATTATGCCACTGTTTGGTTTGTTAAAATAAAGAACGTATTTATTGTGCCTGCATCATCAGAAGCATCCGAGAGAACTGGTTGATTCCGTTATCTTTGGGTGTTTTTTTATGTCGGTGCTTCAAATTTTACCTATTTTTATGAAAGCCTTTTCACCGTTGCTTAAATGTGGTATCTTTGAGATAACCTAAATGTGTCCAAATTGTGAATAGATGCGAAATCAGAGCGTATGATAAAGCATCATCGGATTGAGGAGGAGTTATCCATGACCACGTTGATTCTTGTATTGTTCACCGCGGCGTTAATCGGAGTGCTAATTTTTGGTAAGAAACATGAAATGTTAATTGCGAATTCAATGAACGCCATGTTGTTGATTGGTTTGGCGATCGCATTTGGACTCCATATGAACTCGAACGGCGTATTTTATCTAACTCTTGTTTGTTACTTCGTGATCCCGATGTTTGGGGTTATTGCCTTGTTTGGGGCTATGAAGAAAGGCCAAGCAAAAAAACAGGATTCTCCGGTTTAAAACGCCTGATTCAAATGAATGTTAAAAGTTAATACAGCCCGTCATATAACCGGCTCTTTTGGAGCTGGTTTTTATTTTTGTTTGAAAGAGTTGGTACTTTACTGTACGTGATAAGCTTTGCCAAATCAGATCAAAATAAATGTAGCTTAATCCAACATTTCCGTAACTAAATGGCCCGGCAGGAATTGAAAATATTACCTAGTTTACTTTTGGAAAGTTTGATGATAATATTTACCAAATGCTAAACGCGATGATGAGAAGAGTAAATGAAACTATATTCCCTACAGAGAGCTCCGGTTAGCTGAAAAGGAGCAGGAACATATTCATTGAAACAAGCCTCTGAGCGGCGCATCGGAACTTAAAGTGGCTGATCAAAAGCCGACTTTAGGGATGGTGCGACAGGAGCTCCTGTTATAGAGCTAGGGTATAAGCAATCTTTGGGATTGCCGTACCTGAAGAGGCGGAAATGGCGATATTTCCGCGAATAGAGGTGGCACCGCGAAACCAAATCTCGTCCTCAAGACTTTGTCTTGGAGGCGGGATTTTTTTGTTTCTCAATAACACTAAAATTATTTGAGGAGGTTCTGAAGTATGAGTTCGAAGAAAAATGGAGAAGAAGCAAGTGATTTTTTGACAAAATTGGTGAAAGAGGACGTGGAAAACAGCGTTTATAGTAGACCTGTCGCTACCCGTTTTCCTCCTGAACCGAATGGTTACCTGCACATTGGGAGCGCCTATGCGATCCACATCAATCATTCCATCGCAAGAAAATTTAATGGAACGTTTAACCTTCGCTTTGATGATACCAATCCTTTAAAAGAAGATGCGAAGTATGTGGAAGCGATCCGAGAAGATATGGAATGGCTGGGGATAAAGCCGCCTGTGTATTTCGGTTCAGATTATTCGGAGCAATATTATGAGGCCGCCGTCAAGCTGATTCGCAAAGGAAAAGCGTATGTGTGCGATCTAACACCTGAACAAATGACGGAATACAGGGGAACATTAACAGAACCCGGCAAGGATAGTCCTTTCCGTAACCGATCCGCCCAAGAGAATCTGGATTTGTTTGCGCAAATGAAAACGGGGAACTTTCCTTCCTCATCCAAAGTTCTACGTGCCAAAATTGACATGTCCGCGCCGAACATTAATTTAAGAGACCCTGTGCTGTATCGGATTATTCATGCTGAGCATTACCGTACCGGAAATGAATGGTGCATTTATCCAATGTACGATTTTGCCCATCCGATTCAGGACTCGATCGAAGGCATTACCCACTCGCTTTGCTCCGCAGAATTTATCGATCATCGTTCGCTGTATGATTGGGTGCTGAGCGAGCTTGAGGTTGTGGGACCTCCAAAGCAAAGAGAATTTGGAAGGTTAAATATATCGGGCTTCGTGACAAGCAAAAGATATTTGCGGGAATTGGTCGAAAGGGGATATGTCGATGGCTGGGATGATCCTAGACTCCCTACCTTAAAAGGACTCAGACGCAGGGGAGTAACTCCGGAAGGTATTCAGAATTTTTTGGAGGAGATTGGAGTATTTAGACAGAACAGCATGGTTGATTCAGCGATGCTAGAACATTTTATCCGCCAGGATTTGAAGGAAAAGGCCATCAGTGTTATGGCTGTTCTAGAACCTTTAAAGGTGATTATTACGAATTACCCGGATCTTGAAACCGAAATGCTTGAGCTAAAAAATAACGAAAATAATGAAACATTGGGCAGCAGGGAAGTGCCTTTTTCCAGAGAGTTGTATATTGAAAAGGAGGATTTCATGGAAGAACCGGTTGCTGGCTTTCTCCGTTTGTCTCTGGGAGTTGAGGTCCGATTAAAAGGCGCTTATTTTCTGAAATGCGAGCATGTGGTGAAAGATCCATTAACGGGGAAAGTGAAGGAACTGTACTGCACATACGATCCAGAGACCAAAAGCGGCTCGGGATTTAATGCGAGGAAGGTGAAGTCAACCATTCATTGGGTTTCGGCCAAACACGGGATTCCAGCCCAAATCCATTTATACGATAAGTTGTTAAAAGAAGAAGCTGTGATTTTGGAATCGGATAACGATTGGGATAAAATTGTTAATCCGGATTCACGGATTGAAATGAAACAGGCCATTCTAGAACCGTATTTGCAAGATGCGAGTTTTGGTGTGACCTATCAATTTATAAGACATGGCTATTTTTGTTTGGACACCAAGCATTCGTCAGCGTCCGAGTGGGTATTCAACCGGAGTGTATCTCTAAAGGATTCATGGAAAAAGACGCTGACACCCGTAAAGTAATGAAATTGTCATCGTCATTTCTGATATACTCATGTAAAGAGAATCGGGCTCAACATCATGATTAGTGCTTGAAAAAAAAGCGAAAGTAGCGAAGGGGACGGAATCGATTCTTACGAAGCGGCAGCGGTCGCCTTTGTCTCCGAATTTCTACCTTTATGAAAAACAAAATCAAGAAATTTGGAGACAACAGCGATTGGAAGAACGATCCGTAACCGTAGCGGCCACATCGCACAATGTCAAGAACTAATCCCAATATTGACCGAGAATCAATAAAGAAATCATATCAGACGGACGTGATAATTTACATGGGGGATATCATTAAAACCATTGGGCTGCTTGCCCATGTCGATGCGGGAAAGACGACATTTGCGGAGCAGCTCCTATATCATACGAACAGCATCCGCAGCCGGGGGCGAGTGGATCATCAGGATGCCTTCCTGGACAGTCACGAACTGGAGAAAGCCCGAGGCATTACTATTTTCGCGGATCAGGCGATCATGCCATACGGAGATTCTACCTATTATTTAATCGATACTCCGGGGCATGTCGATTTCTCAGCGGAGATGGAGCGCGCGGTACAGGCAATGGATTATGCCGTGATCATTGTGAGCGCGGTCGAAGGAGTCGAGGGGCATACCGAGACGGTCTGGCAGCTGCTGCAAAAATACAATATACCTGTATTGTTTTTTATCAATAAAATGGACCGGGAAGGGGCAGATGCTTCAGCCGTACTCGCACAGATCCATCTTCAGCTGACAAAGGACGCCATGTTCATTACAGACGCCTTGGTGGATAAGGTCGGAGAGGAAATAGCCGAATTCGCCGCAGAGCGTGATGAAGACCTGCTGAACATGTATTTGGAAGGACAGGCTGAGCCAGCTTTAATTGTGGAAACTATCATCTCTTTAGTGAAAAAGCGCCGCATTTTTCCTGTTATGTGCGGATCCGCGTTACAGGACCGGGGCATTGCAGAATTCCTTGCCAATCTGGAGCTGCTAACGGAGACTGAATATGATACAAGCGGGCCTTTTGCCGCGAGGGTGTTCAAAATCCGGCATGATCCGCAGGGAGTTCGGCTGACTCATTTAAAGCTTTTGCAGGGAAAGCTGGCTGTAAGGGATGATTTGACTTATATTGGCGGTACGGGAGAACGGATACAGGAGAAAATAACTTCAATTCGGGTATATAACGGGGAAAAATATCTCATGGTTGACGAAGCTTGCGCTGGGCAATTGGTTGCAGTGACCGGATTATCCAGCGCCCCGGCGAGTGCCGGCCTGGGGATGCTGGAGGAGCGAATGCCCTACGAGCTTATTCCCGCGCTGAAATCAAAGGTTTTATATGATCCGTCCCTTCCGGTTCGCGAAGTACTCCGCTGTTTTCAGATATTGGACGCGGAGGATCCATCGCTCGGGGTCCGGTGGGATGAAGCGCTGCAAGAACTTCATATCCATGTCATGGGAGTTATACAGCTTGAAGTGCTTGCCCAGGTCATGCTTGACCGTTTCGATCTTCGGGCAACGTTTGGGAAACCAGAGATTTTATATAAGGAAACGGTCGCGAATACTACGGTTGGATACGGCCATTTCGAGCCGCTTGGGCATTATGCCGAGGTTCATTTGAAAATCGAATCAGGCCCTGCAGGCAGCGGTGTTACTTTCGTAAACAGATGTCATCCAGACGATCTCAGCATCGGCTTCCAAAACTTGATCGGACAACATATTACGGAGAAGGAGCATCGTGGCTTGATGACTGGTTCTCCATTGACGGACATCATCGTGACGCTTCTGACGGGACGCTCCCATAACAAGCATACGTCCGGTGGAGACTTCAGGGAAGCCGCGCTGCGCGCGCTTAGACAAGGTCTTGAAAAGGCTGACAATAGGCTGCTTGAGCCGTATTACGAATTCAAGTTAAAGGTAGGGGCTGATCAGGTTGGCAGAGTGATGTCGGATATACAACAGGCTCAAGGCAGCTTCGAACCTCCCGATATTTGTAACGGGACGGCCTTGCTCATCGGACATGCGCCTGTAGCGACGTTTATGAATTATGCCGCTGAACTCGCTGCGATCACGAAAGGCAAGGGGGCGATCACGCTCCGATTAGGCGGATATCGGCCATGCAACAGCAGCGAGGATGTCATCGCCGCCAAAAATTACAATAAGGACGCAGATCCCGAATATACGTCCTCCTCAATTTTTTGTTCCAAGGGTAAAGGATTTAGCGTTGCCTGGGAGGAAGCGGAGAAATTTATGCATCTGGAACTGCATGAGTTTTATTCGTAAGAGTACTCGTCTAATTTATACAGTTGTGGCTACTTTCTTAACTGCGAGCAGCAAGGAAAATAGATTATAAAACGAAGACCTGCCGTCGATGTTCCATCGGCGCAGGTCTTTATCTTTTTCTGAGATGTTGTTCTTGGTGCGATCAAAAAATAGTGAACCAGATTTGCACGGAAACTGCCCGTCGCCTAAGCTACTTTCGGCAAATCGAATAATCTATTTATTTTTTGATCGCGCCTTGATAACGGGTTATCTTTCACGTGTATTCCTTATGCAGACCAATGCGGAGGACGGGAGAGAGAAGCCGGAATTTTTGTGCTGGCATCTCCTTTCGCCGCATTAATCTGAGCCTGGGTTAGAAAGAGGCTTTCCATAAGATTGGCGCCTCTTAGATCCGCATCCCGTAGATCCGCTCCAATCAGATCGGCCGTCCGTAAATCAGCTTCTCTGAGATCTGCCGCAATGAGATAAGCTCCACGTAAACTTTGATACCGGAGATCCGCCCCTTTAAGTTTGGCACCGATCAGGTCGGCCCCCCGATCTGGAATCTTCTTGCACCCAAGCGCCCCTTTATTTTGTAGGCGGCCTTCTTCCCTTATGAGTTCACTTGCCCGAAGGAGGAGGACATTCACACCTGCGCGATATGTGCTCATATCTACTTTCAGGAGAGATTCAGGGTTTTGGAGAGTGAGAGAGGTTGTTTCTTCAATCACCGATTGGAGATCGTCATGGATGGGATGGGCAGCTTCCTTAGATCGCGCTTCCGTCAAATACCACAGCAGCTCATGAAGCTGCCACATGATCGGGAACACGTCGAACATTTGCTGTGCAGTCTCCGGGGTTTGCCGCCAATCGCGTCCGCCATAGGTCGTCTGCGATACTTTTTGTCCCGCTCCTAAGCAGTCATAAACCGTACAACCACGCATACCTCGTTCCCTGAGGCTGTTATGTACATTGCAACGAAAATCCGATTTCAAATGCTGACAAGGTTTCCCACCTTCCTTATCATATGCAAAATCAGCTGATGCTGAATAGGGAAGAGCTACGCAGCAAAGGCCGAAGCATTTTTCGCATTCAGCTTGCAGATCGGTCCGATCTATTCGGAAGGCGTCATTCTCTAAGTTCGACATGTAATTCTCCTTTAATTTCAATCGTTGTATTCATACGTATATAAGAATAGAGGGTTTGTAATGTATTCTATTATATTAGCAGTGTTTACGCGGATTCAGCTACCTTTATAACGCAGAATAATGGACTTGAGTCAAGCTTTCCTCGACCTTTGTTGTTATTTTTATTGTAACAGGTAGGTCGCCATTATAGCGTGTTTACTTTTTAGTCTAACTCCATTAGGTTTAGGCTAACGAAACCCACAATCGTTATCTAGGTGAAAATGAACTTCTAAATATTCTAACGAAACGGGGAAACGCTATTTAGTTCAAAAGCGGTTCATTCGGCCATATTTCATTCAAATAACGATCAGTAGTTTCGTTAAATTTAAATCCGCATCATTTTTGTGAATATAACACTCCCCAGTTTCGTTAGGCGCATTTCAGAATTAAAAAAAGCTCATGAAGCCTTGGAAAGCAAGAAAATCCCTTCCTTTTTCAGAGGAACAGGATTTCTCGACAATCTGGGCTTTGAGGAAATCTCAAGGCTTTTCTTTAGGTCAATCGTTTCAAACGCGATACTCATAATTAAAATCCGCTTGACTTGTAAAGTAAAAAGGGATTAATATAGCTTAGTTGCTTAATGATTAGATCGTTATTTATTATACATTTATTAATTTAATAATAATTATTTTATTCTTCAATATAAAATTATCCGAAGGAGGTTCTCAGTTTGGCTAGAAGCGAACAGCTTTTTGAAGTAGCAGCGATGTACCGCGCCTTACTGAAAAATATATCGAAGGAATGGAAGAAAATTAGTACCACCGAATACAATCTGACGTTTCCCCAGTCTCAGGTCCTTTATATTCTGATGAAGCGAGGCCCCCAGAAGGTTTCGGAGCTTGCAGAAGCACTTGCTTTAACCTCTCCGGCTATTACAAGTCTTACGGATAAACTAATCGCTTTAGGTTATGTGGAACGCGAACGGGCAGAAAAGGACAGAAGGGTGGTTTATACCAAAATCACCGAGGAAGGACATAAGATCACCTCCAAGATGATCGAAGACCAGAAGGAAGTCATTCAAGAGTTTTTCAGTGTCTTGTCGGAAGAAGATATACAGCATCTGAGAAGAATTTTCTCATCTATGCTTTTGAATATAGATCAAACTGAATGTTAGAGGTGAATTGCACAGTATATGGAGCATTTAACGCATAAACGAAAAATTACGATCATGATCGCTATTATGTCCGCGATGTTTTTTGCCGCGATCAACCAGACGATTACAAGTACTGCGATGCCGCGAATTATTGCGATTCTTGATGGTATGGACTACTATACATGGACGATCAACATTTATTTATTGACATCCACGATTGCGACCATCCTGGTCGGCAAGCTGTCGGATATGTATGGCCGCAAGCCTTTTTTGCTTTTCGGTATATTAATTTTTATGTTAGGGGCTTTTTTAACGGGCACATCTACGGATGTTCATCATTTTATTTTTTACCGTGGGATTCAAGGGATTGGTGCGGGCATCATCCAGTCGACCGCTTTTACAGCCGTCGGTGACTTGTTCCCTCCGCGTGAGCGCGGCAAGTGGATGGGATTTATGACAGCCATCTTTGGCTTCTCAAGCATACTTGGGCCAACACTTGGCGGGTATTTGGTCGATCATATTGATTGGCATTGGTTGTTCTGGATTTTCCTTCCGCTGGGGATCGTTGCATTTGTATTGATTATGATGCTGTTTCCTAAAGTTGACCGTAAGAAAGGACAGAGCATTGACTATTTGGGCTCACTTTTCCTGACGACGACAATTGTTCCGCTACTGCTCGCATTCTCTTGGGCGGGTACGGAATACAAGTGGGGATCTTGGCAAATTCTCAGTATGCTTGGGGCTTCTTTCATATCGGCGTTGATATTTATCTTCGTTGAAACTAAGGCGAAGGAACCGGTTCTGCCGCTGCATTTATTTAAAAACAGCGTTGTAACGATCTCGAATATTATTGGTTTCATCATGAACTTTGGCTTGATGGGAGCCATGATTTACATTTCCTTTTATGTTCAAGGGGTGTTGGCCATATCTCCGACTTATGCGGGATATGTCACACTACCAATGTCCATTTGCATGGTGATTATGAGTGCAATTACGGGTCAATTGATTGCCAAAACAGGCAAATACAAAAGATTTGCTTTGATCGGGATGCCGATCATGATTATGGGTATGACGATCATGATTTTCATGAACAACCTGGCATTAACCATTGTGAGCTTGATCGTATTTGGTCTCGGTCTTGGTCTCGGGATGCCTGTTTTCTCCTTGGCTACGCAAAATGCGGTTTCACATAAAGAGCTTGGTGTCGTGACGGCTTCCTCACAGTTGTTCCGCAACCTTGGAGGTACGATCGGGATCGCTGTCATGGGAACGGTTATGTCCAACAATCTGACCAAAAATTTGAAAGATGCTCTACATTCTTCTAGCGCTCCGGACTTCAGCAAGGTAGACCCTGCGTTGGCGCAAAATATGCTTACATTCGCAAATCCGCAAGCGCTAATGAACAAGCCGGCGATTGAAGCGACGATGGCAAAGCTGCCAGACGAAGCGAAAACGCTGTTTATACAGATGATTGACAGTATCCGTGACGCATTGGGACAGACGCTTTCGACCGTATTTCTTACTGGTACGCTTGTACTCGTCGTGGCGCTGGTGCTGGTGTTTTTCCTGAAAGAGCTGCCGCTTCGGTCGACCAATGAGGCGACGGAGGCCACAGGTTCGAATGAGAATACAGGAGAAAACGAAGGTCAGAGCTTAGCTACGGAGTAATAACCACATATATGTAGAAAATGCCTCGGGCAGCGCTGCTGCTTGGGGCATTTTTTTGCTCAAAATAAATATGGAACAATATGGTTGACAACGATATAGCTAGTGAATATAATACAATTAACAAAATGTTAAGTGTTAATTACAATCTTGAAGAAGAGGCGAGGCGTAAATGTCCAATGAACAAGCGCTTAAGCAATACGATGTAAAAAAATACAGAACGCCGGATGGATACACCTCAGATATTGCGGTATTTACGATTCTATCGGCGAAGACGGAGGCGTTCAAACCGCCAGCAATGGACCTTCATATTATGCTCATCAAACGGAGTATGCAGGATAGCGAAGGACGTCCCAACATCGAAGCAGGAAAATGGGCGCTGCCGGGAGGTTTTGTTGATCCGGGAGAAACCGCTTTTCAATCTGCGCAAAGGGAACTCAGGGAAGAAACGGGCGTGGATCATATTCATCTCGAGCATTTCGGGGTATATGATACGCCGGGACGTGATCCAAGAGGGTGGATTATTTCCAACGCGCATTATGCCATTGTCCCGGAGCATCAGCTCGCAAGCCGCGCAGCCAATGATGATGCAAGTGAGGTTGAACTGTTTCCTGTGAAGGATGTTCTAAACTTGGATCTTGCTTTCGATCATGCCCGTATCATCCGGGATGCGATTGACGTAATCAAGCAGAAGCTGCTTGAATCGACGGTGGCCAAGGAATTTTTGCCTGAGGAGTTTACGTACTCCGAGCTTCAGGCCGTGTTATTGACCGTAACCAATGATTCAGCCATAGCTCTGGACGCCGCTTTTGCCAGAAAAATTAAAACTTTACCTTTCATTCAAGAGGTAGAGGGAAAAAAGACGTCGCGTACATCCAAAAAACCGACGCAATTGTACCGATTTATTGTTGATATTGAAGTAAATAACTCGATTTATCATGCGAAAAAAGTATAAAGGGGCTCAACACGATAATAGTGACAAGAAGCGAAAGTAGCGGAGGGGACGGAATCGTTCTGAAGAAGCGGAGCGTTCGCCTTTGTCTCCGGATTTCTACCGTTTAAAAATAAAATCAAGAAATTTGGAGACAACAGCGATCGGAAGAACGATCCGTATCCGCAGCGGTCACCCTCGCACACTGTCAAGTATTAATTTCAGTATTGTAGCCCAACAGGAGGAAATTTTTTATGGATGACATGAAAAAACGCGCATTGATCAACATTGATTATACGAATGATTTTGTGGCTACGGATGGAGCTTTAACTTGCGGCGAGCCAGGGCAGGTGATTGAAAACCGAATTGTAGAACTCACAAAAACATTCATCGCAAACCAAGATTTTGTTGTTTTCGCCATTGATCTGCATCAAGAGGGGAATACGTTCCACCCCGAAACCAAGCTATTCCCGCCGCATAACATTGCAGGCACCGCCGGGCGCAAGCTTTTCGGAGCTCTGGAGAACGTGTACCAAGACAATAAAACCAATGAAAACGTCTATTGGATGGATAAAACAAGATACAGCGCTTTTGCGGGTACGGATCTTGAACTTCAACTTCGGGCGAGAGGGATCACCGAGCTTCATCTTGTGGGCGTTTGTACAGACATTTGCGTGCTGCACACTGCCGTCGATGCTTACAATAAAGGTTTCGATCTGGTGATACACCATGATGCGGTAGCTAGCTTTGACCCGGAGGGCCATGTTTGGGCATTGCGGCATTTCAAGGGCTCGCTTGGTGCGGAAATTCGATAATATAGGCTCGACATCATGATTAGTCCTAGAAAAAAAAATCGAAAGTAGCGGAGGGGACGGTATCGATTCTTACGAAGCTGAAAGCTTTTGAAAAAAAGCTACTTCGGATGCATATGCAGCGTTCGCCTGAAAGCTTTTCGAAGAAAAGCTAGCATCGGAAGCATACGCTGTCTCCGAATTTCTACCTTATTAAAAAAACAAAATCAAGAGATTTGGGGGCGGGCAACGACCTTAAAGAACGATCCGAACCCACAGCGGCCACCTCGCACAATGTCATGAACTAATTTTAGTAATGGGTTCTTAAAAAGGAGGTTTTCTCATGGAGCATCAAACGGTTCAAATACCCGAATTTTTTTATGCAGATGACAGTCTCGGACTTCACACGGATAAATATCAGATCAATATGACCGAAGTTTACTGGAGGGATCAAATCCACCAGCGCAAGGCTATTTTTGAAGTCTATTTCCGCAAGATCCCGTTCCAGAACGGCTATGCCGTCTTTGCAGGACTAGAGCGGGTGATCCGCTACATCAGGGATTTCCGTTTTTCGGACAGCGACCTGGCATTTTTAAAGGAAGACGGTTATAGCGAGGATTATCTTGCGTATTTGGCTACGCTCCGATTTACCGGAACAGTTCGCTCGATGAGGGAAGGTGAGCTTGTTTTTGCCAATGAACCGATCATGCGGATTGAAGCTCCGCTGGCGGAAGCGCAGCTGATCGAAACGGCGATTCTCAATATTGTTAATTTTCAAACCCTAATCGCAACGAAAGCTTCACGCATAAAGCAGGTTGCTGGGGATGAAACCACCATGGAATTTGGTACTCGGCGAGCGCAGGAAATGGATGCGGCCATATGGGGGACAAGGGCTGCTTATCTGGCCGGTTTTGATGCTACCTCTAACGTTCGAGCTGGTAAACTATTTGGCATTCCAATTGCGGGGACGCATGCCCATGCTATGGTGCAGGCATACCGTGACGAATATACCGCCTTCTGCAAATATGCCAAATCCCATACGGATTGTGTGTTCCTGGTAGATACGTACGATACGCTGCGTTCCGGCGTTCCAACGGCTATTCAGGTTGCCAAAGAATTTGGTGATCGGATCAACTTCAAAGGAATTCGTTTGGACAGCGGCGATCTAGCGTATTTATCAAAAGAAGCTAGGAAAATGTTGGATGTGGCAGGGTTCGAGAGCGCGAAAATTTATGCTTCCAATGATCTTGATGAACACACCATATTGAATTTAAAGGCGCAGGGCGCCAAAATAGACGTATGGGGTGTAGGGACGAAGCTTATTACCGCTTATGACCAACCGGCGCTCGGTGCCGTTTATAAACTGATTTCCATCGAGGATGAAAACGGGGAAATGATCGATACGATCAAAATCAGCTCAAATCCCGAGAAAATAACGACGCCGGGAAGAAAAAGAGTATTTCGCATCGTCAATAAAACGAACGGAAAGTCTGAAGGGGACTACATTGCCTTAGAGCATGAAGAGCCGCAACAACAAGGCCGTCTTAAAATGTTCCACCCCGTTCATACGTTCATCGCGAAATTTGTAACGAATTTTGAAGCTAAAGAACTTCATCACATCATTTTCGAAGATGGCGAATTGGTATACCAAGTGCCGACCCTGCAGCAGATTCAAGCGTTTGTAAAAGAAAATATGGATGTCCTATGGGATGAATACAAGCGGAGTTTGAATCCTGCCGAATATCCGGTGAATTTGAGTCAAGCATGTTGGGATAACAAAATGAAGCTGATTGGGGAAATCCAGCAAAAAGTGAACCGGCAGATTCAAGCCTAAGGAGGACAAGATGACTAAAATTGGAGTATATGGTTCATCCTTTGATCCCATTACGAATGTTCATCTTTGGACGGCAAGCACGATTGCCCACCGCTGTAAGCTGGATCAGGTGATCTTCTTGCCCTGTTCCAGTAAAAGACCCGACAAAATCATGAATGTTAGTGATGAGCACCGCTGGAAAATGATTGTAATGGCGATCGAAGGCAATGATAAATTCATAGCTGACGATTATGAAATGAAGCAGGCTGGATGGGAAATTGCAACCTACTTAACACTGAAGCATTTCAAGGAAAGATTTCCGAATGACGAAATTTACTTTATCATGGGAGCTGATTTGTTGCTTGATATCGGCGAAGGCAAGTGGAAGAAGTCTGAAGAGCTGATTCAGGAAAACAAATTCATCGTTATGGCAAGGGACGGGGTTAACATGTTGTCCGCGATCAGTAAGTCACCCATCCTGCGGAATGCCGACGATGGGCATACGTTCCATCTCATCGATAAAGGACTCGCCATGGAGATCAGTTCGAGTTATATCCGCGACGAGTTTAAGAAAGGCGGAGAACCGAGATATCTGATGCCGGATCGCTGCTATGACTACATCCAAGCCAATCGACTATACAGATAAAGGGGAATAATGATGATGAGCACACAAGAACAAATCATGAAAGATCTGAACGTCAAACCGGTCATTAATGCACAGGCGGAGATCCGGAAGAGGATTGACTTTTTGAAAGCATATTGCAAAAAATCTGGAGCAAAAGGTTTTGTCCTTGGGATAAGCGGGGGACAGGATTCCACGCTAGCTGGGCGTCTGTCGCAACTGGCAGCTGAAGAGCTCCGGACCGAAGGGTACGACGCCACGTTTTATGCCGTCCGTTTGCCGTTTGGTGTTCAGCGGGATGAAGATGATGCGCAGGAGGCTTTGGCTTTTATTCAGCCGGATCAGTCACTTGTCTTTAATATTGAAAATTCCGTTAATGCTGTGGCGAATACTTATATTGAAACAACAGGGGATGCACTGTCCGATTATCATAAAGGTAATGTAAAGGCCAGAATGCGCATGATCGCTCAGTATGCAATCGCCGGGGAACGCCAATGTCTCGTCGTGGGCACTGACCATGCGGCAGAAGCCATCACGGGCTTTTATACAAAATTCGGGGATGGCGGAGCCGACATCATTCCGCTTACTGGTCTCACCAAGGGACAAGGACGTGAGCTGCTGCAGGAATTAAAAGCCGCTGAACGGCTGTACTTGAAGACGCCGACCGCAGATCTCCTGGATAACAAACCTCAACAAGCGGATGAGACGGAGCTTGGAATGCAATATAACGTCCTCGACGAATATCTTGTTGGCCATGAACTAGATCCGGAGGATCAGGAGAAAATCGAGAAGCGCTTTAAAAATACCCAACATAAACGCGAGCTTCCTGTAACGCCATTTGATGAGTGGTGGAAATAATCGGCTCCTGCTAGAAGTAAAGAAATGCAAAAGTACACTTTCTTCAACAGCTAAAAGATACAAATGAAGAAATTCCTGCGGATATAGAGCCTTTTCTTGGTGATCCGCCTCATATGACTAATATGGCCCAAAAAACCTGCATTTTTTCGCAGGTTTTTTTATTTGTGGTGTTCATTTTGCCAAGAAAGGATATATTTTCGCAACATTTTGTTATAGAGATGGCTTTTGTTTGGTTTCAATTCTCTTGCGAGTCAGACTATTTTCCGCAAGGTACCTTGCGGAACACAGTACTAGGTGATATTATAATAGCGAAAGGAGGGGACAGTTGCATGGAAATGACGGAATGGACTTCTCAAGTTCGTAGGGGAATATTAGAGTTTTGCATTTTACAGCTTATCGGACGGGAGCCAAGATATGGTTATGAGCTGGTGACTTTGCTTGATCAATGGGAGCCGCTTTCTGTAACGGAAGGCACACTATACCCGCTTCTGCGCAGGCTGCAAAAAGATAAATACATAGAATCGTTTTGGAAGGAATCGGAGTCCGGACCGCCAAGAAAGTATTACTGTCTCACCGATTCCGGACGAGCATTGATGGATATGATGTCGGTAGAATGGAATAAAATCAGTAGTAGCGTCGGACAAATTCAATTGTTTGGAGGAGAGAAGATATGATCAGCTCGTATGGAAGGGACTATCTAGAGAAATTAAACAAGTGCTTGGACAAGCTGCCAGATGAAGAAAGAATGGATGCTGTTATGGAAATCGAAAGCCATATAGCAGAGGGGATTGCCAATGGTCAGCCGGAAAGGGTAATTCTTGCGCGCCTCGGTGATCCCCGCAATTTGGCGAAAGCATATCGAAGCGAACACATGAGCGGACTAAAGGGTGCCAAGTCGATCAAAGAGCTGTTTGCGATCATTGGTTTTTATTGCGCTACCGGCCTGCTAAGCGTCATGGTGATTCCAGTACTGGCAACTGTTGCTTACGGTTTTGGATTTTGTACGATTTTGATCGGCATTGCCGGAGTCTTACGTACATTGGGCGTACCCTGGATCAATATGGGGATCGCGCCGGGCGTAGAAGTGCCAAGGGAATTCAGCATGGTATATGCTCTGGTTGTGGGGGCTATTATCGGAGGTATCGCCTATATTTCCTGGGTAGGTTTGAAAAAATACCTCGCGTTTTTGTCCAAGCGTTACAAACAGGCTTTGCCTGGCAATCATTCACTAAATGGGTGATAGTAAAGTAATAGTAAAAAAGAACAATATAAAGCCTCCTTCCGAAGTATGGGAAAGAGGCTTTAACTATTTAAGCTTTGTTCTGTTCTAAGCGATACCCGCCATGAAAGACAGGGCCGACATATTGGTTGAACGGATAACCGTTGCGAATCGCCGCTGTTACGAAATCTTTCGCTTTGGTTACAGCTTCGCGGACAGATAAACCGTTAGCTAAGCCACCTGCAATGGCGGCGGCAAATGTACAGCCCGCACCGTGGTTATGAGCAGGTTCGATTTTTGCGGATTCAAGTATTGTAAAGTCTGAACCGTCAAAAAATACATCAATCGCCTGTTCTCCGTCCAAGGCCTTGCCACCTTTAACAACGACATTTTGGGCTCCTAGTTCACGGATCCTGCGGGCAGCCTCTTTCATATCTTCGATGGAAGAAAGTTTGCCTAGACCGGAAAGTACACCTGCTTCAAACAGATTAGGAGTTACGACGGTCGCAAGCGGAAGGAGCAGATCACGAATAGCCTCAGCACTTTCGGGGCTGAGTACTTCATCCTCGCCTTTGCAGACCATGACCGGATCAATTACGACATTGGTCTGCTTGTTGTCTTTTATCGCTTTTTCGGCTACGCGAACGATATCAACGCTGCCAAGCATCCCAGTTTTCATCGCGTGTACAGGGCCGCCGGCGAATACAGTCTTGAGCTGCTCCGCAACGAGTGCGGCATCGACCGGATAGACATGATGATGCCAGCTGTTGTCCGGGTCCATGGTGACAATGGTAGTTAAAGCGCTGAGGCCGTATGTTCCGTACTCCTCGAAAGTTTTGAGATCGGCTTGAATGCCCGCACCTCCACTGGAATCGCTGCCGGCAATGGTTAAGGTCTTGATCATTTTAGACACTTTCATTTCCTCATTTCCTGCAATAAGATATATAACGTTTAAATCGAGAAGATTATATCAAAAAATGACAAACAGGTGAATAACTATAAGAAGATGCGTCAGAATTTTGACAATTCAACTCTATCACCTTATACATGTTAGGGAAAGATCAGTTCGGGCCGCCACCAAATTTTCCACTTGCCCCCTGTGGAACTGTTTTCCTGAATGAGTTTCAGTTTGTGGTTTTCTAGGATTTCACCGCTAAAAGTATGTAAATCAACGGAATAGTCCACCGTGTAATCCGATGTTGATTCCGTTTGAATAGGCGTCCCGGCGTTCACCTCGATGGAGGAGACACCCATTTCGCGTAAATTGGATTTATACTTATGAATGAACTGTTCGCGAGTCATGCCGGATTGTTTTAGCGACGCTACAGACATCAGGCTATATACCTTCTCGAAATCCTGATCTTTCAAAGAAAGAAAATATGCCTGAACGACCGAATCCGGTTTATCATCCAAACGATCGAAAAAATAAACATACATCGCAAGCACGCTGGCAGCCAAAACAGACAGCAGACCGTACATGGTGACTTGAGTTCTTCTCATGGTAAAACCTCGCTTTGAAAAATAATTTACAGACTGATAGTATAGTTGAGGGAAGACTTTACACTTCGACTATAAATGTTGCCCGAAGTACAAACAATGGAGCAAATCTGATGATTTTATCATTATTGGACCGCAGTCGTCTGATTTGATAATCTGAGGTAAGGAAAGTGGGAGATTCAACATGCCAGAAACTATAAAAATCATCGTGGACACGGCCGGTCAGAAAGGTCATGGCACATTCCTCTATTTGGAACAGGAAAAAAGCATTATGATCGGCAGGCATACGGGTATGGATCGGGAGATCCTCCCAATCTATAACCAGCTGGTATCCAAGCAGCATTGCTGCATTCACCGTATACATAACGAGCTTTATGTGGAGGATTTGGGCAGCAAAAACGGTACCGAGCTTAACGGTCAGCGCCTGCTTCCTCATCAAAAATACCCGATATCACCGGAAGATCAGTTAACGCTTGTCAGCGGACTTGTAGGACTGCAGCTGGAGAGCGAAAGCGACTTCGAAGAGACCCGCGAATACTTGATCTCTGAGCTGCAGGACCATGAGGTTCGGCTGCATGATCATTTGCAAAGCATTCAGATCGGCAGTGAGCATGTGACATTATCGAAAAAAGAGTATCAGCTCTTTAAGCTGCTGCACAGCCGTCTGGATCACTTTGTCACCAAAGAGGAGATCATGCAGTATGTATGGCCAGAACGCTGCATTGACCATACCGAGTTGGTCGGAATCGATGAGGTGAATTCGCTTATCTACCGGACAAACAAGAAACTGGGGGTCCATTTTGTTATCAAATCCGTCTATAAAAAAGGTGTTTATATGAAAAGGGAAGAGTGCTGCGTCGGATTCAAAAACGCATCCACTTCCTAACACGGGAGAGCCGCACACAACGCGGCTTTTTTTTATGCGTTTTTTTTTGGGTCCCCGCAAAGTATCTGGAATAAGCATCGAAGCGTGGACTCCACTTTGTGGGGTTATTTTTTGGGGTCCCCGCAAAGTATCTGGAATTAGGGAATACTTTGCATCCGATTGGGAAAATTACCATTAAACAGAATCCGAAAGACAGGCGATATTCCATGAATAATTCATCAAATGCTTCATCAAATGCTTCATGCAGCTTAGATCAGAACACGGAACACATTCAAAACATGCTGTTTCATACCCATGACCTGATAATAAGAAACCATTCCTTCAAAGACACGCCCGGAGCCTTGATATATTTGGAATCCCTTGCTGATCCCCCACTCATCGAGCGGAATATCATTACGCCCATGAACTTTGGAGAAGGGAAAAACCTGCAAGAGCTCTTTACGACCCTGCGGGTGGAGAAAAACAGCAATTTGGAAAAAGGTATCCAGGGGTTGATGCAGGGAAGCTGCCTCTATTTTACGGAAGGTTCTCAGGATTTTTTTGTTCTCACAACGCCGGCAATACACGACAGAAGCATTGCCGAGCCGGATAATGAAGCAATCGTACGGGGAGCCCACAACGGTTTTATCGAAAATTTGACGGTGAATTTGAATTTGATCCGCCGGCAAATCAATACGCCTGAACTTACAGTTCGCTACTATAATATCGGCAATACAGCGCCAAGAAAAGTAGCCATGATTTATGTGCAAAACCTTTCAGAACCTGAATTGATTCAGAAGGTTGAGAAAAGGCTCACCAACATTTCTATTGACACCGTCATGTCGACAGGGTTCATACAGGAATTGGAGGAGGATCGTCCGTATTCGGTTTTTCCTCAGCATTTGAATACGGAGCGTCCCGACCATACATGTGCTTACCTGCTTGATGGACATGTCGCTCTATTGCTGGAGGGCGATCCTACGGCTCTGATCGTACCGGCAGGCTTTTTTAACTTCTACCAAACGCCGGATGATTACAATAACCGGTGGATGATTGCCTCTTTTGTGAGATTTATAAGGCTTATCAGCTTTATTACGGCATTTCTGCTCCCTGCGATCTATATCGCCATTGTTTCTTTTAACTCCAATGTGCTGCCGATTCAATTATTCGTCACGGTTCAAGGTTCGTTGACTCGGGTTCCTTACCCTCCGCTGGTCGAAGCTATGTTTCTGGAACTCATTTTCGAGCTTCTGAGAGAAGCGGGTCTACGCCTGCCGAGCCGTGTTGGGCAAACCATTGGTATCGTGGGAGGTTTGGTTATTGGGGACGCAATCGTCAAGGCAGGACTTGTATCATACCCGATGACGATTGTCGTGGCTTTAACAGCCATATCCTCGTTCCTTATTCCAAACGTTGAAATGAGCTCTGCGCTTCGAATCACAAGATTCCCGTTAATGATCGCTGCCGCCTTATTTGGTTTTATCGGAATCTCATTTGGGTTAACCATCTTGTTTGTTCACTTGTGCAAGCTTGAATCTTTTGGCAAGCCGTATATTTATCCAGTGTCCCCGTTAAAATTCAAAGGATTAAAAGATACGTTCGTGCGTTTTCCGATTTGGAGCATTCGTAAAAAGTCACAGGGTTCCAGAAAAAATAACTGACGCACCGATGATCGTCAAAGGAGGCCCCTCATGCTAGCAGAAAAAAAGATGTCGCTCAGGCAGCTATTTTTATTTATTATCCAAGCCCAGATTGGGGTAGGGGTTCTCTCGATACCTTCCAAGCTCACCGAAAGTGCGAAGGGAGGGGCAGGCATTACGGTCATAATAACAGGGGTCATCACCCAACTCATTATATTGATGTTTTGGGTGCTGCTCCATAAACTTCCTGGACTTAATCTCTTTCAAATCTGTCTCCGGCTGGGAGGGCCGTTTATTGGCAGGCTGCTCATCATCTGCTATATCGCATATTTCACTTTACTTGGCGCAAACGTTACGCTTAGCGCTATTGGAATACTGCAGCACTGGATGATGGAATCCACCCCAAGGTGGGTTTTACTGGGGTTGTTTTCCCTCATGACATTATATTTGGCGAGGGAGAAACTGACTGTACTGGCCCGATTTTTTACCTTGTCATCTGGATTATTTATCCCATTGATCATTTTAGTAGGCTATGGCTTAACGCAAGCCCATTTCGAATACATGTTTCCAATCATGGAGGCAGGTATCGGGAATATCTTGAGAGGAACGAAAGATACCACGATTTCCATGTACGGGTTCGAGGTTATCCTTGTTATTTTTCCGTTGATTGATGGTTCAGACAAAAAGAAATTGTTCGTGGTAAGCATGTCGAATTTGTTCGTTACACTTTTTTACACGTTTGTGGTTGTTACATGCCTTATGGTTTTCAGTCAAGAGCAGCTTCGGGTAATCCCGGAACCCGTTATCTATTTGGTCAAATCTCTTAACTTTTATGTCGTAGACCGGGCGGACGTACTGTTTCTTCCCATTTGGACGATTACAATTGTATGCTCGATCAGTAGCTACATTTATTCTGCCTCTATGGGCCTGACGCAATTGTTTAAACAGAAAGATCATAAAAATTTTGCGCTGTACGTCAAAATTGTAATGTATTGCATCGCCCTGCTCCCGGTGACCCCGATCGCAATTCATCATCTGGATACTTTGGCCGAATATGCAGCTTACCTGTTTATTGCCATCATCCCGTTTACAATGATGATCGGATCGATGTTTATTCGGAGGAAAGAGGGAGGAACCGTATGAAACGATTAGGCGTTGTTTTCCCGTTTATCATTTCGATTACCATGCTGACGGGTTGCTGGGACCGTGAATATTTAAAAGATATAAATATTGCCTACAGCGTGGGGTTTGATCTTACGAAGGATCGTAAAATTAAGGAAACGGTTGAGCTTATCATGCCCCCTGAATCGGAACAGACCGGTCATAAAAATGAAATCCATAGCGCAATGGGGCTTACTACGCGTTCTGCCAGTAACGAATTGCGGAGCAAGGTCACCGGGAATATCAGCACCATCAAAAATGGAGTGCAACTGGTAGGCAAAAACTTGGCGCGTGACGGATTGATGGCTCCACTGGATGTGAATTATCGAGATTCGGCCAATCCGACATCCAATGTACGCTTGATTGTGACCGAGCAAGATGCGGCCGAAATTATTAATCTAAAAAAGATCGGTGAACTACAAGTTGGAGAATTTCTTACCCATAAAATCGAAAGTCTAGAAAAAATGAGTAGGTTTTACCCGCCTGAAACGATGGATTCGGTATTCAGAGCCTTAAAAGATCCAGGGATGGATTTCGTACTTCCTTATATTGCTTCGGAAGGGAAAGAGGTCATTATCAAAGGTGTAGCCTTGTTTCACGATCAGTATTACAGCGGCATGCTGAACACTGAGGATGCCATCATGCTTGTTTTGCTTAAAGGACGTACCGGCGGAGATGCGCGCATAAGCAAAAAAATCGATTCAGGATCCGCTGATCCGACCCAGGGTAAAATCAGTATCAACGTCGGCAAGAAAAAGATAAAAAGGAAATTTGATGTCCTTGTGACCAAAAACGGTGAAATTCATGTCAATTTGAGCATCAAACTCAAAGCCTACATCGAGGAATACACTGGAGCCCGTTCGTTAAATGATGAGGAGGTCTTAAAAGTGAATAAAGAGCTTTCCGATATCCTGACAAGCGATGCACAAAGAGTAATTCGGGATCTTCAGAAAGCGAACTGCGATGTTTTTGGTGTAGGTAGACAACTGATTGCCTATCATAACAACGTGTGGAGGCAAAAAAATTGGGCAGAAGATTACCGTAAAGTCCATTTTCATACGAAAGTCTCGGTAGCGATCACAAGCACAGGCATTATCCGGTAGTGTCCAAGGCTGATGGATGCTTCCTGCATACCGAAACATAAAACGACCGCTCCCTGAAAAACTAAGGCAGCGGTCATCTCCATATTTACAGCCAATCTCCAAATTTTCGGATATACCATTTCTTTACGACTTGTGTTGCTACGCAATAACAAACTAACGTAGCAATCAGCCAAGGAAAGTAGGACCATGGCAGCGGCATCAGTCCCACACTTGCGCCAAGCGGGGAGAAAGGGATGTAGATCCCAAACGCCATAATCAGACTGGTGAGCAAAACGACGGGAGTGCTAGCCGTGCTTTGGAAAAATGGGATTTTTTCCGTTCGGATCATATGCACAATAAGGGTCTGCGACAATAGGCCTTCAATAAACCAGCCCGAGTGGAACAGAGATTGCGACTCCATGGAGTTGGCCGAGAAAATGTACCACATCAGTGCAAAGGTCGTGATATCGAAAATCGAGCTGATCGGTCCGATAAACACCATAAAGCGGCTGACCGACTTGGCGTCCCATTTTTTCGGCGCACTTAAATATTCTTGATCCATTCGGTCCCACGGGATCGAAAGCTGCGAAATATCATACAGAAGATTCTGGATGAGCAGATGAATCGAGAGCATTGGCAAAAATGGAAGGAAGGCGCTAGCGACAAGAACACTGAACATATTACCGAAATTCGAGCTGGCGGTCATCTTGATATATTTAATCATATTACCGAAAGTAATGCGTCCTTCCATAACGCCTTTCTCAAGCACCATTAAACTCTTTTCGAGCAGTATGATATCGGCTGATTCTTTGGAGATATCCACTGCTGTGTCGACGGAAATCCCAACATCTGCTTCTTTCAGTGAGATCGCATCATTAATGCCATCGCCCATAAAGCCGACCGTATGGCCTTTGCTTTTGAGCGCGCGTACTATTCTCGCTTTTTGCATCGGATTGACTTTGGCAAACACTTGAAATTTCTCGGCTGCGTCCGCCAACTGCTTGTCACTTAACGCCTCAACATCGCTTCCCAGTATCATTTGATTCGCACTCAGGCCTACGTCCTTGCACACCTTGAGGGTAACTGCCGCATTGTCTCCAGTAATAATTTTCACGTGTACGCCAATTTCCTTTAATGCGCGGATGGCTTCTTTTGCCGTTTCTTTCGGCGGATCGAGAAAGCCAATGTATCCAACGAGTACGAGATCTTTTTCGTCACCGACGCTATAATGATCCTGATGGCCCGTCAGATGTTTCACGGCAACGGCAATCACACGGAGACCGTCTCTGTTCATTTTGTTAACCAAGCCAAGCGCTTTTTCCGAAATATCCGCAGTCATGGGGATCATTTGTCCATCATTCTCGACATGGGAACAGATATTGATCATTTCTTCCATAGCACCCTTAGAGATCAATACATGTGCATTATCATGCTGCTCTAGGACAACGGACATCCGGCGGCGGTTGAAATCAAATGGAATTTCGTCGATTTTGTTGTATTTCTTTTCAGCCCCGTACAACGTATCCGAAGTCTCGGCACGCTCCAAGACGGCATTGTCCAGCAAGTTTTTCAGTCCCGTCTGATAAAAACTGTTTAAATAAGCATACGTCAGAACGCGATCGTTTTCGCGTCCGTGAATATCGTAGCTTTTGTGCAGCACGATTTTGTCCTGCGTTAATGTTCCGGTTTTATCCGTACATAAAATGTCCATCGCACCGAAATTTTGAATGGCGCTAAGACGTTTAACGACCACTTTCTCACGGGCCATGCTCGCTGCACCTTTGGCAAGATTTCCGGTCACGATGACAGGAAGCATTTCCGGTGTAAGGCCGACGGCAACGGAGAGACCGAAGAGCAGGGCATCCCACCAATCTCCTTTAGTTAAGCCGTTGATCAAGAAGATAATCGGAACCATGATAAGCATAAAGCGGATGAGCACGAATGTAATGCTTTTTACGCCTTTATCGAAGCTGGTTAATGGCGGTTTAGCGAGCAGCGTGCTGGCCATCGATCCGAAGTAGGTATTTGCTCCTGTGGAAAGGGCAATCCCGGTGGCTGAACCGCTGATGATATTGGTCCCCATGTAACAAATATTTCTAAGTTCCAAAGCATTGGCGGGTTTCGTATTCAAATATCTCCGGCTCATTTGCTGCACACCGCGCGGGAGCGTATCCATTTTCTCCACGGGCATAGCTTCACCGGTTAGAGCAGATTCTCCGACATGAAGGTCCTTGGAACATATGAGTCGCATATCCGCCGGTACCATATCACCTGCAGAAAGGTGAATGATATCGCCAGGGACCAGCTGTTCCATGTCGATTTCTTTTCTATCCGCCTTGCCATTCATGCTTCGGCTTACCGTTGCTGTTGCTTTCACCATTGCCTTCAGTTTTTCGGCCGTTCGGGCTGAGCGGAATTCCTGTGTAAATGTAATGATGGTACTGACGGTAACCATAGTTGAAATGATCAACACGGCTTCAATATCCTTATCGATGGCATAAGAAAAGAATGCAAGCGACAGTAGGATCAGTATAAATGGATTTTTGAAGCAGCTAAGCAGCTGGATATACCAAGCCGGTGTTTTTTCATGTGCAATTTCATTTTTTCCGTATTGAAGCAATCTTTTTTTTGCTTCCGTTTCGCTGAGTCCTTCAGGGCTCGAGGCCAGGTCCTCCATCAGGTCTTCTTCAAACGTGATAGACGCTTGAATCAAGCGCTCTGCAATTTCTTTGCTCCATTTTTCGTGGTTTCTTTTTGTTTTTTTCATTTTCGTTATACCTCCCGGTTCGGCAAAACTTCACTTTTTGAGAAATGCCTGATTTTGATATTGAATCGAAGTGAAGTGATGTGGACACAAAAAAGCTCTCCCTGTAACCAGAGAGAGCGGGGGTGATCCGAACCGTGAGCAACGCCAGGCATGTCAAATAAGCATACTTAATAACCCAGGAGGTGGGCTTGAAAATAAAGTATGGGGAACATGCGTGAGCGGTGCCATACGGCGCACTCTCAGTATAGTCACAAGAATCAGTTTTTTCATCATGAAGCATTGACTCGGCCCACTACTATCCATTGAACATGTTCCCCCCTTTGAGATTGGAAAATAAAAGCCCTCTAGAAGACTAGAGGGCGTAAGATCGCACGAAAAAAAGCAGCGTATTCCCCCTGGTCGAGTTTTGGCACTATACAACGTAAAGAGCTTGTTTATCTCTTAGCCACCTTATGAACAGCCTTAATCCGGCAATCCCTGTTCTACCCATGGGCATCTTTCGATATTTCTGGGCAGTGGCCTCTGTTTGCATAGGAGCCTCACCTAACGAGGACTATTTAATTACTTCGCAAGCTTAAACCCTATGTTCTACCTTGTCAAGATTTAATTCGGGATGATTAATCCTCATCCTTTCATCTCCATACGTAGTGTATTCCGTGCGGCTTCCAAGTGGAACAGGGCATTCATTGAGATTTAGAAATTACAGCATTTATTGAACATTGATGCTGAGCACGGATTGTTTGGAATCCCAGTTCACGCTCAATCCCATTTGTTTGAGCAGGGAAGCGGGGACCATGGTAGTCCCACTGGCCCCGGAACTCGACCAAATTATCTTTTGTCCATTGATCTCAACTTCGGGTTGCCGAGGATCCAACGTGACTGAGGTCTGCTTGTAATCAAGTCGATGTATATATCTGCCATCGGATAAAGTGGTGGTAAGCTGTCCGCCGAGTGCCTTTGCGACGTCTTTGAGCGGTACGCTAATTAGATTGTTTTCCATTACGGCAGGGAAGGAGGATGTCAGCAATTGGCCGTTAACGGTTACGGTTATCGGATTCTGGATTCGCACTGGAGCATATACCATTCCATCGATCTGGTTCCGCATAACGCCAACCTCATTCCATTGATTTGCTCCCCATCCCCATACCTGTCCCTTGGAATCAATCACTAGGCTGTGAAGGCTCCCTGCTGAAACCGAAGTTATTCCGCTTAATCCTTTCACCTTTCCATCTTTGCCCGCTGGTTTCTTCCCAAAGGTCCAAACATCGCCCTCTACGGTAAGCAGGACAGCATGATCTGACGCTGCCTGAATGTTCTTTATCTTCAAAGTGGGATATACTTTGGTAGGTTTTCCGGTAAGCTTTAAGATCGGAGATGCTAGGTCTAGTGACCATTTCCAGGCAGTTCCTGAGGCGTCAACGCCGTACATTTGGTTCGCATAATAAGCGGATACTTGTTTCAATTTCGGGATGCCGCTGATCCGGGTAGGAACGGATAAACTTAACTTGCCGCCATCGAGTTTGCTAGAAAATATCCAGACGGATCCGGCGGAATCAAGCGTGTAGACCATATCTCCCGCGGCATTCATACTCGTAATTTTGCTTAATCCTTGAACCTGCACGGGTTTTCCGGACACGCCCGTTTCCCTATTCCGACTCCAGGCCCATACCGTCCCATCCGTCTTCAAAGCATAGTTCACGATATTCTGAGTTGAAACCTGGGAAACACCCGTCAACTCAGCGAGCTGGCGGGGCGGCTGCGTCTTTTTCATATTGTCGTAACATTGTCCCCATTCCCATACCGTTCCGTCTTTTTTCACGGCAAGTTGATAACCGGAGCCGCTGGTTGTTATCGAAACGATGTCGGAGAGATTGCTCAGACGTACGGGGGCAACCATGCTTGATACGGCTGATGTATCCGGCAAGCCTAATTCACCCCACAAGGTTCTCCCCCATGTCCATACGGAGCCATCCGCCCTCAATCCAACAGAGTAGTAGGTTCCGGCTGCTACTTGGGTAAAGGCAGTTCCGGAGGTGGCCGTACTGATGCCCGAGGAAACAGCCAAACCCGATGCAGATAAAGGGGCTCCCACTGGTGAAGAGGCGGCAGTGGAATACAGATCGGACATATTGCCAGCCGCGGCTAGGGACGGAGCTCCGGAAAACATTGCCATGGCAGCAATGACAACCGCTGCTGAACGGTGTCCAATTGCTGAGGGGAAAAGAAATTTGTTCATACAAGATCCTCCTTAAATATCTAATTGATCGTCAAGGACTTTGGCTCAAAATCATGATTAGTTCTTGACAAAAAAAGTGGAAGTAGCGGAGGGAACGGAATCGAGCGGCCACCTCGTATAATGTAAGAACTAATTTCAGTATTGAGCCAGCTCCGAGCCTTACGTCCCATTCATTAGACGACTTTAGTTGTTAAAAGTTTCTGATTCCGCCATATAAATCCTGAGCTCTATTTTTCTATGTTCTATTGCAATGTTCCTATGAGAAAACCGCCTGAGCTGTGATACAATAAGTGAGTTGATTTAGGCGCGATCAAGAAAATAATAGCCATTTTCTTGATCGCGCCTTTGAGAAAGCATGACCGCATTGGGGGAGGAAGGCATCATACATGAAACAAACGCCATTTATTGCTGTTGAAGGTCCGATCGGAGCGGGGAAAACGACGTTGGCTTCGATGCTGGCGGAGAGAGTCAAACTGCCGATCATCAAGGAAATCGTAGAGGAAAACCCGTTCATCGATAAATTCTATCAGAACATGGATGATTGGAGCTTCCAGCTTGAGATGTTTTTTCTCTGCAATCGGTACAAGCAGTTGAAAGAAACGTCAAAAGAATATATCAATCAAGGGAAACCGGTTATTTCCGACTATCATATCTATAAAAATCTTATTTTCAGCAGTAGGACATTAAGTGGTGTTGAGAGGGAAAAATACCGGCAAATATATCATGTCCTGACGGATGACTTGCCAAAGCCAAATATCATTTTCTATATCAAAGCTAGCCTTGATACGCTTCAGCAAAGGATTGCCAGACGGGGGCGGACTTTCGAAGAAGGAATGGATCCGGGTTATCTGCAGCAATTGATAGAGGATTATGATACCGCAATGGCAGACCTCGCAGCGCGCGAGCCTTCCACCGTTATCATTGAGATTGACGGAAACGCAGTCGATTTTGTCGAAAACAAAAACCAATTTGAAGAGATCGTCTCTCAGCTAAAGGAGCATATGGAATGAACAAATATCATATCCCAGAGAATGCCATTATTACAGTGGCAGGTACTGTCGGCGTCGGCAAATCAACCTTAACGGCGGCTTTGGCGGAACGATTGGGTTTCAAAACTTCGTTAGAACAGGTTGAACATAACCCATATCTAGAAAATTTCTATCATGATTTTGAAAGATGGAGCTTCCATCTGCAAGTTTTTTTCCTGGCAGAACGGTTTAAAGAACAGAAAAGGATTTTTGAAATGGGTGGTGGATTTGTCCAGGACCGTTCCATTTACGAGGATACTGGCATTTTTGCCAAAATGCATGCGGATCAAGGCACCATGTCGAAAATGGATTTTGAGACCTACACTAGTCTTTTTGAAGCTATGGTGATGACTCCGTATTTTCCGCATCCGGATGTATTGATCTATCTTGAAGGCAGCTTGCCATCGATTTTGAACCGGATCAAGGAGCGCGGCCGCGAGATGGAAATTCAGACGGATGTGTCGTATTGGGAACGGATGTACGAAAGATATTCGGTCTGGATTAATGAATTTGAGGCATGTCCGGTACTGCGCTTGAATATCGATGATTATGACGTGCAAGATCCCGAGTCCATGTCAGGTATATTGAAGAAGGTTGAGGAAATCATCCGACGTTCATAGAGGAACAAAAAACGAAAGCCGGCGTATATAGCCAGCTTTCGTTTTTTTATTCTAAATCTTTGGTTTTGAAAAACGTCCGAGAATTTCTGTGGACTGCACCACATTCATAAAAGCGTTAGGGTCGGTTTGTGCTACTGTTTTACGGACGGCCGCCAATTCATAACGGGTGGTTACCGTCATCAGTGTGTAGTTTTCTTGCTCGCTGTACCCGCCCTCCGTATGGATGCAAGTTATTCCATGGTGCAGCTTGCGCAGCTGACAAAGCATCTCATCTTTTCGCTTGGTTATGATGAAGCAGGTGACCTTGATATGCCCGACATGGATCATGTCGACTACTTTTCCCTTTACAAACGTAGACAGCATGGAGTAAAGCGCTAGGTCCCAGCTCCGGAAAAAGCCAAGCGCCAAAATCACTGCGCCGTTCAAAATGAACAGAATGTTTCCCATTGGAACATCCCGTTTGCGCGTTACGATGGATCCGAGGATATCAAATCCACCGGTAGAACCGCCAACCCGCAGCGAGTAGCCGATGCCCACAGCCGAGATGATACCGCCGAATACAGCGGCCAGAATAGGGTCTTTGGTTACCCGGATGACGGGAATTATCGCCATAAACAAAGTGTTACTGACGACTGAGATGCAGCTAAGGACGATATATCTTCTTCCTATGGCTTTCCATCCCCAGAAGATGAGGGGGAGATTAAGCAAAAAATAAACGATGGAAATATTCCACCCAGTTATATAACCAATGATGGAAGCAACCCCAGTAAGTCCGCCGGATAAAAGCTGATGGGGAATCAGGAACAAATTGAGACCTGCCGCCATAAGCAGAGAGGAGATGAGTATGACTACAACTTCCTGCATTGGTTTGATTATAGTTTTGATTGGATTACCGTTGAATGATATGTGTTGATTTAAATTCATGATGCGGTCCTTCTTTTCTCTCTTTTTTTAGTTATAAATAAATCTTATCAGCATAAATTATCTTTTTTATCGCAATGTCGGACTATGACAAATATCGCTAATTTCATTATGCCCCAAAAATGATATGTAATTTTTGCTGCGTATTTGAATATACCAGTGTTTACGGTCAAAAACAAACTTAAAAAATGACATATTCACACAAAAAGGGTAGATCGGTTATACTTTGCTGGATAGGGAAAAGGTGGGGCAGGATTAAAGGAAGTCGGTCTCATAAATTCAACGGTAGAGGTGCTTTTAATGAAGAAAGAGAATCCATTTTTTCGGCTGTTAAAGTATATGGGCAAATATAAACTGCTTTATGCTGGGTTAATCACGACTATGCTGGTGGGGATCACGCTGGAGCTTTCCGTTGCATGGTTTTTGTCCCTGATTACGAATGCAGCCGTAAAGTTTGAGATTGAACGTTGGCCCAGTTTGATTTTATTGGGTGTGGGGATACTGGTTGGAGGTAGCTTGACCGCATTTTTTGATACATACCTGAAACAAAAAGCTTCACTTAAGGTCAGAAATGATATCCGTCTGGATACGATGGACCATGTCTTGCGGTTTCCGCAGGCCAGTTATGACAAAACTCATACCGGGGATTTATTAGCAAGGTTCACCAGCGACAATCAAGCCGTCGGCGAAGCGGCTGGTAACATTATGATGGGACTTCTCAGAAATCCGCTGCTTGCTTTATGTGCGTTTATTTACCTGTTGAGTATTCATTGGCCGCTTGCGTTAATTACGATCTGCGTCGGACCGCTGATGATTCTGGTGGGGAAAATATTTGGGGAGTCGATGCGCAAGAAAGGCATGCGCCTGCAGGAAACAATGAGCAGAGGAACCTCCTATTTGCAGGATGTGCTTGGCGCCAGCATTTTGTACAAAGTATTCGGGCTGGAAAGGAAGATCTCTAAGCAGTATCAGCATCTCAGCACGGAGATTGCGACGATCGAACGAAGTCAGGGGAGAACTCAGGGTGCAGCTTCGGCGGTATCGGGCGGAATCGCTAGCCTCACTTTTATGATTGCAATATTGCTCGCCGGATTTTTTGTGGCCAAGGGAAACCTGGAAGTGGGGGCTATGCTTGCGTTTATCCAACTGATGAACTATTTAGTTAACCCTTTTTCGGTTCTGCCATCATTGTGGTCCAGCATGCAGCAGGCTTTGGCGGGAGCGGAGCGGATTTTTCAGTTGATTGACATTCCAAAGGAATATACGGAACTTCCATCTGAAGGCCGCGCTAAAACATCTTTTAGTGAACTCGCTGTATCTTCAGTCGGGTTTTCTTATAGCGATTCTGTTGATACTCCGGCACTTCATGATGTCAATTTTCATGTGTATGCAGGACAAACTGTTGCGATTGTCGGTGCCAGCGGGGGTGGAAAATCCACATTGTTCAAACTTCTGCTGGGTTTATATCTTCCGACGACGGGATCGGTCAAAATTGATGGCAAGGATGTCTACACACTCGGTTTAAGGGAGTATCGGGATTATTTTTCTTTGGTTCCGCAGGAATCCGTTCTTTTGACGGGGACCATCCGGGATAATATTATGGACGGCAACAGATCGGCGGGAGACGCAGAAATCGTAGCTGCGGCGAAGCAGGCCAACGCGTATGATTTTATTATGAAACTTCCAGAAGGCTTCGATACTGAAATTGGTGAACGTGGTTCTCGGCTGTCCGGCGGACAAAAACAAAGGATCGCGATCGCCAGGGCGATATTGCGTAATGCGCCGATTCTGCTGCTGGATGAGGCTACCGCCGCTCTGGACAATGAGTCTGAAAAGATCGTTCAGGATGCGCTGGCGAAACTGATGGTAGGCAGAACGACACTGGTGATTGCCCATCGCCTGTCGACCATTCAAAACGCTGATTTGATTTTGGTCATGGAAAATGGAGAGCTTGTAGAAAAAGGTACGCATCATGCGCTGTTGTCAGCCGGTGGGCGGTATCATGCCTTGTACAATGCTCAGCATGAAAATGAAGAGCAGGATAACATGGAATTCCAAGTCAATTAATAAGAAACGGAAGCAATAGACGCGGAATTAGGTTGAATTATACGGCCACGTAGCATTTGTGATTCCATAATGAAATCAAACGAGGAATAAAGAAAAGCCGGTTTTCTGTCAAACAGAAAAACCGGCTTTTTGCTTGTTGTTACATAGAAATGCTACTTCTGCCCAGGGCGGGTAATCAGTTTACTAACAAGTACCATGAGAAAGTCCAGGATAAGGAAATAAACCGGCATGGTCACCAAGGAACCGTTATGAAGGAAACTCATACCGCTGGTAATCAGGCTGACTATGGGGATTTTTAGTTATTCGATAGATAGTGACTCATGGTTATATTCTTGGAAAAAGTTTATTTTCAAGTTGATTCATGAAGTTTCATTGCTTTGGAAAATATAACAGTCAAGTTGATGAATAGGAGGCGGCCTATGAAGTTTATGCGAAAAACCAAAAGCAAATATTACTTTTCAGCGCTGATCACCGGCATCGGTTTGGCTGTCATGTGTACGGCTGGGGCGTTTGCGGAAGGATTTCAAAAAACAGAAAACAGTGCTCCGGCCAGTAAGACAATTTCCAATGATCAACATCTTCAAAAACTCGAGCGCAAATCGTATTTTGCAGCGGCTAAAGGATATCATCTGATTATGGTCCAATTTGAATCGCTCCAAAACTTCGTGCTGAACACATCTATCGAAAAACAGCAAATTACGCCGGTATTAAACGCTTTGTCTAAAGAAAGCTTGTATTTCCCACATGTATTTCAACAAATCGGAGCCGGTAACACGTCGGATGCCGAATTTTTGAGCAACACCTCGATCTATCCTTTTGGTGCTTCCGCGATGTCCCACAAGTATGGCAACCGCAAACTATCTAGCTTGGCAAAGTTGATGCAGGGGAAAGGGTATGTTGCGAATACATTCCACGTCAACGATGTGAGCTTTTGGAACCGGGATCAGCTTTATCCCGCTTTAGGTTTCGATAAGTATTATGACAAGCAGTATTTTAACGGAGAAAAGTTCAATCGTTTTGGCCCTTCGGATGAGGAACTGTTTCACGTGGGGGCAGATAAATTGCAGGAGATGGATCAGCGCCACAAAAAGTTTTACAGCCAGTTTGTGACGGCATCCAGTCATTCGCCTTTTATCGTACCCGATGATAAGAAACGGCTCAATTTGTCCCAACATTTGCAAAAAGGCAAGCTTGGGCATTATCTGACTGCAATAAATTATTCGGATTATGCCCTGGGAACGTTTATAGAACGGCTGAAACAAAACGGATTATGGGATAAAAGCGTGTTAGTTGTATATGGAGACCATTTTGGCTTAAATAAAAAACTGCATGATCCCAAAAAAATCAGCCAGACATTAGGCATTCCTTATCACAAGCAACTCAGCACCTTTAATATTCCGTTCATCATTCATCTGCCGGGACAGCTTCACGGGCAGGATGTTGATCGGGTTGGAGGCCAGATCGATTTTTTGCCGACGATCGCCAATATTATGGGGATTGATCTTGATGCGGAAGGATTTAAGGCCTTTGGTCATGACCTGTTAAATGTGAAGCATAACATCATCGGAATAAGGTATTATTTGCCGACCGGAGCGTTTTTTAATGATGAAGTCTTTTTTAAACCGGGGAAAAACGGATTCGAAGACGGAACGGCTACTTCCATCCGAACTCTGCAGTGCATGAAAGACATTTCGAAGTACAAACCTGATTACGACTATATCAAGAAATGGATGAAGGCATCAGACCGTTATGTCCAAAGGCTTCCAGTAAGGGAGGATCCGATTCGAAAATAATGCATAGGCAGGTAGAGGCAGCAAGCAGTCAAGGGAGCGTCGATTCATACAAGCTCCAGAATACACTCAAATGAAATGTGGAGGGAAATATTAACATGTGGTAAAATGGAGGGTAAATACATAATGGGAGGTTCATTCATTTGATAGGTCGTAGTGGCAATCCTACATTGAAAGAAAAGACGTTTGAAAACAATGGGTATTATAATGGACAAGAGACAATGACAGTTGGCGGTACAGTGAATAAATCATTCATCACGCTTGCGCTTCTAGTAGGGGCAGCGGTCATCTCCTGGACCATGTTCTTTAACTATTACAACATGTACCCTTACATGATCGGGGGAGTGATTTGCGGTTTAATTCTGGCATTGATCATCAGTTTTAAACCTTCTACAGCTCCGTTTTTGACCCCTATTTATGCGATCGCGGAAGGATTTTTCCTTGGGGCTTTATCGGCCAATTACGAATACGTATATCACGGCATCACCCTTCAGGCGGCCTTGCTAACGATGTGCGTGTTTATGGGCATTCTGATCGCTTACAAGACGGGCTTGGTCAAAGCTACCGAAGGCTTTAAGCGCGGGGTATTTGCAGCGACGGCAGGTGTTGCACTTGTCTATCTCATTAGTATGGTCTTGCGCCTGTTCGGCATTACGGTACCTTATTTGCATGATAGCACGCCGATTGGCATCGGTATATCCGTTGTTATCTGCATTATTGCCGCTTTGAACTTTGTACTCGACTTTAACTTCATCGAGAAGGGGGCACAGCAAGGTGCTCCGAAATATATGGAATGGTACGGCGCATTCGGTTTGATGGTAACTCTCGTATGGCTTTACGTCGAGATTCTCCGTCTTCTGTCGAAGATAGCAAGCAGAGATTAATCTGACCCGCGAATTTAGTCCGGTTGGGTCGCGAAGGAGGATTCACATTGGTTTGGGTGATTGATTTCTTACTCGGCAAGCTCCATGCAAAGTCTACATTATAAACAATGGCGGTTATTTGCATGGAGCCGAATAGAGGAACCGCAGACATTTTAATGTTGAATCATCATTGTTTATAGTCTAGGCTTTGCTCCCTTAAAATCTAACATTTTAAGGAGCTGAGCTCGGATGAAATATATCAATGCTGATGAGATTTTTCCACGGGAACTGCTAAAGGAGATTCAGAAGTATGTGCACGGTGAAACCATCTATATCCCGAGGCCGATAGGGACCCGAAAGAAATGGGGAGAAAAGAATGGAAACCGGGCACTTTTGCAACAAAGAAATGATCAAATCCGGGAGCAATACGCCGAAGGAGTATCGATCATCGAGTTGGCAGACCGTTTTTATCTTTCTTATGATAGCATTAGAAAAATCGTCTATTCCAAGTAAAGTTTTAACCAAATATCGCATAAAACAAAGATACGTTGGCCTTAAGCGCCGGCGTGTCTTTTTTTCGTAAACAATTGTTCCTAATTGTTTTTGGTACTTTGGTAGCAGTCCTTCCTTCTATAATGGGATTTATACTAACAAGTAAATCTTGGAGGGACCGCCGATATGAAGGAAATAGATTACAGCGATTATTTTTGGCAGGATGATATGATCCGGCTGCGGGGTTTCCGCCCGGAAGATTGGGAAAATCATTATTTGAGCGGATTCGAAACGTCTGCGCGGCTGAAACTGGAATGTGCTATGGAGCTTCCGCCCACCATGTCCGCCGCCCGGGAATTCATAGAGGAGAATGTCAATTTTAAATCTACGAACGGCCAGATATACTATATCAATGGAGAGTATAAAGATGCGATTTTGTATGGGTTAACCAAAGATGAGTTTAGCGCGAAGTTGAAAGAAGCTAGCAAGGAATGTGAGAAGATATGAACATTAATATAGAAGATATCATTAATCAGGCTGAACATCCGTTTTCCGGATCTATATGGATCGGACGCGGAGGACAAGCAAGTTTTGAGAAGGGGTATGGCTTCGCGAACCGCAATGAAAAGATACGGAATACCCCGCGAATGAGATTTGGTATGGCATCTGGGAGCAAAATTTTTACTGCCGTTGCTACTTGCCAACTCGTGGAAAAAGGTCTCCTCCGTTTCGATACTTTATTAAAGGATTGCCTTGAAAGGACATTTCCTGATTTCGATCCGGCAATAACCATCCATCTCTGCTGACACATAGCTCGGGTATACCGGATTATTTCGATGAAGAGACGATGAGCGATTATGGTGAGTTATGGAGAACAGCGCCAATGTACGGTTTTACGTCACGGCACATGGATACATAGAAAATGATGGTGCGTGGAAAACAAATATCTATTCCATCCCGGTTATCGGGGGAGGCGATGGCGGCGCATTTACGACCGGGCATGATATGGACAGATTCTGGGGCGCTTTGATGGAATGCCGCCTGTTAAGTAGGGAATACACCGAAATGCTGCTGGCACCCCGCATACAACATAATGAGTATATCCATTACGGATATGGCATCTGGATTGTGATCATGCAGCAAAGAATATTCAAATATTTTGTGATGGGTAGCGATCCCGGTGTTGAAATGCATTCCTCCATGTATCCGAAAACAGGGATGCGTGCTCATATCCTGGCTAACGTGGAGCATAGCGCAGGAACCATTTCTCGGAGGTTGGACGAGGTTATCTTATCTAGCGAAAATGAAGAACATACAGGGCAAAGTCAGTTATAATATGGAGAAGCAGTTTCCGATAAATAACAATAGATATGATAAGAAGTAAGAGTTTCCTATCGGAATGAAGGCTTGTGAGAGAATCCTGCCACAATATTGCTGGCGGGATTTTTCATGTTGTGGAAATATCGAAAACGCTAAAATTGGCTCAACATATTAATAAGACTCGAAAAGAAGCGGAGTAGCGAAGGGGACGGGATCGATTCTTACGAAGCGATCGGAAGATCGATCCGTATCCGTAGCGGTCAACATGAGCATATAGATTTTCGATTAAAAATACTCGTGTCACAAAATCGCACTTCAGGATTGTTATATAGACAAAGAACAAAGGAGGTGAGCTCTTGCTTGCAACCATCCCCGGGGAAAAGGAAGAAAAGAGAAACCATATTGAAGAAGTAATTGAGAGGGTTAAGGCAGGAGACAAGCAGTCATATGAAGCGATTATAATCCAGTTTGAACGGCAAATGTATACTTACTGCTATTACATTTTGAAAAATCACGCGGAAACGGAAGATGCTGTCCAGGAAATCTTTATCCGTGCGTATGAACATCTACATCAGTACAGTAGACAGGTGTCTTTCTCCGCCTGGTTATATAAGATGGCCTATCACCATTTGATCAATATGAAAAAGAAACAAAGTCGCTGGCTTAAGCTGATTGAGCACTATAAGGAACATCAGCCCACAGTGGAAGTACCTCGGCAAGAGTCAGAAATTTATGAGCTTTTAACCTGTCTTACTGCGGAAGAACGACATATTTTACTCCTGAAAGCGGTAGAGCAATATACCTTTGAAGAAATAAGCGAAATTATGGACCTCAAATCTGCCACCGTACGGAAAAAGTATGAACGTTTACGCCGAAAGCTGATGGAAAGAAGAAGTGAAAAAGGAGAGGTCGCCCATGGGACATTTGCCGGACAAAACGGGATTCGCTGAAATGAATGCGATTGAGGAGCAGATCCGCGAATCTGCACCGCCGAAAAAAATGTTGAGTTATCAAATTATGAACAAGATCGGAGAACGAGAAATGTCAAGAACAAGAGCTAAAACAAAACCGGGTTTTATGAAAAGAACCGCAATTGTCGCTACCACTGCGGCAGTGCTTGGTGTAGGTGTGATCGGCACGGGATTTGTTTCCCCGGTAATGGCTGATACGTTGAAGAATATCCCACTTCTTGGCGTGTTATATGCAAATACCTCGGATGAATCGCTGCAAACGGCTATCAAACAAGGCATCGTAAGCGAGCCGGATACAAGCATCACCCATGATGGGGTAACGCTCCGATTGGCTAACCTGCTTTATGACGGCACGCGGCTGTCCTTTGTATTAGAGCGCAAGGGGGAAAATATGCCGGAGAGTACGCTTTCTCCATATCTTAAAGAGGGCGATAAGTACGTAGGCAATAACAACGAATACGCTAAAACCAAAATGACTCCGGAAAAAGATCAGTTGAAGGGTTATATAGAAACGCCCAAACTTTCTGCCAATGGAAAAGAAATTGAAGCTTTTGGCCATTATGGGGATCTTCCGGATTGGGATGATGCATACCAGTTTGAAGCGACACAGGGAATCAAAGGTCTCCCGAATGAATTTGAGTTGACGATTCGAACGAAGGTGACGAGGGTCAATGAACCGTTTGAGTTCAAGATTCCGGTGAAGATCGATAATAAAGCGATTGTGCTTAAGCCGGATGCTACCCAAACGAGCGGCGATTTCACTTACACGGTCAAAGAGCTGAGCATCACGCCGGTATCGACGCGGCTTGTTCTGGACAGCAAAGGTCCAGTTCCAAGATCGCCTCAACAAACGGGAGATTATATCGCTTCGAAGGTTTATTATGAGATCGTGGACGATCAAGGACGCGAAGTGGAACCGGATATGTTCGGATATTTCCACAAAGAACCTGACCTGGAATATCATGTGGATGATTTGTATTCTCCATTTAAGGATGCGCCAAAGTCCATTACCATTAAGCCGTTTACTCTGACGGTTAATAATAATGATTGGAGCGTTGTCGGCGAAGGAAAAGGCAATCTCGGGGATAGAACATATCTGCAAGATCTGGAAATGACCATTCCGGTGAACCCATAAATAAGGAATATCAGTTTTTCGCACCGCGCGCAGGCTTCCCTGTGCGCGGTGCGGCGTTTCATGACGAAGGTCCACCACGTGAGAATTAAGTTTAAGTATGCCCAAACTGACTTTGAAATGGTTAAACGCCCTTACCAACTCCTGATTATTTCATAAGATATGATGTATCTTAAACCTAAGGAGGGTGCACACATGAGTGATGGAGTTGGAGGAATTGGCGGTTATGGTTATAGCTGTGGTGGAGGACTTTGGGGTGGCGGCATAGGAGCAATTCTGGTTCTCTTCATTCTGTTGGTTATCATCTGTCGAGCATTCTTGTGGTAATCGCATTTTAGGAAACGCTTAAATCCATTACCATCAAGCCGTTTGACGGGTCTGCCGCTGGCGGCGGAAAAGACAGTCTCGGTGACCGGAAATACCTGAAAGACCTGGAAATGACGATTCCTGTAAATCAGTAGAACAGGAACAGATGAATAGGCAAGATAGGAATTTGTAAACTGACAGAATAACAAATGTGTTCAAGAACCTTGGTTCGGCACTGCCGGACTAAGGTTTTTCGAATGCGTAGAATAATTGAGTACCCAAATCATTCAAAGTTTACCGCAATGCCCTGACCAATCTCCATAAAAAACATAAGATATGATGTATCTCAAATCAAAGGAGGGTTTACACATGAGTGAATTAGTTGGAGGAGTTGGCGCTGGTTATAGTTGTGGTGGTGGTTTTGGCTGGGGCGGCGGCATAGGAGCCATTCTGGTTCTTTTCATTCTGTTGGTTATCATCAGCCGCGCATTCTTGTTTTAATTAAATAATATTTCTGATGCCCTGCTGGCGTAATGCCGGCAGGGTTATTTATTGGTTAGCACGAAACATACATAAGCCATAAAAGGATGTTCTGTATGAAGTTCATACCGAACAACGAGGTGCCTAGGTTCTTTTTATAACTATTACTTGACGGGGGAAACACCAATTTGGAGGTTTCTTTCTTTTTTTTCGAACCGTTCCTTTAGTTATGCAGATATAGAAGTGAAGGGGGGAAAAACATGGCAGTTGATGGGCAGGAAGTAGAGCGGTTGGTACATGCATATGGTAACCATGTTTATGCTTTCTGCCGAAGGTTGACATGGAGCCAAACGGACGCGGACGATCTGTACCAGCAGACTTTTCTGCGTGTACTCCATATGTCTCTACAAATTGATCAGACGAATAATCCGGCCGGTTTCCTAATGGCAGTGGCAGCGAGGATCTGGCAGGATGAACGTAAAAAATATGCTCGCAGACAAAGAATTGCTCCCATCCACGATGATGGTGGTGAATTAAACAATATATCCAGTTCAATATTTACGGATCTTGAATTCGAAGAAAAGCAGCGCAAAACGGAAGTAAGAAAAGCTGTTCAGGATTTGTCGGAAACACTGCGCGTACCGATTTTATTGTACTACATGAGTGATTTGCCAGTACATGAGATTGCGAAAGCTCTTCGAATTCCAGAAGGTACAGTAAAAAGCCGATTACATCAAGCGCGCCAAAAACTAAAAAAAGAATTGGGGGCTGATCGATTATGACGGATAAACTTTTTTTAGAAGATGAACTGGACGATCTGATACGGAGTTCCTTATTAAAGGAAGAAACACCTCATCCGGCTATACAGGCTGCGCTTATTCAAAAGATACACTGTCAGGAGGAGTCAAGTTTTAACATGCCGTGGTGGTTGCTTGCTGTGATTGGTGCTATGCAAACAGTGGCTTTTGTTGCAGTGATTTGTTTTCTGCTACCCGGCTCATTGATTTCGTATTTGGCCATCATTTTTGGAGGTGGTTTGATCCTTTGCGCTAGCGTGCTGTCAGGATTCGTTCGAAAGGCATGGACGAGAAAGGATGTTGATTATTCATGTGGATCATAGGATTGGCCGGTGCGGTGTTGCTGTTCGTTATGATTGCAAAGATCAGTTTGGGAATTTGGACATATCGCGATGCAAAATCACGCGGGCTAGAAGCAAGAATGTGGACTTTAATTGTGGTGCTGGTCCCTAACTTTATAGGATTGTTGCTATATTTTCTTATTGGACGAAAGCAGCAACGAGCGTCTTGTCCATCATGTGGATCTCAGACACAGCATGGAAGACCCTATTGCTCAAATTGTGGTGCTGCTATGGCACAAGGAGGGATATCATTGATCACGTCTAAGAACAATAGCAAAAAGCCCCTGATAATTACGCTTACATGCGTCGTATTGACATTTGTTTTAATGATTTTCGCTTTTGTTGCTAGTGTTTATACGCAGCCAGAAATGTTTTCATCGAAAAGTATTACTATAGGTCAATTCGAAACGAGAATATCTGGTACGTGGAAGTTGTCTTTTTGGTACTTTAATGGAGAAAAAAGCCGGGCCATAAAAATTAAAAATGGAACTCCCACCGCTCTTAACATCAGTGCCGAAGTTCAAAAGGGTACAGTGGAAATGGGCATTACCGTGGATGGCAAAGAAGAAAGACGCATTTCGCTTAATAATTTAGATTCAACCTATGTTTGGGATTTGAGCAGTTACCCAGAAAACAGCAGAGTTGTGCTATATCTATATGGGGATGCGGCTAAAGGAAAAGTGAACATGAATTGGAACGATTAGTTAGAAATGAATAGATCTTCGCCCGAACATGTTGGTTGGATCGAGGGTGCAAAAAGAGCCTGCCGAATAGAATCGGCAGGCTCTTTCCGGTGCTACTAGGTTTTATTGACTTGAATATTTGTGGCGTTTCCCTCCATTACCTATGTATAATAGGCATGATCCAATTTCTGAGAGGAGTGACAAGCATATGAAGTTCAGCGATTACAAATACGAACGTCCGGATATTCAGCAAATCAAGGAGAAGTTCCGGCAGCTGGTGCAAACATTTGAGTCGGCTGAGCGGCTTGAAGATCAGGAGCAGGCCATTACCGAAATCAACCACCTTCGGTCGACTACGCGCTTGCGCTACTTTGCTCACTCCAATTCTGGAAACGGATGAATGAACACTGGGAGTCTGCCTGGGCGGATTACCTGAAGCTTTGCCAGACCGGAGGAAGCAAATCCTTTACAGGTTTGGTCGCCTACGCCGGATTAAAATCTCCTTTTGAAGACGGATGCGTGGCTTCTGTCATCGGAGATATTGAAAACTGGCTGAATCAAGTAGACGATACAGTCCTCTAACTGATCCGAATCGATTGACAATTAATTTGTAATTCTGCCTGGTAGAACATTTTGATAGTGGGAAGAATCTGAATGAATCGATGGATTTTATGTGGAAAATGGTTAATTATCGCTCTCTTAGCGGTTGGCAGTCTATGGGCGAGCGGCCAGGAGGTGATGGCGGACTCTCCGGCCAAAGTGATTAGCGCCGCGGGCGGGGATGATTATGGAATTGCGGCATGGAGCGACGGCTCCGTTACTGGTTGGGGATACAATAAATACGGTCAAGTTGGAGACGGCACAAGCATTGATCAATATGTGCCCAAGAAGATTTCTGGACCAGAGCATGTTATCCAGGTCGCAGCGGCACGTGCTACTTCATTTGCATTGACGGCGGAAGGAGAAGTATGGGCCTGGGGACAGAGCTATTCCGACTCTGTGAATGGTGATCCTGCGCTGCCTTATCAAAAAATAGAACTTCCATCTAAGCTTGAAGCTTTAAGC
>JAIRVF010000106.1 GCA_031254035.1 Paenibacillus sp.
CACCCTTGGCGGCTTGTTTCATTTGCTATGCGACGAGGTAAGTCAACTGGATTGGGCGGTCGCCTTAAAACAACTAATAGAATTGCTTGAGGATGTCGCAAAGAAGGCCAGTAAGAAGAGATCACAACACTTATCCAGACGCAACTCCATCAATGGATCACTGGTTTGCCCAATTACATCAAGGCTTACCTACCGAAATTAAGCTGCGAAAGTTGAGTCTTTAAGTTGTACTTATAGAATGGCCACCCCTACTTTCAAAAAAAGCATCAGATCCACTTATTGAAGAAGATCTGATGCTTTGGCTTATTTCAGATAAACTTTTTTTATGGTTGGGGCAATGGAACTGTTTACTGTCTCCAAGAAGTATGCCGCGTTGGATTGGGGATTATAACCAACAAACGTCGGATTATTCTCAAGTCCTGTCTGCTCTGAAGCAATAGCATCCGATTTTCCAGTAGGATACAAACTCCACAGCCCAGTGCTCAGATCTTGTACAAATACAGTATCTCCTACTACCTGTGTATTCCAGCCGCTGGCAGTCTGAACAGGAGCCTGCTTGAAGAGAAGCTGGTGTTCTGTTACTGCCTTTCCAGTATCCATACTATATAAAGCATGAAACGTTTGCATTTGCGTAGGATCTGGATGTGCTACGTTGGCAGGTGTAACCTCTTCGTAAGTGTAGGAGTTCCAAATATTTAGTTGTCCTTGCTTATCGATACGAAGCTGCTTATTAATGTTTAATCCCGGTACTGTAATAGAGGTTTTGCTGTAAAGATTTACAATACGGATAAAATAATCCTCGGCCATCGTTCGCTGTCCAAAGTACTTTATTGCAATATATGGGTAAGTTGAAAAATCCCAATCGACTATATTCACATATTCATAGGTACTATCCTTTTGCTGAGCGTTGTATTTTAAGACAGGATTACCGGAAGAGGTATAGAGCGTAAATAGATCCCCTTCTTGAACCATAACACGCTCATTTACACCTTTAGCCGGGGCAATCCACTCCACCTTCCCATGATCTGGAACCGTTATTTTATAGCCAAATTTGCTAATTTCAACTCCATCCTCATTGTAAACATGTTTTTCAATTAGGTTGTGGGAGCCTGCTGTCAAAATAACCACTTTTGCTGGATTATTCATCACGTGCACATCCAGGACTTTTTGATTTGGACTTAGCACCTTCGATAGTTTCCCTTGACTGATATGCAGCAATTGTGCCTTAGCGTTACCCTCAATTACACTTTTGTTTGCATTAATTTGTAGAAATGATGTGCTGGGTTCAGCGGTCAAATTGTTTGATGTCGCAAAGGATACGTTAGGTATTGCAATGGAACTTGCCCCAAACACGAGCGCAGCGGTGATTTTAATAATATTTAATTTCATAGATATACCTCCTCTATTATATAAACTATATGACGCTAAAAAATTTCAAAAGTTACATTCATGGAGAAGGCTCCATCCCAAAGATAGGAAAGGAGCCTTGAAGGACATTATTAATAAATCCAATATGATTCTTCTCGATTAGTAGAAGAAATTACATTTTTCAGGAAATAAATATTCGATCCATGTAAGCAAGTCTGATCTGAGACCCCTGATAATTCTCCAGGATAGGCAGTATTGTTACCGTTATTAGTTAAAAATCTAAAGTTGCCCCATTTTGCTGCTGTAGTCCAGCCAGTATGGAAGGTAGAGGTTTGTGGTGGAGCAGGATTAAGAGGCAATCCGATAGTTGTGAGCCGTTTAACCTTCATACCAATATAGTCGTGTATACCTGTAAAGTTAACGACATATAATTCATTGCCTCCAATTATATAACGAATGCTAAGAAAACTTTCATTTGTCTTGTAATATACCTTATAGCCAGAAACGGTCTGGCCAGCAGTATATGGTTTAGTCGTATCGTACCAAAACCCAGTATCACTACTTCCAGGACCTTTTTGTTTTACCGCACCATTTTTTACTACACCGTGAAATAATGGGAACCATGCAGTTGGGTATTGACCAGCCGAAGAAGAAGCGGTGCCGAAACCAACCTCAGCAAATCCAGCGTCTACCCCATTTATCTTCCCATCAAAGCCAGTATAAAGATAACCAGCCTCACCATATTTGGTTGCTGTAGAAATGTCATATGAAGGGAAGGTAACGCTATCTGCAACAGCACCTGTATAACTCATAGATGCACTGGTAGCAGGAGTAGTTAATCGGTGAAAGGCACCGTCGCCTGAGACATTATTTTGGAGCTTAACCCCACCACTCGGAAGAGGAGGGGCCGCTAACATGGTTACTTCATCATTTAACGACTGTTGTTGAATGGAAGAATCCTCTTCAATGTCCTTGTTAACGACTTGAACAAAGTCATTAGTAATATCACCGCTGTTTGAATTTTCTGCTGAGGTTAATTCTCCATTCTCATCAAAGTTGACTATTGTTACTTCTGCATTTTCTAGTTTGCTTATGCTCTCTTTCAGAGTAGGATCCTGAATACTGTCCAAGGAAGTTGATGAATCATCCGCAGTAAATGATAGTCTTACACTAAGCGGCACATTATGTAATTTCAACTCATCCTGAATAGCTTCTTGAATATAAGCCTCGAATTTATTTTCTACGTTTTCTGTTAGTTCTACTGATGTCAGTTCAGTGTTTGGCGAAATGTCCAGATTCGGTTCTTCCGCAAACGCAACCGATGTTGCGCTCAAAATAGTTGCAACAGACATTGATGTGATTAGAAAACGTTTAATGTTCATTAAATTCAAATACCTCCCAAAAAATAGTTTTGCTCGATGAAATATTCATAGGAGTTTATGTGAATTGAAGACTGGCCAGCTTCAATAGACACCTTAGGCTAAATCTAAGTATATCATTTAATCTTGATACCAAAATACTTATTGCATCTAATTCATAAAATACCATAAAATATGCCGTATGTAAACAAATCCCAAGGAATATTTTGAAATTTTATATAATTGAAGGAGACTCAACTCTTTCATCCTTTTCCATATTGAGAGAAATAATTTTTATGTGTAAAATTCATTTTGATACTATAAATAACAATTCGGCGAATAAAAGTTTACATTAAAGGTAAACTTTTTCGTGATACATTCAACCTTATTTGCTACAAAAATGCGATACACATTTATGATTTCATTTTGCGAGTGCTGAGGTTTAAGTTTCATCGGGTAGTTTTGAGAGTTGAAAGGGTTCCCACCGCATGATAATCCTTGCACATTGCATACATTAGACATGCAAGTTATCGCATAGGTATATAGTAAAAATAAACTTTTGCTGATGAAGTGGAACACACAAGGAAGCGAACATTCAAAGCTTGAACATGTGCAGTTTGTAGACACGATGTTTACAAATTCCAAAAGATAAGCCCGGACGGAAGGATCGACTTCCCAAAGGGCTTCTATTATTTTCGCCATTGAGCTTCCACTCGACACGTAATCCTGTGCCTCTGGGCACGCCATAAAAGAAAGAAACCTTACCGCCATTACGATAAGGTTATAAATGTTAATGATTTAATGATAATATCATTTTTTCTAGTTAGCTCTGTAGACCTCCTCCAATGGATTTAAGAGCTTTGTTAGACAGATGACGATTTACTCACTCTAATTAATTGAGAAGCGTACAGCCCTATGCAACAGCTTCTCAGCAGTTTTGAAATGAACAAGGATGCTTATTCACGATTAGCCGACGAGTAGTTCCCATACTCAAGTTGATTGGTGATTCTGCCATTCTCCAATCAAATTAGTAACGTTTCCGAATTTGCTGTACTAATCGTAGTGTCCAAGAACACCAGACTCTCTTCCAATGTCAGTACATATAGGGCATTGCAATTACTTTCTACCTGTTCCTACCCCAGAGATTGATACTTATCAAATAAACTGATTCCTGCACGACATTTAAGAATGTCATTGTACTTGCTCCGTTCTTCTTGATTCTGATTTAAAGTTGAGTAAGACATTTCTTTCGCTCTTAGCCGTACAATTCGACCTCTCATCGCTTCGCGGCAATCAGACAGTGTATTTGCCTTGGAATGTTCCAAAACCAGCTTAGAATGGCTCTGAGCGATCTATATGAGCGGTTCTTACGTATCGTACTAAACTGACGAATAACACCCTTGTATGTCATGGGTTGTCCATATGCTGTCATAAATAGATGATTGGAATCAAAGTTGATCTTATTTTCGACAAACAACTTCTGTATAAGATCTAATACCTCTCGGGACACAGGGACGATTCTATTCTTGCCTATATACGTGCTTTTTCTACATGCTTTTAGCAGGACCCTTGTATAATGTTGGTAAACGGAATACTTCTCCTCATCTCAATGCTCCACTCGCGTAATTGAGTAGTTGAAGTATCCTCCATAAGTTCTGAATATCCCTTGGATTTCAAAAAAGAAACTAAGTAATCTTACCTCCTCGCCCACATTACGTTCTTCCGATAAAACTGCCCGCTTTTTACCCCGAATATCACGATTAGATGATAAAGAACGCTTATCCATATCAATCCCTCCATTGGATTAATTTGATAAGCGTTGTAGTTAGTACACTCACGTAACAGGGTAAACACGCTAATAGTTGCCGTATATACCCGTTACGCAAGCTATGAAGTTTTTACCCTAAGTTACGATTTCCTTATTTAAATTCCGCTACAAGATTGTCAAATTGTTCACGGGATATTAATGATTCCTGCTGGACAAGCGGCTCCTTGTGGAAGCCGGGTATAAGGTCTTCGTAGCTCTTCTTGTTTTTGTCCTGATAAATCAAACCGGTAACCATGCCGTTTGTTTCCATCAGCGTTGTCATCGCTGCGATCCGGTTCGACGGATCATAATCCGGGATGGAGCCCAGCGAAACGATATTTTCTTTAAACCATTCGTACGTGTTGACTTTATTAAAGGTGACGCAAGGGCTAAATACATTGATGATGGAAAAGCCCTCATGTTTGATCGCTTCTTCCACAAGTGCTGTCAGCTCTTTGATATCGCTTGAGAACGACTGTGCCACAAAGGTCGCGCCTGCGGACAGAGCCAGCTCCAGCGGGGAAAGAGTCGATTCTATAGAGCCTTGCGGCGTACTTTTGGTCACAAACCCTTCCCCGCTCCGCGGCGATGTTTGTCCCTTGGTCAGCCCGTAGATCTGATTATCCATGATGATATAGGTCATGTTGATATTTCTGCGGATCGCATGAATAGTATGACCCATACCGATGGCAAAACCGTCTCCGTCGCCCCCTGTCGCAATGACCGTCAGATCGCGGTTAGCCAGCTTGACTCCCTGCGCAATAGGCAAGGACCGGCCGTGAATGCCGTGTAATCCGTATGCATGGATATAACCCGAAATGCGGCCTGAGCATCCGATACCCGAAATAACAGCCAACTGCTCGGGCGTAAGACCCGAGTTGGCTGCGGCACGCTGGATGGCAGCCTGAATGGAAAAGTCGCCACAGCCTGGACACCAGTTGGGTTTAACATTATTGCGAAAATCTTTAAATGTTGCCATGTTTACACCAACTCCTTACTTGCCTGGCAGGCTTTTCTGCATTCTTCGGTCACGATCGAAGGCAGGAACGGATTGCCGTCGTATTTCAGCACACTCGTCATTTTATCCTTGCCTCCGACATGCAGCTTGATCAGATCAGCCAGCTGCCCGGTTGCGTTATGTTCAAGCACGATCACCTGCTTCGCCTGTTCCACGTAAGGCTTGACCGCCTCTACCGGGAACGGATGCAGCAGCCTTACCGTCATCTGGTTCGACGTGATCCCTTCCAACTCAAGCATTTCACGCGCTTGCTTAATAGTTCCGCCGGTTGATCCCATGCCGATAATGAGCAAATCTGGATTTTCATATGGCGCATCCGCATGAATTGGGTTTTCCACCGTAATCCGATCCATTTTGGAAAGGCGTTTATCCATCATCTGCTTCCGGTTTACGGCACTTTCGGATGGACGCCCACTTTCGTCATGTTCGACACCGGTAACATGGTGGATACCATTTTTCTGGCCAGGAACCACTCTTGGCGATACTCCGTCTTCCGTCAGCTCATACCGCTTGAACAAACCACCAGGTTCGAGATCAGGGGCTTCTTCCACCAACTTGCCGCGATCAATACTGATTCGGTCGTAATCGAGTGACTCGCAGGATTGCTTGCCGAGGGACAATTGCAAATCCGTCACAACAATGACAGGCAGCTGATATTTTTCCGCTAGATTAAACGCTTCAATCATATCGTAGAAACATTCTTCAATCGAGCTCGGCGCCAGTACGACCTTAGGAATTTCTCCATGCGTGCCATGGATCAGCGCGTTAATATCGCTTTGCTCCTGTTTGGTTGGGAGACCAGTACTTGGTCCCCCGCGCTGTGTATCGACGATAACCACTGGTGTCTCTGTCATTCCCGACAACCCGATGGCCTCCATCATCAGCGACAGGCCCGGACCTGCTGAGGCTGTCATCGAACGGACGCCCGCGTAGTTGACACCAATCGCCATCGTAATAGCCGCAATTTCGTCTTCGGTCTGAACGACGGTTCCGCCGAATTTCGGCAGCTTCTTGATCAAATATTCCATGATCTCCGAGGCAGGTGTAATCGGATAGGCACTCATGATGCGGCAGCCTGCGGCAAGTGCTCCGAGTCCGATAGCGTCATTACCGATCATGAACAGCTTCTGTTTGCCGTCCGCTGGCTCCAGTTTGAAATCTTCAAGCGGTCCTCCCGCCAACTCAAGCACGTAGTCGGCACCTTGTTTTACGGCTTCGATATTTTTGGCTACAACGGCAGCGCCTTTACGGCCAAATTCCTCTTCAACCGCCTTATTGAATACATCCATAGGCAAGCCCAGTAACGCCCAAGACGCGCCGGATGCAACCATGTTCTTCATTAGGGATGTTCCAAGCTCCTCTGCAATGGAGGTGATTGGAACGGGAAAGAGACGCGCTGCCGCCCCATCCGGAAGTGTTGGCCCGAATTTGGCATCAGCAATGACCACACCACCCGGGCGTAGTTCATGCGCGTTTAAATTAATGCTTTCCTGGTCAAACGCGACCAGAATATCCAAATCATCTGCAATAGCCCGGATGGGCACCGTACTGATACGTATTTTATTATTGGTATGTCCACCCTTGATTCGTGAAGAAAAATGGCGGTATCCATAGAGATAATACCCAAGTCGGTTTAGAGCCGTCGAAAAGATTCGGTCCGTGCTCTCCACGCCTTCCCCTTGTTGGCCGCCTATTTTCCATGACAATTGACTGATCAAAAAAGCCCACTCCTTCTTCCCGCTCATCGTGGCGGCGTCAAATCATTCATTTCCCCTGGCGCCACTTTGAAATGCACGGCTTTATAATCATGTAAAATTTTATGAGTAACTGGGACAAATAGCAAGGTTTTTTTGTTTCACATTTTGGTAATATCACCATGCAGCATGATAAATCCCCCAACATATGACCTAATAAACGCCCTTATTTAGCGCTGGCAGCCGCTTTTTCAGGCAGATGGCTATTTAGATAGGATAATGCATTGCCCGCGAACCATTTCCGTACCGTTTTTTCAGGATAATGCTTGCACAACAGCTCGGCGAAATCGGGATAGCGCCCTGGATGCTCCAAATGTTCAATCCACGAATCGATTCCATCAAAGTCAGAACCAAGCATAAGGTTATTTTCGCCGCCCAGCGAGCAAATATGGTCAATATGAGGCAGCAGCTCTTCAGGCCGCACAACCTTCTCTTTCCCCTCCCGAACAAACCATGGCACAAAGGTCATCCCAATGCGTCCGTTCATAGCCACGATTGCTCGGATCTGTTCATCCGTCAAATTCCGTGGATGCGGGCAAATCGATTTGGCATTGGAATGGGATGCGATGAAAGGCCGTTCGGTTCGTTCCGTCAATTCCCAAAATCCGCTCTCGGATAAATGCGACACATCCAACAAAAGCCCGATTTCATTGCTTAGATCAATCAGCTTTTTACCCTTTTCGGTAAATCCGCCGTTTCTTTTCTCCAGCACCCCATCTGCCGCCCAATTCGCATAATTCCAAGTAATCCCGAGAAAACGGACACCAAGCTCATAACACATCCGTACATAAAACAAACTGCCCTCAAAACCATCCGCCCCTTCGACCGAAAGCAATCCCCAAGGACGCTGGCGAGCTCCGTTTTGTTTTTGGGCACCATTAATCGCTTTTTCGAGTTCGGCCGCATCCTCTTTCCACTTCAGCCAGTGTACGCCTTCCCCGATTGGCATTACCCTGGATTTAAACACGTCAATTTGATCTAAAATATACTCATAACGCGGGATCCCCCAGCGTTCGGATAAATAAATGGCAAAACACTGCATCGCTACTTCACCCTGCCGCATCCGATCATAGGTTACATCCAGCTTCGGATCATTTTGAAAGGATATACCCTTATCCTCTCTCATCTTACTCAATACATCGCAGTGAAAATCAATGACAGGAATGTTCACTTTGGATATCCCTCCTTCTTGCTTCCCTTGTTAATAAAATCCCGGCTCAATACTTAAATTAGTTCTGACATTATGCGAAATGGCCGCTACGGGTACGGATCGTTCTTCCGACCGCTCCGCGACCTTCGCATTTATCATGTTGAGCCCGATTCCCTAAGAAGATGCAAAAAAACCTGTCTATCCCATATAATCTGAATGCAAGTCAAAGGACAGCCACTGTCCTGAAAAGCCCGACTTTATTCAGCTTATATCAATAAACAGGTTTCAACAGCGACTACTTCGTTCATCTACTCATCTTGGTTCCACAATTAGTTTAATTGCGGTCCGGTCCTCCCCATCAATCACAATATCCGTGAAAGCGGGAATACAAATCAAATCAACTCCGCTTGGTGCGACGAATCCCCGGGCAATGGCAACCGCTTTAATGGCCTGGTTTAGCGCGCCTGCACCGATCGCCTGCAGTTCAGCAGCACCACGTTCACGAAGCACGCCAGCTAGCGCACCGGCAACAGAATTTGGATTGGATTTTGCTGAAACTTTTAATACTTCCATGGTAAGTACCTCCCCTGGGAATGATGATGGTTAGCTTCCACATACTAGATGTTATTCGGGAGTGGCAAAATAATTCCTTCTTTTTGTCAATTTCGCCATTAAAAACACATCATTAGTCTTACGCTACCACATCTCATTCCCTATAGTCTGCTTTTGATCACGAAGTAAATCGGGAAGTAGCTCGGCATCGAATCTTGAATTCAGCCGGGCCAAGCCTACGCTTACGAAGTATATTTCCTCCGGAAATATTTCAGGTGCTCACGTACCCATCCTTACGAAGTCGTTTTCTACGAAAACGTGCAGCTCCGCTCCTCAGTCCCTGCTTCATCCAACTCAAGCGTTTTGTAAAAACGCACATCAGAAGCATACGCTTTGGTGCTGAAAACCGGCCTTTTGAATATCCTTAGCTCATAATCCAATCGTCCTCAAGCAGACGGATTTTCTCCATTTTTTTCGCCTTGCCAGTAGCATCGTCCAATTGGACAAACAATCCGTGGAGCTGCCATTTACCTTTATCCACCTGGAATCGGACAGGCAGTTGTGTTTTGAATTTGCGCAGCACCGCTTCCCGCTCCATGCCGAGAATACCTTCCCTAGGACCCACCATGCCTGCATCAGTCAAATAAGCAGTCCCTCCAGGTAAAATCGTATCGTCATTGCTCTGAACATGAGTATGCGTGCCTACGACAATCGAGGCGCGTCCATCCAAATGCCAGCCCATCGCGATTTTTTCGGAAGTGGCTTCCGCATGGAAGTCGACCAAAATGAATTTATGCTTCTTACGCAACTGATCGACGATTTCGTCGCTTATACGGAACGGGCAGTCGATTGCCGGCAAAAACGTACGTCCTTGCAAATTGACAATAGCCAGCTCCTTGCCGTTTGCCTTGATTACCGTATGTCCAAGCCCGGGTGTGCCCGGAGGAAAGTTTGCTGGACGAACCATGCGCGGCTCATCATCAATAAAATCAAAGATCTCCTTATTGTCCCAAGTATGATTGCCCATCGTAATGCCGTGAACGCCCCACTCAAAAAATTCCTTGGCGATGGATTCGGTGATGCCCCGGCCGGATGCAGCATTTTCCCCATTGACGATAATGATGTGGGGGTCATACTTCGATTTCAGAGAAGGTAGCGTATCCTTTAACGCTTTTCTGCCTACGCTTCCTACGATGTCTCCAATAAATAAAACGTTAATAACGTTCCCCTCCTTGTATCCTAGAAAAACGTCGATCCGACGTACTTCCTTATGATTTGTGGTGTTTTTTCGACTCAATACTAAAATTAGTTCTTGACATTATACGAGGTGTCCGCTATGGGTACGGATCGTTCTTCCGATCGCTGTTGTCTCCAAATTTCTTGATCATATTTATTTAAAGGTTTGAAATTCAGAGACAAAGGCGAACGCTTTCGCTTCTTCAGATCGATTCCGTCCCCTCCGCTACTTTCGCTTTTTTGCCAGTACTAATCATGATGTTGAGCCGTTTTTCTTCTTTCTAATTCAATGTCAGTAAGCGACTCAAAGTTATCTTTTCCAATATCTGAAAAGATGAAAAGTGGCCCCTATTATCGTGGCCACTTTTCAAATCATTATTTAGCGTATTCAACCGCTCGGGTCTCACGAATAACGGTAACTTTAATATGTCCCGGATAATCCAGTTCATTTTCGATCGTTTTCGTAATATCCCGTGCCAAACGGAAGGCTTCCGCATCATCAATCTTCTCAGGCTGCACCATAACGCGAACCTCGCGTCCGGCTTGAATCGCGAACGATTTTTCCACACCCTCGAAGGATTCAGAAATCTCCTCCAGTTTTTCCAGACGTTTGATGTACGTTTCAAGCGTTTCACGACGTGCTCCAGGTCTTGCCGCGGAAAGAGCGTCCGCTGCGGCAACCAGCATAGCGATGACAGAAGTTGCCTCGCAATCTCCGTGGTGTGATGCAATACTGTTGATAACGACCGGATGTTCCTTGTATTTCTTCGCTAGTTCCACGCCAATTTCAACGTGCGATCCTTCCACTTCGTGATCCAGCGCTTTACCGATGTCATGCAACAATCCGGCACGTTTGGCGAGGACAATGTCTTCTCCAAGTTCTCCGGCCATCAGTCCGGTGAGATATGCAACCTCCATGGAATGCTTCAGCACGTTCTGACCATAGCTGGTACGGAATTTCAGACGGCCCAGAATCTTGATCAGATCAGGATGCAGTCCGTGAACTCCCACCTCGAAAGTCGCTTGTTCGCCATACTCGCGAATGCGTTCGTCGACTTCTTTCCGAGACTTTTCCACCATTTCTTCAATACGAGCAGGATGAATCCGTCCATCCGACACAAGTTTTTCCAGTGCAGTACGGGCAATTTCTCTGCGAATCGGATCGAATCCAGACAGAATAACAGCTTCAGGCGTATCATCAATAATGAGATCAATACCAGTAAGGGTTTCAAGTGCACGAATGTTTCGGCCTTCACGACCGATAATCCGTCCTTTCATTTCCTCATTTGGCAATGTTACTACAGATACCGTAGTTTCAGCGACATGATCGGCAGCGCAACGCTGAATGGCAAGAGTGATAACTTCCCGCGCCTTCTTGTCCGCTTCTTCTTTGGCCTGCTGCTCGATGTCTTTGATCATTTGTGCGGTTTCATGCCTTACTTCCTGTTCTACATTGCTCAAAATGATGCTTCTTGCATCTTCCATCGTGAGGTTGGAGATTCGCTCCAATTCGGTGACTTGAGTCTTGTAAATTAAATCAATCTGCTGTTGTGTTTCTTCAATACGCTTCTCTTTGTTAGCCACCTGTTCTTCTTTGCGTTCCAGCGATTCAATCTTTTTATCCAGCGACTCTTCTTTCTGCAACAATCGTCTTTCCTGCCGTTGAATTTCATTTCGACGCTCACGAGTGTCTTTTTCAGCTTCGGTACGGATTTTATGGACTTCGTCCTTAGCTTCCAATACCGTTTCCTTTTTCAGTGCTTCAGCTTCTTTCTTCGCATTTTCAACAATTTGCAATGCAGCATGCTCAGCACTAGAAATTTTAGCTTCTGCAAGAGATTTGCGAATAAAATATCCAATCACGAACCCAAAGAACAATCCGGCAACAACGAGAATGATCGATAGCCATAAAGGCATAATTTCACCCCCTCGTTGGTTCCTCCAAGGTATTCCTTGGGGTTTTTTTCAACTGTCGTTTCAATTAACACGTTCATCATTACACAAATCGTAAATCAACGATTCTAATTTCCCGCAGGTAACGGGCATTATCCATATGAATTGGCGCTAATGAATCTCACAGAAATGAGCCTTTTTTGGAAGGAAAAAGGGTTCTTTTCAGTACAAGATTCATATTCATTTTAGTATTTGTGAAAAGATATTGTCAAGAGAGTGGCTTTTATAATATGTTAACTTCCGCCTCAGTCGAACGGGAAATGTTCCTCATTCTCCTGTGCTTCGCCATCTTCACGAATTAAATAATTAATTACCTTTCTGGTTTGCTCGCCGGAAAAGCCTCTTCTCATTAAAAAAGCTCCTGTTTTCCGTTTTCTATCCATGATTTCGCCGCGGGTCTGACTCCACTTTTTTCTTCCTACGACCAAACAACTCTCAAATTCCTGCTCCTGGCTTACTTCCGCCAGTGCTTCACTGATCAGCAAGTTGTCCACGCCTTTTTGACGCAGTTCCTGCTTCACCCAAGCTTTACCCTTACGGTGGCTCGAAATGCGCTGCTCCGCCCACTGCTTCGCGTATAGTTCATCATTGATCAGACCTTCCCGCTCCAGCCGCTGAAGAGCCTGCTCTATAACAGCATACCCGAATTCCTTCTGCCGCAATCGGTCTTCTAGCTCCTTACTTGTACGCTGCTTTCTCTCAAGATATTTAAGTGCCTGGACATAGGCCCGCTGCTTCTCATCGGCAAGCACAATCTCTTCAAGCTCCTGTTTTGTAAAGGTATAACCTTTAAGCATGCGGTATTTGATCATAACGTCTTCATGGACGGACAGAATGTGTTCGCCAAAAGAAATAAGATACCGTCCTTTTTGCTTCGGCTGCCGTTCCACCGCCGTTATAATCAGGTCAATGCCATCCGGGAAATGCGAGATATCCGTGATATCCTGGTGCTTCTGTAAATCTTCTCCCTGCATGTTTTCGCCCTCCTACACGGTATACTTTGGCCCTCATACAGCCCATATTGTAATGCGTCCCATCTATCACTCTATTGAGAGCAAATACTTTGCGGGGACCCCCAAAAAATATTCTTAAAAAAGACACCCCGGTCAAGTTCACCAGGGCGCCTCATAATAGGCTAACGATTATTCAAGCTCCAGCAGTTCCTCTTCTTCCTTCTGCTCCGCTTCCAGCTCACTGGATGTAGGAGAAGGAACCAAAGTCGTAAGATTGCTTGCTTCCCGGATCTTGTTCTCGATCACGTCGGAAATGTGCGTATTCTCTTTCAAGAACTGCTTAGCATTCTCCCGTCCTTGACCCAGACGTTCGCCTTCATAGGAATACCAGGCACCGCTTTTGTTTACGATATCCAGTTCCGTACCGATATCGACAATGCTGCCTTCCTTGGAAATGCCTTCTCCGTACATGATATCAATTTCAGCCTGCTTGAACGGAGGAGCTACTTTGTTCTTCACAACCTTGACCCGTGTACGGTTACCTACAATGTCATTGCCCATCTTAATGCTCTCGATACGTCGCACATCAAGGCGCACGGAGGAATAGAACTTCAGAGCACGGCCACCAGGCGTTGTTTCCGGGTTACCGAACATAACGCCCACCTTCTCGCGAAGCTGGTTAATGAAGATTGCGATCGTTTTCGATTTGGCAATAGCGCCGGACAGCTTGCGCAATGCCTGGGACATAAGGCGCGCCTGAAGGCCTACGTGGGAATCGCCCATTTCGCCTTCGATCTCAGCTTTAGGAACGAGCGCCGCAACCGAGTCCACAACGATAATGTCTACCGCTCCACTGCGAACAAGCGCTTCGGCGATTTCCAGCGCCTGTTCGCCAGTATCCGGCTGGGAAAGCAGCAGTTCGTCAATATTAACGCCCAGCTTGCTTGCATAAGATGGATCCAGAGCATGCTCCGCGTCAATAAATGCGGCTTGTCCGCCAACCTTTTGCACTTCAGCAATGGCGTGGAGAGCTACTGTCGTTTTACCGGATGATTCTGGACCATATACTTCAATAACACGACCTCTAGGTAGGCCGCCGATACCTAATGCTATATCTAAAGCCAAGGAACCGCTGGGAACTACTTCCACCTGCATGTGAGTGGACTCACCCAGCTTCATGATTGAACCTTTACCGAATTGTTTCTCTATCTGACGAAGCGCGACTTCCAGCGCAGCACGACGATCTGACAATAAACTCACATCCTTCACCGTTTATAAGGGTTGTTCAAAAAGTCCGCTTTTGAGTAAGAAAACCAATCGAGGTCAATTCAAGGATGAAGGGCCGCGATGCAAATGTAGGTTTTCTTGCGATATAGAATTCCATCAGCGTAGCTAGATAACGTATAAATTCTATATCTAACACGAAGTGAATCAGGAAGCACCGGCAACGAATTTTGAATTCAACCAGGCCTCTTTTTGAACTTTTATTACTAGTATCATACCTTGTTTTGAAACGTTTGCCAAGCATTTTTTCGAACATACATTCGTTTTTTTATTCCACTCATTCTCCTCCCAGCATTTCGCCACGGATCCAGGGAAAAGAAAAGAACCGCAGCAAATTCAATTTGCACGGTTCTTCCGTATATGAGTATTATACCTTTTTCTGGATTACAGCACAACTTTCCCCAACAACAGCTTGGGCTAGTGATTAGCCAACCTCATCCATAAATGATAAAGCAGTGTTTTGACCGTACGGATCCGTATCGAGTCCCTATTGCCACTGAGTCTAAGCTCGAACACCTCGGTTTTTTTTCCACGTTCCGCAAGCCCGACGTAGACCAGACCAATCGGCTTGCGTTCGGAATGAGCTGGGCCCGCAACACCTGTAACAGAAAGTCCGAAGTCGCTATCTGTGATCATTCTGACATGCTCAGCCAGTACCTCGGCCACTTCATGGCTGACGGCTCCTGGCGCCTCCTCGCCTTCAAGCAGGGTATGAGGAACATGCAGAAGCTTCTCTTTCATTTGATTGGAATAACATACGATACCTCCAAGGAACATCGAGGAGCTGCCGGGAATAGCCGTGATACTTTCCATAAGCAGCCCGCCAGTACAGCTTTCAGCCGCGCTGAGCGTTAGCCCACGGTTTGCCATCATGTCCACGATCACTTTTTCGATTGGCACATCCGTATCGGCATACATATTTTGGGGAAAGCGTTTCTGGATTTGCGCTTCAACCGCTTCAAGCTTCTTCATCGCTTCGGCTTCGCTCTCCGCTTTGGTCGAAATGCGGACCGATACCTCGCCTTCCTTCGCATACGGCGCAATCGTCGGATCGCTCTGGGCCTGAATCAAATCCAGCAGCTTATCCTCCAGGAGCGATTCCCCGATCCCAGCGAACTTTAACATCTTGGAGTAAATTGGCATTTCATCCGCCAAAGCATACTGCAGCAGCCACGGTTTCGCCTGCCGTTCAAACATCGGTTTCATTTCCTTGGGCGGGCCCGGAAGAACGATGTAGCATTTATCATTCTGGGCAATCGCGATTCCCACCGCCAGCCCGGTTTCGTTCGGAAGCGGCGTGCTTCCCTCAATAACAAGCGCCTGACGGCGATTATTTTCGGTCATGACGATGCCGCGATTTACAAAGAACTTCTCCACTTGGTCCATAGCTTGCTGGTCAATGTGCAGTGGGCGGCCCAGAACAGCCCCAAGCGCGTCTTTGGTCAGATCATCCTGGGTCGGGCCTATGCCGCCAGTCAGCAGCAATATATCCGCTCTCTGAGCTGCATGTTCAATGGCATCCTGGAGACGCTTCATATTATCACCGACAACCGTTTGGAAATAAACGTCGATCCCCATACCCGCAAGCTCCTGAGATAAATACTGCGCGTTCGTGTTCACGATTTGTCCGAGCAGCAGTTCGGTTCCCACTGCGATGATTTCCGCTTTCATGCTGTCACTCCCCCTAAATTAGCGCACTTAAAATACGTCTATCATTGATATATTTCAGACCGGCGCAACAAAATGCCTGAAATAGAAAGAAAAAGCAATAGGAATAGCCCTATTGCCGTTTATGCATTGGTTAGCCGAAGCAAATGTTTGTTTTTTACAAAATAGTCGATCCCTGAGTAGATCGTTATCAAAGCAGCCGCCCATGTTGCAATCGTATCAAGCGGCACCCCGATCAGTTCAAACGGAAAATTGTTGAGCAACATCAGCACAATGGCAATGATCTGTACTACCGTCTTGGCTTTGCCCCACTTGCTGGCCGCGACCACTGATCCCTCCAGAAGCGCAATCTGGCGTAGTCCAGTAACCGCAAATTCACGGCTGATAATAACAACCGCAATCCACGAGTCGCATTTGCCCATCTCGACAAGAGAGATCAGAACGGCTGCCACCAGCAGTTTATCTGCCAAGGGGTCAAGCAGCTTTCCCAAGTTTGTAACCATGTTGTTTTTGCGTGCCAAATAACCGTCTATACCGTCCGTGCTTGCTGCCAAAATAAAAACAATTGCCGCGATCAACTGATTCAGTGGCAGCTCGTAAGAATTCCAAACCAGAGGCTCTGGATAGAAACTAAAGTTCACCAGAAGAAACACCATCATGATCGGAATCAGACATATTCTTGTAATGGTAATACGGTTGGGCAGATTCAATGTACACCCTCCCCGGAGAAAACAAACTTGAAGTATAAACTTAATTGATGAGTGTAAAATGTACGGAACATACATATGTATGTGAACGTTCTTACCACACTTCTTCACAAGTATAATATAACGTTTTATTCCATGTCAAAAACATGTATGCGACCGTTTCGGGAGAAGAATCCCCCGAGAGAAAACCTCTTCAAAGCCTTCTTATTTGAAATTGGTGAACTGCAGGTCAAGCTGAAGATCGGCCTTACGTAAAAGCTGCATGATCCCCTGAAGATCGTCTTTGCTTTTGCCGGTCACGCGGATCTGGTCCCCTTGAATTTGGCTTTTCACCTTCAACTTGGAATCACGGATCAGCACATTGATTTTCTTGGCATTCTCCTGATCAATTCCCTGTTTCAAGCCAATACGCTGTCTGACCGCTCCCATGGAAGCAGGCTCGATTTTGCCATAATCCACGTTTTTGAGCGAAAGTCCCCTTTTAATCATTTTGGTCTGGAGGATGTCAATGACCGACTTCAGCTTGTATTCATCGTCCGAAACGATAATGAGCGCATCCTTTTCGAGCTTCAGGCTGCTTTTGCTGCCTTTAAAATCAAAACGGGTCTCAATTTCTCTCTCCGCCTGATTGATGGCATTATTCATTTCCTGTAAATCGAATTTGGATACGATATCGAAAGAATTTTCCGAACTCATTGCCACACGTCCTTTCTTAAAACTACATGTCATATTATATGAAAATGTTGCAGACAAGTCTAATCGAGATTTGAAAAATTCAGTTAACACGCTAAAAAGACATCCCTGATGAAGACTCGGCTCTTCAGGAATGTCTCTTATACAGATTTATCTGACATGCACTTAGAGCTGTTAACGGTCATGCACAGGTTGAATGAACATATTCAGAATCCTCGTAGCTAGTTCTATTATCTCCTTGCAGCTATAGGCTTATTCATCCTCACGAAGCACGGCTCGATCAGCCATTATTGCCTGTGGTGCCGCTGGCATCGGTGCCGCCAGAGTTGGCTCCGGCTCCGGTTGTATTCATACTTCCCGGATCAACCAGCTTCAGAAGGATTCGGGATGTCATTTTGCCATCGTTAACCGTCTGACCACCCACCGTTATTGTCGTAGCCGGAGAATACCCGGATTTAATGTATATGCCTGAAGAATCAAGCGGGACGCTTACGGTATCGCCATCTTTCGTGTTGCCGAAGGAAATCTTTTCCCCGTGAATGTTTTCGCCTTTGTACACTTCAAGCCAGCTCTTGCCGGTAGCTTTAATTTCAACCATAACCGTTGTGCCTTGCGGAGCGGCAACTTTATAAATCGTATCCTTGCCCTTTTTGCCGTCCTGCTGGACCGTAACGGTCTGATTCCCTGGAGGGGTGGTTGTACCGTTATCGGTAGTATTGCTTTCAGTTCCATTATCAGGTGTAACGCTGCCCGTACCGTTATCGGGAGTAGTCTCGCTTTGATTGCCTCCTGCCGTCCCTCCGGCAGTATCCGTTTGACCTGGTGTTTTTGTATTTCCTTCAGTAGTTTTATCCGTATTGTTCGCCGGAGGAGTTTTGGTCTCGGCTGGCTTTTGCGCCGGATCCTGCTGCTTCTCGGTAACCTTCGAAGAATCAACCTCATCCTTCTTCGAATGACTCGCATTGTTCGCATACAGATAAATTACTGCGATAATCAAAATCGGGAAAATCCACATAAGCGTGGTTGACAACCATTTGACATTGCGTTCCGAGGAACGCGCGCTGCTGCGCTTCTGGATAACCGGTTCCATCGTTGGTTCCGGCTCGGCAGGAGCCTCCTGTTTATGGCCTTCGAGCAGAAGGTCCGGATCAAGGCCCACCGTTTCCGCATATGTTTTAATAAACGCCCTCACGTAAAAGTTTCCAGGGAGCACCTTATAATCCCCTGCTTCGATGGCTTCTAAATATCTTTTGCGGATTTTTGTCATTTCTTGTACGTCATCCAGACTCATGCCCTTCTTCAGTCTGGCTTCTTTCAATTGTTGCCCCAGTTCGGACATACCATCACCTCCTCATCCAAAGTTATACTAAATGTCGTCATTATAAGAATTGGTAAAAGTATCATAAATGATTTCTTCATTCGGGTTATTACGAAGCTCGACAATGATATCAAAATCATCATAAGTGTATTCCGACTCCTGCACAAACACGTCGGGGTGTTCAATGACCTTCGTGCAAGGCATTCCCATAATGTCCTGGAGCAAATTATAATGGCGCTCGTTGGAACGGATCGTGCTGACAATACCGTCGATGATAAACACGTTCCCAGGGTTCATTTCATCTTCAGAAAGCTGGCTTCTGACCGTCTGACGGAGCAGGGTCGAGGATACGAAGGTCCAACGTTTCATAGCGCATACGCTGCCTGCAATAATAGACTCGGTTTTTCCAACCCTCGGCATTCCACGTAGCCCAATAACCTGATTCCCGTTCTTTTTAAACAATTCACCCAAAAAATCGACAAGCAATCCGAGCTCGTCTCTGGTAAAACGAAATGTTTTGCGGTCATCCGAATCACGATCGATATAACGGCCATGACGGACGGCAAGAATATCAACAAGCTTAGGTTCACGCAGAGCGCAAACCGTAATGTTATCCACCTTTTTCAGCATAGCTCCCATAAGGTTAACCTTCTCATCGTCATCCGTTTCAAGCAGCATACCGCGTGTTTCGCCTTCGACGCCGTTAATTGTCAATATGTTAACCTCCAGCATACCAAGCAGGGAGGCAATATCCCCAAGCAGACCCGGACGATTCTTATGTATCCGGTACTCCATATACCACTGCTTCATTTGTTTCGTCTGATTTACTTCCACCTTGACACCTCATCTGAGCTTTTCCCTAGTATTCCGACAAAATAAACCTGCAACCCTTGCGGGAGAGGCTTTACTGAAACTGCCGTAATGTTGGGTCACGTTAATGATATATAAAATGTCAGTGAAAAACAAGTTCAATACTGTAACCATTAGAGAAAAGCCCCCAGATGGGGGCTTTTTTCTGAATCGTACAGATTCAATTAAGAATAATTCCTTCTTTCACGCCTCTATACCTCTATACGTTTTTCTTTGCCAGCTTGACCATCAGACGGGCAATGGTACGGCGTTCTTCCTTGTTGCCGACTTCCCATAACTCTTTGAGAGCGCGATTTGACGAGTTCTGGGGATCGACTTTCGTGTCAAGGAAGTCACCGATTTCATAGGCAAGGTTTGCGATCGTATCTTCGCTCATCCCCATCTTCTCAGCTTGCACAACACGTTCACCTAGGAACTTTTTCCAAGTATCGAAATTTCTGATTACGGTCATTGATAAATCCTCCCTTAGCTGTGGCTGCATGAGATTAAAAATCAACAATTGTAATATTTCCTCATGAGCCTTCACCTATACAAGGCGGATTCCTCCAACGCTTAGGCGGCATATCAGGTGATCCAGCCCCCATTGGGACTGATCACCTGGCCGTTAATATATCCAGATTCAGGGAGCGCCAGAAAATAGACCAGAGAGGATATTTCATCCGGCGTCGCCAGCCTTCCGGCCGGAATTTCCTCCTCCAGTATTCGCTTTTCCTCCGCATCCAGATGCTCAAGCATCTGCGTGTCCACCGCGCCTGGTGCAACCGCGTTGACCGTGACGCCAGACGGTGCGAGCTCTTTGGCCAATGCCTTGGTAAAAGCGTTGATGCCTCCTTTGGTTGTGGAATACAGCACTTCACATGAAGCGCCCGATATTCCCCATACGGAGGACATATTGATAATTCGCCCATATCGCTGAGAAATCATGTACGGCATAAAAGTCTGAGTGCACAAAAACAGTCCTTTTAAATTGACTGACATTACCTCATCCCACTGCTCTTCCGTCACATCCGCCAGCATTCCGTAATGAGAAATACCGGCGTTATTGATCAGGATATCGGGCATAAGTCCGTGGCTCTCGAGCTTATCGCGCATGCGCGTGATCTGCTGCTTATCTTTGAGATCTGCTGAAACCGTCAGCACCTTAGCCCCATGCTGCATACAGCGGCGTGCTACATCATTGGCAGCTTCATGCGAGGCGCCGTAATGAATAATGACGTTCATGCCAGCCTGTGCAAAACGCTCAGCAATCGCGGCACCGATTCCTCTACTTGCACCCGTGACCAGAACCGTTGTATCGCTTAATGCTTTTACGAAACATTCCTCTCCCATCGTTGCCATTAAGGATTCACCACAATCGATACCGCCAGTTGATTAAAATCCACATGTTCCCGGAGTCGGTCATTAACTTCTTGCAGCGTGATGGATTCGTACCCCTGAACCACAGAGAAGAAATCGCATCCGCGGAACTCGTAGCGGGTAAACTCATGGGCGATATTTTCCGGCGAGTTTAACATGCGGAGATAACCGCCGATTTTCTTTTTGCGTGCTCGTTCAAAGTCATTTTCATTAAATCCGTTCTGCAAAATCTTGTCGACTTCCTCCCGCACCCTGGATAGCAACTTATCCGGATCCGGTGTATCGCCACCCACAGCGGAAAAAGCATATTGCGGCGAGCTGTTGTATTCATGCGAGAAGCTATCAGAGATCAAATCTTCATCATAGAGCTTCTGATAAAGCTCTGTACTTGAGCCGAAGAGCAGGTCAAGCATCAATTTGGTTGTTAAATCCCGGTGCAGCAGATCGCAGCCTGCAGCTCCAGTCTGCTTTTCCTTAAAACCGAACAGACATTTCGGCATAGATACAGCGAGCTTGGCGATGCGGCGCTTCTCTGCAACTTCTACATTTTCCGGGGCGAAAATACGTTCAATATCCCCCTGTGGCTTATAGTCTTTAGCAGCCTGATTGGCACGGACCATCTCGAACACTTCATCCGGATTGACGCCGCCCACCACGAACAGCAGCATATTGCTCGGATGATAAAAAGCGTTGTAACATGTATAAAGTGTTTCCTTCGTAATGGTGCTGATCGATTCCACAGTTCCGGCAATATCAATATGAACCGGATGGATCTTATACATCGCTTCAATCAAGCCAAAATAAACCCGCCAATCCGCATTATCGAGATACATGTTGATCTCTTGGCCGATAATGCCTTTCTCTTTGTCAACGTTCTGGTCCGTGAAATATGGATTCTGCACGAAGTTGATCAGAGTTTCCAGATTGGTTTTGATATTTTCTGTAGCCGAAAACAGGTAAACCGTCTGGTCAAAGCTTGTAAATGCATTCGCGGATGCTCCGTTAGAGGCAAAAGTTGCGAATATATCGCCTTCCGGCTCCTCAAACATTTTATGTTCTAGAAAATGGGCGATTCCGTCAGGTACGGAGATTTCCTCTTGCCCCTCGACACGGAAATGGTTATCCACCGACCCGTATTTAGTCGCAAATGTGGCGTACGTCTTCTGAAAACCTGGCTTAGGCAGCACGTACACATGAAGTCCGTTGTCCATGACTTCTTTGTAAAGGGTCTCCTGTAAGTTGTCGAACTGAAGTTTTTCCACCGGTTATTCCTCCTTCTGGCCCTTCAGGAAATAGATCGTATCCAGTTCAAAAGTTGCTGCGACTGCTTTAACGTCCTCGATCCGGATCGCCTCCATCTGCTGCAGCAGCTCTGCGCGCGGACGGTTTTTACCGGAAAATTGACGGTTAAAATCGTACGCGATCATTTCAAAGGCGGAGTCGTCGATTTCGAGCAGCAGATTGCGGATCATCGCCTTGGTCTGCGACATTTCGAGATCGGTAATGTTACCCGAGCGCATTTCTTCAAGCTGTTTTTTGATGATCTCCAGCGCCTTCTCATAGTTTTGAATCTCAATACCGGACTGAATCGTACCGATACCTTTATGTCCGTCATAACGAGAAGAAGCGTAGTAGGCCAGACTTTCCTTTTCGCGGACATTCATGAAAAGCTTGGAGTGCGGATATCCTCCCAAAATTCCGTTATACACGAGCGCGGCGGCATACTGCTCGTCGGCATATGTAATAGAAGTACGGAGTCCCATGTTGAGCTTACCTTGGCTAACTTCCATCTTCTCAACCACCGTGTGGACTTCATCCGCTTTGCTGATTGATTTCTCCTGTACGTAACCCGCTTCCTTAGCAACCGGATTCAGATCAAAATGCTTATTTACGAGGTTTTCCACCTCAGCAAGCGTGGTGTCTCCTACAACGTATAGATCGATACTGGATTGGTCCAGCCATTGCCGGTACGTGCTGTACAAACTTTCCGGCGTAATACCTTCTAGATCCTTGCGCTGACCGAGTGGATGAAGACGGTAAGGCTCATTTTGACACATTTCCTCAATGCATCGCTCCGATGCATACCTGATTTTATCGTTCACGATAGCCTCAAGCTTTTTGCGGACATTTTCTTTTTCCGCCTGAACATAACTGCTTCTGAAATGTCCATTCTCCAATACAGGACGCGTCACAACTTCGCCGAGGAAAGCAAAAGAAGACTCCAACAAGCTATCCTCGCTTTTTACAAAAGAATCATTGATCGTGTCCATGCGAAATTGAACAATCTGGTAATTGCCTCTTTTATATACATCAAATCCAAAACCCGCTCCGTACATTTGCTCCAACTGTTCGCGGAATTGTCTTGTTTCTGGATATGACGCGGTTCCCCGTCTTAAAACAAACGGAATCAGGGCCGTTGATGTTACCGTATCCTCAGCGAGCGGAATGCCTGCGTAAAGCGATATGGCAAACGTCTTGAAGCGTTTCGAAGGCAATACGTGGATACGTACCCTTCCTGCGTTTCCATGTTGGAATGCTGTTTTATTCAAGGTCCAAAACTCCTTTAGCCATGAATTTGTCTAATAATACGATAGTGAATATGTTCCATTCTATACCATCACAAAGTGAAGAAGCAACCGAAGACAAACCTCCGGTTGCTGTTTGGCGGACTAAGAAAAAGCCTACATAGCGAAGATGTGCTGTCCGATGGTTTTCACTTGCGGGCGGGTCCAAATCCATTTGGAAGTGGCTGTTCTCGGATTGAAATAATACAGGCAACCTCCCGTTGGATCCCAACCGTTTAACGCCTGCTGAACCGCTTTGCGTGATTGTTCGGTCGGAGTGAGCCAGATTTGACCGTCGGCAACCGCCGTAAAGGCATCTGGTTGGAAAATAACACCGTGCACGGTATTCGGAAAGCTTGGCGATTTAACCCGGTTCAGGATGACAGCAGCCACCGCCACCTGGCCTTCGAATGGCTCGCCGCGCGACTCCCCATATACCGCGTTAGCCATAATTTTCAGGTCGTTTTCAGACAATCCCATCGTATTGGCCGATGCCATAGGTTCGCTTGTTTTGCCTGCACTGACGTTCTTGCTCGGAGCCGTCGTCCCGGACGGCTGCCAATTTTTCGTGGCATTGTACAACTTCAGTTTGGTTTTCGCGCCTACTGTACCGTCAACCTTCATACCAAATTCCGATTGGAACCATTTTACCGACTTCAACGTGGCCCAACCAAATTGACCATCGATCTTGCCGTAATAGAAGCCGAGAAATTTCAATCGTCCTTGCAGCTCGTAGATATCCTGACCGGAGGAGCCATACTTCAGAATCGTTGTTCCAAATGTCGGGACAACTTCTTCAGGAGCGGGTATTTGTTTATCGTTTACGGCCCGGTTCTCCATTCGGGGCTGAAGCCCGGCAAATGCCGCAGCTGACAAAAGGACCAGCAGTCCTAACATGATCCACAATTTCATTTTTTTCATTTGACAGCTCTACCTTTCTCTTGTGAGTTTGACTAGGATGGCTAAGGTTATTATGAGTAGAGCCACCATTAACTATGCATTTTGCAAAAGAAAGGCTGTGACTGCAGGCAAATTCGGATCGAAGTCTTTTTCAGGCCGAAACGGATCTCAAAGCATACAAAAACCGACCCCCGTTCAAAGAATGTACGCGAGGCCGGCTTCATCTTTTCTAGCTGGCATATATTCAATTTTATTCATCGTATACTTGCGTTGACGCAACCGGTTCCCTGGGTCTATTCAGGATGTTATCTTCAAGGACCAAATATTTGTCCCCGTACTCCCGGATGATATGCTCCTCCCCCCAAGCACACAGAGAATTCAAGATCGTTTTCAAACTCCAGCCGTATTCCGTAAGCTCATATTCAACCTTCGGCGGGACTTGGCTATAGACGATGCGGTTGACTATTCCATCATCCTCCAGTTCTCTTAACTGCTGTGTGAGCATTTTCTGGGTGATATCCGGCATTAGTCTGCGTAAATCGCTTGTCCGCTTTTTGCCGTGTGTTAAATGGCATAGGATGACGCATTTCCACTTCCCACCGATGACTTCAAGCGTTGCTTCCACGGAAATATTGTATTTCTTCATCCAATTTGCCTCCTGAATGTTGTATAGGTACTTTTTAGTGCCTATAGTACTTTAAAGTACGTACTGTTCATATTGTCGTTCCGCCCTCATAATAGCATTTACCGGCCGGTATGACTAGAACAGAGGTGGAAAAATGCCACAGAATAACAGAAAAAGCATATTTGCGCTTCTGGCTTTAGCCATCAGTGCATTTGCAATCGGAACAACCGAATTTATCAGTGTAGGGCTACTACCACTTATCGCTAGGGATTTGCATATATCGGTTACACTCACTGGTTTGACAGTTACTTTGTATGCCCTTGGGGTCACGATTGGCGCTCCCATCTTGACTTCGCTTACAATAAATATGTCCCGCAAAAAGCTGCTGCTTGGAATCATGCTTGTCTTTATTGCAGGCAACAGCACAGCCGCGCTGGCAGGCGGAATCTCCATGCTGCTGGCGGGACGGGTTATATCAGCGTTTGCGCACGGTGTGTTTATGTCTATCGGCACCACAATTGCCGCAGACATCGTTCCAGAGAACCGGAGGGCAAGTGCGATCGCCATTTTGTTCTCAGGTTTGACCATAGCCACGGTGACCGGCGTGCCTCTAGGCACTTTTATCGGTCAGCAATTGAGCTGGCGTACCGCATTTATATTGATCTCACTGATCGGCGTAGTTGCATTCATCGCCAACATGATTTTGATTCCTTCCCATCTAAGAAAGGGAAAGAAGACACCGGTACGGGAACAACTCAAACTTGTCACCAATGGGCAGTTGCTGCTTGCCTTCCTCATGACAGCACTGGGGTACGGGGGAACTTTCGTCGTCTTTACTTATTTATCCCCGCTCCTATATCATGTTACAGGTTTCAAGGAATCAACCACAGCATTCATACTACTTCTTTATGGTATCGCCATCGCAATCGGTAATATCATTGGCGGGAAAACAGCTAATCGAAAACCTTTGTCAGCACTGCTCGTGATGTTTTCGCTGCAAGCCGTCGTCCTGCTGCTGCTTACCTTTACGGCTCCTTATAAGACAGCGGCACTAATAACCATTTTTCTAATGGGACTGCTCGCTTTTATGAATGTACCCGGGCTGCAGACTTATGTGCTCATCCTTGCCGAGCGCTTTGTTCCCAAAGCCATAGATGTTGCTTCAGCCGTCAATATCGCTGCTTTTAATGCCGGCATTGCGCTGGGGGCTTATTTGGGTGGAGTTATCACGGAGACAATAGGTCTTGTTCATACTGGCTGGGTCGGGGCTATCATGGTGACAGCCGCTGCGCTGCTTACCATATGGAGCCAGTTATTGCAAAGAAAAGAACAAGAATCAATCGCATCAACACAAACTAACGAGATACGAACTCAAGGAGGAAATTTTCATGACATTGCATCTGCAAAGCACAACCAAGCTTGCTAATGGGGTAGACATGCCTTGGCTCGGACTGGGTGTATTTAAAGTTGAAGAAGGAGCCGATCTTATCGCAGCAGTCAAAGCCGCGATCAAACATGGCTATCGAAGCATCGATACGGCTGCCGTTTACGGAAACGAAGCTGGTGTAGGCCAAGCAATCCGCGAGGCGCTTGCGGAAAACGGACTAGCCAGGGAAGATTTATTTATTACGTCAAAAGTATGGAACGCCGACCAAGGATATGAAGAGACACTGTCCGCCTTCGATGTGACGATGTCCAAACTGGGTATCGATGTTCTCGACCTGTACCTGATCCATTGGCCGGTGGCGGGCAAATACAAAGATACATGGAGAGCTTTGGAAAAACTTTATGCCGATGGACGTGTGAGAGCTATCGGTGTCAGTAACTTCCAAGTGCATCATCTGAATGATCTTCTACAAGACGCTAAAATCAAGCCGATGGTAAACCAGGTAGAATTCCATCCTTATCTGACGCAAAACGAACTTCTGTCTTTTACGAAAGAACATGGCATTCAGCTTGAAGCATGGTCTCCGCTCATGCAGGGAGAACTCTTGGACCAACCCGTTCTGCAGGAAATCGCCGCTAATCACGGTAAGTCCGTTGCCCAAATTATTTTGCGTTGGGACCTGCAGAAAGGTGTGGTCACCATTCCGAAGTCAATCAAGGAACATCGGATTATTGAAAATGCCTCCCTCTTTGACTTTGAACTTACGAGAGAAGAAATTGAACAAATTAACGCTCTCAATCAAAACCGTCGCGTCGGGCCTGACCCTGACAACTTTGACTTTTAAATTGGTTAAATAACCTACCCCCTTCACCATAAAACGTCATATATCCTGCTAATCATATGCGGATGACATACATGATACGAGAAAACGGGCAGCCCGGGATTTATGAATCCCTAGCTGCCCGTTTTTTTACGTCCCACCACTTCATTCTTAAGAGCTGATCCTGTTCTGCTGCTGGTATTGCTCCAGCGAGACCAGAACCTCACGCGGCTTGCTGCCTTCGTAAGGGCCGATAATACCTCGGGCCTCCATTGAATCGATCAGGCGTGCTGCACGAGTATATCCAACCCTCATTCTGCGTTGCAGCAGCGAAACCGATGCCTGCTTTGCTTCCAGTACGATCTGAACCGCTTGGTCATACAGCTCATCAAGTTCTTCATCGCCATTCGGCTGACTTTCATCAACCTCCGGAACCAGTGTTTCATCATATTTGGCTTCGCCCTGCTCCCGAACATAATTGACGATCGTTTCCACTTCCTGATCGGTCATAAAAGCACCCTGCACGCGGATTGGCTTGGACGATCCCATCGGCATAAACAGCATATCGCCGCGACCAAGCAGTTTTTCCGCCCCGGCCATATCTAGAATGGTTCTAGAATCCACCTGGGAAGATACGCCGAACGCAATCCGCGAAGGAATGTTAGCCTTAATGACACCAGTGATTACGTCAACTGATGGCCGCTGGGTGGCGATGATCAAGTGGATTCCCGCGGCACGCGCCATTTGTGCAAGCCTTGTGATGGCTTCCTCCACGTCATGGGCTGCAACCATCATCAAATCCGCCAGCTCGTCTACAATTACGACAATGTAAGGCAAGACGGCAGGCAGATTGTCTTTCATCAAATTATTGTAACCTTCGATATTTCGTGTGCCCGATTTGGAAAACAGCTCATACCGTTTTTCCATCTCAACGACAATTTTCTTCAGTGCCAGCGACGCCCGTTTGGGATCGGTCACCACCGGCGCCATCAAATGCGGAATTCCGTTGTATACATTGAGCTCGACCATCTTTGGATCGACCATAAGAAATTTGACTTCATCCGGTTTCGCTTTATACAGAATACTAGTAATGATTCCGTTAATGCAGACGGATTTACCCGAGCCTGTTGCACCCGCAACAAGCAAATGGGGCATCTTGGCCAAATTGCCGACAATAGTCTGCCCGGAAATGTCCCTGCCGAAAGCAATAGACAGCTTGGACTGCGCGTCCTGAAAGATCGGCGTTTCCATGACCTCACGCATTGTGACAAGAGATACTTCGTTGTTAGGGACCTCAATCCCAATCGCGGATTTCCCCGGAATTGGCGCTTCCATTCGGATATCTTTTGCGGCAAGCGCCAGCGCGATATCATCGGTTAAGCTGACGATCCTGCTAACCTTCACACCGATATCCGGCTGTATTTCATAACGTGTGACCGCAGGACCGCGGACAACCTCTAGTACCTTTGCCCGAACCCCAAAGCTTTCAAGTGTAGCTTCGAGTTTGCGCGCCGTCTGCATATAATCATTCTGATCGCCGGCCTTTCCTCCGTTTTGCGGTTTGGCCAACAGCCGGAACGGCGGCAATTTATAAGGTTTGGGAGGCGGGGAAGGTGGACTCACTTCAGCAGCCTGAACCGCTTCCTCAGCATGAAGTAGATCTCCTGCCGCAGTATTGCTTTCCAGTACCTGTCCAGAAGAAGTTCTGGTTTCTTCATGAGCTGCCAGTCTTGAGGTCTCATGGGGCATGTTCGTCATGAGTTCGTTTTCATCCCACTCCTCTTCATCCATGCTTCCTTCGGACTTAACCTGCTCAAAGAAATCACGGATAATCGGCGACGATGGATCAGGTCCACTCCGATTCGAATGATCTGCAGGTGAAGAGAACTCGTCATGTTCTTCCCCATTCCTATAAACCGTTTGATGTATTTGATTTCTCGAATGCTTACCAATGGGCTCCAATATATCGGTGCCATCAAGCTCATCATCTAGAGCCGAATCTTGATCATGCGGCGGTTTGGCAAACTTGCTGCCAAACAGTTGAAAGAAAACAGGTGTCGATCGCTTCGCTTTTGGCATTACAAAATCTTCAAGCTCGTCCTCTTCGTCCTCATCCGGAAGCAGCATCTGCTGCCGTTTGCGAACCGACGCCTTCGGGGCGGATGCAACAGCCTGTTGTTTATGGCTGGCCATTCTTTTTTGCATATTGCTTCCCGCCTGAACCATCCGTTTGCGGACAATACGCATTAAATCAACGTAAGAAAGATTGGTGATCAGCATAAAGCTGATGATAAACATCACGATCAGGAGCAGTTTAGTCCCGATGTTTCCAAACAGCCAAAATAAAAGCGCATATTGAAGGGCCCCCACATAACCGCCGCTAATATCCTTGTTGATTATGGAATGGTCATTGGAATCCGTCGAAGAAAGCAATGAAGCCTGCAAATCAGTATGTACTTGAGTTACAATGTGACTGGCACTCGAGCCGGGCACATGGGCCAATTTTTTTTCCAGTGATGAGACACTGCTCATCAGCGTTAAAGCAAGTACAAGCAGTACAATCCCGCTTTTGCGCATGTTCCAACGGCTGGGCCACTTTCGCTGAATCATGACGCTTAGTCCCAAGTAAATGCCAATCAATGGAATGACAAAGTAAAAGCGTCCAAGCAAAAGCCCGAACATTTTGGATAACGACCACCCTACCGCCGCTTCACCGGATAAGGCAATGACAGAAAGGGTGATCAGAATAATTCCATATATTTCGTATTTTAGAACATTAGTTAGCGAAGCCTTTTTCCTTTTTTTGCGTTTTGCCAAGAACGTCACCCCCGGAATCCCATTATACCATATAATACCGTGGGCACCTATGTTCTCTTTTTCTAAATTCTGTTTTTACATTGACGGTACGAATTGAATGATTTGACCGGGCGCATAAGCCGGTTTCAAATAACAATCCAGCGGCCCATCCAGCAGACGGACAATCTGAACTCGGTTAAAATCCATCGGTTTGACCTCCATAAGCACGCCTTGAACCCGAACCTCCGAAGTGCTGACCGTTTCCCCCTGCTGCTGCCAAACGGCCTCCAGGGGCATCACCGTATGCAGTGTCATTGCTTGATTCCCTCCGCCTCTGGATTTTTTTTGCGCTCGTCGATCAACTGGTTGAGCTTCGCCAGCGCCTGTCCGATGCCTCCAACTTCGTCCATCAGTCCATACTTAACGGCGTCAATTCCGCCTACCGGGGTACCCACATCACGGTTCAATTCGCCCGTACGGAACATAAGCTCTTTAAATTGCGTTTCAGTAATCCGCGAATGGGACGTGACGAACCGAACGACCCTCTCTTGCATTTTTTCCATATATTCAAATGTTTGTGGTACCCCGATAACCAAGCCGTTTAAACGGATGGGGTGGATCGTCATCGTTGCACTTTCGGCAATGATGGAATATGTGGAAGAAACAGCGATCGGTACGCCAATGCTATGTCCGCCGCCGACAACTACGGTTACCGTTGGTTTGGTCAGGGAGGAGATCATTTCGGCGATCGCTAGCCCCGCTTCCACATCACCGCCAACCGTATTCAAAATAAAAAGAATGCCGTCGATGTTTTTGTTTTGCTCCGCCGCCACCAAGGTCGGTATGATATGTTCGTATTTTGTTGTTTTATTTTGCGGAGGCAGCACCATATGCCCCTCGATCTGGCCAACAATTGTCATGCAAAAAACATTGGATTCATTCGTTGCCGGAACACTCATTTGTCCTAGCTGCTGGATCGCATCAAGCGCGGCCTTCGTTTGATTCTCTGGCTGCTGCTCCGGTTGCTGTTCTTCCATGTGGAATCCTTCTTGTTCATACGTCATGCTGGTTACCCATCCTTTCCCAAAACAAAAATGTATTCATTCAGTTTAGTATGGCGGTTCAAAGCGCAGTATTATTCGAAAGTTTGGCGGTATTTCCATTAAAACTTCTCTGGAACAGAAAAAGCACCCGCTCGGGTGCTTCATAATCATTTTCCCAAAAAGTACGCAGGTGGGAATTATAGAGACTAATGAAGCTGCTCGGAAATATGGCTAAGCGCTTCGCCAGCTTCATTGACATGTACATTCATGGTTGCAAGATCGCCGATCGCACAAATGCCGACAATTTCCCCATTTTCAACAACCGGAATGCGGCGAATTTGGTGATCTGCCATCATCCGTGCGCATTCATGTGCATCCGCATCGGGAGAACAGGTGATAATATTTTGGGTCATGCAGTCGTGACAATGAACATCATCCGGGTTTTTCCCTGCCGCAACGCAATCAAGTACGATGTCACGGTCCGTGATCATGCCCACAATGTTTTTGCCTTCGCAGATGGGAACCGATCCGCAGTTAATATCACGCATAATTTTTGCGGCTACTGTCACTGTATCATGAGGTGCGCATATCTTAACATCCTTTGTCATCACATCGCGAACGATCGTCATATTTATTGCCTCCTCATAGGAATTAATCCCCTGTATTGTACCCAGGTGGTCCCAGATTATTCAGAAGCGTATTTGCGAAGTGAGCGGGTTACAAACATATGCAGCAAAAAAAGCACAGCTTCCGGATTACCGGAGCGCTGCGCTTTTTTAGATGAGCGATCGTATGCTTCTTCAGCTCTACATGTTAAGTTCTCCATAGTTTTCGATAATGGGCCAAAAGACCACATTAGACAAGGAGATCGCGGTATGAACATCCCGCTTAATTCTCTTGTTTTGCCCCGCCATGCAAGAAAGTCTCGTCCATAACTTTGAACTTGCAATGAAGGGAAAACAGATGAGTGAATACGGTAAAATTGTAGTCAAGTGACGAACACGGTAAAAGAAAGTGCTGGTATTTAAGGCATTTGCCACTTTGTTTGTTATTCGGATTACACTTCCATAATGATTGGTAAAATCATTGGTCTGCGGCGGGTTTGTTCGTATAGGAAACGTCCCAACGCGTCCTTGACTCCTGTCTTCAGGGAAGCCCATTCGTTGACATTCTCACTCATCAGTTTCTGCAATGTGCTCGAAACGATCCGGTTAGCTTCATCCAGCAAACCTTCAGATTCCCGCACGTACACAAAACCTCTCGAAATAATATCTGGACCGGACATAATCGTACCATCTTGTTTGCTGAGGGTCACGACAACAACCAGTATGCCGTCCTGTGACAGCAGCTTGCGGTCACGCAATACGATGTTGCCAACGTCCCCAACGCCCAAGCCGTCGATAAGCACGTTGCCTGCAGTGACTTTGCCAGCCTTGCGTGCTGCTCCGTTTTGGATTTCAACCACTTCACCGATGTCCGTAATGAAGATGTTGTCTGGGTCGACCCCTACCGATTCCCCAAGAAGCGCATGTTTGCGCTGCATCCGGTATTCGCCGTGGATCGGGAGGAAAAATTTCGGCTTCATCAGGTTGAGCATCAGCTTGAGCTCTTCCTGACTGCCGTGACCGGATACGTGAACGCCTGAATTGGAGCCGCTGTAGATAACCTCAGCACCCAAACGGAACAGTTCATCAATCGTCCGGCCTACATATTTCTCATTGCCCGGTACCGGAGTAGCGGCAATGATAACGGTATCACCCGGTAAAATATCAACTTTGCGGTGGGTGGAACGAGCCATACGTGTTAATGCTGACATCGGTTCACCCTGACTGCCTGTGCACAAAACAACAACGCGGTCGGCAGCCATTTTATTTACTTCCTCCGGCTCAATCAGCATACCGTCCGGTACATGCAAAAAGCCAAGATCTGAAGCGATGGAAACCACATTAACCATACTGCGGCCAATGACCGTAATTTTGCGTCCCGTCGATTCAGCCGCGTTAACGACCTGTTGAATCCGGTGGACATTGGAAGCAAATGTCGCGATCACGACACGCTGCGACGCTTTACGGAAAATATCCTCTAGGACAACGCCTACATTTTTCTCCGATGGCGTGAAGCCTGGCTTCTCCGCATTCGTACTGTCCGACAAGAGCGCCAAAACGCCTTCTTCACCGATGGCAGCCATCCGTTGGAGGTTGGCATATTGTCCATTTACAGGCGTATGGTCAAACTTGAAGTCACCTGTGTGAACCACATTGCCTTCAGGCGTCGCAATACAGATACCTACGGAATCAGGAATGCTGTGGTTCGTTCTGAAAAATGTCGCTTTCAGCGTCGTACCCAATTGAACTTCTGAATCTTCGTTGATCAAAATCCGCTTGGTTTCGCCAAGAAGATTGGCTTCCTTGAGCTTGTTCTCAACAAGTCCAAGGGTAAGCTTCGTACCGTAGACAGGAACATTCAGATGTTTCAAAACGTAAGGCAATCCGCCGATATGATCCTCATGTCCATGTGTCAGCAAGATCCCTCTCACTTTATCGCGGTTCTCTGTCAAATAAGTGATATCAGGAATGACAATATCGATCCCGAGCATGTCCTCTTCAGGAAATTTCAAACCGGCATCTACGACAACAATATCATTCGCATATTGAATGACATACATGTTCTTCCCGATTTCACCGACGCCGCCCAATGCAAATATCTGTAATTTATCGTTATTAGCTTTTTTAGACAAATGAATCTAAACCTCCTATGGTGTTGGACGTCGTACCATTTTATAGTATTTAAATTTCAAAAATATACCGCACCCAGTCACTTGACCCCATTATACATGATTAAAAACGAAAAACACAAGTCACCCTCCTCGTAAGTGTTAACCTACCCCGAAAAATAGGGCGTTATTTGCAAAACACCCCCACAATGAGTATCGGAAAGAAGTCCGGGTGCCTCTCAAAGAGAGGCGCTTTTGCCGAGCAAAAGTACGGAGTGACGTGTGGTCATTAAAGCTTAATCCGATTACTTTATGGGACCCCGGAAGCTTATACTTTCTGATATCTAAAAAAAACAGCGTCCAAAATCGGACGCTGTTCATTGATTTTTCAAGCTCTAATTTGCATCTATATTTTTTATAACGAAGCTACCAATTCACGGATAAAAGCGGCCTCTGATTCATTCGGATCCACCAAAGGCAGTCTGACGCCGCCTACTGGATGTCCTAACAGATTTAGCGCGTATTTCAAAGCGGAAGGGCTAGGTACAGGCCCAGGGCATTCAAACAATCCCTTGAAAACCGGGAACAGCTTTTGATGAAGCTTCGCCGCTTCGGCAACATCCCCGTTCAAATACGCCTGGATCATATCCTTCATGTTGCCTCCGATCAGATGGCTTGCCACACTGACGATCCCGTAGGCACCGACGGCGATAGCCGGAAGTGTTGACGAGTCATCACCTGAATAAACTTTGAAGCTCTCGGGGGCGCTGGAAGCAATTTGTGTAATCTGTTCCAAAGATGCGCATTCCTTCGTGGCGACGATGTTAGGAATATCGGCAAGACGGAGCGTCGTCTGCGCGTTGACGCTCGCAACCGTACGGCTCGGAACATTGTATAGCATGATTGGCAGACTGGTGCTGCGGGCTATAGCTTCGAAATGGCGGTACATCCCCTCCTGGCTGGGCTTATTGTAATAAGGCACAACCAGCAAAGCTCCATCGACACCCAGCTTTTCAGCCTCCTGCGTCAGATGAATCGAATGCTCGGTACTGTTGCTGCCGGTCCCGGCAATAATTTTGGCGCGGCCTTTGGCATGTTCCAACGCAAATGCAAACAACTCCAGCTTCTCTTCCTCGCGGAGTGTGGGTGATTCCCCTGTCGTACCGCAAATGACAAGAGAATCCGATTTTTGTTCCTCGATCAAATATTCGATGATGTTAGATGTTTCCGACCAGTTGATTTTCCCCTGCTCATCAAAGGGCGTGACCATGGCTGTAATCAATCTTCCGAAATCCACTTGTTAAACCTCCTCAAACGTTGGGACGCACTCATTAAGCAGCATTTGCTATTAACGATTAAGCTCGAATTTCGTATGAAGAGCGCGCAATGCTTGCACCATATCTTCTTTGGAAACAAGCACCCATATCGTTGTATTTGAATCCGCTGATTGCAGAATTTGTATATTTTGTTCGCTGAGCGACTCTACGATTTTGGCCATAATACCAGGCACTCCATTAATGCCGCCGCCAATGACCGAAACCTTTGCACAGCCCGAAAGCGCTTTGGGGCTGAGTCCGAGATCCTTGAGAACCGCGACGGCTCGGTCAGAATCAAAGTCGAATACTGTATAGACTGCCCCTGATGGGGTAACATTAATAAAATCGACACTGATGGAATTTTCCGCCATCGCTTTAAATACCTGCAGTTGAAGATTATGTCTTCCGCTCTCGCATTCCACCGTAATCTGAGTTACGTTGCTTACATAGGCGATACCGGTAACATAGCGGTCCATGAATCCCTGCTGTACATCTTTAAAGCCCTCAGGCTGGGTAACCAGCGTCCCTTCGTCCTCGGAGAAGGTGGAGCGCACCCGGACCGGGATTTGGGCCTGCATCGCGATTTCGACAGCGCGAGGATGAATGACCTTGGCCCCGTATTGCGCCATGTTGCAAATTTCCGCATAGCTGACAACAGGCAAAGGTTTGGCATCCTCAACGATTCTCGGGTCCGCGGTCAGTATCCCGTTGACATCCGTATATATATCCACCATTTCGGCATGCAGCGCCGCACCCAGCGCTGTAGCTGAAGTATCGCTGCCGCCTCTTCCCAAGGTAGTAAAGTCACCTGACTCCGTCTGCCCTTGGAACCCGGTTACGATGACAACCTGATGTGTTTCCAGTTCAGTCGTAACCCTGTCAGGGCGTACATCCTTGATTCGGGCATTGCCGTACTGATTATCGGTAACGAAGCCTGCTTGAGCCCCTGTCAGCACCGTTGATTTAATGCCTTCATGCTCCAGCAAACTGCACAGCGTAGCCGCAGAAATAATTTCACCGCAGCACAGCAATAAATCCTTTTCGCGTGTAGGCAGTGCATCGCCATTCTGGCCTGCCCAGTCCAGGAGCGTGTCTGTAGCATATGGCTCCCCCTTGCGTCCCATCGCGGACACAACGACAACGAGCTGATATCCGGAGGATAGCTCTCGCTTAATATGTTTGATGACAAGTTCTCTTGCCTGCGGCGTCGAAAGTGACGTACCGCCGAATTTTTGAACTAAAATGCCCATTTCCATTCCTCCATACGACTAAAAACACAGAACGTTTGGCTGCAATCATCATGACAATTTCATGGCAGCGCAAGCGCCCTTCAAAAAAGTCCGGTTTTCCTTCAGCATCGGTCGCGAGCGAATAATTCGCCCTACAACCGACGCATAAATCTTCTAATCGCTCATTGCCACGGCATTCCCTTATCCATTATGACCGTCTCTCAATCAGGCAGCAATCAAGCTGGAGAAACCCGTTGAAGAATCATCGGCTGAAGCTGTCTGCCTTCTAATGCGGCATAGCAGGCCTCGGGTATCAAATCCATATGGGCAACGAGCGAGTTTGGCTTCTGGTGAGGGTTATCCTGGCCGAAAGGCACAAAATATATATTTTTCGTCACTAAAAGCTTGGCGATATTGGCTGCATTCAGCCCTAGTCCATCATTGGTGGAGATCGCCAGCACAAGCGGACGCAGGTTTCTCATTTGGGCCTTGGCGGCCATCAGAACCGGACTGTCAGTCATCGCGTTCGCCAGTTTACTGGTCGTATTCCCCGTGCACGGCGCAATGACGAGCACATCGAGCAATTTGGACGGTCCGAGCGGTTCCGCTTCAACAATGGTTGAAATGATATCGCTCCCTGTTATATCTTTCAACTGCTGCAACCAATTTTGAGCCGCTCCAAAACGCGTATCGGTCACCTGCACCGAGTTGGATACGATTGGCACCACCTTGGCGCCTTCTTCCACAAACCGCTTCACTTGCGGCATGATTTCTTCAAGCGTACAATGTGATCCCGTGACTGCATAACCAACCGTCTTACCCTGCCAATTCATTCTCCATCCCCCCGAGTCTTTAACTCATCTGAAACCAACTGTATCAGCGAGGTCGCAATGATCAAACCAGCCGTTTTAGGAGCTACGATTCCAGGCAGACCGGGGGCAAGCAACGCCTTGATTCCCCGCTTCTCTGCATACCGGAAATCGCATCCTCCGGGGGCGGAAGCAAGGTCAATAATGACGGTGTTTTGAGGCATTCTGGACAGGATTTGTGCTGTGACTATCATAGTCGGAATCGTATTAAAAATCAAGTCGATTTTACTCACATGATCCGCCAAATCCCTTGTCAGAAAAGGCTCCCAGCCCATGACCTCCGCCAGGGCGACGTCCTTTTCGGTACGGACCCCCACCTTGACTTTTGCCCCCAATCCCTGCAAACTTTTTGCCATTGTAAAACCAGTTCGGCCGAGTCCAAGCACCATACAATCCGATCCATGTATCGTAAAATCCGTATTCTGAATAGCCATAACCAGCGCGCCTTCAGCCGTCGGAATGGAGTTGCTGATCGCTACTTCATCCCGGTCCAGCAGTTCGACCAGCTTGATCTCGTGATGTGTACACAGACTGCGCAAATAAGGTTTAGCCATGCCTGTATACACCTTGCAGCCTCTGCGAAGTGATGCCATATGCTCATCTTGCAGCTTGAGCGACTCATTCGAGAATTGCGTATGGATAATGCCAGTGTCATCGCAGCCCACGACAGGAAGGACCAGGACATCCGCGCCAGCAAGCAGCTCTGCCGTCAGATGTTCCCTGGTCACTCCTTGGAGCTTTTCCTTCAAATTGTCAAATCCGACGACGCTGACGGTGGCATCCATTTCCGAACATCTCCGGATCACCTCGATCTGACGCGCATCCCCGCCTAGGAATACGATTTGGACTCCTGTCAGCATAAGGATGTCACTCCTTTCAAAAAGCACTGTTATAGAGGTTGTTCAAAAAGTCCGCCTTTGATCACGAAGTGAATCAGAAATCAACTCGACATCGAATCTTGAATTCAGCCGGTCATAAGCGGACGCTTACGAAGTAATGTTTCCTTCGGAAACATCTCAGGTGCTCACGTACCCAATACGTACGCTCCGCTCCTCACTCCCTAGCTTCATCCAATTCAAGCGTTTTGAAAAAACGCACATCGGAAGCATAGGCTTCGGTGCTGAAAACCGACCTTTTTGAACACGCACTTATAGAGCATCTTATGCGGCGGCCTAGAATTCGGTGAAAACACAGGCAACAAAACTCCTTTTCAGCCCCACAAAGTGATGCGTAGCCTTCGTAGCCTTTTCCGATTACTTTGCGGGAGGTTATACAAAAAAGGTCCACCAGGACCACCGCTTTCGCGGGCAGTCTGGCAGACCCTCATATTTATTTCCCTGTATGTCCAAACCCTCCGGCCCCACGAACGGTTTCGGAGAGGTTTTCTACCTCTTCAATTTGGATTTGCGGAACCTCCTGGAACACCATTTGGGCGATCCGTTCATTGCGGGCGATGGCGAAAGGCTCCTGCCCCAAATTGATGAGCAGAACTTTAACTTCCCCGCGGTAATCCGCGTCAATTGTACCAGGTGTATTGAGGCATGTAATTCCGTGCTTGAGAGCCAGCCCGCTGCGCGGACGGATCTGTGCTTCAAGTCCTTCTGGCATCGCTAAGGCAAACCCCGTTGGAATCAGCTTGCGTTCACCAGGGTGAAGTACAACCTCCCCCTCTACAGCCGCATACAGGTCGTAACCCGAGGCAGCCGATGACATTTTCTCCGGAAGTTTTACATCATCATGTCCCGGAAGCTTATGAATTTGTACGTAATGCAATCAAATCATCCCTTCTAATTCCAGCAATCGCTTTGTCTGATGCTCCGACCATGGCCATTGCGAAAGGCTCGCTAAACATGCGGTCCAACACGGCGTCGACGTCCTTCATGCTGACATTCTCAATTTTCTCGATCATTTCATCTAGAGAGTAGTGTCTGCCAAGCATCAGCTCATTTTTGCCCAGGCGGTTCATCCGGCTTCCCGTTCCTTCCAGGCTAAGGATCAAGCTGCCTTTCAGCTGCTCCTTACCCTTCTTAAGTTCTTCTTCCGTAATCCCGGCCTTCGCAATGTCAGACAGAACCTCTTTGGTCAGTTCCAGTACGTCTTTTGTTTGTTTTGGCGCAGTACCTGCATATACCGTAAACAACCCGCTGTCTTCATTGGAACTGTGATAGGAATAAACAGAATACGCCAGCCCTCTTTTTTCACGAATTTCTTGGAACAGCCTTGAGCTCATGCCGCCGCCGATGGTGTTGTTCAGCAAGATCATGGCGTATTGAAGCGGATCATGGATCGAGCAGCCGGGCATTGACAGACAGATATGATTCTGCTCTGTTTTCTTTTTATGATACAAAAGATTACTATGGAAGCCCGGAACCGTGATCGACTTGGCCTCACTATGGTTTGCAAAATGGCCGAAATGACGCTCCAGCAACTCTACAACACTGTCGTCAATATTGCCTGCAACGCTGATGACTGTATTTTCAATTGTATAATGCTGGTCCATATATGCCCGAAGCTCAGCCGGTCCCATCGGATCAAGCTGCTGTTTTGTTCCCAAAATCGGATATGCAAGCGGATGGTCCCCGTACACTGCTTTTGCCATCAAATCATGCACCAGATCGTCTGGCGTATCTTCGTACATGGATATTTCTTCGAGAATCACGTTCTTTTCTTTTGCAAGCTCGCCCTCATCGAGTACCGAACAGAAAAACATATCGGACAGCACATCCACTGCAATCGGCAAATGCTGATCTAACACTTTGGCATAATAACATGTGTACTCCTTCGACGTAAATGCATTGACATTGCCGCCAATGGCGTCGAACTGCTCTGCTATGTCCTTGGCGTCAAACCGCTCCGTACCTTTAAAGAGCATATGCTCGATAAAATGCGAGACACCGTTATTTTCTTGTTTTTCATGCCGCGAACCCGTTTTTACCCAAATACCAAAAGAAACCGACCGGCAAGTCGGTATTTTTTCCATTACTACTCTTAGGCCATTGGTAAGCTTTATTTTTTTCACGCGAAAGGCCCTCCTAAAAATATTAATCCACTGTCTATAATGCATCCCCTATGCTACCAAAAAACTGGCCTCCACTCAACCATTTTGCGGAATAATCCGCTCTGGGGAAAGTGTTTGGCCGACCGTCCCCGGGATCAGCCCTTTGTTTTTGATCACGCGGATCATGCCCTTCAGCGCTTTGGAGGACGACGCGGTCGGGTGCATCAATATAAGAGAACCGGCCTGTACCTCATTCGAAATTTTATTTATGATTGAATCTGCAGGAGGTTTCCTCCAATCCACCGTATCGAGCGTCCATAAAACGGTTTTCAGACCCAGACCATGAGCAATTCGAACCGTTTGCTGGTTAAAGTCGCCCGAAGGCGGCGCAAACCATTTGTTGTCGACACCCAGACTTTCCTTGAGCAGCTTCTGCGTCTTGCTGATTTCCATAGACGCCCTGTACTCGCTGAGCTGGCTCATGTTGGGATGCGTGTAGGCATGGTTTTCAAGCTCGTGACCGCGTTTTTGGATCTCCTTCGCGAGTTCGGGATTTTTTTTCAGCCAGCTTCCATCAAAAAAGAAGGTAGCCTTTACCTTCTCCTCATCCAAAATATCCAGCATAGGAACGATGAACTCATTTCCCCAAGCGACATTGATCATTAGCGCAACCATGGGCTTGTTTGGATTTCCCCGGTATATCGGCTCTGCCCCCAAATCGTTCAAACTGACCTTCGGGGAAATTTGTCTGTACATATATGTAATCGGATTTGAGACTCCTGCCGCTTTCGCTTGCTTATAGGTCTCTTCCACATCAATTTCCAATCCGTTATAACCAGGGATCGCCTTCCAAACACGGTCCAGGACCGCATCTACCGGCTGAATCCGGGTCTGCTCTTTTTTCTCAAGGATTTGTTTATATAGAGGATCCTGCATTGGATCGTCTGATTCAGCCCCCATCATTGCCACGACCATAGCAGGCTGGTTCCCGGCTTCACGTAAATATTCTCTGACAGCACCGGTCCGGGAAATTCCCACTACGATTGCAACACAGGCCAGTAAAACCGCGCCCTTTCTTCCGTTCATAACACCGCTCATCTCCTTACCCACTTTGTCCCATCATATGAGCAAGTCCAGCGGAATATGAATAATGGAAAGAATAGAGCGGGCAAGTTCACGGTCGATTGAAAAAAAAGAGCCAGAAGTGGTTACGTTCTGCCTCTTTTGCAAGACCTGCCCGGTCTTGTTTGCTTACTATAAAATTGAATGGTGAAACTAGCTACGCTTGGGTTTCCGCCGTCAATACCGCTTTGCGCGACAGGTTAATCCGTCCCTGCTGATCGATTTCGGTCACCTTCACGGTAATCGAATCGCCGATCGCCACAACATCTTCAACCTTTGCCACACGTTCGGTAGACAATTGGGAAATGTGAACCAGACCTTCTTTGTTTGGCAGTACTTCCACGAATGCCCCGAATTTTTCGACCCGTTTAACGGTACCCACGTAAATTTCGCCGACCTGCACTTCACGGACGATACCTTCAATAATCGCACGAGCCTTTTGGTTCATTTCTTCATTAGAAGAAGCAATGAATACGCGGCCGTCTTGCTCAATATCAATTTTAACGCCGGTTTCTTCGATAATTTTGTTGATAATTTTGCCACCTGCACCAATGACGTCACGGATTTTATCCGGATTGATGTTCATGACGATAATCTTAGGCGCATAAGGAGACAAGGATTCCCTTGGCTTCTGGATGGCTTCCACCATTTTACCCAAAATGAACATACGTCCTTCTTTGGCTTGTTTCAGCGCATCTTGCAAAATTTGGCGGTCGATGCCGTCAATTTTGATATCCATCTGGATGGCGGTTACGCCTTCCGCAGTACCGGCAACTTTGAAGTCCATATCGCCGAGATGGTCTTCCATGCCTTGAATATCCGTCAAGATGGACACATGCTCCCCATCCTTGATCAGACCCATCGCTACACCAGCAACTGGGGCCTTGATCGGTACACCTGCATCCATCATGGCCAGCGTGCTTGCGCAAATACTTGCCTGGGACGTGGAACCGTTTGATTCCAGCACTTCGGAAACCAGACGAATGGTATAAGGGAATTCCGTTTCCGAAGGGATTACCTTCGAGAGCGCTCTTTCGCCGAGTGCGCCATGACCGATTTCGCGACGGCCTGGAGCACGGAGCGGACGGGCTTCGCCTACGCTAAACGGTGGGAAGTTGTAATGGTGCATAAAACGCTTGGTTTCCTGCAAATCGATTCCATCGAGAATTTGCACGTCACCGAGTGCTCCGAGCGTACATACACTAAGTGCTTGTGTTTGCCCACGCGTGAACAATCCAGTACCATGTGTACGCGGCAAAATGTTGGTATCGCATTCGATCGGACGGATTTCATCAAGCTTGCGGCCATCCGGACGGACCTTGTCATGCGTGATCAGGCGTCTGACTTCTTCTTTAACAATATCGTGCAGCACTTCTTTGACATCGCCCAAGAGCTCAGGAGTCTCTATGTATTGCTGTTCAAAGTAAGATACCGTTTCATCGTTAATGGCATCAATCGCATCCTGGCGGGCATGCTTTTCAGCAATGCGGACTGCTTCAACCAAACGGGCTTCTGCATAAGCGCGCACCTGTTTGTTCGCCTCTGCATCAACCGCATGGAGTTTAACTTCCATTTTAGGTTTGCCGGCTTTTCCAACCAGTTCTTCGATAACCGCAACAATTTTCTTGATTTCCTCATGGCCGAACATGATCGCTTCGAGCATGACGTCTTCAGGCACTTCATTTGCTTCGGCTTCAACCATCATAATTGCGTCTTTCGTACCGGAAACCACAACATACACGTCGCTGATTTCCTGTTGTGCAATGTCCGGGTTGATGATGAATTGTCCGTCCACGCGTCCAACTACCACGCCCCCGATCGGTCCATTAAACGGCACATCGGAGATGCTCAGTGCTGCCGAAGTTCCGATCATCGCGGTGATTTCCGGGGAACAGTCCTGATCCACACTCATGACGAGGTTAAGGACTTGTACATCATTACGGAATCCTTCCGGGAAAAGTGGACGGATCGGACGGTCGGTAAGACGGCTTGCGAGAATGGCTTTTTCGCTCGGGCGTCCTTCACGTTTGATGAAGCCTCCTGGAATTTTACCTACTGCATACAATCTTTCCTCGTAGTTTACGGTCAACGGGAAGAAATCCAAATCTTTAGGTTCACTGGAAGCAGTCACAGTACAAAGAACAGCGGTTTCTCCATAACGAACCATTACAGCTGCATTGGCCTGCTTGGCGAGTCGTCCGGTTTCAAGAATCAGGGTTCTTCCGCCCAACTGTATTTCAACACGACTTTCCATGAAATCCCTCCTTTTCTTTACACATTATTCCCATGTTTGGGTGAATTCATTTAAGGCCTGCATAAAAAGCAACCCGGTTGCACCGCTGTCACTCCGAAAAGGACAAACGGTGAACAACCAGGCTGCTTTAAGTAGACCATACGGATATTAACGACGCAATCCGAGTTTTTCAATCAGAGCGCTGTAACGTTTAACATCTTTGTTTTTCAAGTATGCCAACAGCTTACGGCGTTGACCAACCATTTTCAACAATCCACGGCGGGAATGATGATCTTTCTTGTGTGTACGCAAGTGGTCTGTCAGGTTCGTAATGTTCTCCGTAAGGATAGCAATTTGCACCTCTGGGGATCCTGTATCGGACTCATGAGTTTTGTGCTCTTCGATCAGTTGTTGTTTACGTTCTTGAGTTAATGCCATCCTGTTCACCTCCTTAAAAAATAGATAATCGCCGTTAGCCTCGTTACCGTCGGTGAGATCGTGTAACCAAGCTAAGGTTATTAGACCGCTGTCTCCAGCGACGTTTAACAGTATATCATACTTCACGGGGAAAAGTAAATGTTCGCCCTAGCAATGATTATTTGGACGATTCCAAAATACTTCTGGCCGTATCGGCATCCGCCTGAATTTGAGCGACCAGCTCCTGGATGGAAGGGAATTTCCGTTCCGCCCGAATATAGGAAACCAGATCTACGGTGAGCTCCTCGCCGTAAATATCGTGGTCAAAATCCAGGAGATGAACCTCAAAGCTCGGAGCTGTTACGCCTTCCTTAAAGGTCGGCTTTACTCCCATGTTCATTACGCCGTACAGCCATTCCCCCTTAACGAGTGAACGGACGGCATATACGCCTTTGGCCGGAACCACATATTTGCCCTGCAAACGTAAATTTGCCGTCGGAAAACCGATGGTTCTTCCTCGCTTGTCTCCATCAATCACTACGCCCCGTAGACGATAAGGTCGTCCGAGTAGCCGATTGGCTTCTTCCAGCTCCCCGCTTTGCAGCGCTTTGCGGATCGCCGAACTGCTCACCTTCTCACCCTCCTGCACGAAAGGCGGGATGATTTCCACGTTCATTTTTCCGTTTCCAAGCTCACGCAGCGTTTCTGCATGGCCTTCTCCCTTATAACCGAAGCGGAAATCGAAACCAACGATGGCCGTTTTGACCCCGAGCGCGATCAGCATCTCCTTCACAAAAACTTCCGGGCTCAGCTCGGAGAAGGATTCACTAAATTCCACCACATAAAGAAAATCGACACCCAGCCCAGCCATCATTTCCTGCTTTTCCTTAAGTGGAGTCAGATTCCCTTCGTAATTCCCTTTCTTCATCACATCCTTAGGATGTGGATGAAAAGTCATTACCGCACACGGAACCCCTTGTTGCTCAGCGAGCCGGACAGCAGAGCCAATTACGCTTGCATGCCCTTGATGCACGCCATCGAATTGTCCAATCGCAGCAACTTGTGGACCCGCATACTCCTCGATAATGCTGGCGGACAGGGGATAGGATAAATTGATAGTCTTCACAGCGTTCTCACCTGCAATTCGATTTTTGGCGCGATCAAAAAATAATAGATCATTCGATTTGCCGAAAGTAGCTTAGGCGATGGGCTGTTTTCGTGCAAATCTGATTCACCATTTTTTTGATCTCGCCTTGTTGTCCGTATACATCACGCCTCCGGTAAAAACACTTTTACCGGAGCGATCGCTCCCGTTTCTTCCTGCTTTTCAAAGATCCCTAAAAAAACACCTTCGCTATTATATAGCCGGATAGGTCCTAAGGTTTTGACTTCCGGCGTAACCGCCCTGAAGGAGAGCCTCTGACCCTGTACCGCAGCAGCTGCTTTGTCATCCGAAACGGTATGGGCTGGCAGATGCCGGATCGCATGGTCCACTTTGATCAAACGACTTTGCAATTCGCCAGCCTGCATGAGCCGCTCGATCTCTTCCAGCGTCAAGCAATCCGAAGCCGTAATGCCCGCAGACATTGTACGTGTCAGTTTTACCATTGTGGCCGGAAGCCCGAGAGCACGTCCGATATCCACGCAAAGCGTCCGGATGTACGTCCCTTTGGAGCAAAGCGCCCTGAAGGAAATATCCAAAAACGGGCCGATTTGCTCAAAGCCTTTCATTTCAATTTCGTAAATCGTTACTTCACGGCTTTTGCGCTCCACCGTTTTGCCTTCACGTGCAAGCTCATACAGCCGCTTTCCGTCAACCTTAACCGCAGAATACATCGGAGGAACCTGGGAGATGGTACCCAAAAACTTCTCTAGGACCTTTCCAGCTTCCTCAGGCATAACCGAAACATGATCCACCTGCTCGGTAATGGTGCCTGTAAGATCTTCCGTATCTGTAGCCATGCCCAGCCGGAGTGTTGCTTCGTACTCCTTCGGGAGCTCCTGCATATACTCCACAACCCTCGTTGCTCTGCCAAGACAAAGCGGCAGCACGCCGGTCACTTCTGGGTCCAACGTGCCTGTATGGCCTATACGCTTCATCTTCAAAATCCGACGCGTTCTTGCTACGACGTCATGGGAAGTCATTCCTGCCGGTTTATTGACGGCCAAAATCCCTTCAAGACTCATAAATATAATTTCACCCGCTCTACTACCTGCTCTATGATGGACTCCAAAGTACCTTCCATACGGCATCCCGCCGCACGGACATGCCCTCCGCCGCCATAGCTTTGCGCTAGGGCAGCCACGTCGACTTTTCCCGCCGAACGAAGACTTACTTTTACCGCATTTTCATGAATAACTTTAAATAAAATGCCTACTTCAACGCCATGGATGTTGCGGGGGTAGTTTACGATTCCTTCGAGATCCTCATTGACTGCACCGGTCTCCTCCATATGCTTCGGTGTGACATGAACCCAGCAAATTTTGCCGTCCGGGGTCATTTCAAGCGTGTTGAGTGCCTTCACCAGAACCTTCATTTGCGGAAAAGTCATCGCTTCAAGCAAATTTTCGGATAATTCTGGCCCGTTGACACCATATCCGAGCAGTTCGGAAGCAATGCGCATCACTTTGGGGGAGGTGTTGGAATAACGGAAACCGCCGGTATCCGTCAAAAGTCCGGTATAAATCGCCGTAGCGATATCGGCCTTCCACTCGAAATCAAACCGGCTAATCAAATCATACAAAATTTCGGCGGTCGCGGCAGCTTCCGGCTGAATTAGCGCCAAACTTCCATAGCCGTTGTTGGTCGGATGGTGGTCGATGTTCAAAATCAGCGCGTCCTCTTCAAAATACCGGGCTGTCTGTCCCACTCTGCCAAAATCGGCACAGTCCACACATATCACATGCTTAAAGGTACGTTCAAGCGGCGCCTGCTCCATATTCACGATCTGATCGGATAAAAGCAAAAAGCGCATCCGCTCCGGAATGGGCCCTTCATTGATCAGAGTAAATTTTTTGCCCAGACATGAGAGAAGCCAGCCCACGGCTACGGTGGAACTGACTGCATCTCCATCTGGCTGAATATGCGACACTACTAGAAAATCATCATGCTTCAGCAGAAACTCTTTCGCCTGCTCAAGCGACTGTTCATAGGTCTGCATTGCCTTCTCCTTTAAAACTGTATTTTAGTTCGAATCGTTTTTACTTATTTCGCCAAGAAGCTTTTCAATATGGCTGCCATAAGCAATGGATTCATCGAACTTAAAAATCAGCTCTGGTATGTGGCGAAGACGGATCCGCTTGCCGAGCTCCGAGCGGAGAAAACCATTGGCTTTCTCCAGAGCTTTCAGCGAATTCGACTTCTGTTCTTCATCTCCCAGCACGCTGAGATAAACCTTAGCTTGGGATAGATCATTCGTTACTTCCACGCCAGTTACGGTTAGGAAACCGATGCGTGGATCTTTTAATTCACTTTGAATGAGTTGGCTCAGTTCTTTTTTGATCTGTTCGCCGACCCGTCCAACACGTACTTTGGCCATGACTGTTCACCTCTTTACTTACTTACGCTCGATGGCCTCCATGATGAACGCCTCGATGACGTCGCCTTCCTTAAGGTCATTATATCCCTCTAGGGTAATGCCGCATTCATAACCTTGGGCAACTTCTTTGGCATCATCCTTGAAGCGCTTGAGCGTATCGATTTTGCCTTCGTGAACAACGATGGCTTCGCGAATCAAACGAACTTCAGCGTTGCGCGCGATTTTGCCCTGAGTAACCATGCAACCGGCAATCGTGCCCACTTTGCTGATTTTAAACAGGTTGCGGACTTCGGCATGACCGATGACCACTTCTTTATATTCAGGATCCAGCATACCTTTCATGGCTTGCTCGATTTCCTCAATGACTTTGTAAATGATGCTGTGCAGACGAATATCGACTTTCTCTTGTTCCGCCGTTGCTCCAGCTTGCGGATCCGGACGGACGTTAAAGCCGATAACGATCGCGTTTGATGCAGCAGCCAAAATGATGTCGGATTCTGTGATAGCACCGGCACCGCTGTGAATGATTTTCACGCGTACGCCTTCCACTTCGATTTTGGCCAGGGAGCCCTTCAGCGCCTCGACTGTACCTTGAACGTCACCTTTGATAATAACATTCAGATCCTTGATTTCACCGTCTTTAATGTGCTGGAACAGATCATCCAGTGTAACACGCACATTGCTGCCCAAATCGGATTGACGCTGTGTAATGGAACGCTTCTCGGCGATCGAACGGGCTTTGCGCTCGTCTTCAAACACCATGAACGGATCACCTGCTTGTGGCACCTCAGTCAAACCGGTGATTTCTACCGGAGTGGAAGGTCCCACTTCCTTCAGGCGGCGGCCTTTGTCATTGACCATGGCGCGAACGCGTCCAAAGCAGTTCCCTGCAACAAAAGCATCCCCGACTTTAAGGGTACCATTCTGAACCAGTATACGGGCTACCGGTCCGCGACCTTTATCCAGCTCGGCTTCAATAACCGCACCACGTGCGCGTTTGTCCGGGTTGGCTTTATAGTCGTTAACCTCGGATACGAGCAATATCATTTCGAGCAGGTCTTCAAGTCCCATTTTCTGCTTCGCCGAAACGTTAACGAAAATGGTGTCGCCGCCCCACTCTTCCGGAACCAAGCCGTATTCGGTCAGCTCCTGTTTTACTTTATCCGGATTCGCACCCGGTTTATCGATTTTGTTCACCGCTACGATTATTGGCAGTTCTGCCGCTTTCGCATGGTTCACCGCTTCAACCGTTTGTGGCATAACTCCATCATCGGCTGCAACGACGATAATCGTGATATCGGTAATTTGCGCTCCGCGAGCACGCATGGCTGTAAAAGCTTCATGGCCAGGGGTATCCAGGAACGTAATTTTCTTGTTGTTGATTTCAACTTGGTAAGCACCAATATGCTGCGTAATGCCGCCTGCTTCGCCTCCGGTTACGTTCGTAGAACGGATAGCATCGAGCAAGGTTGTTTTACCATGGTCAACGTGACCCATGATGGTAACAACTGGCGGACGGGTTCTCAGATCCGCTGGATCGTCGTTCTCCTCGAGGGTCTCGAAGCGGTCGTCCTCGACAACGATCTTCACTTCTACTTCAACACCGAACTCTCCGGCAAGAAGAAGAATCGTATCGATATCAAGCTCCTGGTTAATTGTCGCCATAACGCCCATCAGTATCAGCTTTTTGATAACCTCGGAAGCATCTTTATGAAGCAGTTTGGCTGTTTCGCCTACGGTCATATTGCCGCGGACAATGATTTTCTTAGGTGTGTTGTCGATTTTCTCGCGTGGAGGCTGATTCTGCTGCTGTCTGCCTCTGTTGTTCTTACCGCCACGATTGTTTCGGTTAAACGAACCAGATTTGTTATTGCCGTCGTCAAAACGTCTGGAATTTCCGTTCTTGTTACGGTTTTGGTTTTGGTTTTGGCCTTGGCCTTGATTGCGGTTGCCGCCGCGGTTATCGTTTTGTCTGGAAGAGTTATCGCTCGAACCGCCTGCTTGGGAAGGACGAGTTCCTGACTGCTGCGGGCGACCTCCGGATTGCTGTGGGCGGCCTTGGTTCGAACGCTGTCCACCGGATTGCTGTCCACCGGATTGCTGTCCACCGGGACCGCGGTTTGCACCTCCCTGATTCGTTCCTTGCGGACGACTACCTTGGGAAGATCCCTGATTGCGGTTGTTGGAACCTGTGCCCTGACCGCGATTGCCTGTACCGTTATTTTGACCTTGTGTTCTGTTATTGGACTGACCGCCCTGGCCGGAACCGGAGTAGCCTCTGCGGGAATCTTGCCCGCCCTGGGTTCGCTGGGAACCGTTTTGTGTGGTTTGATTTGATTTATTATTCATACTTACCTGCTTTTCCTGTTGTTTTTGGGATTGGCCCTGACCTGACGGCCTACTTCCTTGATTTCTCTCTGTCCGACTGTCGTTATTTATAGAAGATGTATTCGCTGTCGTTTGAATTTCCCCGCTTTCTCTTTTCGCAGCGGCATTCGATTTAATATCTCGAAAAAATTGTTCCACTTTCGAGACCGATTCATTCTCCATTACGCTCATATGATTGTTAACGGGAATATTCAGTCTTTTCAAAATGGTAATAATTTCTTTGCTGCTCATATTTAATGATTTAGCATATTCGTACACACGCAGTTTTTCTTTACTGTCTTGTTTACTCAATATACTCCACCTCCGACATTATCTCCAAACTTTTGGAGATCATTTCTGCGAATCCTTGATCCGTAATTGCGAGCACAACTCTTTCGAGTTTACCTATGCTTGTGCCCAAACTTTCGCGGTCAAATCCGATCACCAGAGGGATGTTGTACGTTCCACATTTGTCGCGGAACTTTTTCTGTGTATTTGCTGAGGCGTCACCCGCAAGTATAACCAGCTTTGCTTCTGAAGACCTAATCGCTTTCAGCACAATCTCATCACCGGTCAGAACCTTTCCCGCACGCATTGCAAGACCGAGGCGTGAAAAGAATTTATTCATCGGCAGAGTTTTCCTTGACCGCCAGAAATTCATTCTCCACCGAAATAAAGTCATCGGCGAGCTGTTCATAAATCTCCGGCTTGACATGATGCTTCAAGGCGCGATCCAGTGACTTGTTTTTTTGTGCCAGTTTGAAACAGGAAACTTTACCGCATAGATAAGCTCCCCGGCCCGACTTCTTGCCAGTAAGGTCGATTAGAACCTCGTCATCAGGCGTTTTCACAATGCGGATCAGTTCTTTTTTCGGCATCATTTCCTGACACGCCACACATTTGCGCAGCGGCACTTTTTTTTGCTTCATCATGGCGAGGGCCCCCGTCTATTATATATTAATCAACGGAGACGGAATCCTGATGCATTTCAGCCGAAGAAGTTTTCGGTCTGCCGAATTCCTGTTCCGCCTGACTTTCGCTCTTGATGTCGATCTTCCAGCCTGTCAGCTTGGCCGCAAGCCGTGCGTTCTGACCCTTGATCCCGATCGCCAGAGACAGCTGGTAGTCAGGCACGATGACGCGAGCCATTTTCTCTTCCTCAAACACGATCACTTCTAGAACTTTGGAAGGACTCAGGGCATTTGCCACATACTCCTCAACCTGTTCCGAATAGCGAACGATGTCAATTTTCTCTCCGCGCAGCTCATTGACAATGGTCTGCACACGGAGACCTTTCGGCCCTACGCAGGAACCGACAGGGTCAACTTCCGGATTACGGGAATACACCGCGATTTTGGAACGGAAACCTGCTTCACGGGCTACCGAACGAATTTCAACCACCCCGTCGAAAATTTCCGGCACTTCAAGCTCAAACAAACGCTTCAAGAGACCCGGATGCGTGCGGGACAACATGATTTGCGGTCCCTTCGTCGTGTTTTCCACTTTGGTGATGTACGCCTTGATTCGGTCGCCATGTTTGAACTTTTCATTTGGCATCAGTTCACCAATAGGAAGAGCCGCTTCGATTTTCCCAAGATCTACATAGAAGTTGCGCAGATCCTGACGCTGTACAGTACCTGTTACGATGTCTTCCTCTTTATCGACAAAAGCGTTGTAGATCAGGCCGCGCTCCGCTTCACGGATGCGCTGCGTAACGACTTGCTTTGCCGTCTGTGCGGCAATACGACCGAAATCGCGAGGTGTTACCTCGATCTCGGCGATATCCTCAATTTGGAAATGCGGGTTGATTTCTCTTGCCGCAGGCACGGAAATTTCAGTGCGCGGATCGAGCACCTCTTCCACGACCAGTTTACGGGCATATACCTTAATTACCCCCGTATTGCGGTTCATATCAACACGAACATTTTGCGCCGTGTTAAAATTGCGTTTGTAGCTGGAGATCAGCGCAGCTTCAATAGCCTCAAATAAAATATCTTTGCTGATTCCCTTTTCTCTTTCCAATTCATTCATTGCTTCAATAAAATCCATACTCATTGGAAATCAGTTCCCCCTTTCATCACATGCATCCAAGCGTAAACGGCTTCGCGCCTTGAACTGGTGAAGTTTCCGTTTCGCGACATAAATCCAGTGATTCACAATTGATGCGAGTCTTATCAAATCCTAGATTTTAAAAAATAATGGCCAGTCTGGCACTGGCAACTTTTGCGTACGGAATGGTGTATTCCTTCTGTTTCTTGCCCGCAGAGATGACAAGCTCTTCATTCTCAAATGAAAGAAGCCGGCCTTCGAATTCCTTCAGGCCATCTACCGCCTCGTACACAGTAACAAACACATCTTTGCCAACGGCTTTGGCAACATCTTCGCTTTTTTTCAGCGGACGTTCGGCACCAGGGGATGATACCTCCAGAAAATAAGCGGTAGGAATAGGATCATTCTCGTCTAGCTTCTGGCTCAAATATTCGCTGACCATGCCGCAGTCATCAATGTCAATGCCGCCTTCCTTGTCAACATACACGCGCAGGAAGTAGTTGCTGCCTTCCTTCACGTATTCCACGTCAACAAGCTCAAAGTTATGCTCATCCAGATAAGGCTGGACCATTTCTTCTACAATTCCCTTGATCTTCGGTGTGCTCAAAGATTATTACCTCCAAGACTTTCAATATCCTATATACCAAAGAGTAAAGAGTGGGTCGCCCCACTCTTTAAACAACGGTTTTATCTCCATGATTGCCAAAAAAATTATAACATAGTCTGGCAACACTGACAAGTATCTCTCCTTGACTGCTGCCCGCTGCGGCAAGGGATAAACGTTCTAGCCGAATTGTCAAGCATGTCAAAAAATCTATTAAAATAAGGAGAGCTGGTTGCTTTCCGGAAGACCGCGGAAGCAGCCCATTTGCGTCAACATCTCGATAATGGACTTACTTGCTTTGGACTTCTGCTGGAAGTCCTCGATCGAGAGGAATTCGCCCTGCTCACGGGCGGCCGCGATATTGCGGGCGGCGTTTTCACCAATCCCCTGCATTGCCGAAAACGGCGGAATCAAGGAATCCTCGTCCACGATAAAGCGAGTCGCTTCCGAGCGGTACAAATCCAAGTTCTTGAAGCTGAGGCCCCGTGCAGTCATTTCAAGCGCCATTTCGAGTACCGAAAGCATACTTTTCTCTTTGGTCGTTGCCTGAAAGCCCTTCTGCTCGATCTCTACGATTTGACGTTGGATCGCATCATAACCCTGGCAGCAAAGTTCAATATCGAAATCCTCGGCACGGACCGAGAAATAGGTCGCATAATAGTAGATTGGATAATAGAGCTTAAAGAAAGCTGTACGCACAGCTGAAATAACATATGCGGCAGCATGGGCTTTCGGGAACATATACTGGATCTTCAGACAGGAATCGATATACCACTGAGGTACTTTGCAGTTCTTCATTTCATCGATCCATTCCTGCGAGAGCCCCTTGCCCTTACGAACACTTTCCGTAATTTTAAAGGCAAGACCAGCGTCCATGCCCGCTTTATAAATCAGGAAGAGCATGATGTCATCACGACAACCGATTACCGTTTTAATGTTGCAGGTACCGTTTTTAATCAGTTCCTGCGCATTGCCGAGCCATACACCTGTTCCATGTGACAATCCCGAAATCTGCAGCAAGTCGGCAAAAGATGACGGCTTTGATTCAATCAGCATCTGGCGGACGAATTTGGTCCCCATCTCTGGCACGCCGTAAGTGGCTACTGGTGTCCGGATTTGCTCAGGCGTTACGCCAAGCGCTTCGGTGGAATTGAACATGCTCATGACCTTCGGATCATTCATCGGAATCGTGGTCGGATCCACCCCCGTCAAATCCTGCAGCATCCGCATCATTGTCGGGTCGTCATGGCCCAGAATATCAAGCTTGAGTAAATTCGCATCAAAGGCGTGATAATCAAAGTGAGTCGTTTTCCATTCGGCACTTGTATCATCGGCCGGATACTGAACCGGGGTAATCTCCTCGACCTCCATATAATCCGGCACGACGACGATCCCGCCCGGATGTTGACCGGTACTGCGCTTCACGCCGGTACAGCCCGCCGCCAAGCGGCTGAGTTCAGCACCACGCCAATTTTTATGATGGTCTTCCTCGTATTTTTTCGTGTAACCAAAAGCGGTCTTTTCTGCAACCGTACCGATGGTACCCGCGCGAAATACGCATTTTTCGCCAAAAATTTCTTTGGTATAGTTATGCGCATGCGGCTGGTATTCCCCGGAGAAGTTAAGGTCAATATCCGGAACCTTATCGCCTTTAAAACCGAGGAAGGTCTCAAACGGAATGTCCTGGCCTTCTCCCTTGAGCATGTTTCCACACTCCGGACATTCCTTGTCCGGAAGGTCAAATCCACTTGGCACGCTGCCGTCTAGGAACCACTCGCTGTATTTACACTCTTCATTCTTGCAAACATAATGCGCCGGAAGCGGGTTAACCTCAGAAATGCCAAGGAATGTAGCAACCACTGATGATCCAACGGAACCCCGGGAACCTACCAAATATCCATCGCGGTTCGACTTCTTAACCAAACGTTCCGAAATCAGATAGTTGGCCGAGAATCCGTATTTGATAATCGGTTCAAGCTCTTTTTCCAGACGTGCCACCACAACTTCAGGAAGATTCTCCCCATAAATGGATCTCGCCGTTTCATAACAGGTATTCCGGATTTCCTCGTCCGCACCTTCAATAATTGGCGTGAACAGTTTGTCAGGAAACAGATTAAGTTCCTCGAAACGGTCAGCCAAATCATTCGTATTTTTGACTACAACTTCAAATGCCTTATCCTTACCCAAAAACTCGAATTCTTCCAGCATTTCATCCGTTGTGCGCAGATGCGCATCTGGTTTACGAATATCCTTCAGCGGACTGAATCCAGTAATGCCATGAATCGTAATATCCCGGAACAGCTTGTCCCCTGGATTAAGGTAATGCACATTGCCTGTGGCAATGACTGGTTTATTCAGTTTTTCGCCGATATCGCAGATCGTCTTGATAGCCGTTTTTAGCTCAGTCGGACTTCCTACTAAACCTTTGTCCACCAAATGCATATACATGGTGAGCGGCTGGATTTCCAAAATATCGTAGAACTGCGCCACTTCGATGGCTTCATCCACAGTCTTGTTCAGCACCGTTTCGAAAAACTCGCCTTTTTCACAGCCGGATATAATAAGCAGCCCTTCCCGCATTTCTTCCAGTTTGGATTTCGGAATGCACGGTACCCGCTTAAAGTATTCCGTATGGGACATCGAAATAAGCTTAAACAGATTCTTCTTGCCTATCATATTAAGCGCATAAATTCCGCAGTGGAACGGACGGGTATTGGACAAATCCTTACCGACATAATCATTTAACCGGTCAAGCATGGTCAGTCCTTTTATTTTCTCCGCATCGGCCAGCAAGCCGTTCAGAATTCCCGCGAGCGCGATGGTATCGTCAATGGCCCGGTGATGACTCTCAAGCAGTACTTTGTATTTATCCGCGAGTGTATTCAGACGGTGGTTCTTCATCGTTGGATGCAGCAAGCGAGCCAGCTCTAGCGTATCCAGCGCTGGATTTTCCAGCAGCGGCATTCCATATTCCCTCAAGGAAGCCTGAATAAAACCTACGTCAAAACGCGCGTTATGGGCGACGAGGACCCCGTCACCGACGAATTTAACGAATTCCTGCAGGACCGGTTCCAGATCAGGAGCATCTTTTACCATATCATCCGTAATGTTAGTCAGCTGCTGTATATGATACGGGATTTTTTCGTGCGGATTAACAAAAGTCGCATACCGGTCGATTTCCTGTCCCTCATGCATTTTGACCGCAGCCAGCTCCGTAATTTTACTGTTTGTAATGGAAAGACCCGTGGTCTCGATATCGAAAACGATGTAGGTTGCGCTTTTCAGCTCAAGCGGCTGGGGCTGGAGAACAACCGGAACCGCGTCATTCACCACATTGGCTTCCACACCGTACATCATTTTAATGCCATTCTTTTTCGCAGCTTTGGCTGCATCAGGATAACACTGCACACCGCCATGATCGGTAATCGCAATGGCCTTATGCCCCCATTTTGCCGCTGTCTTAATATATTGATCAATAGGAGTCACCGCATCCATCGTACTCATGGTCGAATGCAGATGAAACTCCACACGTTTCTCGGGAGCACTGTCCTTACGGGCAGGGGGCGCCTGTACTTCCACCAGATCGGAAGGAATCATGACAAGTTCAGGAATCTGCATGAAACGATCATATTCGACACGACCGCGAGCTTTTACCCATTTGCCGTTCGCAAGTAGGCTCATGATCTTCAAATCTTCCTTCGTTTTTGCAAACATCTTCATTTGCAGCGAATCGGAAAAGTCTGTTAGATTGAACATAAACAGCGTGCTGCCATTGCGGAGTTCCTTGCTGTCCAGACCAAAAATGGCGCCCTGAATCGTAATTTTCTTTTCTTCATCCTGTATCTCCTGCATCGGTACGGGTTGATCTTTAATATCATAGCCGACCTGCAGCCGAACCTCTTCGCCATCCTCTTCAACACTCCGCGTCTCGGCTTCCATGCTGATGATCATCTTCTGGATGACTTCACGCTCTTCCTGAAGCTTTTTCTGCTCGAATTCTTCATAAGCATCCTTGTTGATTTCACCCGCCTGAACCTTTACCCTGAGCGGAAGCGCGAAATATTGCTGATAAAAACGGATAATGGCCTGATCGATCTGTTTCTTGCGTGCAAGCTCAAGTGAAGTGTTGTCAGTCATCGTGACCAAAAGTGTATCCCCGTCAAGCTCATGCCCTGCCCTGGCCATCCAGCCGTTCACCGAAGGGATTTCCCTATGAATCCACTCCAGGAACAAATTCCAATATGTGTTGACGATTTCTTCGGGATCCACAGAAGGACTATATTTGAATATAAAAGAAATTTTAGCGATATGCTGCATGTTATCCCGAAGTTTCAGACAGAAATTCCGATACACTTCCGCAGGCACCAGACTTTCCTTGATGATGGAAATCATCCATTCTTGATTGCTGCGGCTGGTTTCAACCTGCTCAATGTATCCGTCTAAAAAATAAGGATCAATCAATCCGGGGGGGATCTCACCCTGCTTCATCAGAAGCTCAAACCGTCTTCTCTTCTCGTTTGACTTGTCCATGCTCTCTTCCCCCTTGCTCCCATACTATCTATATAAGTTGAACAATGATTCTAAACGATCCTATTCTTTAGTTCAACTTATAATTTTTTGAAGAAAAATGAAAAGCTTCTGAATCCAGCATATAATACCGGGTTACATCACCTGGCCTATTTCTGGCAGAAGCTCCTCATTTTTTATTCTAAGTCATCTGTTTTTCATAAAACTAAATAACGAGCGAATGTTATATTGCCAGACTTAATAAGCTCTCGCAAAAACGACCGTATGTTTGGCAGGTTGTCCACATACCAGGCAGGTATGTTTTTCTTCGGACGGGCTGAACGGAATATTCCGGCTCGTCGCGCCGGTTTCTTCCTTCACTTTGCTCTCGCAAGCTTCCGAGCCACACCAGCCGGCCAAGGAAAAACCGCGCTTTTCTTCCATGCTTGCCTTCATCTCTTCCAGTGTGTCCACAGAATAGAAGTTATCGGTCATAAATTGCTTCGCACGGTCAAACATTTCGCGTTGCACCTGCTCCAGCATCTCTTGTACTTCTTGGACGAGGCCCGCTTGCTGCACCACTTTTTTCTCGCCGGTAATACGCGATACAAGCACACAGACGCCGTTTTCCATATCACGTGGTCCAATTTCAAGGCGGACAGGCACTCCGCGCATTTCATACTCGTTGAACTTCCAGCCAGGACGCACATCATTGCGGTCGTCGACACGAACACGGATGCCGGCTTTTTTCAGTTCAGAGTACAGCTCGTCCGTACGGCCAACCACAGCTTCCCAAGTCTTTGGCGGTCCGATTGGAACCATGATAACTTGGGTCGGAGCAACTTTCGGCGGCAAAGCGAGACCCCGGTCGTCCCCATGCACCATGATCATCGAACCAATCAGGCGAGTACTTGTACCCCAAGAGGTCGTATGCACATATTCTTGTTTGTTTTCGCGGCTCAAATATTGGATGTCAAAAGCTACCGCAAAATTTGTTCCAAGATAATGCGAAGTTCCCGCCTGTACGGCACGTCCGTCCTTCATCATCGCTTCAATGGAGAATGTTTCAACCGCGCCCGCAAACTTCTCGGACGGTGTTTTTTGGCCAGTAATAACCGGAATTGCCAGGTATTCTTCCACGAAACTGCGGTATACTTCGAGCATCTTCATCGTTTCTTCGCGCGCTTCTTCTTCCGTCTCGTGAGCCGTATGACCTTCCTGCCACAAAAACTCGCTCGTGCGAAGGAAAGGCAGCGTACGTTTCTCCCATCTTACGACGTTAGCCCACTGGTTGATCAATACAGGCAAATCGCGATAGGATTGAATCCATTTCGAATACATATGGCCAAACATCGTTTCGGATGTCGGGCGGATCGCCAGACGCTCCTCAAGTTTGTCGCCTCCTGCTTCGGTTACCCAAGGCAGCTCCGGATTAAATCCTTCGACATGCTCTTTTTCTTTTTGGAAAAAGCTCTCTGGAATGAAAAGCGGGAAGTAGGCGTTGCGGTGGCCCGTTTCTTTGAAACGACGGTCCATCTCTTGTTGAATATGCTCCCAAATCTCGTAACCGTCCGGGCGAAAAACGATACACCCACGGACAGGTGAGTAATCCATAAGATCTGCTTTTTTAATAACATCGATATACCAGCGCGAGAAATCTTCCCCCTGTGGTGTAATCTCAGTCACAAATTGTTTATCGTTTGACATAAAAATGAATTTCCTCCCAAGAATGTTCTCTTTCGCAAGCAGCGTAAGAAGTTCATCATCAATTATCCATTGATTAATCGTAATATATCATTGTAGGTTACCGCAATCATTAACAGGAACAGCATCGCGAAGCCTACGAAATGGACCATGCCTTCGCGGTTCGGATCGATCGGCTTGCCGCGCACCGCCTCGACGCCGAGGAATACCAGGCGGCTTCCGTCCATCGCCGGAATAGGCAGCAGGTTGAAAATACCCAGATACAAACTCAAGATCGCAGCCCATTTCGTGAGCTGGGTAATTCCTTGCTTGGCAATCTGGCCTGTTAACTCAAAGGTCCCTACCGGTCCTTTGAGATCGTTCATATTGAACTGGTTGATCAACTTGCCGAAACCCTGGAAAATGATTTTGGTCCCATCAACCATGGCGGTAGCTGCACCGGTAAAGGTCTCACCGATGCCTGCTTTGCGCGTAGGGAATGCAGGCGATATGCCGATTTTCCCGCCTTCCTGTCCTTGCATCGTGCGCGGCGTCAACGTGACGTTGAACACTTCTTCCCCGCGGCGGATTGTCCATTTCATCGGCTTACCTTCGGACTTGGCCGTCATATCGATCATTTTCTGGTAATCGGTACCAATGCTGATACCGTTGACCGTGTCGATAATGTCGCCTTTTTCCAAATGGGCTTCATCCGCCGGCATCCCTTTCGTGACATCCCCGATGACGATGTACGTCGGATTCTCAAGCGAAATACCCGCCATTTGCAGATGGATCCCGAACAAGATAAAAGCAAGGATAAAGTTCATCAGTGGCCCCGCGAAAATCGCCATTGCTCGCTGCCTGACTGTCTTGCTGGCAAACTGACGGTCCCGAGGAGCTATTTGCGTTTCCTGGGATTTAGCCACCAGCATGGCCTGCGGATGAATCGGGTACTGCTGAATCTCACCGTCCACGTCCAGGCGGATTTTTAGACTGTCCGTCAAATCGATGAATTCTACTTCACCGCGGATCACATTTTTTCGGTTGTCCAACTGATCAAGATAAATCTTTTTCACTTCGCCGTCCTTTACCCTAACGGCTACCGTTTGTCCCGGATGAATCTCCACCAACTCTGGATCCTCTCCGGCCATACGAGCATAACCACCAAATGGCAGCAAACGAAGCGTAAATTGGGTCTCGCCGCGTTTATAGGAAAACAGTTTCGGACCGAAACCGATCGCAAACTCCCGAACTAATATGCCGGCACGTTTGGCGAAATAATAATGTCCCCACTCATGTACGGTTACAATGACGAAAAACATGAGCACTGTCAGTAAAACTATTCGAACCGTTTCCAATCGTTTTCTTTCCCCTTTCGTAATCGAGTATGTCCTTCTAGTTTATCATTATTCTCCGATCCCGTACAAAAGACACAGGTAGGTCATAATTATTATGAAGAAAGTTTTACAGCGCTGAGACGACTGCCCGCACCTCTCACCATAGACTTCTCTGGCCTAAAGATCAGGATTTACTCGCTCGTTCGTGTGTGGGAAAGGAATTCTGAAATCCAATCCTGCCATTCTTGCAAAACCACCAAAAGGAAGCAAACAAATCGATTTTCTCCTTTAATACAAAAAAATTCTGACCAAGCCAATTACAAAATTCACAAGTTATCAAGATATGCATCTTCAAGAATAACTTTCATCCAAAAAAAACTACCAATTCCCACTAACCATAATAAGAATTGGTAGTTTAATTACTCCTGTATTTATATATACCTTACTTATTTTCAAAGCGATTCCTTAGTCTTTCTCACGGGCATTTCTAATGCTAGCATGAGCCATATCAGAATACACTTTATTTTTTGTATAACAGAGTACAGTTTCACAAGTGCCCAAGCAAAACCCGATGCCGCATGACTATTTCATATAAATTTATAAATAATATCAGAGCCTCTGCTACTCCACTTATTATATCATATAAATCATCTTTCTCAATTAAAGGTTAAATTTTATATGCTTACAAATAATTATTCTATGATAAAAAAACAAGCCGAGAATAATCCGAATTCCAGCTTGTTTTGTGTTTCTTTTATAAAACGCTAGCAATTCTACGCGTTTCTTTATCACAAACCTCAATACTCTCAAATTGAGGGTCGATAATATTGATATGTTTCTCCAGTACACGTTCAATAATAGCCTCAATATGCAGAAAAGAAATCTCTCCGCGTAAAAATCGGGCAACAGCAACCTCATTAGCTGCATTAAAAGCGGTTGGCGCTGTACCACCCATTTTACCGCATTCAAAAGCAAGTCTTAAACAAGGGAACCGCTTCATGTCCATTTCTCTGAATTGCAGCTTGCCCACTTCGGCCAGTGACAGCCGTTCGGCGGGCGAATTCCAGCGTTCCGGGTAGGTCAGGGCATACTGGATCGGCACGCGCATGTTCGGATTGCCCAACTGGGCGATGATACTCGTATCGCAAAATTCCACGAAGGAATGGATGATGCTCTCGGGGTGAAGCAGTACGCGGATCTTCTCATATGGCAGACCAAACAGCCAATGGGCTTCAATCACTTCCAGCCCCTTGTTGACCATCGTCGCCGAATCAATGGTGATTTTGGCTCCCATCGACCAGTTGGGATGCTTAAGCGCATCTTCCACCGTCACCGATTTGAGCTGCTCCCGAGTCAAATCCCGAAACGAGCCGCCGGAAGCGGTCAGCGTGATCCCAGCCAGATCGCCGCGGCGTTCACCGTTCAGACATTGAAAAATGGCAGAGTGCTCGCTGTCGATCGGCAGGAGCTTGACGCCTTTTTGCCGCGCGAGGGCTGTGACAATATGCCCCGCCGTTACGAGCGTTTCCTTATTGGCAAGTCCGATCGTCTTCCCTGCTTCAATGGCTGCAAGGGTAGAAGGAAGCCCAAGGCTGCCCATCACGGCCGTGACGACCATGTCAGCATCCGTACCGGCGGCGATTTCAATGAGTCCTTCGTCGCCGTAGTACACTTCCGTCCCCACTGGAACCTCCGTTTTGATCCGTTCAGCCAGCTCACGGGTTGCCACAGAAACTTTCCGAGGTTGGAACTGCTGGATTTGCTCTAAGAGCAAATCTGTATTGTTGCCCGCTGCAAGACCTTCGATTTGAAAATGCTCAGAATGTTTCGCCACCACATCCAGTGTTTGCGTACCAACCGAACCAGTAGAACCGAGCACACTAATCTTTTTCATAACGAACCCTCTTTCGTGTTAATAAGGCATCAGCATCATGATATGTACAAACGGGAAGACAATAATCCAGCTGTCGCAGCGGTCCAGAATGCCCCCGTGGCCCGGCAGAAGTGTTCCCGAGTCCTTGATACCATATATGCGCTTATAGGCGGATTGGATCAAATCCCCCAGCTGCCCGGCTACGGCACAGGCAAATCCAATCGCGAGTGCCCGTCCCATGCCAAGGATCCCCCCTGAAAGAAGGGAGAAAGTAACAGCCGCTATCATGGAAATGACGATGCCTCCAAGAGCACCCTCAATGGTTTTGTTCGGACTAATTGCCGGCCAAAGTTTGTTTTTACCGATCCATTTCCCAACAAAATAGGCTCCCGCATCGCTTGACCATATGGAGACAAGCAATAGAAACGTCCAGAACAGCCCGTGGCCGTCGGGCGCGCTGCGGGAACCGGCGATATAAGAAAAGCCGACCCCGATATAAACCGCACCCAAAAACAACATAGCCGCCTGCTGTATCCCGGTTTTATTTTTTGTTATAACTGTTACCAACATGAACAAGAACATCAGCAGCCAGATGGCATGATCCCATGAAAGCAGAAACTCCATCTCAAGTAGCTTCCATGGAAACATAAACATCAGGACGCCCAAATATCCAAGCCATGCCGTACCGCCAAAGGGAGAAACCTTTGTCATCCGCACGAATTCATAGTATCCGATCATCGCCATCGCCAGAACGCTGAGATGGTACGGCAGCCCTCCTAGCAGGCAAAGTCCCAAAAAAACAACTCCAGCAATTATTCCGGTAATCAGTCGTTGTTTCAACGATTCTCTCCTCCATCAGGCTGAGTCAAGCCGCCGTATCTTCGCGTCCTACGTTGGTATTCAGCGACCGCTTCATATAAATAATGTTCATTGAAATCAGGCCAGTAGACATCGGTGAACCACATTTCGCTATATGCCATCTGCCACAGCATAAAGTTGCTGATCCGCATCTCTCCGCTAGTACGTATGATCAAATCCGGATCCGGAAGCCCGCTGGAAAGCATATGCTGATCCAGCATTTCCGGTGTAATGTCTTCCGGCTTTAAAGTACCCGCGTCAATTTCCCGTCCCAATTCGCGCATGCAATCGGTAATCTCTTTACGACTGCCATAATTCAATGCAAAATTAAGCACCAGGCCGTCATTGTCCGCCGTACGGCGGACGGCTTCTTCCATGGCGCTAATGGTATAGGAAGGCAAACCTTTGCGGTCCCCCATCATCCGAACCTGTACATTTTTCTCGATCAGTTCATCCAGCTCTTTAGCAAGGAATTCCTGGGGCAAACGCATGAGAAAATCAACCTCATCCTTCGGCCGCTTCCAATTTTCCGTCGAGAAGGCGTACATCGTCAAATATTTGATTCCAAGCTTATCTGCGGCAATTGTGGTCCGTTTCACAGCCTTCATTCCACTTTGATGCCCGATAAAGCGTGGAAGTCCTTGTCTTTTTGCCCAACGTCCGTTACCGTCCATAATGATGGCGACATGTTCAGGAACATTGTCTATAGATCGCTCCGGCGGCTGTATTTTGTCTTCCCGTGTCCACCACGATCGAACTCGTTTGATCATTCTAGTTCCTCCATGCGGGTTTATGCAAAAAAAGACATAACCCCACCATAATAGGAGGGGCCGCAAGTCTCTTACACTTCCATGATCTCTTTTTCTTTGGTTACGAGCACTTTGTCGACTTCCGCGATGAATTTATCCGTCGTTTTCTGGATGTCGTCCTGATGACGACGGGATTCATCTTCAGATATATCGGTTTTTTCCATTTTTTTAATGTCGTCGTTCGCGTCGCGGCGGATATTGCGGATGGCCACTTTGGCTTCCTCACCGAACTTCTTGGTCAATTTCACCAGTTCCGTACGGCGTTCCTCCGTCAGAGCCGGAATGACAAGGCGGATCGTATTCCCGTCATTTGCGGGGGTCAATCCCAAATCAGACTTCAGAATCGCTCTTTCAATGTCGGACAGCGAGGATTTATCCCATGGCTGGATCATCAATGTACGGGAATCCGGCGTATTAATGTTAGCCAGCTGGTTCAGCGGAGTCATCGCTCCGTAGTATTCCAACTGAACCCGGTCCAAAAGAGCCGGTGTGGCGCGTCCTGCGCGCAGCGTTGCCAAATCTCTTTTCAAAGCGGAGATCGCCTTATCCATACGCTCCTCCGCGTGCTTTTTCACCGTTTGAGGCATTAATCTACACTCCCTTTAACGATCGTTCCGATTTTCTCACCTTGAACGACCCGTTTAATGTTTCCTTGCTCAGTAATCGCAAATACAATAAGCGGAATGTTATTGTCCATACAGAGGGAGGATGCTGTGGAGTCCATCACACCCAAATTCTTATTCAATACGTCCAGATAAGTCAACTGCTCATACTTCTCTGCCGTGCTGTCTTTGAAAGGATCAGCGGAATAGACGCCGTCCACTTTGTTTTTGGCCATCAATATCACTTCGGCTTCAATTTCAGCTGCTCGCAGTGCGGCCGTCGTATCCGTCGAGAAGAACGGGTTGCCTGTACCTGCCGCAAAAATAACGACACGGCCTTTTTCAAGGTGGCGGATAGCTCTGCGACGAATATAAGGTTCTGCAATCTGCTGCATGGCAATGGAAGTTTGCACGCGTGTCGGAACCTCTATTTGTTCCAGTGCATCCTGCAATGCGAGCGAGTTCATCACCGTAGCCAGCATTCCCATGTAGTCAGCCGTTGCGCGGTCGATGCCGTTGGAGCTGCCGGCGATGCCCCGCCAAATGTTGCCGCCGCCGCAAACGATTGCGACTTGAACACCCAGTTCCACAACTTCTTTCACTTGTTCAGCGATGGATGCGATCATTCCCGCATCGATACCGTATCCGTTTTGACCTGCGAGAGATTCCCCGCTAACTTTTAAGACAACTCGTTTAAATATTGGCTCTTTCAAAATGTTTACCCTCCACTTTAAGACAGCACCTGTCTGGTGCCAGTTTAAGAAACCGTCTTTGCTCCCTGCCCATATATCTCAGGCATACCAGAACTGATGTCATTCTCATACTCTAAAGAAAAACTTCCGATGCCGGCAACCGCCTGACAGCGGATGTTTTTCTTACGAGATCAGGCGGCATTCACGCAAAGCTTATATTTCTGATCTCTGAAAAAAGAGGGAACACTGGCGTGTTCCGCTCTTTATTGTAACAATATTTCTTTCAACGCTTAGTCGCGTTTGTTTCCGGTACTTAGTTTTTAACTTGAGCCATAACTTCTTCTACGAAGTTATCCACTTTTTTCTCCATGCCTTCGCCCAGTTCGTAACGAACAAAACGACGGATTGAGATATTCTCGCCAATCGTGCTGATTTTTTCTTTCAGCAGAGTAGCAATGGTTTTGTCCGGATCTTTGATGAAAGACTGCTCGAGCAAGCAGAACTCTTCATAGTATTTCCCAATACGGCCTTCAACCATTTTCTCAACGATTTTTTCAGGCTTGCCTTCGTTCAGGGCTTGTGCCTTCAAAATTTCTTTTTCTTTTTCGATCTCTTCTGCAGGCACTTCTTCACGTGCTACATAACGAGGGTTGGAAGCTGCGATATGCATAGCGATGTCGCGTGCAAATTCCTTGAACTGATCCGTTTTACCAACGAAGTCAGTTTCACAGTTGATTTCAACGAGAACGCCGATCCGGCCTCCACCGTGAATGTAAGATTGAACAACGCCTTCTGTTGCTACGCGTCCAGCTTTATTAGCTGCTGCAGCAAGACCCTTCTCGCGGAGAACTTCGATTGCTTTCGTAATATCTCCGTTTGCTTCTTCCAGCGCTTTTTTGCAATCCAGCATACCTGCGCCTGTTTTTTCGCGAAGCTCTTTTACCGCACTAGCACTAACTGCCATGGATATCCCTCCAAAAGTATGTTCATTATTTTAAATTATTCGACCGCGTAAGCGGGCGTTTTCATACGATATAAGAAAGCGGACTCCTAAAAGATCACCTGTCTTATATCTTAAAAAAAGGGCAGTGAGAGGTTATACACCTACCAACCACCCTTTTCATTTAATTCATGTCTAACTTGCTATGCTGCTGAACTTAGGCAGTTGTCTCTTCGCCTTGGTGAGCTTCCACCACTGCGTCAGCCATTTTACCTGTCAACAGTTTAACGGCACGAATCGCGTCGTCGTTACCAGGGATAACGTAGTCGATTTCGTCCGGATCACAGTTTGTATCTACGATACCCACAATTGGGATACCCAATTTGCGAGCTTCGGCAACTGCGATACGCTCTTTGCGTGGATCAATGATGAACAAGGCACTAGGAAGGCCCTTCATGTTTTTGATACCGCCAAGGAATTTTTCAAGACGATCTTTCTCTTTGCGGAGAAGGATAACTTCCTTTTTAGGAAGAACTGCGAAAGTGCCGTCCTCTTCCCACTTCTCAAGTTCCTTCAAACGGTTGATACGTTTTTGGATTGTTTCGAAGTTGGTCAAAGTTCCGCCGAGCCAACGTTGGTTGATGTAGTACATACCGCAACGTTCAGCTTCTTCTTTCACGGAGTCTTGAGCTTGTTTTTTCGTGCCGACGAACAGGATTGTTCCGTTCTCTTCAGCTACGCTCTTAACAAAGTTAAAAGCTTCCTCGACCTTTTTAACTGTTTTTTGCAGGTCGATAATGTAAATACCGTTTCTTTCAGTGAAGATATATCTATCCATTTTCGGGTTCCAACGACGAGTTTGGTGACCGAAGTGAACACCAGCTTCGAGAAGCTGTTTCATGGAGATTACTGCCATCTTCACACACCTCCTAAGTTTGGTTTTATTTGTGTCCTCCGCTGCTTTCATTTCCCGTCAAGACTCTCCATTAGGAAAGCACCCTTTACGAAATCCGACAGCGTGTGTTTTAACACCGTCATTTAATATACCATAAGTGAATGACTGATGCAACGTTTATTCAAGGGATTTTCACCTATCGAACAAACGCGGAAGCGATGTATTTTTTTCAGGCGGCTGGGCCGCTTGCCCATGATGATGATTCTAACGGGGATGGAACACGGTTTCTAGGTATATGCGAGCTTCAGAAGAATAGAAAAAACGTCAAGCTACGGTTTACTGTCAGCTTGACGTTTTTGTCGTAATTTTGGCAATAATGCTGTCGAAATCCTCGCCAGGCTTAAATACATACGAACCGGAACGAACTTTGGTGCTCATTTTCCGGCTCCTCCCTTTTTGTACAAAGGAGTCCGCGTCCGAGATCACTCCCGACTTTTTCAGCGTGGCGGCAACATCGGTCAAATTGCTCCCGCTCGTAATCTTCACTGTCACTGAAGGAGTTTCAGGAGTTTGGGGAGCTTTGCTAGCGGATGGGGCATCAGTTTTAGGTGCCTGATTACTGGTTTTGGAATCTGGAGCCGCAGGCTGCTCGGGAGTTTTTGGCGCTTTCGCCGCATTTCCCGCGGTTGGAGCGGAAGGGCCGCTTCCTTGAGGCTTCGAGCTCTTGTTTATCATCTGCTGCTTCCACTCTACCTCGGTCATCCTCTTATCATCGGCATCCACTATCATCAAATCCATGGCTTCAGCCTGCTCTTGCAGCTGTTCCTTCGTCAGTTTCCCTACTTCCGGGGCTAAGGAAGAAACCTGATGTTCCGCTCCCACATTCATTAGCTGCAGCAAAAGAGCACCCGCCAATAGACCGCTGCCGAGGCCAATCATAAAGGAACGATTTTTAATCACAGCGATCCCTCCTGCTTGGCAAGCTGCAGTATGAGCTGCACCTCTCCTTTTTGCATACCCACCAGCTTGGCGATGCCATCCACAGACTTACCCTGGGCATGAAATTCAAACAGCTCCGGGTAACGTTCACAGATGGAGGGCTCTTTGGGCTCCTCAGCAGAGACCTGCAATTCGGTATGCAGCCGCTCCTCCTCCACGCTATCGCCCGGCTTTGCTGCTGCCATTTCCCGTACTTGTGCCATCAACAAAGATTCAGCCTGCCGGCTTCCCTGTTCCAAATCTGTTATTCTTGCTTCATATTGAAGTGCCTGCTGTTCCAAATGAACTAGCCGCTGCCTCATTTCGGCAAGCTGTTCCTGCTGGGCAAGCTGCTTGGAGGTGGTCTCCTGCTTCATCTGGCTGATGAGCTCAACCAGTTCCACATTTTCACGTTCTATATCTGCCATATACTGCTCAAGTGTCGCTTCCACTTCTTGCACCATTTTTTCTTTATCTGAAGAAGATTTGTCGGCTTGACGTTTAGGCAGCAAGAAAGCATAGGCAATGGCGGCAGCGCCTAGAATAACGGCAATCATCCATGGTTTCAAACCGTTGTTCTCCTTTAAGTCATTATTTAAGTCATATGTTTCATTATTGATACTTTGGGTTAAAGTTAAAGAGAAACATCAAGACGATGTCCCTTATAAGGATGCTCCGCATCCTGATGTTCCGCCGGCTCCTTTTGGGACTTGTCCGAAGGAGAGCCGTCCTTTTGGGAATGACGTTTGCCTTCATCCCGTACGGCCGCATTCGCTGTTTCATCTACGCCGCTACTTCGCTGGCGGAGCTCCTGCGTTTCCTTTTGCTGCTGTGCTGCCAGAAACTGTTGTTCTTGCGAGGATCTGTGTTGAACATCGTTTTGTATTTTGCCCGCTTCAGTCGTGCGCGGAATGGCAATTTGCATCTCTACCGGTTTCATACTCACGGACATTCACCTTCCTACAAAAGGATGCAAAAGATTTAAATGCTTAACACTTCACGTTTTAGATATAAGGAATCATCATAATATCACCTTCATGAATTGTGAAGGAAATACGTTCCGCCGGGTCCTTGATGAACCGTGTAAACCTTCCGATGACGATTTTTGATCCGCCATAAATCGTTTTTATGATGTCAACCTGTGCTTTAGCGGTATCTTCAAGCGTTTTCTCTATATCAAGGATCCGTTCTCTAACTTCAGTTTGCTCCCGTATGGTAGTCTTTTTCGTCGCATTCAGCTTGACGCGAAGAGCAACCTTATCCGGCGCCAATCTACCTGTGGAAGCCAGCTGGTTCAAGATGTGCAGCGCTTTGTCCGCCTTATCGATCGCATCCTTGAGCTGTTTTGTCCGCAGTCTAAGCTCGGCTAGTTCATTCCTTAGCATCGGCTCTACGCCCACCTCAATGGATGTTGTCGTGGACATGCTGTTACCCACCGTACGAGCAGTCACTCTCTCCCCTGCCTGGATGCTACCCCCAACGATCAATCCCTTGATTCCGTTACAGAAGACATTTCTCCCGGCCCGGATCGTGGAATGCATGATGCTTTGTGACACCATCACATCTTCGCCGGCAATGACATTTCCATCCTGGATAAATGAGCTTTTGACGTTTTTGCTTGCCTTCACACAGCCCTTGTTGTAGCCGATAATACCGCCGGTAATTTCGATCGATCCTCCCGCATCCAGCTCGGCGCCTTCGACCCCTCCAATAACTCGAATATCGCCAGCGGCCTTAATCCGGAAGCCTGTCAATACGTTCCCGCGGATAACAACCGTGCCCACAAAGTCGATGTTTCCAACTCTATAATCCACATCCCCGTTCACTTCGTAAATCGGAAATACATTGATCTTTCCTCTTTCCGTGGTTGCAATCAGACCATCGATAGTCGCATACATCATGTTTTTCTCAGCATCAAGGACCACATTTTTACCCGCTTTAAGAAGGGCTTCTTTTCCCGGCTTGAACGGTATAGCCTCGCCGGTAACCGAAATGCCGGGTTTCCCTTGCTGCGCTGGGATCCGCTTGGCAATCAGTTGCCCTCTAATCACATTGTTCAGGTTATTCAATTCCTTATGATCAACCTTGCCATCACCAGTTTCCAACGGTTTTTGCTCCCGCTCATTCCGAAGCTTAAAAGCGTATTCAATATAACCGTCCACGCCGCTCACGGGCTGTTCTCCCATAGCAATCGGGGTACGGTTAAGCATATATTCCTCCGGATGACTGGCAATACGGCTGACGATATCTTTCTGAATGCCATATTCAATTTGATGACTACGTAGAAATAAATTCAACTCCTCTTCTGTGCATTCGAAGCCTTCATCACGCTTTGTAAATTGTATATAAGCAACACTCTTGTCATCTGAAAACGCGATAGTTAAAAAGTTCTCCAACGCAAATTGATCTGTCATTCTATTCTACCTCCCTCTCGCCTACAGTCAGTTCAATCATTTTGCAACAGTAAATCCCGATGTTTTTCCAGCGTTCCACGCAGCCTCAAAATGGCCTTGGAATGCAGTTGGGAAATTCTTGAAGGTGATAGAGACATTACTTCGGCAATCTCGCTAAGTGATAAATCTTCATAATATAACAACGATACTACGGTACGTTCTTTTTGAGTGAGCTTCTCAAGGCCTTTTATTAAGGATTCTTTCAAATAAAATTCGTTAACCTTGTAGTCAGGATTTTTGGCTTTTTCATCCACCATGACGGAAAGGCGGGTTTCGGATTCCTCTTCCCTGATCGGATCTTCGAGCGAGCAAAGCGACATCACCGCCACTTCCTGGAGCATATGTTGAAATTCTTTCTCCGAAACGTCCAGGTAGTCGCTCATTTCAGCATCCGTCACACTCCGGAGATGCTTTTGTTCCAACTGTTGGTAAGCATCTTCAATTTTCTTGGCTTTTTCGCGGACAGAACGGGGAACCCAGTCACCTTGACGCAGGGAATCCAATATAGCCCCCCGTACCCGGAAGGACGCATAAGTCTCGAACTGGAGCCCGCGTTTGTAATCAAACTTGTCAACCGCATCAATCAAGCCCATAACGCCATTGCTGGCCAAATCATCCTTGGAAACATTTTTAGGCAGACCGACCGCAAGGCGGCCGGACACATAATCCACGATATTTAGATAACTTTCGATCAATTTCTTCTTGGCTTCTAGATTTCCACGTTCTTTCCACTCTTCCCAAAGATCGGCGTGATTCAGATGAGAATTTTTACGCTCGTTCACTTACCCTCACCCTCCTTATTTTTCTGTCAGGTGACGAACCGCTTGGGCCAATTCTTCAGGATCCTTCTTCGAGATCAGTTTCGGCGGGTTGAGTGGCGTAAAACCAGCATCGGGCTTTTGCTTCAAAAGCTCATTCAGCTCGTCACTCTCGTCAGGAGTTGTCAAGTTTAAGTGGGTACCAGCGTCCCCACCATCTTCCTCCCCGTCGTTGAATCCAGTTCCGGCCAGCGGAGTACTGATCACCGTCCATACCCACCGGAACAGAAACGCAAGCACAAACCATACAATAAATGACACCAGCCCGCGTATCACGCTTGTCATAAACACATTGTTCGTCAATGAAAACAGCAGGGTCAGAAAAAACCCAATGATGCCAAAAACCAGATTAAATAGTAAATTCCCTTTCATGGCTACATTTCCTTTACACCTGTTTGTATACTGCGGATATACAATATTCCCGTACTGACATCCAGTTCAATCGTACGTCCATAGTTCCCGCCAATATCTTCAGCAATGAGCGGAATTTGAAGCTCTGCCAGTTTCAATTTGCAGGACTCCACATTCCGCGGTCCAATCCTCAAAGTGTCCCCGGTACCTGCAAATGCGAACATCTGCGAACCTCCAGCCATTTTGGCGACGATGCGCGAGGGGGAAGCACCTAACTGCAAAAGTTTGTCCAAGAGAGCAGGCAAAGCCGTATCCGCGTACTTCGCAATATTCAGCTGTCCTTCACGGGCAATGTCCGAGGAAGGAAGCATCACATGCGCCATCCCAGCTATTTTCTGCTGTGGATCATACATCGTAAGTCCAACGCAAGAACCCAGACCCACTGTCCGGATGACTCCGAAATACTGGATGACATTTAGGTCGGCCATGCCTACTTTCACAATGCTTTGCTCTTCAATCATAACCTATGGGTACTCCCAATGATTGGAATATCTTAGCGAATGAGTCAGGGTCAGGAATCAGAAAAAATTGACCTTGCATCTCATGGTCGCCTTCAAGAAACGTCGTATCGATCAAAAGGGCATCGTCTCCCATTTGTCCGAACTGCAACAATCCGTAACTAAGTATCGCCCCCGCCATGTCCATCGCCAATGCAGGGACGGTAGGGGACATGACTAATCTCGTAAAATCAGCCAATGAGGATAAGTAGGATCCCGCCAAAATATTGCCGATTTCGCAAAGGGCCGACTGCTCCATTTCGTTCAGAAAGTCTTCTGTCTGGGGAAGAATTCCAACCAGTTCCTTCAGCAAGTTTTTGGCAGCCTCGGGGCTTAAGATGAAAAATAGATTCCCCGGCGCATCTCCCTCTACTCGTAGGAAAATGGTGATGACAACTTGCTCTGCGCCTCCAAGCATCTCGGATATTTCTTCGAAAGGAAGGAGCCGCACTTTAGGCACCGCCATATCCACAGGCTTATTCAATAGCCGGGATAGCGCGGTGGCAGCATTGCCTGCACCGATATTTCCTACCTCCCGCAGCACATCCATTTTGAACTCTTTAAAATGTTTGAAAACCTCCACTGGTTATTCCTCTAAGCTTTCCAATTGGATGATTTCGTTTTTGTTGAGCACCTCGGACAGATTCAGCATGATCAGCAAACGGCTATCGCCGATTTTGGCAACACCATCCAAATACTTCGCCTTGATGCCGCCCACCACTTCAGGCGGTGTCTCGATGAGGTCTGTATGGAGATCGATAACATCATTCGCCGAATCAACGATAAAGCCAACTTCCATGTCTTTTACCGCGACGATAATGATCCGTGTCTGATCCGTATATTCGCTCTCTTCCAGCCCGAAACGACCACGCAGATCAATCACCGGTATAACAACTCCACGCAAGTTAATAACGCCTTTTACAAACGCGTACGTCTTGGGAACTCTTGTAATGGGAAGCATACGTTCAATCGTCTGAACCTTGTCTACTTGTATTCCGTACTCCTCGCTGCCCAGTTTAAAAACGATGACTTTGATTTCCTCTCCCATGAGAAAAACCTCCTTTTATGAATACAGACTCGGATCGCGGCAGAATGTATACTCTACGAAAGTCTATTTTATAAACACATTCGGATCGAGGATAAGTGCAACCTGACCGTCGCCAAGGATCGTGGCGCCTGATATACCCTTGATTTGAGGCAGATATTTACCCAGGCTCTTCAAAACGATATCGTTTTGTCCGATAAATTCATCAATGGCCAAAGCAGCAAGGCGTTCACCCTTATGGATAACGATGATTTCAGTTTCAGCCTCTTGCCTTTCATCAAAATCCTTGATATTGAAAATACGACTGAGTGATATCAAAGGAATATGCATTCCCCGGAACTCAACCATATTGTTGCCGTGCACCTTGCGGACTTGTTCTTTTCTTATGATTCCAGTTTCCACAATCGATGACAATGGAATCGCATATTTCTCCGAACCCATTTTCACGAGCATGGCTGCAATGATCGACAGAGTGAGTGGAAGCTGTACTGAGAAATTCGTTCCCTTGCCCGGCGTGGAATAAATGGTAACTTGTCCGCCAAGTGAAGTAATTTTCGCTTTTACCACGTCCAAGCCTACCCCACGGCCGGAAACATCGGAAATTTTCTCCGCCGTACTGAAACCCGGTGCGAACAGCAGTTGATGAACCTCTTCATCGGACATTGAAGTAGCTTGCTCCTGCGTAACCACGCCTTTCTTCAAAGCGATATTCAGGATCTTATCCCGGTAAATGCCGCGGCCGTCTTCTTCGATTTCAATGAAAACATGATTTCCGCTGTGGAAAGCGCGCAGATGAACGGTACCGGTTTCTGGCTTGCCAGCGCTGACCCGATCCGCAATCGGCTCGATCCCGTGGTCTACGGCGTTTCGAAGCAGATGGACAAGAGGATCTCCGATTTCGTCAATCACTGTACGGTCAAGTTCGGTGTCCGCGCCGGTAATGATGAGCTCCACCTTTTTATCCAAAGACTTGGCCAAATCCCGGATCATGCGTGGGAAGCGGTTAAAGACCGTATCCACTGGAACCATCCGGAGCTTCATGACAATATCCTGCAGATCGGAGCTGACACGGCTCATATGCTCCACCGTCTCCGTCAGTGCATGATTTTGAGCCTCACTGGCAAGCTGCTCCAGGCGAACACGGTCGATCAAAAGTTCACTGAATAAGTTCATCAGCACATCAAGCCGCTCAATATCTACCCGAATCGTCCTAGAAGGAGTTGCTCCGCCAGCTTTAGCTGGTGTTTTGGATGCTGGCGCTTTTTTCTGAGCCTGTTCCTGATTTGCCGCAGGCCCCTTCGAAGCAGCAGGCGTCTCTACCGCAACGGCCGTCTCTTGCGATGAACCCCCAAGATCACTCATTAGCTTCAATGTTTCGTGGCTAAGCTCCGTAACAGTGACCTTTTCAATCTCTGACACATTTGCGATTTGCCGTTCCAGTTCAGCCGGATCCTTTTGCGTTATGTAATACAGGGAGAAGCTGTGCCCAAACTTATCCTGTTCAATGTCCTGAGCAGAAGGTAAAGATTTTACAACCTCGCCCGATCTCTCAAGCAAATCAAATACCATATATGCGCGTACTGCTTTCAACTGACAGTTCTCGCGGATATGAACATCCATGTACAGCACCCGATGTCCGTCGGTAATAGATTGGTTCAAAACGGAATACTGGAACTCATCCAGCTGGATGGCCTTGTTTTCATTTGCTTCGGACGCAGAAGACCCAGCTCCGGTACCGGAAGGTTCCTCGGATAAATCATCTCCCCTGACGATCGCTTGCAGCGATGCTACGATGGCGGATACGTCGGCCTTACCCTCGCCACCTTCGGTGATATCTTGCACCATGGCTTCAAGCGCGTCCAAACCTTTAAATAAGGTATCGAAAATAAAATCCTGCATGGCAAGCTTCTCGTTACGGACCAAATCCAGCACATTTTCCATTTGGTGGGTAAGCGCAGCAAGATCCTCGAAGCCCATGGTCGCAGCCATTCCTTTTAAGGTGTGTGCTGAACGGAAAATAACTTGTACAATCGAGAGATCATTGGGGTTACCTTCGAGCAGAAGCATATTTTCGTTGAGTGATTGCAGATGATCATTGGACTCATCAATAAACATGGAAAGGTATTGGTTCATGTCCATTGTGAGACACCTCCTTTATATGTTCACTTTCCGTTACTTTACAGCACGGGCCACTCCGGCTGCGATTTCGTGAAGAGGTAAGACATGGCTTACGCATTGGAGCTCAATGGCCGAACGTGGCATCCCATAGACGATGCAGGTCTCCTCGCTCTCGGCAAATGTGCTGCTCACACCTGCATCGTACAAGCGTTTCATCATTCTTGCTCCGTCGCTGCCCATTCCTGTCATCAATACGGCATGGCGTACTAGAGAATCCAGGGGAAGCAGCGATTCGAAAAGCACATCCACCGACGGTCTATGGCCATTCTTAGGCTCATCACCAGATAACGCTAATGCAAAGCAGCCGCTAGACTCCCGGGCAACTCTCATATTCCGGCCTCCAGGGGCAACGTATGCATAGCCTGCATTCAGTACCATTCCATCCTCCGCCTCCACGACCTCCAAAGGGCTGAAGGAATTCAAACGCTGTGCGAGAGACTTTGTGAAATTCGGCGGCATATGCTGGACGATAACCACAGGAGCAGGGAAATTAACAGGCAGTTTTTCCAGCACTGCTTTAAGCGCCCTTGGCCCCCCTGTTGAACAACCAATCGCTACGAGATGGGTAAATGCCTGCCTCTGTCCCACCGGATGCGCTGCCCGTACCGCCGGAGACGCGCTTTCGTAAGTAACAACAGTCTCCTGCAAGGATTCGGTTGGCGGGGAAGCCGGCTTTGATTTCTTCACCTCGATATTCCGAAGCTCTGGTCTCGCAAGTGCTGCTTCGGTTTTTCTAAGGATAGGCGTTTGGCGTTTTAAAGACTCTTGCTCCACCTTGTCCGATTTAGGTATGACGGCTCTCCCCGGGAATGTCTGCATGGCGTCCGCTTTATGCCGCCGTCTTTTTTCCTCCTCGGCCCGAAAGGCTGCTCTTCTCTCCCGCGCGCTCATAGCCGCTTTAAGCTGTTCTAGAAGCGTATCGCCTACCTGATCAATATGCTGCGAAAAGGTCGCAGAAGGCTTACGGATAAAATCAAAAGCCCCGGATTCCAGAGCCATGATGGTCTCCTTCATCCCTTCCTCATTGATGCCCGAGAGCATAATTACCGGCAGTGGGTTCGCCGCCATAATTTGCTTTAAAGCCTCAAGTCCATTCATTTCAGGCATTTCGACATCCATAGTGACGACATCGGGCTTCAGCCGGGCTATTTTCTCGACGGCTTCACGCCCGTTTTCAGCTGTATCCATCACTTGGAACGCAGGATCCTTTTCAATCAAATCCGAAAATATTTTCCGCATAAATGCCGAGTCATCAACAACAAGGACTTTATATGGAATCATGCCATTTCCACCCCTGTTCCTTTTTACAGAAGAATCATTTTGTACGGCGAAGCCACTTTTGCATAAACCCTTTGATTCCTGTCAAGGCACCTGGATCCGATGAAGCCGGGACAAGCATGTAACTTTGAGCTATCCGATGTACATCCCGCGATGCGGCACAGTTCGGAAAGGCCATGGAAAAAGGAACTTGTTTTTTTACCGCCTGTACGACATGATTGTCTTCGCTAATGAAGCCAAGCATGGAGATATGCACATTTAGAAATCTCTGCGCGGCCTTAATAATTTTGTCTGCAGTCTGTGCAGCTTCTTGTTTATCGCCAGCACGGTTCACGGCCAGCTTGAAGGTGGTACCTGGTTCCTTTGAACTTACCACTTTAATCAGAGCATAAGCATCGGTGATCGAGGTGGGCTCCGGTGTCGTTACGACTATACATTCATCCGCTGAGTGTATAAAATTGAAGTTCTCATTGGACAAACCAGCACCGGTGTCAAAAATGATATAATCCATCTCATCGGCGATACTTTCGATTTGTTCCCTGAAGAAATTCAGATCGCTTTGCGACAGAGAAAACAAGTCAGACATCCCGGATCCTCCCGCGATAAACGACAGGAAGCCGGGACCCCGCTCGATGATTTCGCCGATTCGCTTTTCTCGACTCAGCAGATGGTACAGATTATACTTGGCTGAAATGCCCATAAGGACGTCGATGTTGGCCATGCCGATATCAGCATCAAAGACCAGCACCTTTTTGCCCAAGGACTGCAGCGCGAGCGAAAAATTCAACGTGAAGTTTGATTTGCCCACGCCCCCTTTTCCGCTGGTCACCGTAATAAGTTTGGCAGCCCGCTCCCCACTATTTGACATTTGGTCTCTTCGCTCATGTTCACGCATCATGACCAGATTTCTCAATGTTTGTGCCTGATCCGTCATACACCTTTTTCTCCCAGCAGCAGACTGCAAATCGTCTGTTCTTCTGGCAAAAGCAAGTCGTCGGGAACATTTTGGCCATTCGTCATATATGAAAGTTTAAGAGGGTACTCATGAATCAGATTGATGATGGAGCCGTAACTGCCTGTCTCGTCCAGTTTGGTGAATATCACCTTATCCAGTCCATACCTGCTGAAGTGTTCGGCAATTTTCTTCATATCCTGGACTTTGGAAGTTAAGCTGAGCACTAAATACGTTTCGCTTTTTTCTTCCGGTGAAAACAAGCTCTGCAGTTCGGAAACCAGAAGTTCATTACGATAATTTCGGCCCGCTGTATCCATCAAAATAAGATCGCAGTAGTTTAGCCGCTGCATCGCGCGCTGCATGTCACCTGGAGATTGAACCACTTCAAGCGGAACGTTCAGGATGGATGCATAGGTTCTTAGCTGTTCAACGGCAGAAATACGATATGTATCTGACGTGATAAAGCCCACTTTGCGGTGGTACCGGAACAATTGGTCCGCAGCCAATTTCGCGATCGTCGTCGTTTTCCCGACGCCCGTCGGGCCTGCGATGTAAACCACCTTGGTATCTGCGGCAATCCCTTCGCCAAAGCGGTCCGACAAAAATGATGTAATATGATTGCGGATGAAAACCGCAAGTTCGGCTTCATCAAGTTCCTGATCATTTCCTCCAAAATGCTCATAGGCGGCACTGATCCAGTCTTGTATAATATCGGATTCGAGTTCCTGCTGAAGAAGGTGATCCTGAAGGCTCTGAAGCGCATCTGGTAGCGAACGCTGCATCGCAGATTGGCGGGATATTTTTGCCATCCATCCCTTCATCTCGCGCAGTTCCTCCAAAAGCTTATCCTCGGCGAGTGACCTACTTTTAGCTTCGTCCCCTACACTTCGCGCCTCATCTGCAACTCTGGCTCCGAGCAGCTCGTTAAAAGCGTCTGGATTCGGGCTTCCTGCTGGCGTAATTTCTTCGGATGTTCTTTCAGCTTCCAAGGCAGGCTCGATCCGTTCGGCTACCGCAACCTGCATAGAGGCTGCGGCCGTAACAGGGTTTGAGGCCGTAGTAGTCATTTCAATAGTCTTCTTATATGCCTGTGGTACCGCCTTAGGCGGAACGGTTAATGATGGCCGGGCCTGAGATACGAAAGCTTTGTCCGGCTTCGCTTTCTCCTGGTCTTCAACCGCTGCGACCACTTCAATTTTCTTTTGTCTGAACATCCTGAGGAAACCGCCAATTTTGGTCTCTTTCGTACTAAGAATTACGGCATCGCTGCCAAGGTCATTGCGGATCTGGAGCATAGCTTCAGGCATCGTGTCGACCAGATATCGCTTTACCCTCATAAGTTCACCACTCCGACGCTTTGAATTTCAACATTCGGCTCAAGTTCACTGTAGGACAGCACTGGAATATCTTGCATGGTCCGTTCGATCACTTGTCGCAAATACATTCGTATCGTAGGCGAGGTCAGTAGAATAGGCTGCTGCCCCGTCTGCAGCAAACGGTTAACCTGTTCGCTGAGCTTCTGAAATACGGTTTGTGTTGACATCGGGTCCAAGGCCAAATAGCTGCCTTGATCCGATTGCTGTACGCTTTCGGCGATTTTTTTCTCCAGCGCCGGTCCTACGGTAATTACCTTCAACGTCTCCCCTTCCTGGGAAAACTGCTGGGTAATCTGTCTGGAAAGAGCTTGTCTTACGTATTCCGTCAACACATCTGGATCTTTGGTAAATTGACCATAATCGGCCAAAGTTTCGAAGATCGTGACAAGATCGCGAACGGAAATTTTCTCGCGCAGCAGCTTGGCCAATACCTTCTGCACATCCCCGACGGAGAGCACGCTTGGAATCAGTTCGTCGACAAGCACCGGATAGTTTTCGCGCAAATTGTCGACCAATGTTTTGGTTTCCTGGCGTCCGATAAGCTCATGTGCGTGCTGCTTAATGAGCTCGGTCAAATGAGTAGCTACCACGGACGGCGGATCCACTACAGTGTAACCCGACAGTTCGGCCCTTTCCTTGGTTGTTTCGTCAATCCACAATGCCGGAAGGCCAAAAGCAGGCTCCTGAGTCTCAATACCCGAAATGCTTTCGTCATCATACCCGGGACTCATTGCCAAATAGTGATTAAGCAGTAATTCACCGCCACCGACGTTATTACCTTTAATTTTTATGACATATTCATTCGGTTTTAGTTGAATATTGTCGCGAATGCGAATAACAGGAACGACAAGTCCCAATTCTAGCGCACACTGCCGTCGAATCATGATGATCCGATCAAGCAGGTCACCGCCCTGCTGCACATCCGCAAGTGGAATCAGACCATAACCGAATTCGAATTCAATAGGATCAACCTGTAGCAGATTGATGACACTTTCGGGACTTCTGACTTCCTCGATCTGCTGTTCCTCTTCCTGCTGCTCCACCTCAATTAACTTGCGTTGCATGTTCTTTTGCATCTTGTAGGCGGCATATACGAGAATCAGTGCAAGCGGCAGTGTTGTAATAATATGGATCGGCGTAAAGAATCCTAGCAGCGCAACCGTTCCGCCCACGATATACAGCAGTCTCGGATAAGACATCAGCTGCTGGGTCAGATCGGTGGCCAAATTGTTCTCCGTAGAAGACCGGGTCACAATCAAACCGGAAGCCGTTGAAATCAGCAGGGCCGGAATCTGGCTCACAAGCCCGTCGCCGATGGTCAGAACCGAATAGGTCGACAAAGCATCAGTAAAGGATAAACCGTGCATCGACATACCGATAATAAAACCGCCGATCAAATTGATGATCAGTATAATAATGCTGGCGATGGCATCGCCTTTAACGAATTTGGTCGCACCATCCATCGCTCCGTAATAGTCGGCTTCGCGCTCGACCTTTTGACGGCGTTCACGAGCCTGCTGCTCGTTGATCATACCTGCATTCAAGTCTGCATCGATGCTCATCTGCTTGCCGGGCATCGCGTCGAGGGTAAACCGCGCGGCAACTTCCGCAACCCGTTCGGAACCTTTAGTAATAACGATAAACTGTACCACTACCAAAATCAGAAAGACGATAAACCCGACGGCTATTTGACCGCGCGCAATCCAACTACCAAAGGTGGATACCACGGTACCAGCAAATCCTTCGGACAAAATCAATTTTGTGGTAGAAATATTCAGCGCCAGCCGGAACAATGTCGTTATAAGTAGTAAGGAAGGAAATATGGAAAATTGCAACGCTTCCTTCGTGTTCATGGACACAAGCAAAATCAACAACGCAAGCGAGATGTTGATTACGAGCAATACGTCCAATAGCCACGTTGGGATCGGAAGAATCATCATGAGAATGATGCCGATGACACCTAGTAATACCGTAATCTCTTTTGCTTTCAATGGCTTCACTGCCTCCGATCCCTGTTTTATTTAACCTTGCCTTTTAATTTGTATACATATGCCAATACTTCAGCCACGGCCTGGAACAAATCGGCGGGAATGGAATCTCCGATCTCCGCTCTTGAATACAGGGCTCGGGCGAGAGGTTTGTTTTCCATTGTAATGACGCCGTTTTCTTTAGCAATTTCCTTAATGCGTAATGCTACAAAGTCCTGACCCTTGGCGACAACCTTCGGAGCCTCCATTTCGGAACCCTCGTATTTCAGGGCAACGGCGAAGTGCGTCGGGTTGGTGATGACCACATCCGCTTTAGGTACTTCCTGCATCATCCTCTGGAGCGCCATTCTGCGCTGGCGTTCCCTGATCTTCCCTTTGATTAGGGGATCGCCTTCCATTTTCTTATATTCATCCTTAATGTCCTGTTTGGACATCCGAATGCCTTTCTCGAATTCATACCGCTGATATATATAGTCCAGAATAGCCATGGCAAAAAGGGCAGCTCCGATTTTAAGCCCCATTTTCATCGTCAAGCTGGCAATAAAATGAAAGGTTTTTTCGATATTCATTGCCGAAATCTTGCCGATGTCAGGCAAAGCACCTGATAAAGTTTGATAGACCATCAGCCCGATGACCGTAATTTTAAAGAGGGATTTCAATAATTCCACTAGCGATCTAGTCGAAAAAATGTTTTTGAAGCCTTTAATCGGATTCAGCTTGCTGAATTTCGGCTTTAACGGCTCACCTGTTAGCAAGAATCCCACCTGAACCACATTGGCGACCAGCGCAATTACGATTGTGGTCAAGAATAGCGGTGCCAGCAAGATCAAAATTTGAACGATATATTGCATCGTCATGTTCATAACGTTTCCTATCGAAACGCTGGTATTGAGACGGTTCAAGAGTACATCCTTAAAGAGCCCCACCAAACGTTCTTTGATAAACCCGCCAAACATGAGCAAACTTAAAAAGGAAGCAAGTAATACCACTGCACCCGACAATTCCTGGCTTTTGGCAACCTGACCTTTTTTGCGGGTATCCTGCCTCTTCTTCGGTGTCGCTTTTTCGGACTTTTCGCCGGCGAACAACTGCAAATCCAGTGAATATCTGTAGGACACTCCTGTCGTTCCCCCATCCCAGCTCAAGTCGGTCTGTGCCCCATAATTCCCAGAAGATTTTGCATCGATTCGAACATAATGTTGAACAAGTCACCAAATACGTAGGAAAAACTGGGTACGAGCAGCAGCAGCACAACCAAGCCAACAATCAACTTAAGCGGCATCCCGATCACAAACACGTTAAATTGTGGAGCCGTACGGGCCAAAAAACCTAGCCCTATATCAGTTAGAAATAATGAAGCAACAATCGGCGCTGCCATTTGAAAAGCCAGTACAAACGATTGGCCGAATGTTTTAAGTAGAAACTCTGAAATACTCCCGCTATATAACTTCATAAAAAAATCATTAGATAACGGTACCCAGTCATAACTCCGTATAATGCCATCCAACAAGTAATGATGCCCGTTCATGGTGAGAAACAGGAGTATGGCAAACATATATTTGAGATTACCCAGAACCGGTGCAGAAGAGCCGGTCATCGGGTCGATGACGTTGACGATGCCAAATCCGACCTGAATATCGATAAAGGCACCCGCGGTCTGAATGACCATAAACAGCAGATAAGCCACAAATCCTAGGACCAGACCGATAAGTATTTCACGGATAATCAATAAGATATAGGTCATATCAGCCGGAAGCCCGTGATGAATGCCATAGGTCAAAAATACAAGAACGGATAGGAAAAAGGACATGCCAATTTTAAACATATTAGGTACCCCTTTTGATGAAAGCACGGGTGCGAAAACAAAAAAGGAAGTAATTCGACAAAAAATGAGCATAAATACCGGCAAGGATTCAAGCAGTATATTCATAGACCGCTACCCCTACCCGATATATTTATATAGATTGCTTAAAATGTTAGACGTAAAATCTACCAACGTCGTTAAAATCCAAGGACCAAACAGCAGGATCGCCAGCAGAACCGCCACGATTTTAGGAATGAACGCGAGGGTCTGTTCCTGAATCTGAGTCGTAGCCTGAAAAATACTTACGATCAGACCGACGGTCAGACCGAGCAACAGCATCGGCGCGCTTACCTTCAGCACGGTGTACACCGCCTGTCCCGCAAGCCCGATAATAAAATCAGAATTCATGGCCGGCCTCCTTCGCCTTTTTCATCCATCAGGTATTAAAGCTCATCAGAAGCGACTTGACGACCAAATACCATCCATCAACAAGCACAAACAGCAGAATTTTAAAAGGCAATGAAATCATGACTGGAGGAAGCATCATCATCCCCATGGCCATCAATGTACTGGCTACGACGATATCTATGACCAGAAAAGGTATGAATATCATGAAGCCCATTTGAAACGCCGTTTTCAGCTCACTGATTGCAAACGCCGGAACCATAACAGTTAAGGGTATATCCTTATATGTTTTTGGTTTTTCCGTCTTCGTGTATTTCATAAACAACAGCAGATCTTTTTCCCTTGTTTGCGAAAACATAAACTTTTTCATCGGCTCTTGCGCTTTATCCAGGGCTTGTGTTTGCGTAATTTGCCCTTTCAGATAAGGCTGCAGGGCAACATCGTTGATCGATGAAAACGTTGGTGTCATCACAAACAGCGTCAGAAACAGGGCTAAACCTACCAGCACTTGATTGGGCGGCATTTGCTGCGTTCCAAGCGATTGTCTTACAAATCCCAGAACGACCACGATCCGGGTGAAGCTTGTCATCAGCACCAGCAGCGCCGGCGCGATGCTGATGACAGTAACTAGAAGTAAAATGGATAACGAGCTGGTGCTCGGTTTACCTCCGGAATCGCCCACCTTGATATCGATATTGGGAATGGGATCAGCAAAAGCCGCCGTTATTGCAAGCAAACTGATAACCGATAAAACGATGCAAGCTAGCAAAACCTTCTTTTTCATGGATCCCTCAACCGATCTGTAGTATTGTCTTCACGGAGAAGCTCCTCCATCTTTTCCTTGCGGTTAGACATTTTTCGCAGCTTCTCATCAAAAACTTCGTGAAAAGATGATGTATCCTCCAACTCGATCTCCTCAGACAGCGGGCCCTTTTTACGGAATTTGGAAGCCAGTTTCTCTAGAAAAGGCGGAATAGCACCTGACCTAGCGTTCGATTCCTGCTCAAAAGCTTCTAGAATCAGCTTCATTTCTTCTGGGTCTGTTATCTTGTCCACAAGGCGAATATCTTCACCTACGCCAACCAGATACAGGCTGCTGCCGATCTCAATGATCTGAAGGGATTTGTTCGGACCGAGTCCAACAGCACCCAAGGTCCGAACAGCACGACTAGTAAACCAAGTTTTGTTTTTTCTGCCCAGAAACCGGATTAGAAGTACGATCAGTACAACGATAACCGCCAAAACGACAATGACGTACATCAGGTTAATAGCGTAGTTTCCCGAGCTTTGTGGTGGCATATCTTCGGCGCTAAGCATGGAAACCTATATGCCTAGCGTTTTGTTGATCGCTTCGATAACGCGGTCCGTCTGGAACGGCTTGACGATAAAGTCCTTAGCTCCTGCCTGAATCGCATCGATAACCATCGCTTGTTGGCCCATAGCGGAGCACATGATCACTTTCGCGCTTGGATCCAGTTTCTTGATCTCTTTCAGAGCGGCAATTCCGTCCATTTCAGGCATGGTGATATCCATTGTGATCAGATCCGGGTGAAGTTCTTTGAATTTCTCGATTGCCTGCGCTCCATCCTGAGCCTCTCCTACGACTTCAAATCCATTTTTAGACAAAATATCACGGATCATCATTCTCATAAATGCAGCATCATCCACGATAAGAATACGGTTACCCATTGATTAAAAATCCTCCCTAAATTTTGCTTATTGTAATTTTTGTAGCCGGTCCCATTGGCTAAGAATGTCAGTGACACGCACACCAAAGTTCTCATCGATTACGACAACCTCGCCTTTTGCAATTAGCTTGTTGTTTACGAGTATGTCCACCGGCTCGCCGGCAAGCTTGTCCAGTTCGATAATGGAACCTTGGGACATTTCCAAGATATCCTTGATTTGCTTTTGGGTCCTTCCTAATTCTACGGTGACTTTAAGAGGAATGTCCATCAATAAGTTTAAATTATTTTGATCGACTGCCCCGAACGTGCCAGACTTCAGGTTTGAGAACTGCACAGGCTGGATATTCACGTTGCGATTAAGTTGATTCCCGTAATGTTGTGGCATGCCGTATTGCTGGTTCGGTTCATAGCCGGGCGTTGAGGTTGGCAGTCCCTGTCCTGGGACCCCGTATTGATTCGGAGCAGCCGGCTGCTGTAGTGTTGGTGCTGCTGCCGAATGTTCCGGAGCCTGAATGGCAGCGGCCGTCTCCTCGATAATTTGTTCAACCTGTTCTGTACCATTAATCAACATGTTCACCATATCTTTAGCGAACTGAATCGGCAACAGCTGCATGATCGTCGAATCAATAAGATCCCCAATCGTCAGCCGGAACGAAATTTTAATCAAGATTTGATCTGCTGGCAGATTGTTGACACCTTCGCCGCTCGCCACATCCAAAATATCGATTCCCGGAGGAGATATATTCACAAAACGATTGAAAATCGTCGACATGGATGTTGCAGATGATCCCATCATCTGATTCATCGCTTCTTGAACGGCGCTGATATGTATGTCATTCAATTCTTCATCACCGGGTTTTCCTTCTCCACCCAGCATCAGATCGGCAATGACTTGCGCATCGCGGGTTTTAATCACAAGCGAATTGATGCCTTCGAATCCATCCACGTATACCACATGTACTGCGACATGAGGCTTAGGGAATTCGGTCCCTAAGTGTTCCCTTGAAATGGTGGACACCTTTGGCGTTGTAATTTCAACTTTCTTCCCCAGTAAGGTCGAAAGAGCCGTTGCAGCACTGCCAAATGTAATATTTCCAATTTCGCCCAGGGCATCTTGCTCCAGCGGAGTTAAATACTCATCAACCGTAGCACCGCCCGCGCTTACGGAATGTTCCGATCCAGATTGTTTAAGCAGAGCATCAATTTCTTCTTGTGACAAGTACTCGTTATTCGTCAAATTCCTCAACTCCTTCACTGACAATTTCGTCGATTTGGACAGCCACCCGGTCCTTGAGCGTTCCCGGACTACCTATGAATTTCAGGCGATCTCCCACCTTGATTGAGAGACCGGTTTCCACCGTTTTATTGAGGCTGATCACATCTCCAACACTCAAGCCCAAAAATTCAGAAACGGAAATTTGGGATCCACCGAGTTCGGCAATAATGTTCAATTTAGCCTGGCTAATCCGGTGCTTCAGCGACTCAGCCTCTTCAGGCACACTGGATTTTTTCTCTGAAATAAACCATTGATGCGCAGACAGCTTCGACATGATCGGCTCAAGCACAACATGCGGTATACAAAGATTGATCATCCCCGTCGTATCACCAATTTTTGTACTGAGCGATATCAATGCAATCGTTTCATTCGGGGAAACGATTTGCATGAACTGCGGGTTCGTTTCCATCGCTTCCATCCGAGGGGTGAAATCCAAAACGGTTTTCCAAGCCTCGGCAAGGCTATCGAAAGCGCGACTGAAAATGCGTTCCATAATGGTAGTCTCAATTTCCGTGAGCGTATTGATTTTTGTAGGTGCATTGCCCACACCGCCCAACAGACGATCCAACATTGCATACGCGACGTTAGGGTGGACTTCAAGCACCATTCTTCCTTTTAAAGGCTCAGCTTCGAAAATGTTCAAAATCGTCATTTTAGGAATCGAGCGGATAAATTCGTCATACGGAAGCTGTTCCACCTGAACTACGCTGATTTGCACAAAAGTCCGCAGCTGTGCCGAGAAATATGTTGTCAAATATCGAGCAAAGTTTTCGTGGATACGCGTCAAGCTGCGGATATGATCCTTGGAGAAACGGACTGCCCGTTTAAAGTCATAGGAACGGACCTTCTTCTGGGTATCCTCTTTTTTCAGTTCCTCCGCATCCATCTCGCCGGACGAAATCGCGGCAAGAAGGGCATCGATCTCATTTTGTGATAATACATCAACCAATCATCTCACCCCCTTAAAGGATTGTCTTATAATCTCTTAGGATTTTGTTGAATTTTTCTTAGAGCGGTGTCACAACAAAATTCGTTATTTCGATTTGGTTCAATTGCCCATCAGTCAGAGTCTTATTGATCAGATTGATCAATTTTGCGCTTAATTGATCTTTGCCATTTGAACCTTTAAGATCATCCGGCTTGGTGTCGGCAAGCGTTTTAATAATAATCGGCTTGATTCTGAACTCTTTAATCTTGTCGAATTGTTCTTTGGATTTCTTATCGTTCAATTGGAACGCAAAACTCATCAATACGATATAATCCTGATCTGCAAGATTGGTCTTGATATCCGTAATTTCAGATGTCATTTTCACAAGTTCATCCGCTGAGAATTTTTTACCCGCGATCGCCTGGCCGGCAGTATTCCCTTTCTCAAAATGGGACGAGAGCAGGACTACAGCAAGCACGATCAGTGTAATTGCCAGAAGTATAGTTATCAGCCAAGGCAGCATTTTCTTCATCAGTTTTCCTCCATTTGTTGCACTTTTAATGTGGCATTGTGAACGCCGATTTCCTGATTGTATTTCTTCACCAAGGCGATGACCTCAACTGCCTTCTCCAAAACAATCATGCGTTTGCCCGTGACCAGTGTAATATACGTGTCTGGCGTTTCTTCCACTGTTTCGATAAGCAGAGCGTTCAGCCATAGTGATGAGCCGTTTAATCGGGTAACAGAAATCATAGCAGACCTCCTATGGAAATTCGGGAGGGGTGGGTCCCCCTCCCACTTCAATCAATTACCGTTTCAGATTTACGACCTCTTGAAGTACTTCGTCAGAGGTTGTGATAATACGCGAGTTAGCCTGGAATCCACGCTGGGCGACGATCATTTCCGTAAATTCGTTGGTCAGATCGACGTTGGACATTTCAAGCTGACCTGCAATGATTGCGCCGGTGCCTTCTGCTTCATTGTTAGCTGTAGTCACTACAAGATCGCCATCCGGATTCGCATTGACGGTCATGCGGTACAGGTTTCCTCCGATTTTCTCAAGACCTTCCGGATTGATCACCTTCGCCACTCCAAGTTGTGAACCAGAGTCTGTTGTTCCATCTTTTAGCTTTTGTATAATCCTTCCATCCTGAGCAATGGAGAAAGTAACGACTTGATCACTAAGTTGGATAGGTGCTTTGTCAGCGCCACAAACAAACAGTCCATCTGATGTAACCAGATTTCTGTCTGCGTCAATATGAAAATCTCCAGCCCGAGTCAAAAATGGCTCTTCCTGATCACCACTCAGCTTGACAAGAAAGAAACCATCTCCATCTATCCGAAGATCTGTTGGTTGATTTGTTGTCATAGCGCTGCCGCCAAGATGGACAGTATCGATCGAACCGACTGTTACGCCCAAGCCGATTTGCTTAGAGTTAACGCCGCCTTGGTCGGTGCCATCAGGCGCAGTAACACCTGAAACAGTCTGGCTTATGATATCCTTAAACATCACCCGGCTGGATTTGAAGCCGACCGTATTTACGTTTGCGATGTTGTTGCCGATGACATCAAGCTTGGTTTGGAAACCGCGCATGCCTGAAACGCCAGAATACATCGATCTCATCATAGTATTTTTTTCCTCCCTTAATATGGATGGACCGCATCTGTCGATCAGCGGTCCACTGGCTATCCTGTCGGGCCAGCCAGGTCAAGATATGACAACCGCACTATCGATTTGAGTAAACACATTATCCTTCATTGAGCTTCCGTCCATCGCCGTAACAACGGTCCGGTTCGCCACATTTACAATTAAGGCCATATCCTTCATTAGGATCAGCGATTCCTTGCTTCCTTTTGCAGCTGCTTTATCAACTGCGTTTTGAATTCGGGCCAACTGCTCTCCCTTAAGCTCAATCCCTCTTTGTTCCAGACGTTTTGTCGCATGATTGCTGAATTTCAGCAGTTCATCCTGGAAAATCTGGTTAAATGAGGTTGGTGATGCTTCATGCTGCGAACTCCTCTGGGCTGCATTCTGTGCCGTAGGATAAATCTTGGAAGGATACAGCTGCCCGATGGTTAAGCGTTCGCTCATATTGTTCCACCGCTTCCAGGAGTATTTGTGTCCTGTGGGTTTACAGTTGGATCAGGGTTTGGAATCGGGTCCGCATTTTGACCAGCCTCAGGTCCCACTTGATCCGCAGGCGGGGTTGCGCCTTCCTTTGCAGCTTCCTTAATTTCGATAATTTTATTCAAAGGAATAGCATATTCGCCAACCGCAGCATACTGAACGCCGTCTTTAACGATAATCGAGCTTACGATACCAGATTCAAGTGCACTGCTACCATCGTCGCTATCATTGATCCAACTGATCTCCTTGCCGATCAACCCCGAAACACTCCCAAGAGATTGACTCATCGCAGTTAATTGTTTAGAAATATTCATCAGCTGTTCAACAGAGGAAAACTGAGCCATCTGAGCGATGAATTCTTTATCTTCCATTGGCTGCATCGGATCCTGGTTTTGCAGTTGCTTAATCAGAATACTCAGAAATTGGTCCTTGCCCATCGTCTGTGTTTTGGTACTAGCTCTAGCAACGTTCGAAGCCGAGTAGTTGGGCCAAATATTCGCTGTGGAAAGATTCTCCGAAGCCATTTTCTTTCACCTCCTGCTTAGGCTTGTGCCGTAAATGTAGTTCCTTCGTTAGCATGCTCTTGCTCAGCTAGCCATTCGTTCAGTTCTTCTCCCATTTCAGCGACCTTCATCGCATCATCGGTAGGAACGTCTTTTTCCTTGGAGCGGCGGTTCGACTGTTGTTGTCCTGCCCCTGGTTGACGACCGTCTTGATACATATGCGATTGCAACGACTGATTTTGGGTGACAACAAGCTTTTCAACCTGGACACCCTGCGTTTGCAATGAGGAACGAAGCTGGCTCATTTGCTGTTCCAGCAAATCCTTCGTTACGGCATGCTCGGTCGTAAACTGCGCGACAAGTTGTCCATTTTGCATCGTAAGCTTGATATCCACCTGGCCCAAACGTTCCGGATAGAGCGTAATTCTGGCCTCTGAGATTCCTTGCTGCTTAACAAACTCCATCTTATTCACGACAAAGCCGCTCATTTCCTGAGAAAACTTTTCGACAGGTACTGGAGCCGTTTTAACCGAAGCGTTTATGCCTTCTCTCAAAACCAACTGTCCTGCTGTAATTGTATTCTGCGTACCGAAAACGTCATTTACATTATTCGGCTTGTTTACGAACGACTCTTGCTCATCGCTTGTATTCTGGGTTTGCCGAGTCATATCCTGAACCCCGTTCAAGCCTTTACCTTCGCTGCCTGTCAGGGAAGCCGCTGGAGCTGCCTGAATCGGCTGGGAAACTTCACTTGTTGGCTTGGGCTGTACCGGAAGCACGTCACCCAGAATGTCCTGAAATGACTGCAGCAGCCGGATAGCTTGAGTTTGGTCTTGGCTGTTGCCTTTTGACTCCTTCAGCATGGAAGCCAGCTGCGCCAAGCCATCCTGAACGACAAAACGAATCGAAGCCGGGTTTTCGGATAGAGGCCCTGTCAAGGCGTTTTCATTATTGCTACTAGCCCCATCGTCAGCCGTGTTAACTTGGTTTAGAAGATTTTGAATTTGGCCAAGCCAGCTTTGAAGTGCTGCGAGCAGTTGTGGATCAGCCGCAACTGCATCATCCAGCTTATCTGCGTCGCCCAGCAGATCTTGCAACAGATCCTGAACGTTTTGTCCAGTAATGTTTGCATCATCACCAGCCGCGTCGACGTTGGCCAGTTTCATCAAACCTTCAAGCAGCAGGCCTGCACCGATGTTTGCTGTGACTTCTTCCTGCGTACTTTCTCCAGACAACATTTGCGACAGCGATTGATTAAACGCTCCTGCAGAGGCGCCTGTTCCAGCCAGAGCTTTGCCGCCTACTGCGGATGTTTTGCCGCTTGCCGCGCTCCCATTTGCGATATTTTGAAACACGAGACTCATATTTTTTCACCTCCTTTCATTCGAAAATCGGCTATAAATACTATTTACTCATCAACTTGTTCAAAATGACGGCTGTGGTTGTCGCATCCTGAGTGTTCATCGCGTCAAGGATTCCGGATCTCGTCGAATCGCTTACGGCATTCAGAATCGTCAGCACCTTACCAGGAGATATTTTATTTGTTGACAGCAGCAGTTCAGCCGCGCTTTTCGGCGGCATACTTGCGAACGTTTGGCTGAGCTGCGATTTGTCCAATCCGGATGATGCACCGTTCTTCTCGTTTGCCGCATCCTTTTGAATTCTCGACTGTAAAGCCGCTACGGCCAAATCGTTCGAGGAAACGGCATCCTTCAGCTTCATGGTCACGTCCGCTGCAATCTTCGGGTCCATCTTCGCCAAAATCGCCGTTCGGCTGTCGTTTTTCATGGAGCTCAGCAGTTGCACCATTTCTTCCGTCGTCATGCTCTGCATGATAGGCGCCGCCTTACTTGGGCTCATGCCGGCATACATTTTAGCCAAATCCTTGACCTGCTTTTCATAAGGATCTATATTGGCCGAGTCCGCGTTAGCTCCCTCCGCCGATTTCTGAACAGAGTCGAGCTGGTCTTGCATGTCACGGAGCTTCTTATCTTGTTCGTCTTTTTCTTGCTTGGTTTTCAGCAGATCCTGATCCTTGGCATCCAATTTGTTTTTCAACTCATCGATGGTTGCCTTTGCGCTCTTAACCTGATCCTTGGCATCTTCAAGTTTGGTTTTTCCGGGATCCTTCGTAGGAGCAGGAACCAAGTTTTTGACAATTGGTATTTTCTGAGCAAAACCCAGCGCATCGTTTCGGATATTTACATTAAAAAGGGTCAGGAGCACTCCGATCAGTACGATCGTGAAAATGATCGGAATCATAATAAACAGAAACCTCTCAAATCCCCCTGCAGACTCCTGATCTACTATCTCAAAATCTTTATTTGCCACTAACAATCCACCCCCGAGGCAACAGCTTGGTTTTCATCCGGTTCTTTTATTTCGCCCTCATGGCGAACCTTACTGTTGCCATTTCATCCAGTTCATTCTGTTCCCTCAGGAGCATGCTTTGCTGGAAGGAACTTTCCGCTTTATCCCTTGCTTTAAGCCAGACCTTCTCGTCCAGCATTTTATGGGACAGTTGCGTTTTTTTCGTTTGCACATTGACATCGGCTTGCCTTACATCGGAATGTTTTCTCTCGATGCACTGCTCCAGATGCTCGACATACATTTGAAACTCCCGAATTTTCGAAACCGGCGCTCTCTGTTCTGCAGCCTTCTGCAGTTGGTTCGCCATCCACTCCCTGTTTTCAAGCAATTCTCCGAGAGTTTTTTTCTCTTCCTGCAATCTGCCGATTGCACTGGATAGCATCCATTCAGCTTGTGTTTTCTCATTACTTTTCAAATCCACGATTTTCTGGAATGCATACTGAAATCTCATGCCCTTAGGTCATCTCCTTGAAAATTCGGAAATCAAACGTTCCTGCACCTGTGCAAGTGTCACCTTTTCATCCACTCTTTGTTTGGTGAACTCCCAGATATCCTGGATGTAATCGATCGACTCGTCAATTTGCTCATTGGAACCCTTCTGATAGGCCCCGATGTTGATTAAATCTTCTGAGTCCTTATAAACCGCCATTAGACGTTTCAAATTATCGGCTGCTTCAATCTGCTCCTGAGGTGCAATATCCTTCATCACCCGGCTGATACTCGCGAGAACATCGATTGCCGGGAAATGCCCTTTATTGGCAATGTTGCGGTCAAGAACGATATGTCCGTCCAAAATCCCGCGCACCGCGTCGGCAATCGGTTCATTCATGTCATCGCCATCTACCAACACGGTATAAAATGCAGTGATCGAACCGCTTGGTCCAGTTCCCGCGCGTTCCAACAGCTTCGGCAAACTGGCAAAGACAGAAGGAGTATACCCCCTCATTGCAGGAGGTTCGCCTACGGCCAGGCCGACTTCGCGCTGTGCCATGGCGTAACGGGTAACTGAATCCATCATCAGCATGACGTTCATTCCCCGGTCGCGGAAGTATTCAGCGATGGACGTGGCAATGAGCGCCCCTTTGATTCTTACTAGAGCAGGCTGATCCGATGTTGCAACGACAACCACCGAGCGCTTCAGCCCCTCCGGACCAAGATCCCTCTCGATGAAATCCAATACTTCCCGGCCCCGTTCACCGATCAAGGCAATTACATTGACGTCCGCCGATGTATTCCGGGCGATCATACCCATCAGCGTACTTTTACCAACGCCAGAACCTGCAAATATACCGACCCTTTGACCTTTGCCTATGGTGAGCAGCCCGTCGATAGCCCTCACTCCGATACTGATCGGCTCCTTCACTCTCGGCCGTTTCAACGGATTAGATGGCTCATTGTATGTAGAGCTGTAGGGCATCCGCGTCGGAATCAGCGAACCGTCAAGCGGTTGGCCAAGCCCATCGAGCACTTTCCCAAGCAGCTCAGAACCGACCTGAACACTAAGCGGTTTGCCGGTTCCCACCACATCGCAGCCCGGGCCAATGGAATGCAGCTCGCCAAGCGGCATCAGCAGTACCTTATTGTCCCTGAAACCGACAACCTCGGCTTGCAAAGGCTTTGCGCTTTTTGAAGGATAGATATAGCAGACATCCCCCACGCTTGCGTCCGGCCCTTCGGATTCTACCATCAGTCCGATAACTTGGGTTACTTTGCCGTTGACTCGTACTGGATCCACATTCCGCAGGTGCTCCATGTATCGTTCGCTGTTAAGCATCTTCATCCTGGTTTCCCCGCTCCTCGTCATCCAATGCGATCCGGACAAGTTCCTTCTTGATTTCGGTCAGCTGTGTATCGATTCTCGCGTCCACACTACCAAACGCCGAGCGTATGACGCACCCTTGGTCAAGAACCGTTGAGTCAGGCAAAATCTGGAGTTCGGCTTGGGAGTCAATCGCAGCTGCAAGTTCTTCCCTGGCTGCTTGTACAAAAGCAAAATGCTTAGGTGCAACGCATAACGTAATTACGCCTTGTTCCCGCTTGCGGGATAAGTTGTTTTTGATTAAATCGATCACGTAGTCGGATTCCAATGTCAACTGCTTATCAATGACCTTCTCAGCAATCGAGCAACTAAGTTCGACCAAAAATGGCTCGGCCTCCTGAATGATCTGTTCCTTCATTAGGTAGGCTTGCTTTAAAACAGTTTGCGCCTCGTCCATCATTCGGGCGATTTGTTCCTGTAATTCCGCAAGCCCCTTCTCCGACCCTTCGCGATATCCCGAGTCATAACCTTCTGCTTTCAACGCATCGACGAGATGCTCATCTTGAAGCCTGCGTTCCTGCCACCAGCCGTCAATTTGCTCACTCGCCTCAGCGAGCATGCGCTCAGCCTCCTCCGAGGCCTCGCGAAGCTGGCGCTCCGCGAATTCACGCGCATCCTCAAGCATTTCTTTGCTTAACCGTTTGGATTCTTCATCCGCTTGGATTTCTTGAATTTCCTCGGCATCATGCTCTTCGACAAAAGAGTTTTCCTCGAAGGAAATATATCGACGTCCCAAATCAAGCTTCTTTAGAACTTCAACAGGTACGTATTGGGAAGATTTAATCAAATTAGACAATGATGTCATCTCCCCCGCCGCGAGCTATAATAATCTCACCAGCTTCTTCCAATCTGCGAATCGTGCCTACAATGCGAGTCTGCGCTTCTTCCACATCACGCAACCGCACTGGGCCCATATATTCCATTTCTTCCTTGAAGGTTTCGGCCATACGTTTGGACATATTGCGGAAAATAACGTCCCGGACCTCCTCGCTCGCCACCTTGAGGGCAAGTTGAAGATCCGCATTCTCCACATCGCGGATAATACGTTGGATCGAACGGTTGTCCACATTGACGATATCTTCGAAAACGAACATCCGTTTTTTGATTTCCTCTGCAAGTTCCGGATCCTGGATTTCCAATGAATCGAGAATCGTACGCTCCGTACCCCGATCGACACCGTTCAAAATTTGAACGATCGACTCGATACCGCCGCCGTTTGTAAAGTCCTGCGTCACCGTAGCGGAAAGCTTCTGCTCCAGAACTTTTTCGACTTGCGAAATAACTTCTGGTGATGTGCTGTCCATTACGGCAATTCTTCTGGCCACGTCAGCCTGCTTCTCCTGAGGCAGGGACGATAGAATTGATGCCGCCTGTTCAAACTGCAAATAAGAGAGAACGAGTGCAATTGTCTGCGCATTTTCGTTTTGGATAAAGTTCAAAATTTGGTTCGGATCCGCCTTGCGCGCAAAGTCGAAAGGTCTGACCTGCAGCGTAGCAGTCAAGCGGTTGATGATCTCGATCGCTTTTTGTGGGCCAAGAGCCTTCTCCAAAATTTCTTTGGCGTAATTAATGCCACCTTGCGATATATATTCCTGAGCCAGGCAGATTTGATGAAACTCTGACAGGATCAAGTCTTTTTCCATGCTGTCCACTTTACGGACGTTAGCAATTTCTAAAGTCAGTTGCTCAATTTCTTCATCCCTTAAGTGTTTGAAGATTTGAGCCGAAACTTCCGGACCCAGGGTAATAAGCAGGATCGCCGCTTTTTGTCGCCCGCTCAAACCCTGGCTATTTTGTTTAACCAATGGATTCACCTCTATTCATCAGCGAGCCATGTACGCAGCAGATTGACAAATTCCTCCGGCTTCTTTTTCGCCAGCGTTTCGAGCTGTTTGCGTACTTGGCTTTCGTTCGTCACACTTTCCAAACTAATGGAAGGAAACTCTGTCGGAGCCGGCAACGGAAGATCCTCTTCCATTTCTTCACTCTGTTTGCGACGGCGGAATATTAGGAAAGCACCTAGAGCAAGCAAAGCGAGCGCGGCGAGACCGATGCCCCACAGAACCCCGTTGGAAAGATTAATTCCCTTTGTTTGGGTTTTTTTCTCAGAGTATGGTTGAGAATAAACCGAAACTTTTTTAGCTAGTTCTGCGTCTGTATATGTAGTAGCTGAATCCGAAAGCGATGCTCTCACGATATTCACCAAAATATTTTGAATAGCATCCTTAGTCGGTTGATCCACTGTTTTTTCTCCCTCAGGTGGTTCAACAGCTACATTGACGGTTAAATCTTTTACAGTATACGGACTTGATACAATATCCTTCGTGATTCGGTTAACTTCATAGTTGATTGTCTTTGAAAGATCCTCTGAAGTTACATCACCTGTGGACGGGTTGGCCGGATAAGTAGGTACTTGGGTCTGACCGGTACCAACCACTCCGTTGTCGGGATTGGTTTTACCCGTGTAGTTTTTCGAAATTTCTTGCAAGCTGATCTCAAGGCCCTTCATGTTCTCGGCATCGACCGGCGTCACCAGATTTTCTTTGCTTTGAACCTTGTCGAAGTTCAATTTGGAAACAACCAGCACGTCCACTTTATTAGGCCCCATGAACTGGCTCAAGAATTGCTTCACGTTTTGGCGAACTTCATTCTCGAATTTCTTTTGCAGCATGAAGTTCTCTTCCACAGAGCTGCTTAACGTCCCCTGTCCGCCACGCGTGGATGGCAACAGTTCCGCATCGTTTTCCATCATCGTGATGTTTTCGATCGGCAGGTTCGGCACTGCAGTTTTGACGAGATTGAAATATCCATCGATCGTCGCTTGGTTTGGATGATATCCGGGATTAAACGTTAGTACCACGGATGCATTACCTTTTTCCTGGTCGTCCATCCCTGCAAATACACTTTCTTTTGGCAGAGTAACGAGGACTTTCGCTTGCGAAATACCGTTCATTTGCTTAAGAAGCTGTTCCACTTCGCCGTTTAAAGCGTTGTTATATTTTACATTGAATTCACTGTCCGTACTTCCGATGGTCGCAGAGTTGTCGAACGCACGGAATCCGATCGAACCGTTTTGGACAATCCCTTGCGAACCAACATCCACCTTAATGCGGGCGGCCTGAGTTCTCGGTACAGAGATCGTTTTTCCATCGGGACCCAGCTTGTACGAAATGTTGTTCGTATCCAGATAATTCATGATGCCTGCAGAGTCGCTTGCATTCAAGTCCTTAAAAGCGACCTCATATTCCGTCTTGGAAAGCTGCATGGTCAGCACCACAATAGCAATTATGATGAAAGCCAAAGTTGAGAAAAATATTGTCTTTTGTTTCTTGCTGAACTGATTCCAATATTGGACGATCTTGTCCTTATATTGGGCGATTCTTTCGTTCACAACGTCACCCACCCTACCCGAATCTTAGCCATTTGCAGTTACACTTGTGTACGCATAATTTCCTGATAGGCCTCAACGGCCTTGTTGCGGATCTGAGCCGTAAACTGTAAGCTCAGCAACGCCTTTTCCGAGGAAATCATGACTTGGTCTACATTCACTTGTCCGAGCATGAATTTATTGTTCATATCTTTGGACGCTTGTTCCTGAGCGGCAACCTGATTGATCGCATCCGCCAGATACGAACCAAACTTGCTGATTGATTCGGCCGGTGTCGCCGTGGTGTTTTGGCTGCTCTCTTGCAGCTTCAACGGTTGTACGTTCTGAATAGAAAACATGGTGTTCTGAATCATTAATGACCCTCCTTATTTCTCATGACAAAAAAAAGGAACTATCGTCCTATTTCCAGTGCCTTCATGACCATAGCTTTTGAAGCGTTTAATGCGGTCACATTCGCTTCGTACGAACGCGAGGCGGAAATAAGATCCACCATTTCCTTGGTGATATCAACATTTGGCATGTAAACGTATCCCTTTTCGTCCGCATCCGGATGGCTCGGGTTATACACCGGTTTAAAAGGCGTTGCATCTTCCTGAATCGCCGTTACCTTAACACCTCTTGCTGTACTGTCCTCTCTACCCATCTGCGCTTGCAACATATTCGAAAAATTTGACTCATTCGGAGAAAAAACGACCATTTTCCTCCGGTAAGGGACTGCGTGCCCATTCACCACGGAAGATCTTGTCGTTTCGGCTTGGGCTATGTTGGAAGAGATAACATCCATCCGTAGGCGTTGCGCTGTTAGGCCGGATGCGCTGATGCCAAAGCTGCTGTTCAAATTCACTTATTCCTATCTCCCTTCTACCGCTGTGCGCATCATTTTGATTTGTCCATTGATTTGCTGGATGTAAGAATTGTATTGAATTTGGTTCGCCGCCAAATTGGCCATTTCGCTGTCGACATCGACATTGTTAAGATTGTTGTTCATCACGGTCGATTGGTCTGTAGTAACAACCGGCTCAGGTATCGAACTTGAAGGTCCTATGACAAAGTGCCGGGGATCGGTAACTTTCCCCCGCAGCTGGGACATTGATCCATTCAATTCCTGCTGCAGCAGACTTTCAAACGACACATCAGAGCGTTTAAAATAAGGTGTTTCTTCATTCGCAATGTTATTGGAAATGACGTTCTGCCTGATGTTTGCCGCTTGCAGACCAGCTTCCATAAGCCTAAAGCTGGAACTGTTCAACAAATCCATATTGCTCTCCCCCTTTTCCATGACTTGTACAAAAATTTTCCAACTTCATCCTACGAATCTTGATTTTTCGACAAAAGAGAGCAAAATACATAAAGATTTTTAGGACTTAAGTTAAGAAAAATTTACTTACTTGTCGTATATCCTAAGTTTCTTAGAGATCGGCATTTATTTCAATAAGAAAAAAGCCCTATCTTTTAGTCAAAAGGAGGGCTTTTTTCTTATTTTATATTAACATATTTTTAAATCTGCTCCTGATAAGGGATTAGAGGTCCATTCGAAGCGTCCACAACCGCACTTTTCGTCAAAACCGAAATACACATAGTCCTGGTTTTTCAGATTTACGAAAGCAAAAATGATGAAAAGAATACAATGAAATTCAAATATAATACCAAATTACCGGATTTATACAAAATAACCCGATCGAATAACCTAATAGGCTTCCGATCGGGTCGATAGATTTACTTTGATTTAGGTCTTTGTTTACAAAATATACTGGCTCAAATCACGATCCTGGGCAATTCCGGCGAGCTTCTCACGCACATACTCCGGAGTGATCGTCATGCGTTCCAAAGTGAGTTCGGGAGCCTCAAAAGATAGGTCCTCCAAAAGTTTTTCCAAAATGGTATGAAGCCTGCGAGCTCCGATGTTCTCCATGTTCTCATTTACCGAAGCGGCAATTTTGGCAATCTCGCGGATCGCTTCAGGCGCGAAATCAATTTCAATGTTTTCGGTCTTCAGCAAATCTTTATACTGCTTGGTAATCGCATTTTTTGGTTCTGTCAGAATCGACACGAAATCATCCAGGGAGAGGCTATTTAATTCGACACGAATCGGGAAACGGCCCTGCAGTTCTGGGATCAAATCAGAAGGCTTAGCGATATGAAAAGCTCCGGCCGCAATAAACAAAATAAAATCGGTCTTCACAGGGCCGTATTTGGTCATGACAGTAGAACCTTCGACAATAGGTAGGATATCTCTCTGGACCCCTTCTCTGGACACGTCAGGGCCTGTTCCTTTGCCCTGGCTAGCTACCTTGTCGATCTCGTCGATAAAAATAATGCCGGATTGCTCAGCACGGTAAATCGACTCAGCAATCACGTCATCCATATCGATCAGTTTGGTTGCTTCTTCCTGGGTCAGTACTTTGCGTGCTTCCTTAATCGACAACTTGCGTTTCTTGGTCCGTTTTGGCATCAGACTGCCGAACATTTCCTGCATATTCATGCCCATCTGGTCATTGCCCTGTCCAGCGAGCATATCCATCATGGTCGGCGACGTATCCTCGACGTCGATTTCTATCAGGTCATCCTCCATACTGCCGGAAAGGAGCTTAAACTTCACTTGACGGCGACGTTCAGAAACCGTTCCATCCAGTTCCTTGTCTTCCTCTGGCTCCTGCGCGTCACCTACTGCTCCGCCGAATATCATCTCAAACGGATTGCGCTGGTTTTTATTTTTTCCGCTGCGCGGTACTAGAATTTTCACGATTCGTTCATTGGCGAGTTCTTCCGCACGGTCCTTCACCTTCTCTGTGCGTTCAGCTTTGACCATGCGGATCGAAGTTTCAATCAGATCGCGGACCATAGACTCCACGTCGCGGCCGACATAGCCGACTTCCGTGAATTTTGTCGCCTCGATTTTGACAAACGGCGCATTCACCAGCTTCGCCAATCGTCTGGCAATCTCCGTTTTGCCTACACCGGTAGGGCCGATCATCAGAATGTTTTTTGGAACGATTTCATCACGGTCTTCATCAGGAAGAAGGTTTCGGCGGTAACGGTTGCGTAGAGCTACGGCTACCGATTTTTTGGCTTGTTTTTGTCCGACGATATATTTATCCAATTCGGCAACAACCTGTCTTGGAGTCATGTTCTGGTTCACCATATTTATCCTCCTATCTCTACAACTCTTCCACGATGATATTTCCATTAGTATACACGCAAATCTCGGAAGCAATTTTCAATGCTTCATGCGCGATATCTTGCGCCTCAAGATCTTTCGCATGGCGTTTGAGCGCCCGGGCGGCCGACAAAGCAAAGCTGCCACCGGATCCGATGGCAATCACATCATCATCAGGCTCAATAATTTCCCCATTGCCGGAAATGAGCAGCATACCGCTTTTGTCCATAACAATCATAAGGGCTTCCAACTTGCGTAGCACGCGGTCGGATCTCCAATCTTTGGCGAGCTCCACGGCTGCGCGCTGCAGATTGCCATGATGCTCCTCAAGCTTTCCTTCGAACTTTTCGAACAACGTGATCGCATCCGCTACAGAGCCGGCAAAACCGGCAACAACCTGGCCTCTGTAGAGACGGCGCACCTTTTTGGCGGTCTGTTTCATGATCATGTTTTGGCCAAACGTCACCTGGCCATCGCCTGCAATAGCAGCTTTTCCATTATGGCGCACGGCACAAATCGTCGTCGCATGAAATGACATCTCCATACCCATCAAACCTCCTACTCTTCCGTCTTTACCTCTAGAACTTCATATGCTTTAACAAACTCAGCGATGCTGGCTAAAGCACGGTCCGCAAGCGCCTCATTTTTTTCTTTTTTGTTGCGGATTTTCTTTCCAAGCCCCGGCAGCAAGCCAAAGTTCGCGTTCATCGGCTGAAAATGCTTCGGATCTGCATTCGTGACGTAGTGGGCCATACTTCCGATCGCGCTGGTTTCAGGAAGTACAACAAGCTCCTCCCCCTTAGCCTTTCTGGCGGCGTTGATACCCGCTATAAGCCCGGATGCGGCTGATTCGACATATCCCTCTACACCTGTCATTTGCCCGGCAAAAAACAGGTTTTCATTCGTTTTGAGCTGATATGTAGGATTCAGCAGTCGAGGTGAATTGATGAATGTATTGCGGTGCATCACACCGTAACGCACGTATTCCGCGTTTTCAAGTCCGGGAATCATGGAAAACACTCGCTTCTGCTCGCCCCATTTCAAATGCGTCTGGAAGCCGACAAGGTTGTAAAGCGTTCCGGCGGCATTATCCTGACGGAGCTGAACTACCGCATAAGGAAGCGTACCCGTATGAGGATTTACCAGCCCTACCGGTTTCATCGGGCCAAACAAGGCCGTCTGCTTGCCTCGTTTCATCATGACTTCGATTGGCATGCAGCCTTCAAAATAAACCTCTTTTTCGAATTCCTTCAACTGCGCGACTTCAGCCGTTACCAGGGCATCATAAAATGCATTGAATTCCTCTTCAGTCATCGGGCAATTCAGGTAAGCAGCTTCGCCTTTGTCATAGCGAGAAGCCAAATAAACCTTGCTCATGTCGATAGAATCTTTTTCGACGATTGGAGCGGCGGCATCGTAGAAATAAAAATACTCCTCACCCATTAACGCTTTGATCTCCGCTGAGAGCGACGGCGAGGTCAGAGGACCTGTCGCAATAACAACGATCCCCTCTTCTGGTATATGCTCAATTTCTTCGTTTACAACCTCAATCAGCGGATGATTGTGCAAAATATCCGTAATATCGCCGGAAAAACCGTCCCGGTCGACGGCCAAAGCCCCCCCGGCCGGAACCGCATTTTTGTCAGCTGATCCCAAAATAATTGAATTCAGCATTCGCATTTCTTCTTTAAGCACGCCAACGGCGTTAGACAAACCGTTGGCTCTCAGTGAGTTGGAACACACCAGCTCGGCGAACTTGTCCGTATGATGAGCAGGGGTCTTCATCACGGGACGCATTTCATATAGTTTCACGGGTACGCCGCGGCTTGCAATTTGCCAGGCAGCTTCGCTGCCCGCAAGACCTGCGCCGATGACGGTTACCTGTTTTGCTTCTGTCAACTTCATTACCTCCTACGCTGCATAGGGCATGCTGTTATACGTTTTCATCATTGTCTTCATTTTCTTCGATTTCTTGAGTAAAGTCACAGGAAGTACATTGCAACTTTGCTCCCTGCTTATTTCGCTTTTCAACCATCCATGAGGCGCATTTTGGACATGGAACATTGGATGGACGGTCCCAGGATACGAAATCACATTCCGGATAACGGTCGCATCCATAAAAAACCCGCCCTTTCTTACTCCGACGTTCCACAACATGCCCTTCCTTACATTTGGGGCAGGTCACGCCAATATCCTTGACAATTGGCTTGGTATTTCTACAATCCGGGAACCCTGAGCATGCAAGAAATTTCCCGAACCGGCCCAGCTTGTAGACCAGTGGTTTTCCGCATTTCTCGCATATTTCGTCGGAAACCTCGTCTTCGATTTCGATCTCTTTCATTTCTTCTTCGGCTACTTTTAAGCGCTTTTCAAAAGATTCATAAAATTCCTTAAGAACTTTTACCCAATCTTCCGAACCCTCTTCCACATGGTCCAGATCCTCTTCCATATGTGCGGTAAACTCGGCATCCAAAATCTCTGGGAAAAACTGCTCCATCTGTTCAATGACAAGTTCCCCAAGCTCAGTAGGCACGAATTTTTTTTCTTCGATCGCGACGTATCCCCGCTTCTGGATCGTTTCGAGCGTCGGGGCATACGTACTCGGGCGGCCGATGCCCAGTTCCTCCATCGTACGCACCAAACGCGCTTCAGAGTACCGTGGAGGCGGCTGCGTAAAATGCTGCTTCGGATCGATTTCTTCCTTTTTCAGCTTATCCCCCGGTGTAAGTTCAGGCAGAAACTTCTCTTCTTCCGTCGTGCCGTCGTCATTTCCTTCAACGTACACTTTCATGAAGCCGGGAAAACGAACCTTTGAACCCGAGGCGCGGAATACTGCAGTACCTGCGGTGATATCCACCGACAAGGTATCGAGCAGCGCTGATGCCATTTGGCTGGCTACAAAACGTTCCCAAACCAATTTATACAATCGGAATTGATCGCGGCTCATAAACGATTTAACGGACTCTGGATCGCGAAGCGCCGACGTTGGCCGGATTGCCTCATGCGCATCCTGGGCATTCGCCGCTTTTTTCGAATATTCACGCGGCGTTTCCGGAATAAAGTCGCTGCCGTATTTCCCTTGGATGTACTCTTTGGCTTCTTCCTGAGCGGAAGCAGCAATGCGGGTGGAGTCGGTACGCATGTAGGTAATTAGACCCACTGTACCTTCTTTACCCAGCTCAACCCCTTCATACAGCTGCTGGGCAACGGACATAGTTTTGGCTGCGCGGAAGTTCAGTTTACGGGCTGCCTCCTGCTGCAGGGAGCTTGTCGTAAACGGTGGCGACGGATGCCGCTGGCGTTCCTTCTCCTTGACCTCCGCCACCTTGAAGGTAGCTCCTTTAATGGCCTTCAGGACTTCCTGAACATCCTCTTCCTTCGAAAGTTCCTTCTTCTGCCCGTTAAGCTGATGGAACTTCGCTTCGAACACGGAGCTGCCCTTGGTAAGCTTGGCGGTGATGGACCAGTATTCTTCAGGTACAAAAGCGTCTATTTCATTTTCGCGGTCAATAATAACTTTGACAGCAACCGATTGGACACGTCCGGCAGACAAGCCCTTTTTGACTTTCTTCCATAATAAAGGGCTGATCTTGTAACCTACCAACCGATCAAGGATCCGCCGCGCCTGCTGTGCATTGACCAGATCCATGTTTATTTTGCGTGGCGTTTTAAAAGCATCCTTTACGGCCTGCTTCGTAATTTCATTGAACACGACCCGGCAGTCTTCCGTATCGTCCAGTTCTAGGGCATGTGCCAGATGCCAGGCTATAGCCTCTCCTTCGCGATCGGGGTCAGCTGCGAGATAAACCTTTTTAACTTTTTTTCTGGCATCTTTCAATTCCTTTAAGACGGAACCTTTTCCGCGAATCGTAATATATTTCGGATTGAATTCATTTTCTATTTCAACCCCGGTTTGGCTTTTTGGCAAATCGCGAACATGACCCATGGAAGCCTTTACGATATATTTGCTGCCTAAATACTTGCCGATCGTCTTCGCCTTAGCGGGCGACTCCACGATCACCAGTGAATCAGCCATCGGTTCATCCTCCTCTCGAACAGTAAAAACCTTCATTATATAGTCTTATATATAGCTCCAGGTAATTGGGTAATCTGCTTTTTTATGATTAAAGATATCAGAACTGAATGCAAATGTCCAAAGTCCCACTGACTTCTCTCCAGCAGCTCATCCAGCGTGAACGGTCCCTGCTCCAGTATATGGTATAGTCGTAGCTCCTCCGTTGTCAAATCACCTTCTCCGCTTGCTGAGGTTTCGTTTACCTGACGTTCCCTATTGTATGTATAGTGCACCCCGTTTGGCAACCATGAATCATATTCCTCCAAAATATCCCCGGCGCTGCATGCCATTTTCGCCCCTTGGCGGATTAAATTGAGTGCTCCACGGCTCTTGGGCGAAGTCACAGGACCTGGCACCGCAAACACATCCCGTCCCGCATCGAGTGCAGCATCAGCCGTAATCAACGATCCGCTGCGTTCATCAGCTTCCACCACTACCGTGCCGAGCGACAAGCCGGCAATAATTCGGTTACGCTGCGGGAACAAAGCCGGATGCGGTTTCGTTGCCGGTGGGTATTCCGTAACAATCAACCCAACTTCCGCCATTCTAGCAAATAAAGACTTATTCTCTGCAGGATAGATCACATCCATTCCCGTGGCCATGACTGCAATCGTTCCTCCTCCGCATGATAACGCAGCCTCATGGCAAATACTGTCGATTCCTCTTGCTAGTCCGCTTACAACCGTCAATCCCCCAGCACACAGTCCCTGAGCTAGCTCTCCGCCCATCTTGCGTCCATAAGCGGTTGGGACTCTAGTCCCAACCATAGCGACTGCAGGCTGATGCAGCAAATCAGCTTTTCCTCTTGCATACAGTACTGGCGGTGGATCAGGACTCTCTTTTAATAGTATAGGATAGTTACTGTCTAATATCGTGATCAATTGGATATGCGGATGTCGTTCCTTCTCTTCTTGTTTTTGCCGGATATGGGCCTCATTAATCTCTTTCGCCAGGCGTTCTGACATTTCGACAGAAAAACCGGTATTTTGCCATTCCCTACTATTAAAGAGAAGGAGCTCCTCCGTCAGCAGTCCTCCCCTCATTAAACGGGCGATACTTTTTCTGCCAAAACCTTTGATTTCATGTAAAGCAATAAGCAACCAGCGAATCTCCATCCGTTCCACCCCTCAAATAAATTTGAAACAAGCGTAAACGTCTTCGCCGTCTTTGACAGGCGGAGTTTACGTTTCGCAGATGAAATATAAGTCTTATAGAGGTTGTTCAAAAAGTCCGCTTTTGATCACGAAGTGAAATCAGGAAGCAGAATCGACATCGAATCTTGAATTTAGCCGGGCCTAAGCGAATGCTTACGAAGTATGTTTCCTCCGGAAACATTTCAGGTGCTCACGTACCTAAACGTACGCTCCGCTCCTGAAGTCCCTAGCTTCATTCAACTCAAGCGTTTTGAAAAAACGCACATCGGAAGTGTAAGCTTCGGTGCTGAAAACCGACCTTTTTGAACACGCACTTATAAAAGTGAAACTTATAAAATCTTATATTTGCAGAAAAAAGCAACCCCTTATTCCCTGCATAGGAAATAAAAGGTTGCTTACCTTTGAAGCTATAGTAACCCGAAACCGGATTAATGTGTCAAGCATTTATCCAACATGCCGCGTTCTTCCAGAACGCTAACCAGCGTGGATCCCATTTCGGAAGGCGTTGGAGCGACTTTGATGCCGCACTCTTCCATCTTGGCGATTTTTTCTTTGGCCGTACCTTTGCCGCCGGAAATGATAGCACCTGCATGGCCCATGCGTTTTCCTGGAGGTGCGGTTACACCGCCGATAAAGCCTACAACCGGTTTGGTCATGTTGTCGCGGATCCATTCAGCCGCTTCTTCTTCGGCCGTACCGCCAATTTCACCGATCATAATAGCTGCATAAGTATTCGGATCCTCGTTAAAGCGTTTGAGAACATCGATAAACTCAGTACCTTTTACAGGGTCACCACCAATGCCAACCGCAGTGGATTGCCCGATACCGCGTGTCGTCAGCTGATGAACGGCTTCATAAGTAAGCGTTCCGCTTCGCGATACGACGCCAACATGCCCTGGAGTGTGAATGTATCCTGGCATAATGCCGATTTTGCACTCGCCCGGCGTGATGACACCCGGACAGTTTGGTCCGATCAATACGGTTTTCTTGCCTTCCATATAGCGGGCAACTTTCACCATATCAAGCACCGGGATGCCCTCCGTGATACAGATGACAAGATCCATGTCGGCTTCTACCGCTTCCATGATCGAATCCGCAGCAAATGCAGGCGGTACGTAAATAACGCTCGCCGTAGCGCCTGTAGCCTTTTTCGCTTCGACCACCGTATTGAATACGGGAAGACTAACGGTGCTGCCGTTTTCAAGCTCGATATCCACGGTTGTGCCGCCTTTGCCCGGGGAAGTACCTCCCACCATTTGGGTTCCGTAATCAAGGGCGCCTTTTGCATGGAAAAGGGCGGTTTTCCCGGTGATGCCCTGGGTAATCACTTTTGTATTTTTATCAACCAAAATACTCACGATTCGTTCACATCCCCTGTTCTTTTTAAAATGCATGTTCAAAAAGACCGGTTTTCAGCACCGAAGCTTATGCTTCCGATGTGCGTTTTTACAAAACGCTTCAGTTGAATAAAGCTAGGGACTTCAGGAGCGGAGCGTACGTTTGGGTACGTGAGCACCTGAAATGTTTCCGGAGGAAACATACCTCGTAAGCATTCGCTTAGACCCGGCTGAATTCAAGATTCGATGCCGAATTCGCTTCCCGATTCACTTCGTGATCAAAAGCGGACTTTTTGAACTACCTCTTAAAGGTTCCTATTTTACGAGCGAGACGATTTTTTGCGCACCGTCAGCCATCGAATCGGCAGGAACGATATTCAGACCGGATTCGGCCAGAATCTTCTTACCGAGATCCACGTTGGTTCCTTCCAAGCGCACAACCAGCGGACGTGTCAGGCCGAGCTGCTTCGCAGCTGCAACAACACCCTCAGCGATCACGTCGCAGCGCATGATGCCACCAAAGATATTGACGAAAATACCTTTTACCTGCTCGTCGGAAAGGATGATCTTGAATGCTTCCGTTACTTTCTCGGTTGTTGCACCGCCCCCAACATCAAGGAAGTTGGCAGGGTCTCCACCGTAATATTTGATAATGTCCATCGTCGCCATAGCCAGGCCTGCGCCATTTACCATGCAGCCGATATTTCCGTCAAGAGCAATGTAGCTCAAGTCGTATTTGGATGCTTCGATTTCTTTTTCGTTTTCTTCGTCCAAGTCGCGGAGTTCCTGAATATCCTTGTGGCGGAACAATGCGTTGGAGTCGAAGTTCAACTTCGCATCCAGCGCCATGACGTTACCGTCACCCGTTACGACCAGAGGGTTGATCTCAGCAATCGAACAATCTTTGTCCACAAAAGCTGTATAAAGGGCCATCATAAATTGAACGGCCTTGTTTACCAGTTCTTTAGGAATGTTGATAGCAAACGCAAGTCTGCGCGCTTGGAAAACCTGCAGGCCTACGGCCGGATCAACAACTTCTTTGAAAATCTTCTCCGGAGTTGCCGCAGCCACTTCCTCGATTTCCGTACCGCCTTCTTCCGAGCCCATCATAACGACGCGGCCAGTCGCACGGTCAACAACGATACCTACATAGTATTCTTTGCGGATATCGCAGCCTTCTGCGATCAGGAGGCGTTTAACTACCTTGCCTTCCGGACCGGTTTGATGCGTGACGAGCACTTTACCAAGCATTTCTTGGGCATATGCACGGACTTCGTCAAGATTTTTAGCAATCTTAACGCCGCCAGCTTTACCGCGTCCACCCGCATGGATTTGCGCCTTAACAACCGTAACCTGGCTGCCCAGTGATTTGGCCGCTTCGACAGCTTCTTCCACAGTAAAAGCAACCTTCCCTCTCGGAACAGTGACCCCATACTGCTCTAATACTTCTTTTCCTTGATATTCATGGATATTCATTTACGGAATCCTCCTATCAACATGACTGCTACAAGGCGGGTTATCATCTTTGGAAAATAATATAAACCCAAGCTATTGTAACATGTTTTTAAAACGCTTACCTTAACAAACTGGGCTAATATCGACAGCTTTTTGATATCGATATAATCCGTTTAAGAGAATGCTTGGGATTTTTTTACATTTCATTCGCAAGCCAGACTAATCCTCCCTCTATGTGTTGCGCAGGGTGATCACGATCCAATAGCCGCTTGAATTTTGTCAATAACCGGGGGTTCCGACATGGATTTGATCCCATTCTTTCCAATCTTCCGGCCATAAATCATCTACAGGTAAATTTTCTTACGAAACATAAAACACTGCTAACAAATCAGCCGATATAACTAGATCTACCTAACTACGAAGTGTACAAATCTTAGCATTTTCATCGTTGACAGTGACCATGAGGTCATGAGAGGGACGCAACTGAGTATCGATATTGCTCTAAAAAGGTCGTTTGACAACTTTAACGAAACTGGGTATCGCTATTGACTCTAAAAATGACGTTTGGCAATTCTAATGAAACTGGGTATCGCTATTGGGAAAAATAAGCGCCTTTATGTCTGATTTTATCCTCAATAACGATATGTAGTTTCGTTAGACTTGATTTGCCCTTGTTTTTTAAGGTAATAGCGCTCTGTAGTTTCGTTAGAGTTACAGCAACAATATATCCCATGAAAAAAGAGCAATTAGAATTGCTAACAAAATTTGTTTTTTCATCAAAGAGACATATTCCATAAAAAAAGCACCGATTTGTATCCTAATTCCCAGAGAATTTTCAAATCCAGCATTTTTTCATTGTTGTCCCATTTTAGCAGGGGTGGTAATTGTGAACGGATTCGTCAAATCGAAGTCCATGCATTACGCAAACTTCGTCATCCAAGCAGCTTTGGTGGCAGCATGACCACAATAGACTTTTTCTTTTTTGGTATTCGAAACAGCCCCCATCTTGACATTTAGCGGCATCAATCTTACAATTTGGTCAACATCATTATACGAAAATAAGGAAGCACCTTTTTTCGCCTGGAAAAAACAGCACTGCGAATGCGCAGCGCTGTTCCAATCCTGTGAGAAAGGGTGCTTTTATCGTATGTATGGAAAAATGCACAGTGCATGTTTATACGGAATTGATGGGGTGCTAATTCAGGTTGAAGTCGACATCTCCAACGGCCTGCCCCAAACTTCGATCATCGGTCTGCCAGATTCGGCCATCCGCGAAGCAGTGGAACGCGTACGAGCTGGGATAAAAAACTGCGGTTTCACCTTTCCGCTGCAGCGGACGACGATCAATCTGGCACCCGCCGATTTAAGAAAAGAAGGCTCTGCCTTTGACCTTGCTATTGCTCTTGGCATCTTATGCACCAGCGGACAACTGGTTCTCCCGCGACAGGAACAGCTGCTTCTGATCGGCGAGCTGGCGCTAGATGGTAGTCTACGGCCGGTTTCTGGTGTGCTGTCGATGGTAGACCGTGCCAAGCGGGAGGGTTTCACCGCCGTGATGCTTCCGAAAGAAAATGCGGCGGAAGCATCACTGATCGAAAATATGAATATATATGCGATTAACCACTTAAATGAGCTGTTTGCTCTCGGAGAAACGGAAGCTGACCTTGCATCCAAGAGTAAGAGCGGCCCGCTCCGCATTTCATCCTTAGCGGGACTCCAGTTTACCGGATCTCAGCATAAGGTTCCTGAGGCCCATCAACCCGAGGATTATGCCGACGTGCTTGGCCAACAGCATGTCAAACGCGCGCTGACGATTGCCGCCGCCGGCATGCATAATATAATGCTTATGGGACCGCCTGGCACCGGCAAAACGATGCTGATCAAGCGGCTTCCCACCATTCTTCCACCTATGACGGAGCAAGAAGCCCTTGAAACAACCAAAATCTTCAGTGCTGCGGGAAAACTGAAAGAGCCTGCGGCGGGGCTGCTACGGACCCGGCCTTTCCGTTCACCGCATCATACGATTTCCACAGGCGGCCTGATCGGGGGCGGTACCATTCCAAAACCTGGGGAGGTTAGTCTCGCTCACCGCGGCATTCTGTTTTTGGATGAGCTGCCCGAGTTTAACCGGCAGGTGCTTGAAGTGCTGCGACAGCCGCTTGAGGATAATTGCGTTACGATCAGCAGGGCTCGGGCCGTCCACACCTTCCCAGCCAAATTCATGCTTGCGGCTTCGATGAATCCTTGTCCGTGTGGTTATTTAGGAAGTGATCATCCCGGTCATCAATGCACATGTAGTCCGGCAAGAATCGCGTTATACCGATCCAAAATTTCCGGCCCGCTGCTGGACCGGATTGATCTTCAGGTCGATGTGCCCCGGCCCAGGGAATGGACAAAGCAGAAGTTCTCCTTGTCATCTGCCGATATGCGCACCCAGGTGCTTGAAGCTCATAAGAGACAACGAAAACGCTACGGGAACCTCCATATCGGCTGGAACAGCGAGCTGACAGGCAGCGCGCTCCGCCGTTTTGCCATACTGGATCAAGATACTGCCAATATGCTCCACCGGACGATCGAAGCGCTTGGCCTCAGCATGCGTGCTTATGATCGTATTTTAAAGCTGGCACGGACCATCGCTGATTTGGACGATCATGAAGAGATCCGTTCCGCTCATGTCGCCGAAGCGATCCAATATCGGAATTTGGACAGACCGAAGATAGAGTCGTTTGTATAGCGTCTAGGAAGGAGGTACGTAAGAGGGGTGTTAGTTCAAAAACGATTTACTTTTCATTAGACTTCCTGTTTCCCGAATAAGATCACGCATCATGTTAAGAGCTTTCTTTAAACAATCTTGATCTTCTGTTATTAAGGTGAAAATTTCATATATTCTATGGGAGTATTTGCTTGGCACCATGCTAAATGAATCGGCAATGGAAGTAGCTCCCTTTTCATTCATCAGATAGGTTTCGTTAATAGCAAACAAAACCTGGTTTAAGCAAGATACTGACCTGAAACAACATCCAGTGATATAAGATACATCTTTTTTATAGATACCTTTGTATCCATTTTCGAGCGAAAAGTTGGCTTCCCAATAAAATTTTTGGATGATGGCTGTTTGAAAAACAGGTGAGAATGGAATTGCTTTACTTTTAAGTTTGCCAACAACTCCCGAAGGGTCCCACAACACTTTACACAACGCTATCTCAGCTAAATAAATCGAATTGACAAATCCATGGGGATGTCCTGGTTGATAATCAATTGTGATATCTCCCTTGACACATTGTTCAATGACTTGTGACACTTTATTTTGATCCAGAAATAAAAAATCGACAGGAGTGTCATTAACTTTCAACCAGCCGCCACCATTAATCCATGGTCCCCAGCTGCCTATTTCTGTCCCTAAGTTTTCTCTATGATCGTCATCAATTACAGCCGCAAGAATGCGAAGCTGGGTAATGTCCAGCCTTTTTCGGAATCGTAGTAGATACCAATATCTATATCAGAATTTGGGCTTTCAGTCCCCCTAGCTCTCGAACCACCGAGAACCAAAGCACTTATTCCATTGATTTGTTTTAAGTTGTCAACTATATTCGAAATGGTGTCTTGCACGTCCATACTTCACCCTCCAATCCAAAGCTTTTACGATTGTATAACTCCCCATGAATTCTGGTGTTCATAGCAATATCGAAAAGTGCGCCCCCCGCAAAAAACGAAGCAAATCCAGCAAGTTGTATTCGGAGGAGCGGAACATATAAACTGCTCCAGGTTCATCTCATCGGCACGCAGCCCCTTGCAATAAGATAACCCAGCTCCACGCTGGTCCCAATTGACCACAACAAAATGCTGCTCCAACTCCCGCAGAAAATAAGGTGCAAAGCCAATCTGTGCGGTACCTGGGCCGCCATGCAGCCATAACAGCACCGGCAGTCTAATACTTTTTCCCCTCATCAAAATCCACTGTTCTGTTCCCCTTACTCGTATCTTTTCAAGCAGGGAAACCGAGCGGGAGCTGCTGCTGATTTTGGGCGTCTTTCTCGCAAAAAACATATATTTCATCCCCTTTTCGAACAAATTTGAACCTGCGCCGGGGGCATGGGGACTGCTTCTGGAGTTTCCCGTACGTGGAGATTTTATGTATAACTAACATAATTGTATATCTATCCTAATGTATAAAAGACTTCCTGATCGAACCCCAGGAAGTCTTAATAATGAAGTCTATTATGGTAAATATCTTAAGTATAATGATCGCATTTATATGGTTTCAAGAATTAATGGGGTGTGTTGCCAGCCCAATTTAAAAAGCGCCTTCGATATGCTGCAGCGACACGACGTGAAGCTCTGTATCAAACTCAATCGCAATAACATCAAAGCGAAGTTCCCTTTCCTCCTGCTGCTTGTAGTGAAGATAGGTTAAAGCCGTACTCCGAACCTGCCTCGTTTTGCGGAAATCGACGGATTCGACCGCCGTTCCGTACCGGCCGCCGCTCCGGCTTCTTACCTCAATAATGACAAGCAGCCGGCCAAGCTCGGCTACGATATCAAGCTCGCCGCTGCGGCAGCGCCAATTGCGGTCTTTGATGGCATATCCCTGTGAAACCAAATAGTCGCATGCCGCTTGCTCGGCTGCCGCCCCTTTTTCACGGCGGTTGTCTTTGTCCCTATTTAATCGTTCTGCCATCCATTTTTCCTTTCCCGTGCCAATCGGTCTGTCCGGTAGATGTAGCTCAGCACCTCCGCCACAAGCTGGTAAAGCTCCGGTGGGATTTGCTGATCCAAATCAAGTTTCGACAGCACTTCAACCAATGGCGCATCTTCCTGAACAGGAATTCCGTGCTCTTTAGCCTTTTCTAGTATGGCCTCGGCGATTTTGCCACGTCCTTTAGCGGCTACTACGGGCGCATCGGCTTCGCCGGGAACATATTTTAGGGCGACTGCTTTTTTCATCACTAAAGGCGGATCTTGTTCTTTCTCGCTCATACCCGGAAATCCACCCCTCTATATCTTGGGGGCACATACTCACTGACCGCAGCTCCTGTTGCGGCCGGTGTTGATCCCGTTGTTCTCTCGGGCAAGGGCTCCGTTTTCAACGTCAACAGCTGATAACCGAGTGATTTTATCGCTTCGGATATTTCTTCCCTGTAATTTTCGAGAAGTCCTCCCGCCCAATCATTTTGGTTATGCACCTTTAAGCTGACAATGCGGTCCACAACCTGAACATCCACCAACGTTTGCCCCAGATGCTTCATCTGCAGATCAAACCAAAGTCGGCAGTTCGAAGCATCCAGTTCCCCTTTAGGGCCCCGGCGCGATTGAATTTGGACCGATGCCGTCTCCTGACCATCCGGCCCGTTCAGTGGCAGAAACAAGGTGACCTGGGCAAAAGGTGCCGTACGGTCCGTGTTAAGAAGCAACTGCTGGCCTGTCAGGTGGGAAATGAGCTGCTGCGCCGCTTCCTTGAGTGCCGGCGGCGTTTCATCATGTTGCATCAGCTGCAGCAAAATGCCCTTGAGCGTTTCCTGCTGCGGGCCTGTGCCCTGTAAGGCTCGCTCCGCGTTCATCCCGGCGATTTCCGCCGCCGGGAGCGGGCTCGCTGCCGCACGTAAGCCGGCAGCCTGCAAGCGGTCCTGCAGCCCTTGCCCGCCAGCCGCCTCCGCGGCTGCTGGCTGCTGCAGGACTGCCCCGCCCGCGGGCGCAGGCGCGGGCTGCCGCGGAGCGGCTGCGGCGGCGCTAGCCGTGCCGCCGCCACTTGCGGGCCCCGGCTCCGCCTGGCCCGCCCCTAAAGCAGCACCCTGGCCCATGGCCGGTGCTGCCGCAGTCGGCCGCGCTCCGCTTGCGGCCGTCTCTTGCGCGGGCTGCATAGCCCCGCGCACGCCTTGCTGCTCGTGCTCCGCACCGAGCAGCTTCATGAGCCGCCCGACCCATGGCTCTGCAGCAAGGATCGGCGGCTTCGGCTCCGGCGCTACACCGCTGCCGGAGCCAGCTTGCGCCGCAGGTTCCTGCGGCGACGCAAGCACCGCGGCCGGCGCAGCTGTAGGGCCGGCCTCTACCTCGCCTTGCTGCACAGCAAGAGCGGACATGCCTGCTAGCGGCGCGATGCGAAGCTGCTGGAGTACCTGCTGCAGCTTCGCCAGCAGCGGCTGCATCCCGCCCTCACCAGCGGATGCCCCCGCAGCAGACACCTGCGTTCCCATGCCTGCCCCAGCAGCGGCCTCTTTATTGATATTTGCCTGCGGCGGGTTCTCTCCCGCCTGATTCAATCCATTGGGAACCGTGGGACTCTGCACAGGACGGTTAGCAGTTCCTGCCGAATTCCCGATACCCCCGGCTGCTTGTGCAGCATCCAGCTCTGCCTCCAGCATCACCAACAGCTCATGTAGCGCTGCCCCGAAAACAGCCTGTTGCAACCCGCGGACGCTTTCGCCGGTCACGGGCAACCCGCGCTGCAGCGCAATCGCCGCGGACTGCACCCATTCCGTGATGGGCACTGACACCGGTTTTTGTTGCAAGATCCGACTGAACAGCTCTGCATTTTCTTTGGTCAACGGAACACCACTCGACTGCATCGCCTGGATCATCGTCCTGCTTTCTTCCGTATCCGGAAGCCCCAATGAACTCAGTACATCCGCCATGGACCTGGAAGGCAGCGCTGCATTCGGTGAATCAGCCATCGGCTTTAAGACCATCATTCCATTTGCGGTAGGCGACTGCACCTGCAGCAGTGTAGCCTGCCCAGCCTCCATCGGCGTTTCAAGTACCGCCCTTACCTTAACACCCTGAATCTGTACTACGGCCTCCTGGCCGTCTTCCGAGACGTTTAGTACCACACCTCTAACGACCTGGCCGGTTTTCATGTCCAGCTGCTTTACATCTCCCGGCCCAGTGTCACCAAGCAGGCCGCGAATCAACGAACCGATATTCACGCCTCTTCCTCCTTCGATCGTGTACAATCCCTTTTCTCTATTTATCGGCGTCAGCCTTCCGGCAATGAATAAACGCCCTAGAACAAGGTTTCCTGAACGACCTCCAGATTCTTCAAAAAGCTCCGCCGGTGCATCGGGGTTGGCCCTAAATCCATAATTTGCTCACGATGCAGTTTGGTGGCATAGCCTTTATGTATCGCTATTCCATATTCGGGGTATCTGGCCTCCCATTCCCCCTTGCAGAGCCGATCCCGAGTAACCTTGGCAATAATCGATGCGGCGGCTATGGACTGGCTGGTCGCATCTCCTTTAATAATCGACAGCTGCGGCAGCTCTACATCGACCTTCTCCGCATCAACGAGCAGAAAATCCGGAGCCACTAGCAGGCCTAACACCGCCTGTTTCATCGCTAGCCGCGCCGCCTGTTTGATATTGATCCGGTCAATTGTTTGTGCATCAACGTAACCCACCGAAATGGCAACCGCCTGCTCCATGATCAGATCATAAAGCGCCTCGCGTTTCTTCTCACTCAGCTTTTTGGAATCATCCACGCCCTCCAGCACAAGACCTACGGGAAGAATAACAGCGGCGGCGACCACATCACCAAATAAACACCCCCGTCCAACTTCATCAATCCCTGCTATATGTTGATAGGACTTAGCCCAACATTCCTTTTCATGTGTTAATAAGTTTCCCATGTTGCTCCTCCTTGCTTCCCCCGGACATGACTTCCCTGTCCGTAAAACTCTCCTGCCTGAATATTATACTTGATCCCGGCCAAGGCTGCACCGCTTTTCCAGTGCGTAGTCCGTTAATCAGCGGAAATGCGGGGTTTACCGCTCTTTGTGGCTGGCAGCGGCAGTTGGGGTACTGCCCCTTGCCTTAATCCGGGCTTCGCAGAATTTCGTAGGTTCCCGGGAACCACAGCCCCTGTTTTCATGAATGCAATCAATGCATCCGGATCATTGTTCGCTCCCCCAGCATTAATGCGGTATCCGGTTAAGCCTCCCGCACTGTTGATTCCGGGAAGCACCGTAAACGAAACTGGCATATCCAGTTCCTTGCACACACGCAGCAAAGCAGGGGAAAACACGCCGTACGGAAAGGCGATCACATTCATCGTATTTCCGATTTTCTCGTGCAAAACGGCATTGGCTTGATCCAGATCACTGCGTACGCGCTCAATATATTCCTCTTTCGTTTCTTTCCGGCCAAGCTGTTTTATATAAACCCTTCCCCTTAAGACTGCTTTGGAAATTTTCCCCGCCGAATCTAGAGGTGCATAAAAATGGGAATCGAAAGAGTGACTGTAAAAGTCCACGCCACTTTGATGCATTTCCCTCACCTGCTCCCAGGTAAGCTTTGGAATACCGACATGCTTTGGATTACCGACGGTATTAACGATCAGGAAATTAGTTGCTGGAACATTGTACTTGAGGAGAAGCGGATATACGTCCTCATAAAAGGATTCGTAACCGTCATCAAACGTCATCAGCACTGCATTCGGAGGTATCGGCCTTCTATGTAAAACAAACTCCACATACTGGTTCATCGTGATCCACTGAAAACCGTTGTCCTTCATCAAACTCAACTGCATTTTGAATTTGTCTATATTCAAGCTCTGATTGTTCACCTGTCCAGGCGTTACCTCGTGATACATTAATACGAGAACCTTGTTACGATAGTAGATCTGGCCCGGATTTTCATTTTGAAAAGATGTGTCCTGAAGCGATATTTTATTGCCCGGTATCACGGAACTTAGCTGTTCCGGTGGAGAGGTCTCCACTTGATCCGTTATAGATTCAATCGGAGCCTTCAGCGCCGAGTCTGCATGACTAGTCGGATGAACGGAGACCGTCTTTTTCATGTCGGCCTGTTGCTTCAAGGAATCGTCATCAGATACCACCCCCTTGACTAACACGATGCTAATTGCTGCAGCCAAAACAACGCCTACGCCCGTTATTACCATCCATTTTCGCTTCAAGCTCTTTCCCCCTTTTTCGTTCGAAATCCAATTCTACAAATCAGATTAACATATCCTAAAATTGTTATCATCCATATTCCTCCTCTAATTATATATATGACTTTGCTAATAAAAAGATCATTGCAACATACTCTCCCGCATGTTCAGTCCACTTCTTCGCAGCAGTTTTCGGTATGATCAGGCGGTAGTTCCTCAAATTATTATATTTTCTTAAATCCCAACAAAAAAAAACCGCCTTCCGGCGGTTTTCACAAATTGCTATATCGTTGGCAAGCCATTTAATTCCTTTGGTACCGATCATGTCTCAATAAGGGGATTCCATGGAGAATTGACCCATTTTTCCGGCGCGAAGTTCCCGTAATATGGTACGAGAGGCTTTCTCAAGGTCAACCCTTCCTCCGCTAATCAGACATCCACGTTTGCGCCCTACTGCTTCCATGATGGCTACGATCTCATCACTTTCATCCGGATTATGTGGCGTATTGTCATCAAGTTCGAATCGTTCCCGGAATGCGTCCCAATAATAACTCACCAAATATTTTACCGCGAAAAAGGCAATATCCTCGACATTCAGAATTTCTTCCTTAATCGCGCCCGTTACGGCCAGCTTATAACCCACGTTCTGGTCTTCAAATTTGGGCCACAAAATACCCGGCGTATCCAAAAGCTCGATTTCGCCGCCCACCTTGATCCACTGCTGAGCTTTGGTCACGCCCGGGCGGTCGCCCGTTGCAGCAATACTGCGTCCGGCCATCCGGTTGATCAGTGTTGACTTGCCGACATTTGGAATGCCTACGATCAATGCGCGGATTGCCCGTGGATTCATACCCTTGGCAATTTGCCGGTCTATTTTTTCTTTCAAAAGCAGCTTAAGTTGGCCCGGAATATCCTTGATTCCAGTACCAGTGGAAGCATCAACCGGGAATGCCGCATGACCCTGCTCCTTGAAATAGTCCTGCCACTGCCTAGTGACCGCAGGATCTGCAAGATCCGCTTTGTTCATAATGATCAGCCGCGGCTTGCCCTGCAATATTTCGTCAATCATCGGATTACGGCTGGAGAGCGGAAGACGAGCATCGATCAGCTCGATGACCACGTCAATCAGCTTCAGTTTTTCCTGTATTTGGCGGCGCGCTCTTGTCATATGACCTGGAAACCATTGAATCGTCACCGTCATCACCTCATTTTTGCCTACAACCAGCCGCTATATCGGTGGATTGTTTAATGTTTGATCAAATGTATATCCTTGACCGGCCAGAAAATCAAATCTGCACGTCCTACGATGTCGCTAAGCGGCACGTATCCAATCATTCGGCTGTCCGTGCTGTCAGACCGGTTGTCCCCCATGACAAAGATATGGCCTTCTGGCACCTTGCCTTCAGGAAACGCGCTATTAGGAAAGTCCTTATCATTATACAACTGGCCATCCTTATGACTCTGTTCAATCGCATCCTTGATATAAGTTTCATCGATTGGTTTACCGTTCACTGTTACCGTATCGCCTTCCACCTTCACCGTATCGCCCGCAACGGCGATAACCCGTTTAATGAAGTCTTTTCCTTCGGAAGGAACATGGAACACAATGACTTCCCCACGCTGTGGAGCCCGGATGTCATAAAGAATTTCATTGACGATTAGCCGCTCTCCCGTATGGAAATTAGGCTTCATCGAAGGCCCGTCTACAATAAACGGTTTAAAGAGAAGCCAGCGAATAAGAGCCACCAGAATTAGAGCAATCACGATCGCCTTTAACCATTCCACAACTTCATTTTTCGCTTTTTTTGGTGGTTTTTGATCCTGCTCCATTATTTCCGCCCCATCATTCTGAATGTCCTGCTGCATACTTCACCGTCCTCTCCTCGTATCATTTGCATGAGCTTACGCGCATTTTCATTTTTTACCGAAAAGAAAAGCTCCTATACGGAGCCGTAACATTTTTTATCCTAAAACGAAAAGGGCTTGAAATCAAGCCCTTTAACGTTGTCCGTTTATTAACGGCGAATTTCTTTAATTCTTGCTGCTTTACCGCGAAGTTCACGAAGATAATAAAGCTTCGCACGACGCACTTTACCACGGCGAGCCACTTCGATTTTTTCGATTTTTGGCGAGTTGATTGGGAAAGTTCTTTCCACACCAACACCGTAAGAAATTTTACGAACTGTAAAAGTCTCACTGATTCCGCCACCGCGACGTTTGATAACAACACCTTCGAACAACTGGATACGTTCGCGAGATCCCTCGATTACCTTAACGTGCACTTTCAAAGTGTCGCCAGGACGAAAACTTGGGATATCTTTACGAAGCTGTTCTTGAGTGATCGCTTGTAGGATATTCATCTAGGACTCCCTCCTTCCGTACAGGTGTTCATGCCTCTTCCGGAAACTCTTCTGTTTTCCTTCATCATCCGCAGCGGACCACCGTATTCCACACAACAGCGTTAATTGTAACATAGCTGCCTACTGGTTTGCAACATCAATTTGAATAGGCTCCTGCAAACGTAAACCTGACCTCGAAATCATCACTTCAGGCCGCTCTGGCTCGCTAATCCGATCGTTAAAAAAATTTTAACGTTTCAGGCAAAAACCTCTTGAAATTTTCTCCAAGAACAATAAAATAAACTTATCGTTAAAATTATTTTAACGTTAATAAAAGTTGAACGGAGTTGTATAAACAAAATGAGCGAAACAGTTCTTGTTCAATCGCAGGCGAAGCCAAAGCGAGGTATTCGGGCATTAAGCGCCCACCGTTCTTATTTTGTGATGTTGGCCGCAAAAATCATTTCAGTTTTTGGAGATTCGGTCGATTCCATCGCGTACAGCTGGATGGTATACATGCTTACGGGCTCCAAAGTGCTCATGGGAACATTATTTGCCGCCAGCTTTATTCCGGGTATTGCATTCAGCCCTTTTACGGGCGTGCTAGTCGACCGGTGGTCCAAGAAAAAGGTTATCGTCATCGCCGGCATCGGTCGGGGCATTACGGTTTCGTTAACAGCATTTCTTTATTTTATGGGCAGTCTCGAGCCATGGCATTTATTTGTTTTTACTATGCTTAACTCTTCTTTTCAATGTTTTTCGAGACCGGCGGAGGCGGCGATTGTTCCGCGTCTTTTGCCCAAGGAGCTGCTTCTGACCGGCAACTCAATAACCGCTTCCGTCTCCCGGACCGCAGAGATTGGTGGATTGGCCGCTGCTGGTGGACTCATCGCTCTGGCCGGAATTTCCGGAACGATGATCATTAATGCCTCATCCTTTTTTCTCGAAGCCTTGCTGTATTTCTTCATCCGCCTAAACCGGGAAGAGGAACCTCCTGTAGAACCCCATGGGGATTCCGGCGCAAAAGCCAAAAGCTCTTATTGGAAGGAATTTCGAATCGGGCTACAATTCGTAATAAAAAATCGCCTCATCCTGCTAACAATGATGGCTGGCGCTTTCGTGAACCTTTGCCTATGCCCGTGGAACGTGCTCCAACCCGTTTATGTAAAAGAAATTCTGCATTCCGGACCGTTTGGACTCAGTTTGCTCGGGATTACGCTCATGATCGGCATGATCCTCGGCGGCTTGTTTATCAGCCAAAGAGGTGATCGCTACAAAAAAAGCACCTTGATCGTCTTTGGTATCCTGCTGCTTGGTGTAACCTACAGTATGCTTTATCTTCCGGCATTGTTCACCTATTACCCGCTTTATGCGGCCACCCTATTCAGCTTCGGTATGGGCTTCGCCATATCGTTTGTAAATACGCCGATTGCAACGTACAGCATGGAGGTAACGCCGAAAAACATGCTTGGACGCATCAGCGCATTGTCCAACATGATCGTTACTTGCACCATACCGCTTGGCGGCGTTATTGCCGGTTTTGCCGGCACCTGGCTAAGCGCGAACGTGGTATTTCTCGTCTTCGGACTTTTGATGATCATTCCCGGGCGTCTGCTCCTGACCCACAAAAGCTTTATGAGTATATAATTCAGACCACAAAGTGCGTGTC
>JAIRVF010000126.1 GCA_031254035.1 Paenibacillus sp.
AAGATGCACAAGAAAAAGACGGTTGTTAGTTGAAAATATTTCCAAATGGGAAAGACCCTGCCAGCATGTTGCCAGCAGGGTCCCAAAATGCTATTTGCTTAGAAAAAGAAAGCTCTAGTTATGATAACAAGCAGAATGAACAGAACCAAGATAGCTGCCATATTTGTGCCTAAACCACCACAACTATAACCTACTCCCATTCCTCCTACACCGTATCCTCCTACACCATCACTCATCCGTATACTACCTCCTTTATTTATAATACATTGTATTTTATGGATTAATCAGAATTTGGTAAGGGCAAAACGGTAAATAAATAGTTAATAGCTCATTCCACGTTTGCAGAATGAGCCATCATAGTGAGATTCAACGAATAGCGGAATGGTATTCCCATGTTCTCCCTGGACTTCAAGAAGCAGCATTAAAAAGCTTAGGAGGATCGATATTGAGTGATAATAATACGCTTTAATAAACTAAAGGTTTGCAATCCGTTTGCAAATACAAAAAGGGCGCAACTTCCGTCCGACCGGAAACCGCGCCCTATTAGGCTTTATAAGAGTGCTGGTGAAGGGAATTGAACCCCCGGCCTACGCATTACGAGTGCGTTGCTCTACCCCTGAGCTACACCAGCTTGACAAGCTGTTTCATTCAAAACATCAAAACGAAACAAAAATTATTATACTCCTTCTACTACAAAATGCAACTCTCTTTGCAAAATAGTAGTGACAATTTATTGTAGCCTCGCCCGCACTGATTGGAGTTTCTGTTCACTTGATGAAGCCTTGTCACGCCGGTCGTCGATTTTGACGGATGTGGACACGCGCTGCGCTCCCGAAAGGAAAGGCGCTTCATGTAGTGCCGAAATTGCCTTCCAAACATCCTCAAGCTGCCCCTCGATAATCGTGCTCATCGATGTTAGCTGGTAGCTGATCCCCTGCTGGTTCGCAAGTACTTTCTGCATCTCAGCCACATAAACGCTGAGGCTGGTGGTCGCCGTACCGATCGGAATAACTGTTACTTCCGCTATTGCCATGTTTTTTTCTCCCCCATCCCTATATTTGGACAGGCCGGAAGCTGTCCATCAAGGAACGATCATAAAAATAATAGATCATTCGATTTGCCGAAAGTATCCTAACGACGGGTAATTTTCGTGCAAATCTGATTCACTATTTTTTGATCGCGCCCAAATCCACTCCTATTGTATCCAACTACAGAAAAGATAGCAAAGCTCCAAATTTTCAGCAAAAATTTTTTTTACTGCGCCTAATCTGCTTTTTTAGCGGGAACGAGGGCATTTCCGGAGTATTTTGGCGTTTTACCTTTCAGTCTCTTAGTAGATAATAGACTTCTTCTCTGCTATAATTCATCTTGCTTGCTTTTTGGGATTTTTCATCAATAAACACAATATATCGAATTCAATTCGTATAAAGACACAAAATATAGTATAAATCATTTAAAACAGACCTGGCCAAGTCCATGGTTTCAAACAGGGATACAACGCGAAATTCCACCGATGATTCCCGACTTTTATGCTCATTTTTCAGGTCCTGCAACAATCAAATGCAGCATTTTCGGCATTACAAATACAGGTCGCCGGAAATGCTTTTTGTATGGCTCCAAACGCCCTCTTCAGTCGGGCACTCACACTGGTATTTTAAATTTTACCTAATTTTTCTACTATTTCCATTTTCGAAAGGAGAATTGCATATGCCTCAGCTCGTGACCAAACCAAACAACCGGCAGTTGGCTTTTGATGAAATCCGTCTTTCTGTTTATGCGGACCGCGTTTTGGAAGGATTGGAGATGCTGGATAAGGAACGCCTGCTTCGCGGCGTAACTAGCAAGCTGCGCCGGGAGGAAGTTACCGGTGATGAAATCAGCAATGCATTTACGATGTCAGCACTTGAGCTTGTAACAAAGGAGGAGCCGAACTGGAAATTCGCCGCAGCCCGCTCTCTTCTGACCTCTTTATATAAAAAAGCGGCATATAACCGCCGTTATAAAGCTTATCCAGATGAACCGTACGGTGCCTTGTATCCTCTCATTTCCGAACTGGTGAAAAAGGGTATCTACCGTGAAGAACTGCTGGAGTCCTACACCAAGGAACAAATTGATGAGCTTGGAAAATGCATCGATTACAGTCGCGATTTCCTGTTTGATTACATAGGTCTTCTTACCTTGTCCGACCGCTATCTCGCCCGTGATTTTGACGGCCGTGTTATGGAGCTGCCTCAAGAACGTTATATGATTATCGCCATGTACCTGATGCATACCGAACCGGCTGACAAGCGAATGGAACTCGTAAAAGAAGCCTACTGGGCCATGAGCAATATTTATATGACTGCAGCTACGCCAACCATGTCCAATGCGGGCAAAAAGGTAGCTGGACAGCTTTCCAGCTGCTTTATCGATACCGTGGACGACTCACTGGAGGGCATCTATAATTCCAACACCGACGTAGCGCGTCTCAGTAAAATGGGCGGAGGCATCGGCGTCTACCTCGGCAAAGTTCGCGCCCGCGGATCAGATATTCGTGGACACAAAAACACCAGCTCCGGCGTTATTCCTTGGATCCGCCAGTTAAACAATACGGCTGTTAGCGTCGACCAGCTTGGTACGCGCAAAGGAGCGGTGGCTGTTTACCTTGACGTCTTCCATAAAGACATTCTGGCCTTCCTGGATCTCAAGCTGAACAACGGCGACGAGCGTATGAGAGCCCATGATGTTTTCCATGGCGTATGTATTCCCGACTTGTTCATGGAAGCCGTCGAAGAACGCAACGAGTGGAATCTTTTCTGTCCGCATGAAGTGAAGAAAGTGATGGGTTGGAAAAACGAGAACGACCAGCCGCTCGGCCTCGAGGATTTCTACGATGAAAGTTTCGGACAAGGTTCGTTCCGCGAAAAATATGCCGAAGCTGTTGCCCATCCGCTATTGTCTCGCATCACGGTACCAGCTATCGACATCATGAAGCGCATCATGAAGTCCCAGCTCGAAACAGGTACGCCTTACATGTTCTATCGCGACACGGTAAACCGCAGCAACCCGAATAGAGCCCATGGCATGGTGTATTCCTCCAACTTGTGTACGGAAATTATGCAGAACCAGTCGCCGACGGTTGTGGAAAAGGAAGAGCTCGTGACAAAGGATGGACAAACTCGGATCGTCATTTCCAAGATCCCTGGTGATTTCGTGGTGTGCAACCTGAACTCGATCCACCTCGCCCGCGCCGTGCCGGATGATGTGCTCGAACGTTTGATTCCGATCCAGGTACGCATGCTAGACAACGTGATCGACATTAACAATATTGAAGTGCTGCAAGCTCAATACACAAACAGCCAATACCGCGCAGTTGGTCTCGGCACCTTCGGCCTGCATCATTTGCTGGCGCTTGAAGGCATCCGCTGGGAATCCGATGCAGCCGTAGAATATAACGATCATCTGTACGAAAAAATCAACTACCTGCTGATCCGTTCCAGTATGGAGCTTGCCAAAGAAAAAGGACATTATCCAAAATTCAATGGCTCCGATTGGGAAAACGGCTCTTACTTTACAAGCCGTGGTTATGTTGACGGCGAACATGAAGGTAAATTCGTCACGAGCGAGCAATGGAAAAAGCTGCAGAAGGAAGTTCAGGAAAATGGCGTCCGCAACGCCTGGCTGTTTGCCATCGCGCCTAACGGATCAACTTCGATCATTGCCGGTTCCACCGCAAGTATCGATCCATTGTATGATCTGCTTTCGTACGAAGAAAAAACGACGTACAAAATCGCCAATCCGGCGCCAGATCTGTCCGAGAAAACGATCTGGTATTATAAAACAGCCTTTACGCTTGACCAGCACTGGTCCATCAAAATGGCATCGGCTCGTCAGCGCCACATTGACCAAAGCCAAAGTTTCAACCTGTACGTCCGTCCAGACATCCGGGCTGTCGATTTCCTGGAGCTGCACATGCATGCTTGGAAAGCCGGCATCAAATCGACGTATTATGTGCGAAGCCGTGCGTTGACGATTGAGGAATGCGAATCCTGCGCATCGTAAAGTTCTGAAAAACACCTTTTTCTTTCCCAACCCACCCAAACCCTCCCTTCTTAAGGGAGGGCCCCGAGGGCTCCTGCCCTCTGGACACCCGAAAATTTTGGTGGAATTGAGGAGGGGTTGTGCTTCTTGAGTCATTATGTGCTAAGAGCGCTTCGTCCCCGCTCGTTACTTTGTAACATCGCTTTTGGGGACCGCTGTAATACAACCCTTTTAACGACGCCAGGGCCTCCCTGTTTTGCTATGCAAAATGCGGTCGGCCCTCGGCTGTTTTTTACCATGATTTACGACCACAACATCTTCCGGTGTTGATATAGATGAACCTTCGTTTTAAACACTAAACCATAAGGAGTGATCACACGGTGCTATTGCAAAAAATATTCAACACCGAAGCGCCTAACCAATCCACACGCATTATCGAAGGAGAATGCTCGGGTATTCTGAACTGGAACGATATCCGCATGCCTCATATGTATAAATTGTACAAGGTGCTTTTGCTTAATCACTGGATCGCGGATGAAATCCCGATGTCCAAAGACGCACAGCAATTTCCGCTCCTTGATGCGGACGAGCAGCGCACCTTCAAGATCAATATCTCTTTGCTGGCGGTTTTGGACTCCATGCAAACGATGTTTGTCGGTGATGTAAAGAGATACTTTACGGATTCCTCTCTAGAGGCTATCGCCGCGATTATCGGACAACAGGAAGTTGTCCATAACCAATCCTATTCTTACGTGCTTTCTTCCATCGTTTCCGAGCAGGAGCAAAAGGAAATTTTCGAATACTGGAAACATGATCCGGTTCTTCTCGCCCGCAACCAGTTCATTTCGGAAATTTACCAAGAGTTCCGTGACGAGCAGACACCGCAAACCTTCTTCCGCGCACTTGTGGCGGACCTGATTCTTGAGGGCATTTTCTTTTACAGTACCTTCGCCTTCTTCTACAACCTGGCTCGTGACCAGAAAATGATGGCGACCAGCCAAATGATTTCGTACATTCAACGTGACGAAAATCAGCACTGCTATTTCTTTGGTGAAGTGTTCAAGCAGCTTCTGATCGACTTCCCTGAGCTGGATACGCCTGAAAATATGGACTACGTATACCGTACGATCGACCGCGCTGTTGAGCTCGAAACGAACTGGGCTCACTATACGTTAAAAAACAACCGCGGCATCGATCTGAATGAGCTGTCCGATTACATCAAATACATCGCCAACAAACGTCTCAAATTGATGGGTCTGGAAAAAGCGTATCAAGGTGTGGACGCCAACTGCATGCCTTGGATCCGTCCGTTCTCCGACGAAGCGCTGAACGCGACCAAAACTGACTTTTTTGAAGCCAAATCCCGCAACTACGGCAAAGTCGGTGACGACAACGGGTTTGATGATTTGTAAGAAGCGTCAGGTTAGCAGCTGGGATTAATGTTCTTTTCACCTCATTTTCCCGGTCCTAACGTAACCAAAGCGCTTAATATACTACTGTGTCTCTTTCCTTTACTATAAGCAGACATGGTTTCATGGGTCCCTTGCATGTTTTTCCATTAAAAAGTATATTGCGCAGGAAATCGGTTTACGTTATACTTAGCCAAAGAATTGAAAACCAACCATTATGCCTATGATCAGCATCCAACTGTGAGGCGTTTTCGAACAGAGCGAGAATTTCCCAGGCTCTTTAAGTTTACCGGCTTTCCGTCCGTTACCGCGGAACCAAGAGGATCGGTCCCTGCCTTTTTTGCAAAAGCGCAGTCCGGTCAAGTTGGGTGGCACCGCGAGCAAGCGCTCCTCGTCCCAAAGGATGAGGGCGCTTTTTGTATTTTTTTACGGACAAAGGAGCTGTGACTAACATGTTAACGATTCAATTTATCCGAGATCACGCGGAACAGGTACAACAAACGGCGGTAAACAAAAATATCCCTTTCCAGGTAGAGGAACTACTCACCTGGGATACCAAACGGCGGGATCTGCTGCTGCAGACGGAAGGGCTGCGGGCCCAGCGCAACAAACTGAGCAAAGAGATCGCTCCCCTGATGAAACAGGGGAACCATGAAGCAGTCGAACCGATTAAGGAGCAGGTCAAACAGCTGAACGAAGATCTGGCTATTCTGGAAGCCGGGCTGCAGGAAGCCGAGAGTCATGTATCGGAGATGCTCCTGCTCGCCCCGAATATCGTTTCGGAAGATACGCCGATCGGTAAGGATGACAGCGACAACGTCGAGGTCCGCCGAGTCGGGGAAATACCTACATTAGATTTTGAGTTTCAGGATCATGTTACTCTTGGTGAATTGCATGACATGATCGACATTCCACGCGGCGTGAAAACAGCCGGAACACGCAATTATTATTTAAAGGGAGCAGGCCTCTACCTTCACCTAGCAGTTCAACGGCTCGCGCTTGACTATCTGGCGGCCCGCGGGTTTACGCCCATGGACGTTCCGGTGATGGTCCGTCCTGAAGCCTTGAACCGGACGGGCTTCTTCCCGGGTGGCCAGGACCAGACCTTCGAGCTGACTGACGAGAACAAATGGCTGGTCGGCACATCGGAGGTATCGCTGGTTTCGTATTACAGCGATGAAATTGTGGATGTGGCCGATCCCATCCGGTTGGCAGGTATGTCGGCTTGCTTCCGGCGCGAGATCGGCTCGGCCGGAAGAGATGTCCGCGGCTTGTACCGCGTCCATCAGTTTGCCAAGGTGGAGCAGGTCGTGCTCTGCAAAAATGATCCGGCGGTATCGGAGGCCGTCCTGCAGGAAATTACGGGACATGCTGAAGCCATCCTGCGGCTGCTGGAGCTTCCTTATCGGGTGATGGCCGTATGCACCGGCGATATGTCGCAGAAAACCCATAAACAGTACGATATCGAGACCTGGATGCCAAGCCGCGGTGCATACGGCGAGACGCATTCGTCGTCGAATTTGCTGGATTTTCAGGCCCGCCGCTCGAATATCCGATACCGGGATGAAGATGGCAATCTGCAGTACTGCCACACGCTAAACAATACCGCCGTCGCTTCGCCCCGGATCTTGATTCCGCTGCTGGAAAATCATCAGCAGGCAGACGGCAGCATATATATCCCTGAGGCACTTCGTCCTTATATGGGCGGTGTTGAACGACTGGTGCCACCCATACCCAGGTGTAAGCCTGCTAGAACATGGGACGAAGTTGACCACAGATAGGAATACAAAATGAAAGCAGAAGGTTATTTGAGAAAAAGGGATTCCTGTGCGCACGGTGCGTGGCCCGAGGCATGTTTGGATGGCTGCTGACCATACGTAACCTGAAAGGCAGGGGATCCCCCTTCCTCTCGTAATTGCTGAAGGCAACTCCACTGGAATATACTGGTTGTGGGGCGCAAATACCTTATAAATTCCAGAACCATACGGAGGTGATTGAATTGGAAAATCCAGCAAACGTTCATGATGTGGCCGATCTTTATTTGCAAACCGCAACTGATAGATTCAAGGAACTCAAACAATCCGCCGAAAAAGCGATGGCTCAAATTTCTGACGAAACGAAACTGAACTGGGCTCCGAATGAGGAATCCAACAGCATCGCGATCATCGTCAAGCATATGAGCGGCAATATGATTTCTCGCTGGACGGATTTTCTTACGACAGATGGCGAAAAGCCTGACCGTGATCGAGATGAGGAGTTTGAAGGGATTATCAGCTCCAAGGAGGAACTTCGTGACGTATGGAACCGCGGCTGGGATGTCTTTCTCCAAACGCTCTCCAAACTGAAGGGCGAGGACATACTCCGCACCGTTTATATCCGTCAGCAGCCGCATTTGGTACTGGAAGCCATCGAACGCCAGATGTCGCATTATTCCAGCCATGTTGGCCAAATCATTTACGTCGCCAAGATGATCCAGGACGATGATTGGCAGACACTTACCATTCCACGTAAAAAGAAACCTCTTTAAATGCTCATCTAAAAAGCAACCTCCCGGTCCAGATTCATGGAGGAGGTTGCTATCTTATACTAATCACGATTTTTAGTCACCATTTCTGGTCATCATTTTCGATTAAGCTCATTCCGAATTTTCGCCCGTTTCCGGTCCATCCGCTCTTCCCGCTGGAATATCAGCATGACAGCCAACAATGCAATCACAATGCTAAATCCGATAATGATTACCAATTCCATCGAATGCCCCAAAAATAAAAGCGCCAAGAAAAGAATCAGAAACGCACCGCAAAAGGTACCACAACCTGCCATGAGCTTTTCCATACGATCACCACCCCTTCTCAAAAAGTTCAATCCGGATGGGGATTCTTCGTTGCTTAAAGCAGATTTATGTTTGGCAATCCGCCTGCACCGGTTCTCCTATCATATATTCTTTTTCGCTGTTACCCTTCCCTTCCTCATCTACTAATAAACGGCAGATAATTGACCTGCATGTAACCTTTATCATGGCTTACGCTTATGTTGTAACAAGTATTACTTTGGGCAAGGAGCGAACCGAATCATGAAACCGGAATATTCCTTTATCCATGCCCGGCTGAAGTCGGGAAGATACGCGATGAACAAGCTTGCTTCCGCTGGCTTGACCCTGATGATGCTGATGCTTTTGTCACAAGTGCTGCCGATGCCGGAGACGCCCTGGAGCGCAGAAATAACCGATGTCTCCATATCCCCTGAAGTATGGGTTTACAGCTATGCGATGCTCATCTCGATTGCTTCCGACGCGGTTCTGGCCATCATGCCAACGATCAGCCGCTTGAAGCAGGCTTCCGTGTATGTGGCGGCCGCTTATACCGCCTTCTATTGCCTTTTTGTCAGAGCGCCGGAATTTGACGGATATCCGGAATTCGCGGCGGCGGCTGGCGTATGTACCGTGCTCGTTTTTTTTGTGGGCAAGCGTTTGTTTTCCGAGTATTCCTTGTTCACACCTGTATTTGCGCTTGTCGTGCCGTTGATCTGTTTGTTTTTTTTGTAAAAAATCAGGCCTCCGGCGATGATGCCTGTCAGCACGTCGCTCATCAAAAAGGCAGCCCCTATTATGACTGAAATGCCCCCAATTGTTAGATACCACTAACAACGGAGGTACAGTTCATGATCTCGGCGGCTGCCCTCTATTTCTCTCTTTCTTATGACCTTCCGTAGCCTTCGGGACTCAACCAGTTAGCGCTGTTACATCTGCAAGTATCGAACTGGCAGACGTCTTTTCAGAATCTGAACAAACTCCGTTAATACGCTGCCGTAAAACGGGAATCAACAAAATACGGATCCTCCATTTCATCGATCAACGCTGCTGCCAGATCGCCTGTCGTAATCCGGCTAACGCCGATTTCATCTGTAATCAACCGGTCGATGCCGATTCTGAAATGGCCGCTGCGGCGCCCTTCCTCCAAAATCGCTGCCGGACTTAAATAAGTCCATTCGAGACCGGACTGGCTATAAATCTCATATGCGCCGGCATGGGCTTTGGCAAGCGGATAAAACTCCGCCGGGAATGTTGGTGTATCCATCAACCGTACGCCTTCATCCGTCATCAGGCTTCCCGCTCCGCCTACAATAAGCAGACGTTTCGTACCGGCACGCCGAACACCTTCGACCAGGGATCGAGCGGCTTCAAGCAGTTCTTCTTCCATGCCGGGCTTTGGACCGTAAGCACTGATCACGGCTTCCCGGCCTTGCGCAAATTTCTCCACCGATTCCGGATCAAGGATATCCCCCTGTACGACATGTAGGCGCTCATGCTCCAGCTTTAAACGGGAAATGTCACGTACAACTGCAGTTATTTCATGTTCGCGGCTCAGCGCCTCGGTAAGCAGCGCCTGTCCAACTTTGCCCGTCGCGCCAAGAATCGTAATTTTCATAGGGTGAATCATTTCTGCCATAAATTAAATCTCCTCTGTTTCGATATCAATACTCTTATATTACCCTCAAAACGTCCTTAATGCCCGGAAATCTTCAATAAGATTCGAGAGGTGCTGGGCTTTTTCAGGCATATCGGGTTACATTTATTAATACATAAGATAAAATAAACCCTATAGCCAATAAGAAACGCTGATCATTTGATCAGCATAACCTAGGACGCCACATCCTAGAAAATAAACTGGGAATAATTTCGTCCGGCACCTGCGTCATCATCCTGAAAATTCCGATATTACCGGCGGTTCGATCAAAAATCATCCGACCACCAACCTTCATGCTGCTTTCACAGGACGTTCACTCCTCCACCGGCGACAAGGGGTTTATGGTTTACCTGTATTTCCCGAAAGGTTGTACTTTCTGATATCTTCAGAAAAGGAGCTGATGCATGCATGATTGCAGAATACATTATCCGTTTGGCGGTGGCCGGACTGCTCGGAGCAATCATTGGTTTGGAGCGTGAGCTTAGGGCTAAGGAGGCTGGTCTTCGAACCCATTTTCTCGTCGGCGTCGGCAGTGCGCTTATCATGCTGGTATCGCAATTCGGCTTTAACGAGCTACTCGGTACGGATCACATCGATCTTGACCCGAGCCGCGTGGCGGCGCAGGCAGTCAGCGGCATCGGATTTCTTGGGGCGGGCATGATCTTTATCGAACGCAAAATGGTACGCGGCCTCACGACAGCCGCCGGGGGATTTCGATAACTTGCCTCATATAATATCCGCAAAGTTGGAATAATTAAACAAGCTGAAATATTGAAATCCAGAGCTTATTATGCAATAGTTGAAAACAAATACGATGGAGGGAGGGGAGCCGGATGTTCCTCGCAGTTTTGACACCTACTCTATACGAAATAACTCATACGCAGTCTGGAATCATCCTAGCGGGGCTTGCCGTCCTAGTGTTCCTGTGGACATACATCCGGACCGCCCGCTCCTACCGACACAGCGCATCCGCCCGATTGGATCGGCTTCAACAAACACTGGGTCTCTACTGCCGTGCAGCCGGAATGCTCGATGGAGAATCGCATACTCAGGCTTCGGGCGAACCGGAACTGGAATCCGAATCACTAAGTATAGTCCTGCAGCAGTGTAAAGCTGCCCCGATTATAACAACCGAACTTATAGAAACGATTGACATGTATCTAAGGGAACGGGATGATTCCCGCCATGTCCAGCTTCAGCGGGTGTTAAACCGCAAGATCAACCGCTGCATCCATGAGCAGGCAGCGATTATCCGCTCCCTGGACAATCCCGGCTGGGGGATCGGACTCTGGAAGCTGATCCGCCCCGCGATTCCTTTTGCGACCCTGGCGTTCATCCTGAGTTTCTGCGCACAGCTTTACCAAGCATTTCATGAAGGGCATGTTCCGCTGTTTTCCTGGACAAGCGCCGAGTTGTGGATGCGTTTTGCTTCATGTCTTGCCGCAGTGGTTTTTTTCTATCTTGCGATCATGACAAGCCGGAACGATTCGCCTCGGTATGCTTACCGTATTCTGGCCCTCACCATCACTATGGCCGCGCTCGGCAATTTTGCCGGGTTGATCGCTGCACCTTACATAATAGCCGTCCAGTTTATCCTGTTTCTTGGTGGATTCGGCATTAACAAAAAACGGTCACGTCGCGATCGCCCATATCCGGGCTCCGTGGGTCTGCTCGAACCTCCGCATGACCCGGAAACTGGGCAGCCAGAAAAATAACCCGCCTGAGTGGCAGTCCTTATAGGGACTGTACCCTCAGCGGGTTTTTATATTTCACTTGATGTCTTCATCCATATGTACCAAAATTCAAGTCACTGTTCTTTTCGCAGCCATGCCTTAAACCTGTCTTCGTTCCGGAGCGGTCTTTTTCAGATCCTGCCTTGTCCGCGCTGCGATTCCCGGCTTGCCCGTTTTGGCGGACGTATTCTCAAAACGCTTCCGCTCGGTCCGTTCCATCTGCACAATCTGGCCTTCATGCACGACGATGTGAAGAGAGCCAAATTCCATGTCATTCAACTGGCCGGTGATCCGATCAAGCCATAGCTGATCCACTTGAAGCCCTTTTGCCATAACACCGCCTCCTTTGCTTCAGGACGTATTTTATGCCAATCTATTTATTCATTCTTTTCCAACCCATTTACTGAGTTTTACATATTGTTACATTATCATGCTGGCAAAATGGCTGTCAATGCACTTTTTTCCGGGCATATAAGCTCTTAATGAGCAGAGTGGCCAGCGCCAGCAGCAGAAGCAGAGAAGCCACGGCGAAGGACGCTGAAAACTGGTATTCGTTGTATAGAATCTCCACATGCAGCGGGAGCGTGTTTGTTTCTCCACGGATATGGCCCGAAACCACCGATACCGCTCCGAACTCTCCCATTGCCCTGGCGTTGCAAAGAATCATGCCGTAAATAAGCCCCCAACGGATATTCGGCAGCGTCACGCGTGTAAAAACAACCCATCCCTTGGCTCCAAGCGTTATGGCCGCCTCCTCTTCCTGATTGCCCTGATCTTCCATGAGCGGAATCAGCTCCCTTGCGACAAAGGGAAAGGTTACAAAAAGTGTCGCCAGCACAATGCCAGGTACGGCATAAATGATTTTCATATCATGATCCGCAAGCCAGGGGCCAAACCAGCCGTTCGCTCCAAACACGAGCACGAATATCAACCCGCCAATCACCGGCGAAACCGCAAACGGCAGATCGATCAGCGTAATCAGAACTCCCTTGCCTCTAAATTTGAATTTGGTGATCGCCCAGGCTGCTGCCACGCCGAATATGGTGTTCAGTGGGACGGTAATGAGCGCCACCACAAGCGTCAGTTTCAGGGCAGACAATGCGTCGGGATCGGATAAAGCGCTGATGTAGACATCCCAGCCTTTTTTGAGCGCCTGTGTCAAGACAACCGCAAGCGGAAGCAGAATCAGCCATAGGAGGACCAGACCTGCCGCAGCGATCAACAGCCATTTCACCCATGATGCTTCGGATGTAGCCCTAGAAGTTTGCACCGGGCGAACCGCAGCGGCTCCAGATATGTTCCCAGCCATATTACACCGCCTCCTTTTTCCGGCCGGACCACCGCTGCAGCGAATTGATCACGAGCAGCATCAGGAAAGAGATTAGCAGCAGCAACACGGCTACTGCCGACGCTCCCGCATAATCATATTGCTCCAGCTTGGACATGATGAGCAGCGGAGCGATCTCCGTTTTCATCGGCATATTACCGGAGATAAATACGACTGAGCCATATTCTCCAATACCTCTGGCGAAGGCCAGCGCGAATCCGGTGAGCAGCGGGGGAACCAGACCCGGAAGAATGATGGTCCTGAACGTCCGGAACCGACCTGCACCTAGCGTGGCGGACGCCTCCTCGGCGTCGCGTTCCGCGTCCTGCAGGATCGGCTGCAGCGTCCGGACAACAAACGGTAGGCCGATAAACATAAGCGCTAGTGTAATCCCAAGCTGAGAAAAGGCAACCTTGACGCCGAGCGGTTCAAGCAATGAACCAATCCAGCCGTTTGGCGCATACAGGGCGGTCAGCGATACTCCCGCCACCGCCGTTGGCAGCGCAAAAGGCAGATCGATTAGCGCATCGCACAGCTTCCTCCCGGGAAATTCGTAACGCACCAAAACCCAAGCAAGCAAAAGACCAAGCGATGTATCGATCAGTGCGGCGGCAGCCGAAGTCGTAAAGCTGATGCGATAGGAGGCGAGCACGCGCGGGTCAGTCGCCACCTGCCAGAACTTTGCCCAGTTCAGCCCAGTCGAATTGATCAGCAGCGCCGATAGCGGCACCAGAACGACCAGGCTCAAATAGGCTACGCTATACCCCAGCGTAAGGCCAAAGCCGGGAAGCACCCGGCTCCGCCCCCTCTTCACTTGGCTCATGACTTATTCTCTCCCCTTGCCCGGCCTGCATTATTTGCCTGGCGTATAGATTTGGTCGAATACACCGCCGTCATTAAAATATTTGACCTGCGTTTCCTCCCAAGTTCCGAAGACATCCTTTAGCATAAACAGTTTGATGTCTTTGAACGTATCTTTATATTGATCACGGACGCTGGCAAGCGTCGGACGGTAGAAGTTTTGGGCAGCTATTTTTTGTCCCTCCTCCGAGTACAAATATTTCAGATAGGCTTCCGCAACTTCACGAGTACCTTTTTTGTCTACAACCTTATCCACGACGGCCACCGGCGGCTCCGCCAAAATGCTGATGGATGGATAAATAATATCGAATTTGTCTGGTCCCAGCTCTTTTACGGAGAGTAGCGCCTCATTTTCCCAAGCCAGCAACACGTCTCCGATCCCGCGTTCCACGAAGGTTGTTGTCGCGCCGCGAGCTCCGGTATCCAGAACAGGCACATGCTTATAGAGCTCACGGACGAATTCCTTTGCTTTTTCCTCATCGTTATTGTTTTGTTTAAGCGCATAACCCCAAGCCGCTAAGTAGTTCCAACGCGCTCCTCCCGAGGTCTTCGGATTAGGCGTAATCACCTGCACATCGTTTTTGATGAGATCGTTCCAGTCCTTGATCTGTTTTGGATTGCCTTTGCGCACCAGGAATACGATGGTTGAATTGTACGGGGTGCTGTTCAGCTCAAATTTATTTTGCCATCCCTCTTGGATCAGGCCTTTTTTCTGGATCGCGTCAATGTCGTAACCCAAGGCAAGCGTCACCACATCCGCCTCCAATCCGTCGATGACGGAGCGGCTCTGCGCACCGGAACCCCCATGGGACTGCTTGATCGTAACCTTCTGTCCTTTTTCCTTTTCCCAATAGGCCGCAAAGGCCTTGTTATAATTTTCGTAAAGCTCCCGAGTCGGATCATAAGAAACATTCAGCAGATTAATTTCTTTAGCACTGCTCTTAGCTTCAGAACTTGGGCTCTTAGTGTCAGCGCTTGGACTCTTCCCCTCTGCGGAGGCTCCCGATCCCCCCTTGGAACCGCAGGCTGTCAGCGATACCGCCGTCAGCAGCGTAAGCACGATTGCCGCCACTCTTTTAACCGTTCTGCTTTTTTTGTTCCGGTATTGTCCCATTGTCCCCACTCCCATTTCTCAATTGGTTTTAACCCGCCCGCAGCTGCAAGCCAATAAAAAAACGGAGAAACGCTGTCCCAACCACGGCGCACTCCTAGTGAATGCAATCCATCATTGATCAGCAGTTCCTCCGTTTGTACGGCGAGAACGAAGCAATAACATTCATTTTTTTATTTTAATACATTATTCCTACTTGTTTAGTATGTTATATCCGTATTGTAATCATAGCCCATACCTTCGTCAATCTTTTTTTCAAAAAATCCTTGGATCATCTATGCCAGATTAAATGACGGCAAAAGAAAATCAGCCCCTGCATCATACAGAAGCTGATTCTGGTCTGTCGTCCTTTTAGGCTCTATCAAAAAATAATAGGGGGCGATCAGGAAAATGGCAGTTATGGCAGTTGTCTTCTTGATCGCGCCTAGATTATTCGATTTGCCGAAGTAGCTTAGGCGACGGGACTTTCGTGCAAATCTGATTCGCTATTTCTTTAAGTGCGTGTTCAAAAAGGCCAGTTTTCAGCACCGAAGCTTATGCTTCCGATGTGCGTTTTTCCAAAACGCTTTAGCTTATGCTTCCGATGTGCTTTGATCGCACCTTAATGTCCACATTTCTGCGTTGGGAGAATACATACGGGCTTCGGCACTTCAAGCACAAACCCCGTCGGCGTTAGCCGTCCGCTTACTTTGTCGATTTTGAAGGAAACGATCGTGTTGCTGTTCTGGTTTGCTGCAAGCACATATCCGCCTCTAAAAATAGCAAAGTTGCGTGGTGCTTTACCGCTTGTGGACACCCACTCGACTGCTGTCAGCATACCTGTGGATGGATTGATGTGATAGAGTCCGATACTATCCTCGCTGCGGTTGGAAGCGTAAAGGAAACGTCCGCAAGGTGTGACATGAATATCCGCACTTGCGCTTCCCTGCGGAGCGCCCTCCGGAAGAGCCGACAACGTCTGCAAAATCTTCAGATCTCCTGCCTCCGCATCAAATGCATAAACGTTGACCGTATCATCCAACTCGTTGATTCCATATGCCCATCGGCCAGACGGATGGAAGTCAAAATGGCGCGGCCCCGTTCCGGGTGCCGTCTTCACAGTATAATGCGATACTAACTCGCCTTCCTCCAGACGGTAAAAAACAATCTCGTCCAATCCGAGATCGCAAACCAGCGCATACTTTCCGTTAGGATCCTGGAACACGGAATGCGGATGCGCCCCTTCCTGACGTTCCTGATTAACGCTGCCGCCTTTATGTTGAATTAAACTACTTGGTACAAGCTCCCCATTACTTCCAATTTGGTAAGCGTTCACATGTCCGCTAGTATAATTGGCAACCAGCACATTGCTTCCATCCCGGGTGAGTGAAATGTAGCAGGGAGCCGAGCCGTTGGTTGGCTTGCGATCCAGCAAATGAAGCCCACCTGTTTCCGCATCAACCGAATAAGCGAACACTTCGCCTTCGTCCGTCTCGCTTACCGCATACAAACGGTCCTTGGCTTCGTTCATGGCCAGAAAAGACGAATTGGCGATGCCATCTGTACTATTCACGATTTCCATCCGGCCACTGTCAAGATCCAAGGAACACAGAAATATTCCAGGTTCATCCTCCCGGGTATATGTACCGGTATAAAACAAGCTGGTGTTGCCACTCATGTTCTGATCCGCTCCTTTTTCTTTGCTTATGTTTTTTCGGCTTAATACTTGCTAAGTACTAATCATGTTGTTGAGCCTGGTTTTCTTTATTCATGCTCTGCGCTAAATTTTCCTCTGTTATTCATACAATAAAGGTTTATATGTCCTACGGCAATGTTTACTTGCTTTTTTCCAAGTGACCAAACTGCAATAGCTATCTTTTTCAGTGCCACTATTCCGGCAGTTTACCGCACTTTTCAAAAACCAGCGATAACACAGTTGTTAATTTCCTTCATATTGTATTGGTTTAGGAGTTATAATCTAAACAGGAACATAAGTTCCCTGTATTTTAGATTCAGGGATTCAAGGAGGAATTTATGAAGAAATTTGTAGCAATCCTGAAGGAGAAAAGGGTCGGAGAACTCTCCAGCCCATTATTGTATCGTCACGTAGATCATCTTCGGAATTTAACACATGAAGGAAAATTACAGCTGTGCGGGCCCTTTCGGGACAGTGGGCAGGCGATCCAAATTTTAATTTGCAATGATTACGAGGAAGCGGTGCTGCTTGTAGAGAATGATCCGTTTATTAAAGACGGATATTATGCCGCTTACGAGTTAAACGAACTTGTTGAAGCGAATGAGGCGAATAATTGGCTTATATAATGCGCTCGGTCCCTGATTCCGATATTACCAAGGAAATGTCCTGCTCACATTACTCTTTACGATAAGAACTATATGAACGTTTATGATTATCATGCAGAGATACAGAAAAACGAAATTAAGTCATATAAAATAACTAATGAGTTTGATCCATTGTCAATTCGCAGCTTATTTAGGTAAGAGTCAATGATTATACAAAAAACCGGCCGTTTTTTATATTTTTAGGTCTAAATGGCCGATATGGTGTAGGTTTCATGAACTCGGACCAGGATAACGAAACTTATAATCGTTATTTAGACAAATTGAAGCCCCTAAAATTCCTAACGAAATTGGATATCGCTATCGACCAAAATAATAGAGAATAAAGTTCGATTCCGCCCGATTAACGATCTGTAGTTTCGTTAGATTTAATTTGCCTTCGATTTTGCCACTATAGCGTGTCTCAGTTTCGTTAGCGGCCATCCAGCAGCATTCAGCAACACCCAACAGCATCCAGCGGTATCTAAACGAAACAAACAGACCGGCGAGGTTATTCTCTTCCCGGTCTGTTTCAATTGGCTTCGGCTTATTTTTGAATGATCAAGTCAAAGGGATGTCGGATAAAATCCCCGGGATACATGTCTAATTTAAAGGTGAGCGGCTGCGGATAAGATTTGTTCTCGATATCGAAATAATAAAGGGTCAAGTTGGCATTTCTATCGTGCCTCCACCCTTCATGTACCGTCTCTTTGTTAGACGTAGACGATAAACGATGTGTTATCCCTTCTCCATCCGTATAGGTAAAGTTGACCTTTGTGTACTGGCCTACATCTGGTTCAAGGCTTGGGAGAGTTGTGGTAATTCGCAAATAACCATCCTTCTTTTCTATTCCCTGCAGTTTCACCCGCTCGTCCGGCGCACTAATGATTTTCTGCTCCTTCGTATTTAAGATGAGCTTCCTGCCTCCCTTGAACTCCGTTTCGATCCAGGAGCCGCGAAGGCCGAGCAATTCTCCCTGTACGTAGTCAGGAGCATAGAAACCAAGTATCCTTTCAGAATCACTCATAACCATTGTTTTTGGCAAAACATTCCCCCTAGTGTTCTTGGTATAAAGCTCCCAATTAGGCAATGTTACAATCTTTTTGCTGTTCGCAGCATCCATATCCAAATTCACATTTAACCGGAGCGGTATTTGAACAATGTTTTTGATTTTCACCTTTTGCCCTTCGAAATCAAGTGTTTTATTTACTTCCATCGTCCGCTCCAACTCAGCCAGCTTGGAAGTGTCTACCGGAATTTTAATCTCCAAAAACTTTTGAGCGCTCCCCGGATCGCTGTTGCCCCATTTGCTTGCAAAATAAAACTCCTCGGGCAGACTTTCGTTTCCGGTCAAATCAAAAACCAACATATCATGATAACTTCCCAAGTCATAATAACCTGTAAGCTGGTTCGTATCGAAAACGAACTGTTTGTATTTCAATTTGTCATGGGCTGACGTAAACAGCCCTGGTGCTTGAGGTGTAATCCGGTCACCATTGTCGCTCTTTGAAGTATAAAACAAAGCCAGATGTTTCCCATCCGTGACAATCCCATCCACCGTCACCTGGTACCCTTCGTTAGCAACAGTCTTTTGAACAGCTTGGTACTTCCCCTGGTCCAATGCTTCCCGCAACATGCCTTTGTCGCCAGCTGAATAATTCACGTATGGAGGAATCTGGTTGTTAGCTGCAGTATGCACTACCGCCGATTCAGTCCTATTGCCAATATTCAATCCATTCATAGCAAATGTGCTGCCAATCATCAGAAGGACCGCCGCTGCACAGGAGACTGTTATTCTCCTAATCCTCTGCCGACTTTTGGCTTGTGTACCGCGTACAATTCCATTTCTCAGTGCTGCATCCAGTCGCTCTTCCGATATGCGCCTTTCCGCGATCGCCGCCGGCTGGTAAAACTGTTCCAGCATCCCTTGTTCATCAGCCATGATACAACTCGCCTCCTGCGTCCATTTTTCCGCGAAGCTGCTTTAAGCCTTGGTGCAGCCACGTTTTGACCGTCCCCTCCGGTTTCCCTAGCACCCTTGCGATTTCGGTGAGCGTCATATCTTGATAGTATTTCAGCATAAGCACATGTCTGTATTTGGGTTTCAGCCTCTGCATAGCCTGCTGTAAATCCAATCGACTGTCGCTTACCATCACCGCCATCCGGTTATCCTGGGTATCGTTTTTGAGAGGCAGCGTACGTTTCCTACGTTTCTGTTCATCGATGCAGCAGTGGATCAAAATGCGGATCAACCAAGCATGAAACGCCGCCGGATCCTTAAGTTTGCCGCATTTCATCCAGGCTCGGCAGATCGCCTCCTGCACCGCCTCCAGCGCGTCGGTTTCACTGCCCAGATAACTGTACGCGATACCGAACAATTTCCTTTTCATCCCGGAAACCAGAGTGTAAAACGCTTCTTCATCTCCTTGGCATGCAGCTGCGGAAAGTTCCGGGTCAGTTTGCATAGGTTTGGCCCCTTTCCTGTTTCCTGCGGTTTCTTTCTAACCCGCGAATGTCATACAAAATATTTCGGAATATAAGACGGCATAGACGTATAAACGGTTTTATTTTTTTCGCATGTAAAAAAGCAGCCCCTTTGTACGGAAGCTGCTTTACATCATTTATGATCGAATCTTAAACTGGGTCCGCTGTTCCTGATGCTTCGATCTGTCTTTTGACATCCTTCATCGTAATCCCATCAAGATAACGTTCAAGCGCCGTTTCCCCGCCGCCGTATATTTGATCCATAATCCCCTGGATATTGGCCGCAACCTCGCAGGGCAGCTCTTCGCCACCGGAGCACCAGCTTGGCTTTAGGGAACCTTGGGCAAGCAGACGATACAAATCTCCGAGCGTCGCATTTTCGGTGCTAGGATTCAGCAAATATCCTCCGCCAACCCCTTCTTTTGTCGCCACATACCCATGCTTGCGCAGCAGGCCAAGCACTTTGCGGATGCGGGCAGGATGCGTGCAAACGCTTTTTGAAATCTCCTCACTGTTAGCCATATGATCCTCTTTTAAGCTAAGAAGGGTTAAACAATGGACGGCAATGTTAAACTCACTATTCATTTTTGCTCCTCCTTATACTGTAATTATATGGTTAACAGTTGTGGATGTCAACCTGATACGCTCCTCTTTCCGTTTTTCAGGGGGCCTTATTCGGCCTGATGTTAAACGCTTTAGTTCTAGTGTAACTTCCTTAAGGAAAGATAAACATCCACTCATGTGATTTTATCCTGAATTGAGTTTGCGTTACAATAGAATCATGGAGAATATCTCCAATTCCTTTTTGGCAAGGAGTTGAAACTGCGTCATGATCCACTTCATTCGTTTGCGTTAATGAAAGGTGCAGGACGAATGAGCCCGGCTGCTTTTTTAAAAGATCAGGTTTCGGGTTTATTTTTCTGTGCCTTTTTTCATTCCGCCAAAACGAATGATTGGGGTGTATTATATTGTTCAAAAAAGAAATTGCGGGCATACGCACACGCCTGACGACTCTCCATGAGCACATCTTCCGCTGTCCGGTCTGTTCTCGCACGATGAAAATGACAGACAATCAGAGCTTGGTTTGTTCAGTGAATCACAGCTTTGATATGTCCAGGGACGGCTATTTTCACCTGCTCCCTAACGCAAAACCGACCAAGTACAATAAGGAGCTGTTCGAAGCACGCAAACTGATCAATGCCAGCGGATATTTTGAACGCTTGCTGCAGACCCTCGCCTCCGGAATTTCAAGAAGTATGCCTTGGCGGGCTAACGCATTTCCGCTGTCTATTCTGGATGCAGGTTGCGGGGAAGGGTCACATCTGGCATATCTTCAGGATACGCTGCAGGGCCTTTCGGATCAGGATATTTTGGCTGTGGGAGCCGACTTGTCCAAACCGGGCATTATAACTGCCGCCAAAGGAAGCTCTCGCGTTATTTGGTGTGTGGCAGATCTGGCCCGCAGTCCGTTTCAGGATCAGACCTTCGATATCATTGTGAATATACTGTCTCCATCCAACTATGGGGAATTCCAGCGATTGCTGGCAGCAAACGGCATGCTGGTGAAAGTGATCCCTGGGCCGGAATATTTGAAGGAGTTCAAACAGCTTTTGTATGGCCGGTCTACACCTGGGCAGCAAGATACCTTGGAGGAAACTGCTGTTTTATTTGCCAAGCATTTTCCGGAGACGGAGCAGCAACACGTACGTTATGAAATCGAGTTGCCCCCGGAGCACATTAAAGGCATGCTGAAAATGACACCTTTATCCTGGCATGCCCCGAAGGAAAACATCCAGAAGTTGCTGCTTTCACGGCCTTCTTTAAAGCTTACGTTTGATTTTTATATTTTATGGAGTAAACCTTTTAGTAGATAAAATTTATATAGATACGGTTGTTAGTCGAAATCGAGTTAAGGGTAAAACTTGCGAAAGATGCAAAAATGCAGTTTTTTTCAAGTGAAAAGACACTTTTACGGGAAAAGCTTGCTAAAATGCAGGCTTTCAGAGTGTAAATTTAATATAGGGGGCTACATCAGGGAAAAGGATGCATTTTCTCGCATCAATATACCTGCAAGATTAAAAAACGGGCCAAAAAATTGTATAAATGCATCTTTTCGTATGCTTAGCAGCTCAGTTGGTATTTTTCGGTGCAATTCATATATCTAGCTCATTTCGTATTTTTAGCTCAAATAGGCCAACCAGAAATTTCTGGTTGGCCTATTATAAATTATAAGCGGGCTGCATCCGAGAGGAGGATACAGTCAACTCAAAGGCTCAATTTATTCCACTCGCACATCTAGGCAGGAGTGCATTTCCAAGGCGAGGTACGGCTCAAGCCGCCATCCCCTTCCCATCCCCTTATTTAAGCGCCTGCGCAAGCCCGGTGAAGATGACCCCGAGTGCATGTGCCCCGGCGTCCGGGTATCCAATGCTGCGCTCTCCGACCGTACCCGCTCTTCCCATCCGCGCTACGATCGTTTCGGTCTTTTTGGCGCCTTCCACGGCAGCTTCGGCGGCCTTGCTGCCTGCCGACTTCAGATCTTCACCCACACGTGCGCTGGCTGCCCAAGCGTCCGCATAAGGCACAAGCGCATCGACCAACGTCTTATCTCCGACAACTGCCCCTCTACCGAAGGAACGTTCGCCCGTGTCCTGGATTCCTTTAACCACTGCGCTCAGCATGCCTGCGATTTCCGGAACGCAAAACACCGTTTTATCCGCAGCAAATTTGCTGGCTGCACGAAATCCTGATCCCCAGATCGGGCCGGAAGCGCCGCCGCAATGCTCCATAATGATCAACGAGCAGGCGTCCAGGAATTTCCCTATATCCGTACCTTGGGCAACCACTTCATCCCATTCCGCCTTTAACTGCTTAAATCCCTTGGCTACGCTCATGCCAAAATCACCATCGCCCGCATGGGAATCCAGCTCACAGAACGGGACTTCGTTTTCGATAATAATTTCACTCATTTTATCGATTAAGTAAATCATATTGCTCAGCGACAATTTGCCATCCTCGATGACCGCATGCTTTTCATCCGTTACCATGCCGTAAGATACCGACTTCTGGCCCTCTTCATCTTGGTCAACCACCTCGGTGTATTGCACAGGCTCAAATGGTCCGCGGACGATAAGTGCAGGCGTATCGCATTCTTCGCTCAGCAGCTGCTTGAGCTGGTCATCGAGCTTCATGATGGAAACCGAAGCACCTGCCATATCAATGCTCGTCATGTAGTTGCCTACGAACACTTTGTAAACCGTGATATTCCGTGAGGCCAGCTCCCGTATCACCGAGTTGTTCAGCAAATATAGCTCCTGAAGTGGCGTTCCTCCAAAACCGTTCACCAATACAGCCATTTCCTGCGATGCATCACCGCTGATCTTCAAGCTTTCCAGCAGCTCCGTCACCATTCGGGCCGCCAGCTCATCGGCTGAAATGAGCTTTTCCCGCCGGATTCCCGGTTCGCCATGGATACCCACGCCATACTCCATTTCCTGCTCCCCGATCGAGAAGGTTGGCGTACCCTTGGCAGGGACGGTGCAAGAGGTCAACGCAAAACCGATGCTTTTGACATTATCGATCGCATTTTGGGCTGCAGCCTTCACCTGCTCCAGGGACATGCCCGCTTCTGCGGCTGCTCCAGCGATTTTGTGAACGAGAACGGTACCTGCAACACCTCTTTTCCCAACGGTATACAAGCTGTCTTCCACGGCAATATCGTCATCAACCTTCACGTAATCGACCTGAATACCATCCTCGCTAGCAAGATGGGCAGCATTCTTGAAATTCATGATGTCGCCGCTGTAATTTTTAATGATCAGAAGGGTTCCCTTTTCGCTCGCCGATGACCGGATCGCTTGATATACCTGGATCTGGGACGGAGAGGCAAACACGTCGCCGCAGACAGCTACATCCAGCATTCCTTTGCCCACAAAACCCGCATGCGCTGGTTCATGCCCACTGCCTCCGCCGCTGATCAGCGTAACCTTTTGCGGATTGATATGCTTTTTCTTGATGATTTTATGCTTGCTGTTCAATTCCAGCTCTGGATGCGCCATAACCAAGCCACTCAACATTTCTCTGACAAGCGACTCCGGCCGATTCAATATTTTTTTCATTATATAGCACCCTTACTTTTTTTAAATTCACGGCCGATTTGGTCCGCAACCGCAATCGCAGCCGCAACGGCTTCCTCCGTGATCGGGAATGGCATTGCATGAATCGATTCCTCAGGAATGCATGCGATTTGCGCAACCTCAAGCAGTTCTTCCCGGGATATGCTGTCCACGCCAATGTCCGCAAGACATACCGGCAGGCCAATCGCCGTACAAAATTCCAGTACTTCATTCAGCTCAGCCTTTGGCGCATTTTCGAGAACTAGCTGTGCGATTGTGCTGAAAGCTACCTTTTCACCGTGGAAATAATGATGGGTTCCTTCCAAAACCGTGAGGCCATTATGAATCGCATGTGCAGCAGCCAACCCGCCACTTTCAAAGCCAAGGCCCGACAGCAGGATGTTAGTTTCAATGATATTTTCAAGCGCCGGCGTGACCTGATTGCTATCACAGGCTATTTTTGCGTTAACCCCGTCCTCTAACAGCGTTTCATAACACAGCTTGGCGAGCGCAAGCGCTGCTTTGGTTCCCCGTGCCACCGGAGCAGCTCCAGCATGAACACCGCATGGCAGACCCGCATTGACCTTCGTAAAGGAGCGCGAAGTGGCTCTTGCTTCAAAATAGGTCGATAAGGCATCGCCCATACCGGACACCAAAAAACGGGTCGGCGCATTGGCAATCACCGTCGTATCAATCATAACCACACTTGGACTTTGTTTGAAATACGCGTAATCTTCAAAAGCTCCTTCATTCGTATAAATGACGGCCGAATGGCTGGTTGGCGCATCCGTTGCTGCAATCGTCGGCACGATGATCAGCGCATCGCCTTCCGCTACGCATTTGGCGGTATCAATCGCTTTGCCTCCGCCGAGTCCGATTGTGCAGGAGCATTTCTTCTCAAGGGCTAGTTCCTTGAGCCGCTGCACTTCTTCTCGAGAGCACTCGCCTCGGAATCCGCTTTCAACTAACGTAATATTGAAATTATTTATCGTAAAATCTAGCTTGTCCTTAACCCGTTTAACATCCTCCGGATGGGCGATTAGTAGAGCGGAATCTCCATATGTCCGGATAAAATAACCCAAATTCAATATTTCATTTTCTCCTTGCACATACTTGCTTGGACTGATAAAAGCTTTTCTCATCATGATTCCCTCCTTCATATTCTAATGTCCATTATACTTTGGATATACGGAATGATTCATGGCACTTCAAAGGCTTTTTAAAGCGCTTTCCAATGGAATTTCCTTGTCCACTCGTACATAAAATTGTACTATCTTGTCATGGAAATATACATTTTAGTATAATCAAAGTGGCACACAATACTGAAATTAGTTCTTTACATTGTGCGAGGTGGCCGCTGCGGTTACGGATCGTTCTTCCGATCGCTGTTGTCTTCCAAATTTCTATGATTATATTTTTCACAAAGGTAGAAATTCGGAGACAAAGGCGACCACTTCGCTTCTTCAGATCGATTCCGTCCCCTCCGCTACTTTCGCATCTTCAAGCTCTAATTTTGATGTTGAGCCATGCCACAAAAATGAGTATTGGAGCGAATAACATGACCTCTAGGTTTGATCTGCACCGGATCATCGATATCGATAAATGGCATAAGCTGCAGGATTCGCTCTCCCTAGTTACCCGGATGGCGATCATCACGGTGGACTACAAAGGAGTTCCAGTCACCAAGCACAGCCACTGCCAGGCATTTTGCCACGCGGTGCGCCAAGATGACGCCTTATCCCCCTATTGCCAGAAATGCGATGCGCGGGGAGGGCTGGAAGCCGTCCGTACGAATAAACCCTATGTCTACCAATGCCATTTCGGTATTGTTGATATCGCGATTCCCATCATTATTGACAATCAATATATTGGCGCCATTATGGCTGGACAAATCAAGCTCCGCGATTCGGACCTCCCTCTTGAACAAATTGTAACCCGGTCGCCAAACGCGGAAACAGATCGGAAATTTAAGGCGCTCGAGAACGAATATCTGTCCCTGCCCGTTTTGTCTGCCGAGGAAGTATCAACGATTGCCGAGATGCTGTTTCATCTGTGCAATTATATTGTGGAAGAGGCCATCCATAAAAACACAACAATAGATATGTACAAAAAAACCTTGGCATTGGAAATCCCTGCAGCTTCCATCAACCCTGCCGCTCCGTCATATAAACATATCCAAGCGATGCAAAACGAGCTTTCAAGTACCTTGATCGATACGAAAATCAAAAAAAGCATGGCAAATGCGTACCGGTCGGTCAATCCGCTGCTGCAGCCTGCTTTCGATTATATCTACCGCCATAAGCGCGAAAATGTCCGTTTACAGGATATGGCGGGACTCTGCCACGTCAGCCCAAGCTATTTCAGCCGTGTATTTACCCGGGAGACGGGCGAGAACTTCTCAGTTTTCATTCCCCGGTTAAAAATCGAATGGGCCAAGCAGTTGCTGGAAACCACCGGTTTATCCGTCAATCAGATCAGCGATGAGCTGGGATTCGCCGATCCGGGTTATTTTATTAAAACCTTCAAGAAGTTTGAGAGTCTGACCCCGGCCGTATACCGAAAAATTTATATGGAGCATGCCTGAAGCAAAATACGTTAGCAATGTTTCCATCCCCCTTACGAACACTTTTTTTGGGTAAAAGGATGGGGACTTCTTGGGGATTATACTTTCTTATATCATGGAAAAAGCGCACCTTCTTCCTGGCTCCGTGCCATGAAGAGGTACGCTTGTTTTGACTTGTGAAAAGCTTCAATAACCTTGGGGATCTGCATTTTCCAAACCTGGTATAGATTTTGCCTTCGGAATATCAAAGGACCACTTCACGTTATCATACCATTTATCGGTCACCGTGCGAATCAAGGTAGCCTTTTCCGGAAGTTTACTCATTCCGTATACGATAAAACCAGGGTCTCCGCTAACCTCGCTTGTATCGCCCCATCTAACGTTTCCTCTAAACCCTACTGGATATTCCTTGCCGTCCTGATCCTTCACAGCCCAAACATCATTGTTGAATTGGTTGTAGAGCTCTCCATTCATCCGGATGACACTCTCCCTTGGTTCTTCACCCGCTTTGAGGTTGGAATCATAATGGACATAAAATTCGCTTAATGTAAGTTTATCCCCTTGATCTTTAAATATCGCCGAATGATTTTTCATTTCTTTTGGAACGAGCACCACCGATCCATTGCTTTTAACCGGAATCGAATATCCGTCGAATACAAAGCGGAGATTCTGACGATCGTAAGGAAGGTACTTGAATGTATAAGTCCAATGAAGTTTGCCATCATTCATCTCGCAGATTTGCGAAATGGTATTGGGAGAATGCCCTCTCCGATAGTTGTCTACGCTTGATATCTCTTCTCCATGCTCATTTTCAAAATGAAACATCAGCTGCTGCTTCTCTTCGAGTTCTCCTGGGGAACGTTCCGCAGCTTCGCCACTGAGTGTGGTGTTGAGTTCCAAGCGTACCCCACTTGGTGTACGGACCAGCTTTTCCATTTCGATGTGCATCCCGTCAGGAGTTGTATATTTCTCGTTCAGGGGGGTTGTTACGGTCAGCGCGTTCGCTTTCCTCATGTCGAGGTTGAACTTGAAATCCCACTTTCCTTCCACGTATTCGTCTGAGAAGGGGATTGCGATCCGATCCACAGATCCTTCCACATTCAGCTCATCCGTATGAATTTCCTGCGTAAAAGTAAACGTCAATTTTTCGATGGTTTCCGAACCCTCGATCCCCCTGAGCTCCGCTACTTCTTTACCATTCGTATCTTTGATATGCAAGTCATTCCAGTTCACGGAATAAACAAGAGGTTTACCTTGGGGATCTGTCACCTTCACTCCCAAGACAAGCCGTGTGGCATCTGCGATCACTTCATTAATTTCAAGGGTGTAACCTTTGTCCTCCACCTTAACATGGGGATTCTGCAAAAGCCCGACCTGACGGGCATCCATAATGCCGCTGTCCGTTGTCTCATTCGAAAAAATGGATCTCACCCAATCGGCAATGGACGGCTGGGCGTACAAGGTAAAGGCCGCTGTGACAATAAAAAGCGATGCGACCCAGAGAGCACTCTTTTTAATTACACGCCGGGATTTGTAGGCCCGTCTAGCTGTAGCTGAATGGATTTGCTCTACCTGCTCTATTTCTACCCCTTCGAGGGAAGCCATAATCCGCTCCGTAAATCCGTCAGGCAGAGAATCAGAATACAGCAGCTCCGCCCACAGCTTTTCCTCTTCTTCGGCTTCCCTGACCAAAGTCTGGCACTCAGAACAATTCTGTATATGAATATTCAGCTCTTGATCGTCATTATTTCCAGACTGAATGTACTTTTTTGTCTGCGATAGCTTCCAACATTTCATGCTTCATCCCCTCCTTATCCTTGAACTTTTTATATAAGGACTTCTTGGCTCGGTGAAGCCGGTTACGCACCTGATTCACTTCAATGCCGGCAATTTCAGCGATTTCTTCATAGCTGAGTTCATTCGTATATCTTAGCAGCAGCACGATGCGATACTTCTCTGGAAGTTCCTCCAATAAGCGCCGTATCTCCACGCTGGTCTCCTTGCGAAGAAAGGCAAGTTCCGGTGTTTCATTATGTTGCCTCCCCAAGGTCAAAACCTCATCATCCGTCGGTTCGGCTTTTTTTTTGCGCCCCGCATCCCTCATCACATTCACGGCAATCGTGTATAGCCAGGAAGCAAAACTAGATTCCTCTCTAAAGGTTCCCAACTTGCGGTATGCCTTAAGGAAAGCTTCCTGCGTAAAGTCTTGGGCGTCCTGCGGGCCTGCGCCCATCCCGCGAAGCAGACCGTATATTTTGTTTTTATGTGCATCCACCAGCTGCGTGAAGCTTTCCTTGTTACCGGACAATACCTCTCTGACCAGCACAGCATCCCGTGTTGGGTCTATCATGATGATCCTCCCTGCTTTATCTCTGATCTTAATATCTAAATAGACGATCCAGATTGGCCTATATTCTCACTTTCACAAAAAAAAAGAGCCCTTCGCAAGAAGAGCCCAAAAATCAAATTAGACATATGAAAGGGTTTACAAAACCATTATAGTATGAAAATGTATTTTTGGGAACGCCTTTTTGCGATATTTGAAAGAATAACTTCGAAGACACCATATCTATTTATTGTAAGAATATTTCCGTGGAACGCAATAAATTTCATGCCCAAATTACTCCTTTGTGGAAAATAACTATTGCGCAAACTAATATCATTAGTTGCCATGCTAATATGATTAGTTTTATACACAGGAGGAATTGTTATCATGAAAAAAACGACAGTTCATCAGATAACCCAGCTTTCCTTTATGCCTCGGATGTTTCCGGTTAATGTTTATCTTGTTGAGGAGGAAGACGACCTTACACTCGTTGATGCAGGCATGCCATTTAGCGTCAAGGGCATACTGAAGGCAACTGATTCGCTTGGCAAACCTATCACCCGTATCCTACTTACCCATGCACATGGAGATCATGTTGGCGCACTGGATGCATTGAAAGACACTATTCCAACTGCCGAAGTTTATATATCACGCCGGGATCAGGCCCTTCTGACCGGCAGCCGCGCGCTTGAAGAAGGAGAGCCGCAGACGCCCGTACGGGGAGACGTCCCCAAGAAAATCCGCACCAAGCCAGATCATCTCATCATGGACGGCGACCTGATTGGGTCGCTGATGGCGGTCGCCTCGCCAGGCCATACTCCCGGCCATATGGCATTTCTGGATACGCGGAGTAAGGTGCTAATTGCCGGAGATGCTTTTCAAATCCGGGGCGGGATGGCCGTATCCGGCCATATGCAGCCGCTGTTCCCATTTCCGGCGATGGCGACCTGGAATAAAGACGCTGCCCTCGCAAGCGCTCGCCGCCTAACCGCGCTTCAGCCAACCTGGCTTGCAGTCGGCCACGGCCAGATGCTCGAGAAACCGACTGATTCCATGAGCCTTGCGGTTGAACGTGCCGAAGAAGCTTTCAAAGGAGGGAAATAACGATGGCGAAAATGGGCCTTGACCGCCACACCCTACTCGTTGCTGCCGCCGAGCTGGCTGACGAATCCGGTCTAGATTCACTCACGCTGGCTGCTCTGGCACAGAAGCTGAATGTGCGCTCACCCTCCCTTTACAATCATGTGAAAGGACTTCCCGATTTGCGGGGGGCGCTGACCGTTTACTGCCTGCATCTTCTCGTCGAAACGACCCGTGACGCCGTCATTGGCAAATCCGGCGATGAAGCTATTCTGAGCCTATGCGAAGCCTACCTCCGGTTTGCCCGCTCCCGGCCCGGGCTGTACGAAGCCTTTTATAAGGTAAACATGCAACAGCACGAGGAACTCGATACAGCGAAACAGGAACTGCTTGAGCTCTTTTTACGGATCATGAAACCTTACCAGCTGGGTGAAGAAGAAACGCTGCATTCCATCCGCGGACTGCGCAGTCTTTTGCATGGATTTGCGATGCTGGAACAACATAGTGGCTTTCAAATGGATTTGGCGTTGGATGAAAGTGTACAGTATGTGCTAAGGATTTTTTTGAATGGAATGAACTCGTAGGCAAACCGGTAATGGCAGCTAATAATGTCTTACGTGATCACGAAAATAACAGCCATTTTCTTGATCGCACCTTAATAATGGTCAAGTTTACTTCTTAATGGGTGTGATATAATATAGTTATATGTGATTAATTACATCCTTATTAGAGAGGAGTCTTGAACTTGGCTCATATTAGTCCCTCATTGCTTCAAATCGGTTCCACCGTGGGGGCACTGGTTATGGCGCTTACGGTCATATTCGTCCGTTTGAAGGCCAGCAACAGACCGGTAACCATCAAAAAAATAATCATACCGCCACTTGGCATGTCCACGGGCTTTCTAATGTTTGTGGTACCCGCCGTACGGGTTCCGCTTCTCTGGGCTTTGATTGCCTTTCTTGTCGGCTGGTTCATATTTTCATATCCGCTCATCCGAAGTACCCAATTCGAGGTAAGTGAACGCCAGGTATTTGCTAGACGTTCCAAAAGCTTCGTCATTATTCTGTTTGCACTGCTAATCGTCCGTACGGTGCTTCATCAGGTGATAGACGAGTATGTTTCGATCTCACAATCCGGTGCGCTATTCTTCCTGTTGGCATTCGGCATGATCGTCCGCTGGCGGATTTTTATGCTGAAGCAATACCGCGCGATAGAAGCTTCAGGCCAGCTGGACATGAACCCCATTCCGCCGGAATCGCCGGACCAACCATAAAAGTCGATATCAAAACCGCTCTTCCTAAGCGCAAGTATGGATAGCGGTTTTTTTCATTTTTAGGTAGGCATATGATCAACAAGTTATTACACCGCGTATAAATTTAGATAGACAGTCCTAGTGCTCTACTGTGATGAGAATGCGGTTTGCTCCCTGCTTAGCAGCTTCTTTATTTGAGCTATAAGGATAAGTCTGCGCCGATTCGAAGAAGCTAGGGAAAGAATGTTCAGGGAATGGGACGTTTGGAGATTTCATGGCCTGCGCTGTGGTGTACATCACTATTTCATCATAAAAATGAAGCAAAACAGAGAATTTTGGACCAAGAATACGTATATATGTGTAAAACTTCACAATTTGCGCCTTACGCTCGTTATCCTTTTGGAGAGCATTATGTTAACATAGGATTTAGTGATTTAGATCGGCCTTTTTCATCCGAGGAAGGTCCGACGCTTATGGACCCCTCTACCCCAAAAAAGGGTCTATGAGCCCTTTTATTATAAAACTTAAGCATTGCTGCTTACGCAAAGGAGAAATGGACATGTCAGAAACAATTACTGATGCAAAGGCTGAACAAGTGAACGTACCTGTTAGCCAAAATCAAAAAGATTTGCTGGACCAGCTTCTCAAGCCCGAGATTCAGGAATCCTTGACTACTCTGGTCGACAATCTTCCAAAGCTGACTGAGCTTGTGAATGTATTGACAAAGTCTTATGACTTCGCTCAAGCTGTCGCTACGGACAACACATTGAAAAGCGACACTGTGGGCGCCATTCAAGAATTAGCTTCGCCGGTAATCAAATCCGCGAAAGGCCTTGCAGCAAACGTGATTGAAGCTAAAGACCGCGCTGAAGATAGCAATGAAGTTATCGGCGTTTTTGGCCTCCTCAAGTTGTTGAAAGATCCCCAAGCGCAAAAGATGTTCCGTTTCGTGAACGCGTTTCTTCAGGTTTCTGCTGAACGCGCTAAAGAACAAAAATAATTTCTTTTCATATTACCCAGTAAGGACGGAGGAAAAACAATGTCAAAACATATTGTCATTTTGGGTGCAGGATATGGCGGACTTCTCTCTGCTCTCACCTTGCGCAAATATTTGACCAAAGATCAAGCACGCGTAACCGTGGTTAACCAATATTCGACTCACCAAATCATTACTGAGCTTCACCGTCTGGCTGCAGGCAGCATCGAAGAAAAGGCTATTGCCATGCCTCTCGACAAACTGTTCAAAGGCAAAGACATCGATATGAAGATCGCAAAGGTTGATTCTTTCTCTGTAGACAGCAAAGAAATAAAGCTTGCCGACGGCTCCAAGCTGACTTATGACGCACTTGTTGTCGGACTCGGCAGCGTCACTGCTTACTTCGGCATTCCTGGGCTGGATAAATACAGCATGGTTCTGAAATCCGCTGAGGATGCTAACCGTATCCACAAGCATATTGAAGATCGCATCAAAGCTTATGCCCAAACCAAAGACGCGGCTGACGGAACGATCCTCATCGGCGGCGGCGGCTTGACTGGCGTTGAGCTTGTTGGTGAAATTGCCGACGTGTTGCCGAAGCTGACAAAAAAATACGGCGTAAATCCTGCCGAAATCAAATTGATGCTGGTTGAAGCCGGCCCTAAAATTCTGCCTGTGCTTCCTGATCACCTCATCGAACGCGCTACAAAAAGTCTTGAAGATCGCGGCGTAACGTTCCTGACTGGACTTCCTGTAACCAACGTTGAAGGCAACGTGGTTGACCTGAAGGACGGCCAAAAAATCGTTACTAACACCTTCGTATGGACCGGCGGCGTGCAAGGCAACCCGCTCGTTGGCGAATCCGGCCTGGAAGTAAACCGTGGACGCGCAACCGTCAACGAATTCCTGCAGTCTACATCCCACAAAGATGTATTCGTTGCTGGCGACAGCGCCGTTGTTTTTGATCCTACAGGTCGCCCTTATCCTCCAACGGCTCAAATCGCTTGGCAAATGGGCGAACTGATTGGTTACAACCTGTACGCTCACCTGAATGACAAAGCGTTCCAAACCTTTGCTCCAGTGAACTCCGGTACGCTCGCAAGCCTTGGACGCAAAGACGGCGTTGCTACGGTTGGCGCAAACAACATCTCACTCAAAGGTATGCCTGCAACCCTGATGAAGGAAGCAAGTAACATCCGTTACCTCTCCCACATCAATGCACTCTTTACCCTGGCATACTAATATATACAAGAAAAAGCCCCATCCGAATTGAGATTTGGATGGGGCTTTTTCTGAGGAGCATGTTTCCATTTTATAAATTAAGCATGACCGGAATGCGGTACAACTCTATCTGCCCGGTTTAAATTGATTGTTAATGGAAAAGTCTCAACTCATATTCGCAATGCTCATCGCCATTCACATTGCATTTCACTTCTTTAATGAATACATTCCTATTCATAATCCGCTTTAAAGCGCCCTCCATAATTGCGCCTTCCATATCACATACAAACTTACCCTCCTGAACAGGCAGCCCTTCGCAAAAACAATCTTCTACAGCAATCCGCATTGTATGATCATCTTGTTGGACAATAACCGGAATCCCGATCTTTAATTGTATAAATAGCTCAAAAAGCTCCTCTACTGTTTGTGCCGGCAAACTTTCTCCGATTTTACGCCCAATGGCAGCCGTTGTGTTCTTTCCCCCCAAAGGCAATCCTTCGTTCATCCCGATCAACCGGATCGCGCGGAACAACTCCAGCGGAACCATATTGCCAAGCTCCGTTCTTTTTATATTTTTCAAATCCTGGAATGTAAAGTTTCCCATACAGCTCCCTCCTATCACTTATCAGATTTTAGATCTTGAAACGGACTTCCGGATACTTGATTTGATACTGAAAGTGGCTCTAAGCCGTTGCTTACATTTTTTTCTTTGACATCTTCAGCGTATCAGGGCACCATCAGCACCCTTGTGATTATCATCACATTGTTTTTGTCAGATCGCCCAACATGACCTTGTCCGAAATGCATTTTCTGAAAACAAGCTGCCATAGTCCGCGATTTTTCTTATAGCATTCAAAAGCCCTGTTCTTAAAGTTAAACCATTTTTATATGTTAAAAAGGGGTTTATGACGAAAGCAAGGAGGAGAGCATGCGGAAGCTTGCAACGGCAGAACATACCGAATTTAAAGTTTGGGTATTTACCCGTTCCGATCTTGTCAAATTCGTGATTGTCGATATCGTATTCAGCTCGGCGCTTTATGCCGGATTGAAACGGATCAACGGACATGACGCCATTGCTATTTTGGGAAGCTCCATTGGCACGCATTTGTGCAAGTATTGGAGATGGAGATACGGCAGTAGATTCAGGCTGCGGCCAGGTAAATATATTCAGTATTTGCCCTGGAGTCTTTCTATAGAGCAGGTTGGAATAAAACCATCTCTAACCGGATAAGCTGATGCTGCCGGTTTTAACGTTTTTCGGGCATTTTAGGCGATATCTTACTGATTTTGACCATCATGGGATTTTTGCACTTTTCTCGTGTAGAATATTCATGAAGGAGCGGATACGTATGAAACGCAAGAGAAGAAGAGTCGCCATCGTAGGCTCCGGCATGGTCGGATCCAGCTGCGCCTACTCTATGATCAACCAATCGATCTGCGACGAGATCATTATGATTGGCCGAACGTATGACCGAGCGCTGGCACAGGCCCTGGACCTGTCGCACTGCATTGATTTCACCCATACGCGAACAAGCATCTATGCAGGCACCTATGCGGATTGTGCCGATGTGGACGTAGTTATTATAACGGCCGGAGTGAATCCAAAACCGGGACAAAACCGGATGGATGTACTAGCGGAAGCTGCCGAAATTACAAAGCAAATTGTCATCCCGATCGTGGAGAGCGGTTTTGAGGGGATTTTTATCACGGCCGCGAATCCGGTGGATATCGTGACTCAGATGGTCTGGAAGCTGACTGGCTTTCCGCGCCACCGCGTTATCGGTACGGGCACATCTATTGATACGTCGCGGCTGAAAACGCTGCTGTCGGATGTCTTTTCTATCGATCCGCGCAGCGTAAGCGGGTATGCATTAGGCGAGCACGGCGAATCGCAATTTGTGGCCTGGTCACATGTCACGATTGGCGGCAAACCTATCCTCGATATTTTGGCGCAGCACCCTGAGCGCTTCAAACATCTGGATTTGGACGATATTGCCCGCAAAACCAAAGACGCCGGCTGGGAGATTTTCACCCGCAAAGGTTCCACCCATTTCGGAATCGGCAGCGCGATCGCCCATATTACCCGCGCCGTCCTGAATGACGAGCATAAAATCATCGCCGTATCGGCGATCCTTGACGGGGAATATGGTCAGTATGACGTATGCGCCGGCGTACCGGCAATTATCAACAGCGAGGGCATCCAGGAGTTAGTGGAGCTGAAGCTGAATGAGGAAGAAACAAAGCTGTTTAATAATTCTTGCGATTTGATCCGCCGCAATATGGCCGGCCTTGCGCTTGAGCCGGTACAAGCACAAGGTGTGTAGCCACTCTTACCGGGTAAAAAGAATAACGGGAACCCGCCCCAATTCGATTTGGAGCAGGTTCCCGTTTTTTATTTAATAACTGTTATTGCAAATAGCTTTCAGCAATTTTCATCAAGGCTTCTTTACTTACTTTATCTATGTCCCCATTTATATCATAGACGTATTTCACCTTTTTGTCTGGGCTCTGGTATACCCATCTCAGATCATGCGACTTTGAAAGACCCCAATCTGTATACAGCATTTCTACTCCCTTCACTTGAACCTTCTCCTGCTTAAATTCGACTTTCTCGTCAATATACAATCCAGCGTTCATGCCCTTTCCACTCACATTAGTGACAACAACCCTGATTTTATCCTCTCCATTTTGATACGTAGCATTGAGAATGAAAAACTGATTTGTCATTTCAACCGGCATCATGGCATATCCCTGATTGGATGCTTCCGCCTGTTTTTTCAGTTTTTCCGCCAGCGCCTTTTGTTCTTCCGGAGAAGGTGGATTTGCTTCCTGAGCATTTCTAAACATCACTTCCGCTTGTTTGAATGTATAATTTCCATTGACACTGTCTGGAATCTTGATAGATTTATCCGTAATCTTATCTCGCAATTGAGTGAGATTTTGGAATGGAGTCATCTTCGTCCCAAGATCTGTTTTATGATCCGAGTTATTGGCAACCAGATAGAACAGCCCGGCTTCCCCGTTCTTTAAAACCTTCTCCTTGAGATCATAAAATTCTTCGCCATGCTTCCTAACCTCTTTCGATTCTTGTCCCATCTCTTTCGCCGATTTCGTCTCATACACGATCTCGCCATCTTTGTTCGACAAAGAATTATACTGCACGGCCGCATAACCCGTGGAAGCCATTAACATCATCCCTACAACCGCAGTCAAAGCAACTTTATATTTCACAAAAAATCTCTCCTTTTTTTTGGGCTCAGCATGCAAAATTCTCATGACCTTTCCTGTCAATTCGGCGTCGGGAATGCGCAGGTCATTAAATAGTTTTTTCAAATCCTGATCCTTGTCCATATTCATATCCCCCTATTCCCTTCGCCCCAGCATAATGCTTTCGAAATTTTGCAGCTGTGCGTTCATATTTTTTGCGCAGGCTTGCGCTGTTTCTTCCGAGAATCAAACCGATCTCCTGGTAACTCTTATCCTCGACGCAGCGTAAAATCAACAGATTCCGCTCTTCCGCTGATAATTTCGCCATGGCCTGATGCACGGAATCATCAAAATAGCTTGCTTCAATATGCAAATCGACATCCTTATTTTCCATCTCGTCCTGGTAAAAGAAAGGCAAATATTTCACTAGCTTCCGTTTGCGGATCATATCGATACATTGATGGTAGGCAATCTTGTACAACCAGGCTCCAAATGGTATCCCTACCCCGTTTTGATATTTCCGCAAATTGCGGTATGCCTTCAAAAATACTTCCTGCGCGTTATCCTCGGCTTCGGTATTATTGCCCAGCATGTGATAACAGTAAAGAAAAATCGGCTTTTGGTACTTCTCCATAATGACCGCGAATTTCGCCGTGTCCCCGTCCAGCACCTCTGCGATGATCTGACTTAACTCCGTGTCATCCAAGCCCTCTCCCCCCTTTCACTCTATACAACGAACAACCCCACCTAAAACGTGACAGACATAAAAAAATGATTCCGATAACGATGAGATAGAAAAAAGAAAATGACCTGCAGCTTAAGGAAAATTGAGGATAAACGAGGATTACTGACCGCCGTTGCGGCCAGAAGTATTATGAGGGGAAGTCGGTGGTATAATCGGTTCAAAGGCTTTCGTTCCAGGATAAAATGAGGTAAACCGGAAATAACACCCACCGGGAAATGGAGTGAATGTCCATTGGTTATGCTTGCTGCAATCTTCGCTATTATGCTGATGCCCATATTTTATTTTGCTATAGGTTATTTCGTCTTAAAGTTTATTTTCAAAAAAACCGTGGATCCGATGTTGCTCTTAAACGTCATTGCCCTTGCGGCTATTGGTATAGCGGTTGGTAGGCAGCTCTGGTACCATCAGCCGCTGAATACAAGTATGTTACTATCGGCGCTCATCGTTATTATCATTTTTTTACGACGAATACGCAGAAACGAATCAAATAGGTAAGGCTTACGGAGCCTTAATCTGCCTTCCGGCAAATGAAAACCATTTCCGGACTAGCGGAGGTTAACGGCTCCTTTTTCCATCCACCATAGGCATGAATGATTTCAAATCCGGTCATCGAAAGCAGCCTGAGGATCTCCTGCGGGAAGGTGTATCGGATTTGCAGCCTAATGTTCTGCCGGGATATCTCTTCTCCATTTACAGGATCAACCGTGATTTTGATAGTAGAACATGTCAATAACTGAGTGACGGAATCATAGATTTCCTCATGCTGCTCCGTCACCCGCTGTCCTTTTTGATTTTGATAACTCTGTTCATAGACATCAACCTGACTCAGTTCAGCCAAATTAGGGATCCGGGTTCCGAAAATAAATATCCCGGACTCCACAAGATGTTGATGAACGCCCTGAAGCATACGCTCCTGCTCCACGTTCGTCAATACATGCTGAAAGGTGTTGCCTACCATATACATCATTCCATAGCTGCGGGGTAACTCCAGCTTAGTTAGATCCATCTCCATCAAAGGAACATTAAGTCCGGTTGCCGCTGCCTTCTTCGCCGCTAAATTCAGCATACTGCGGCTAACATCGATCCCTTCCACATCGATGCCTTCCGCTGCAAGCGGCAGTGTCAGTCTGCCTGTCCCGCATCCGAGGTCCGCCACAGGCCCGGCGCATGTGCGCGCCCATTCCAGAACAAGTCCATAGTCATTCATATAGGATAATTCTTTTACGTCATAATCTTCCGGATAATCATACAAATTGTAGCTGTTCATACAAGACTCCTTATTAAGAATCTGGCTCAATACTGAATTTAGTTCCTGACATTATGCGTGGTGGACGCTACGGTTACGGATCGTTCTTCCGATCGCTGTTGTCCCCAAATTTCTTGAATATAACCTTTTACAAAGGTACAAGGTTAGACTTCCGCGTATTTCTCCATATGCTGCCTGTACAGCTTCCATGCTCCCTTTTCCTTGCGATATACTTCCATAGCCAGCACGCTGGCGACCTTTTTACCATGAAGGCTGAAATCCACGATCGCCGAGATGATCAGTTCGTTGTCTGTACGCATATTCCGGGCAAGGTCTTTATACTCCCAATGAGGCTGCTTCCCCTCATATGCGGCGAACGTTTCAATATTATCCGTTTTATAATGCTCGGACCGGTAAATCTCGTAATCCCTGTCCGGGTAATAACCGAAATAACCGATAAATTCATTTGAAATCCAGGTGTTTACCTCTTCTACATTACCTTCATTAATCACTCTGCGGTATTCTTCAACGGCGGCAATCGCTTCTTCCAACATATCATCCACTCCATAGGTAAAATATTTTTCAAGTAACGAAGAGCACAAAAAATTCCAATATTATTCTATTTATCATATCAATAACGAATGAGTACCGCTATGTGAAAAACGGCTATAACCGTTGTTTCCATTGATACTCTCGCAAAATCCCCAATTCACTCATATCCTGCCTCTTTGATTCTCCTATCTTTTCGGGATGAGAAGAGCTATTGTTCCCGGCCTGGCATCGCTCAAGGTGCCTGCAGTACAGCTTGTCTACCGATCCCGGAAATGCAACTGATTCGCATCCCCCCGCAATGCTCTATTAAGCACCAAGCCGATCAATTCATGCTCATTTACGACATAACCAAGTTCATCCGGCTCGATCCAAATCCGCGACAAACTCCCATGCTCACGGCTGAAAGGCAAACGCTCGGTCACATCCATCCGGTAAAACAGCTGATAGCCGACCATCGGATATTTTCCATTCGGGTCAAACAGCGCATTCTCTTCATGACTGACTTCCATTTTTCCGAGATATTCGATCTTTCCCTTTACGCTGCCCTCTTCCGGTGTCTCCCCCGGCTCCACATGTCCTCCCGGCAGGTTGTACCCTCGGCCCTGTACATGTACGGCGAGCACAAGACCCTGATGCAGGCAAATCCCGTGTACGCTTGTTACCAGCGCAGGGTCAGGCTTCTCCTCCCCTGGTATCCAGGTCAGCTTGATCCGATGGCCATTCCAGTTTTCGTATATAGATTGATTCATGCTGCATGTATCCTTTCGAGAAAAATATAGGTCGTTTTCTTTTTCTTTCTCCAATATTACTCCATTTCCTCTTCATCCGTTGGCTAGGCCCTTGGCTCCTTTATTCACTCCTCGTTAACATGATTAAAACACCAAAACCCGCAAGAGGTCACTTTTTTCAAAGTATCCATCTTGCGGGTCACAGTTCATGACCGGTAAGGTCTTTTTTATTTTAAACACTTAGAATTTTTGCTTACTCGCTCTCTTCTTCCTTAATATAATTATCACCAATGTTTTCAGAACATCATAAACCACTTCATCCGAATCAAAGTTGTCTTCAGATTCATCGCTTTTCACAAACAACCCGTCCTTTGTTTTAATAGCATCTGGATGCTCAGAATCATCAAGTAATACATCAGGTAAAGGGTCGTTAATACCATCCTCTATTTTGTTTGAAGATACTTCGTGGACGATCCCTTCCCCTAGTTTGCTATCGACAACATTACTTGCTTGAACGTTAGTTGTAATTACTCCCATCAATGCCATAGCACTGATTGCTAGAACTGCTATTCCCATTGATAATGATTTTTTTCCAAATTTAATCATTCCTTTCTCAAAAACTTGTATACCCGTTTCCTCGTATAGGAAGAGACACCTTATTAACAATAATCAAATATATAGGATCACTTGCTGTGCCTTGTGGAACATCAGTAAAGGTAATAGTTGTACTTTTACTAGTCAAATTACCAACCACCTGAATTACTGAAGATTTTTTGGTGCCACTTTTGTTAGAAAATTGATAAGTTACTTGTGCTGGAATACCAGAACTATCAGTGGTTTGAACTAAAGTAAGAGGCACCTTTCCATAAGTGCTTAAGGGCAGCGAACTTGCAGACCAAACATTCGAATAAACATTATAAAACTCATATGACACGCCTGTTGATTAACCAATAATATACAAAAAAAATGAATAGCAAAAAGGACGCCCTTTCTGTAAAATCGTAAGCACCACACAAACGATTTGAAAGA
>JAIRVF010000151.1 GCA_031254035.1 Paenibacillus sp.
TGACGACGTAATGTTTTAGAGTTTGCGAGTTGAACGTTATCTTTCAATCGAATCACATAGGATTGTTTCTCGGATTGGTAGCAATCGAGGCGCTCAATTTTTCCATATGCACGATCCTCGACTAGAATAAAGTCTGGATTTGCGAGTTCCTCTCCTACAGGACCGTCATGTTTAGATCCGATACTTTCGATAACTTGCTGAGGTTGCCCAACTTCAGGACTGAATGCGACATGTAGTTTAATAGCTGATCGATTGCCATGGTAAGGAGCCCATGGAAGGCGAGTCTTGCCAACAGTAATCGTCGTTGAATCAACGAGCAAAAGCTCCTTTGGAAATTGCAATTTTCGCATCATTTGTCGGTTACATTTTTGAATCAATTGGTGAAAGCACATTTTAAAAAGCTCGAACGGAACATCCTTTGCTTTCTTGGAAAACGTAGAATAATCCACTTCGGGCAATCCGCAAGATGGAGCTCGATCAGCGCCTTCGCGATAGCCATTCCATTGTTCAAACGCAGCCTGCACCCAGTACAATAATAAGGTATGGACAGTAAATTTTCGTGCTGTATCATCATAATTTAAAGATTGTGCTAATGTTTGAATTTCACTTTCTGTAAGAACAGATTGAATGAGAGTTTGAAACGTGGTAGACTTTTTCATGAGGTCGCCTCTTTCACTTTCGAATCTTTTGGTGGTACAAATGATTCTATAGAAAAGGCGCCCTTTTTGCTATTCATTTTTTTTTTTGTATATTATTAGTTAATCAACAGGCGTGAAATAAAACATTGGCTTAGTATGGGGATCGCAGGCAACCGTGTGGCATGCGAGGCTGCTGGCGGAGAATCCGGAACCGGCGGCATACTAATGACTAGCGACCAGATGGGATAAACCTGCTGACTCTTGAACTGATCCTGTGTTCTGTGATGTCATTAAGCAAAGACATCAAGAAATGACCGGGAAGATACCGGTAGTCTAATCTCTCGAATTGTATACATAAATGATTTAGGCCATTCAAAGAATAAAGAGGGGATCCTTTGAAAGGTGGAATTATTTTGATCAAAAAGCAAATTATTGTTTTATTAATCCTGGCATTTATAATAAATGCAGAGCCGAGTTATGGAGCGGTGATAAAACCTGTAGAGTCAAGAGAGTTACAATTTCAAGATATGCTGATGCTATTTTTACTACCACATGTTAACGAAAAGCTTGCTGATATCTACTCACCATATTTAACAGAACCCCCACAATTGTACCCGTACTTCTCTGATGTCATCAGTGTGGAACGAGTAAATGGATTTAGGGGATTTGATTTCTTAATTACGTTAGAAGTTACTCCCACCGTGGGGCCACATATAGCTGTAGGAAAAGATCGTCTAACTTTTGAGATCTCCCCTAGGTTTCCTGATAATGTGAAGTTTATAAGTGCAAAACATTTGAAAGGCCCAAACAAGAATGATTTTCCGCCAAATTATTTAGATTTATTAAGGTAGAGCTCAGGAAGGTTGGTCTTTGGACACGCACGAAGCAGCGGAGGGGACGGAATCGATCTGAAGAAGCGGTAGCGTTCGCCTTTGTCTCCGAATTTCTACCTTTTAAAAATAAAATCAAGAAATTTGAAGACAACAGCGATCGGAAGAACGATCCGTAACCGTAGCGGTCACTCGCACAATGTCAAGAACTTAACTCGATTTCATGTTTTGCCACAGCGCGTAATGGTTAGACTCTTAATAGGCAAAAATCTGGAATACTACATTGGAAAGAAGGGCTAATCGTGAATGATAACATGAATGCTGTAAAAGAATGGCTGGAAAAACGGGTAGGGCAAACGATTATGATCCGCAAAGAGGAGCAGGATGATCTCGATGAGACGCGCCTGCATCTGGAACATGTGGAATATAACGCCCATGTACCTACGGTTGACGACTATACAGAGGGAAACTCCTTGATATTGCATGGCCCAGGCAAAGTCGTGCGGGAGCAAGGCGATATTGTGCTGCCGCAAAATACATTCCAAATTTACATCGATGGTTTGTCCGAAAGCCGAGCAGAGGAAGAGCAGCTGAGCATGAAAACCGACCGCGCAAAATATCTTATTTTTGTAATACATTAATTTCCATATTAAAACTTTGTTATATCAAAAAAACGTGGTAAAGTAATAAATAACCATTTGACTGAAATTGTATTATGGTCATGCATACGATGGATAGTGCAAAACAGGAGGGGAAGAACATAGGAACGGTGGATCGAAAAAAGCAAGTGCTTGAAGCAGCTTCAAGGTCCTTTGCGTTGTTTGGATACAAAGCGACGACAATGGAACAGGTGGCGAAGATCGCAAATGTGGGGAAAGGAACCATCTATACGTTTTTTAACACCAAGGAGCAGCTTTTTGATGAGATTTTGATTGGTGTCATTTCCGAGATGAAAACGATCATTTTGCGTGAAGTGGACCATGATAGGAAATTTTTCGAAAATTTGTTCCGCGTATTGGATTCTCTTTTGGAATTTCGCAGTGAGCACGAACTCCTCATGAAGTTATCCCAAGAAGTCCGGGATGTAGGCACACCTCAATCTCAGGAAGCAATGGCCCAAGTGGAAAGCGTGATTCTGAATTACATCGAACATGAAATTCGGCATGCGATTTCACGTCATGAAATGCGTGAATGTGATCCGAACATTGTTGCTTTTCTCATGGTGAAGATGTATATTGCTTTGACATCAGAATGGAATAAGTACCATGAACCCCTTACAAAAGATCAAATTAAAGAGCATATCCGGCTTTTTTTGGAGGATGGGCTCGCTATCCACGCTTAAAGGCATGACTTAACAACCACATAGGTAGGACCGCCAAACCAAGCCACATACATGATTATTTTGCAAAATTCGAATAGCAACCCTTAATCTTAATCCGGCAACGGGTAAGGTATAGTTCGTCTACATGGTATCCAGGAGCTCTGGTATCGCTTTTTGCGAATGTTAAACGAAAAGCTGCTGCGAATGGGTATTTTCGGAGTTTGTTTTCGTTTAGGTATGTATGACCAACTGAGGGAATGGGTCAGAGGGACTGTTGGAAAAGGGGGTCCGGCATCTACCCTGGTTTACTTCTTGTTGCGTGGACGCCCAAAACAGCAGCCAGCGGAAGCGATATAAAAGAAATGAAGTCCTAATCCTTAAGGGGTCAGGACTTTTTTCAGATATCGGGGTATAATAGAGAGATCAGACAGGAATGAGGGATTAAATGATTACAATTAAGACAAAATCACAAATCGCACTGATGAAAGAAGCAGGTGCCATACTTGCAGCATGCCACCGAGAAATCAAGAAGCTGATCGAGCCAGGAATCACCACAATAGAGGTCGACCGTTTCGCCGAAAAATTTATCCGTAAGGCAGGCGCCACGCCGGAGCAGAAAGGATACAACGGGTTTCCGTACGCGACCTGTACATCCGTAAACGATGTCATCTGCCATGGTTTCCCTGGAAAATACGTCTTGAAGGACGGGGACATCATCACGGTAGATATGGTTGTGAATTTGAACGGTTGGCTGGCTGATTCCGCCTGGTCCTATACGGTTGGCAATGTTTCTGAACAGGCTCAGCGCTTGCTAGATGTAACAAAAGAATCTATGTACAAAGGTATTGAAAAGGCTGTGATCGGCAATCGGATCGGGGATATCTCGCATGCTATTCAGGTATTTGCTGAAGCGGAAGGATTTTCGGTAGTGCGTGAGTTTATTGGACACGGCATCGGTAAAGACATGCATGAAGAGCCGCAAGTTCCCCATTATGGTCCGCCTAATGTCGGCCCGCGTTTGAAGGAAGGCATGGTGATCACGATTGAGCCGATGCTGAACACGGGAACTTTCCGCAGTAAAATGGACAGCGACGGCTGGACCGCACGAACGATGGATGGCGGGTTGTCTGCTCAATATGAGCATACTCTCGCAATTACAGCAGATGGCCCAGAAATTTTGACCGCGCAGTAATACATTTTTTGGGAGCATAACTTGAGAGGAGCCGTTAGGCTCCTTTTGCGTTGAAGCTCATTTTGATTTCATTCTTGATCGCTTCGCTAGCTAGACATCCGGTGTCCGGAATGTGCATCGGGGACCGAACGAGCGACAGCTGAATCCAGCGCATGCCCTTGAGATCATCCGCGCTTAAATGACTGCGATATTCCTTATTTTTTGGTATGGGAGTTCGATTCGATCCTCTTCTCTGTAAGAATGATTGGTTCTATCATATTTTGGCTGATTCTATACGCGATTATTCCAAGATATTGCAATATTTGGAGTTAATTACAACAAAATCACCATCAAGTAATAAAAAAAGGCAGCTGCTGTTTGAGAACAGCACTGCCTTTAATTTGTTCAATTTATTCCTTATTCAGAAGTTCCTCGCCGGCGATCCCCGGGTTGGTCATTTGATACGGGTCAAGAATAGTGTTAAGTTCTTCTTCCGTTAGTACATTATAAAGGAGACATAATTCCCGGACAGGTTTGCCTGTCGTGATCGCTTCGCGGGCGATCCGCGATACAACCTCGTAACCCAGATGTGGATTCAGAGCCGTAATAATGCCGACGCTATTCTCCACGTATTCGCGGCAGCGTTCAACATTAGCTTGAATGCCCTCTATGCAATGCTCACGGAAAACCCGGAAGCCGTTATTCATAATTTCGAGGGATTGCAGCAGATTGTATACGAGAACCGGTTCCATAACATTCAATTCTAGCTGGCCTGCTTCGGAAGCAAGGCAGATCGTATGGTCGTTTCCGATGACCTGGAATGCGATTTGGTTAATAACCTCGCACATTACCGGATTGACTTTACCTGGCATGATAGAAGAGCCTGGCTGTCTGGCAGGGAGCAGAAGCTCGCCAAGACCTGCTCTTGGTCCGGAGGCCATCAGGCGTATATCGTTGGCCACTTTGGACATATTCATCATACAAATTTTGAGCGCGGCAGATACTTCGGTGTAGGCATCGGTATTTTGTGTAGCGTCCACCAGATGTTCCGCTGGTTTGATCGGGAATCCGCTAAGTTCAGCCAATACCTCGGCTACATGCTCAATATAACGGATATCCGCATTGAGGCCGGTACCTACGGCTGTGGCACCCATGTTGATATGTAAAAGATTTTTCTTCGTCGCACTAAGACGTTCGATATCCCGTTCCAGCACGCGCGCATAAGCCTGAAATTCTTGCCCCAGGCGGATCGGAACTGCATCCTGCAAATGGGTGCGTCCCATTTTGATAACAGAGTCAAATTCTTCAGCTTTATTTTGGAAAGCTTGCCGCAGATCGCTCATCGTTATAAGCAGTTTTTCGATCATGGTCAGTGTGGCGATGTGAATCGCTGTCGGGAACGAATCGTTTGTCGATTGGGCCATATTGACATGATTGTTCGGGCTAATGTCGGCGTAGCTGCCTTTTTCTTGACCAATCAGCTCGAGCGCACGATTCGCAATAACTTCATTGGTATTCATATTAATAGACGTTCCTGCTCCGCCTTGAATCGGATCCACAATGAATTGCTCGATCCATTTCCCGCCTATGATCTCATCAGCTGCCTGCACGATGGCATCGCCTTTGGCAGGGAGCAGCCGTTTAATCTCCATATTCGCGATAGCGGCCCCTTTTTTTACCATGGCCATGGCTCGAATCAGTTCCGGATGGATCCTTTGGCCGGTAATCGGGAAGTTCTCCGTCGCACGCATGGTTTGTATTCCGTAATAAGCCTCATCAGGTACTTCTTTGGTGCCGAGAAAGTCTTTTTCTAGTCTCATGAATACATTCCTCCGAGTTATATAAACTGGAAATTAGAGTCAGATGAGAACGCTTTATTTTATCGGACCCGCTACCATTATACGAGCAAAAGATTGGAACTGCTAGTCTTTTGTCACAAAGAATTCAAAAAAGGGGTGTTTGTCCATCCAAGGAATACAAGTGTACATATATGGGCGATCTATCCGCAAAAAAGGAGGAGACCTTCCATCATGTAACGCCACAATGCCGCGCGTTGGGTGCTGCGTGCGTTGAGAAGAGGAGAGGAGAAGAAAGCAAAAAAAGCCCGCCGATTTACGGCGGACTTCACTGTCAGGCAGCTTAGATTGAGCCACGAACCTTCACATCAGGATCGACGTTGGCCTCGTAATCCACGCCGTCGGTTTCAAAACCGAACAGTTGGAAAAACTCACGCCGGTATCCTTTGAGATCCGTCAGATCATAAATGTTGTCGGTCGTTACGCTGTCCCATACCTTCACGATTTCGGCCTGCACATCTTCACGCAGCTCCCAGTCGTCGATGCGGATGCGTCCGGCTTCATCTACCGGAGTTTCTGCCCCCGTATACAAACGGTCGCTAAACAGACGATAGATCTGCTCAATGCAGCCTTCATGAATGCCTTTTTCCTTCATGGTTTTGTACAGGGCCGAAATGTAAAGAGGAACGACCGGAATCGCAGAGCTGGATTGGGTCACAAGCCCTTTGCTTACAACCACGTAAGCCCGTCCACCGCCTGATTTCAGTTGTTCGTTCATTTGAAGCGCGGTAGCTTCAAGATGATCCTTAGCCCGTCCGATCGAACCTTCGCGGTAGATCGCCTGGGTGATTTCGGAGCCTATGTAGGAGAAGGCGATCGTTGTAACATCATCGCTCAGCACCTCAGCAGCCTTAAGTGTTTGCATCCAATCTTGCCAGTCATCGCCGCCCATGACGGAAACCGTATCTTGGATTTCTTTGTCTGTGGCCGGTTCAATTGTAATTTCCGTCACTTCGCCGGTGTGAAAATTGACGGTTTTATTCGAGAAAGATTTACCGATCGGTTTGAGAACGGAGTTGTACACTTCTCCGGTGTTCGGATCGGTCTTGCGAGCGGAAGCCACGCTGTAAACGACCATGTCGACCTGGCCGAGCTCTTTGCGGATCAGTTCGATGGTTTTGTCCTTGGTTTCCTTGGCAAAAGCATCGCCGGTAACACTAAAGGATTTGAGACCGGCTTCCTGTGCAGCCGTTTCAAACGCAGCGGAATTGTACCAACCGGCTGAAGCGGTACGTTTCTCGGAGCCGCTGCTTGGGCGGTATACACCAACGGTGTTAGCACGGGCCCCGAAAGCAGCTGTAACTCTGGCAGCTAGACCGTATCCCGTGGATGCGCCGATCACCAGTACATTTTTTGGACCCTGAATTGCGGGCTTGGACTGTACATAATCAATTTGTTTCTTCACCTGTGCCGCACAGCCTGCAGGATGCGAGGTAGTGCAGATGAATCCGCGTGTTCTCGGTTTGATGATCATATTGAAATTTCCTCTCTTCCAATAAAAAATACATAATCAATAATGAGACTTACCTAAATTTACTCCATCCTATTGTATCAATTTTTTGTAAAACGACAAACCTGCGTGATATTTGCATAAGATGATCATGCGATTAATTTGACAATGATAATCATTATCAATTATGATAGGTATATCTGATATTAAGTGATTCATTATACATAAGGAGGTAGTTGTTATGTTTATTCAGCTTCGCAAAATCGTCGTTATGGCAGGCAATGCGGATGAGGTAGTGCAAAAATTCAGTAAAGAAAGCCCAGTCGACGGCATGGACGGATTAATAGATAGAACAGTTATGGTTACGAAGCTCAGCAGGGAAGAGGAAGAGGTTGTAGTGATGATCCGTTGGGATTCCCGCGAAGACTGGAAAAATTGGGAGAAAAGCGATGTTCACATCCAAGGACACCGGGATAAAAAAGGGCAGGAGCCACCGGCTTGTGTCGTAAGCACCAAAGTAAGCATGTATGAAGTACAGCACGTTTCACAAGGAAAGGCTTTTAAAGGTTAAGCGCTATGCATTATAGATATACCTCACGCGGATGAGCGCGGGTTCAATTTTTAAGCTCATTTGACCTGAGGTTTTTTCTGACACACATAAAAACGGCTGCTCTCTGGATCGTCCAGGAGCGGCCGCTAACTAGCGTTGATATAAGTGCGTGTTTAACAACCTATACCGAAAAAAATTTATTTTGATACTTCTCCTGCATTTTTCCTTCCATACATACGGTAAAGGTACAATCCAAATAACATCCCGATAAATGACATGCCTGAAATGGTTAAATACATCGTTTTTCCGCCGAAGGCCTGATACAGCGCTCCGCCGGCGAAAGAGGAGAGAATGCCGGAAACCCCGAAAAAGAGTAGTGCCAAGACGGTTTGCCCTGTCGCCCTCCATTCCACGGGAACAATTCTGTATAAATATTGAATCGCGGCGGTATAGAACACCGGAAATGTGAACAGCTGCAGAAGCTGAATATAGGCCATCCAGTTTGGATCCTTGATCCAGGCGGAAATGAAGAAACGGATAAAATAAAATGCCCCTGCGAGAGAGATGATCGCAAGCTCTTTGTTTTTGCGCAACCACCAGTAACTTAGGGAGAACACAAGAATTTCGCTTCCCGCTGCCAGGAACCATGCAAGGCCCAAAAGACTGGGTTTCCCACCCAAATCCTTGATATACAGCCCCAGAAAGGTATCATTCATTCTCGCCGGGATGGAACTGATAAAGACAAGCACAAGGAACAAAAGCGTTTCTTTGTTGCTCAAAAAGTTTTTCAGGCTTTTCATGGTCACCGGCTTACCCGATACAGGTGCGTCCGGCATAAAGAAGGTCACGATCAGGCTGACGATACCAAGTCCTGCAAATGAATATCCCAGACTGCGGGAACCATACTCGGTCATCAAATATCCAGCCACCAATGACATGACCGCATAACCCAATGCGCCAAACGTCCGCAATGAGCCGTAACTGATTCCTACGGATTCGGCCACGCGAAAATTCAAGCTTTCCGTTAGTGGATCGATCGGCATAAGAAAAAAGTATGTAAGCATGACGAACACCAGAATAAAGGCATAGTTGCTTGTACTGTACAGCAAGTAACCCGTGATGGTTGTGCACACCACCAGGATCAAAAGAACTTTGCGGATGGTCCGCGTTCGGTCGCTGATCATGCCCCATAATGGCTGCGCAATCAAGGTAATGAACCCGCCGATGCCGATAATAGAACCGATTTGTGTCTCGTTTAAACCCTGTTCGCTAAAGTAAAGGGGTAAAAACGGAATAAACAACGCCAGAAGCGCAAAAAAAAGAAAATTAAAAGATTTAACAGTAAAAGCAGATCTCATTTTGTTCTGTCCTTCTCAACATTTTTCTGCAAAATCTTCCTATGAAGCTGCAGTCCTGCTATTTTAACATATGAGAAGGCACTCGGGCAGATAAAATTGTACACGAGCCATGCAATGTTTTTTGCCCCGTCCATGTGATTTTTTATTGACTAACATGCATATAACGCCTATATCGTACGGAAGAAAAGCGCATATATAGGTTTACACTGGATCATAACCAAGCCAATAAATGCTCAGCTGATGTAGATAGCTAGACGTTCCAGTCATATTGAAGAGTAATTTCTTCTGCAAATTGTTTGAAATAATGTTTATCGGTTTTATTTTCCACAATTTTATCATGTCGAGCTGGATACAACGAATTATCAAAGGAGTCGCCATGCTTTGACTTAACAAAAATTAAGGCTGCTCTTAACATCTGATTCAGGACAGACGCAGCCATGCTTGGTAACGTTATAAGAGTCAAGTCGAACTTAACTTCCAGGTACTACCGAACAAAAAGGGAGGGATACATCATCCGAAACGAACAACACAGAAAAAGCAGCCTTTCCTTGATTGCACTTATGCTGTGTACGTTTGCGATCGGCACCACGGAATTTATTACGATGGGGATACTGCCTGAAGTCTCACAGGATTTGCATGTATCGATCAGCGCTGCCGGTCTGCTTGTCACAGGATATGCTATCGGCGTTGCTATTGGTGCTCCGCTCTTAACGGCCTTAACTGGACGGATGGAACGCAAACAGCTGCTGATTGGGCTAATGATGCTGTTTGTCGCAGGCAACGTGCTGTGTGCTATCGCCCCGAATTATTCCATATTATTGATCGCCCGATTTGCAGTAGCCTTCGCACATGGAACCTTTTTCGGAGCCGGTGCAGTCGTTGCCTCAAAGTTGGTGCCAGCAGAGAAGCAGGCTAGCGCGGTCGCGATGGATCTTCACCGGCGTGTCTGTCGCAAATATTATTGGTGTACCGCTTGGGACATGGGTTGGCCAGCAGATGGGCTGGCGTGCCTCATTCTGGTCTGTCAGTGCGCTTGGATTGCTGGGCACGCTGGCTGTAGTGATATGGATCCCAAGCATACAAATCGGTCAGAACAGCCGATTGCGCCAGGAACTCCGCGTATTGAAGAGTTCACAAGTACAGCTGACGTTTCTTATGACCATACTGAGTTTCGTTGGTATTTTCGCTGCATTCACTTTCATTGCACCGATATTAACCGAGATAACGGGGTTTTCTTCCGAGCAAATCACGCCGATCTTGCTCTTGTACGGAGTCGGATTAACGATGGGGAATACAATTGCAGGAAAGCTTGCCAATCGAAGCATCATGCCGACGGCAATCGGGGGACTCACATTATCTGCCCTTGTGATGGGCCTGTTGTACTTCACGATGCACGTCAAGTGGGCAGCCGTAGTTACGATTCTGTTGTGGGGGCTAGCCTCGTTCGGTCACGTTCCGGCATTGCAAATGCGCATTATCGCCAAAGCCAAAGGGGCACCTAATCTTGCTTCATCGCTTAACATCAGTGCCTTTAACCTCGGTATTGCGCTTGGCTCTTCGCTTGGCGCAGGGGTCATACACAGTGGGCTGGGGCTTCAAGTTGTTCCAGCTGCAGCAGCCGCGTTCACAATCGTTGCGATCCTTGTCGCGGTCATTGGATGGAAGCGCGATGAAGGCGCTTCAATCGAAGATGCGAAAGCTTAACAGTTAGCAAGAGATTGACACACATGATAGACAGAAATGGGGAGATAAAGATGAAGTTTACAACATTAAAGAAATCATCGATTCAAGTATCGGAGATTGGATTCGGAACCAATGCTGTTGGTGGACATAATAACTATGCCAACTTAAATGACGAAACCGGAAAACAAACCGTTCAGGAGGCTATTAAGCAGGGGGTAACGTTCTTGGACACAGCCGACGCGTATGGGTTTGGTCACTCAGAACAATTGATTGGCGAAGTCATTCGAAATTGCCGAAATGATCTTGTGCTTGCAACCAAAGGCGGAATTGAAAAGCTTTCGAATGGTGAGATTCGCTTCAATAACGATCCCCGCTACCTAAGGAGTGCCGTGGAAGCAAGCATGAAGCGACTTCAGACCGATTATATCGATTTATATTACATCCATTTCATTGATGAAAGGATCCCGCTCAGTGAATCTGTAGGCGAGCTTGCTCGGCTGAAGCAGGAGGGAAAAATTCGCGCCATCGGTATATCTAACGCGAACATTGACCAGTTGAAGCAAGCAAATGCGACCAATGAAATCAGCGTGCTGCAAAGCCCTTATCACATGCTGGATCGCACAGTAGAAGAGGTGCTGCTTCCATATTGCATCGAACATGAAATTTCGTTCATCCCATACGGACCTCTCGCGTTCGGCTTGCTAGGGGGAAAATACAACACGGGAATGGTACTGGATGACAAAGATTGGCGTAAGGACTTGGATTTATTCCAGCCGGAAGCATTCGCTCGTAATCTTGCCATCGTAGAGGAATTAAAAACAATAGCTAGCGAACAGCAGCTGACTCTACCTAATCTTGCGCTTGTTTGGCTGCTTCATCAGCCAGGTGTCGATGCAGTTATTCCTGGTGGGAAACGGATAGAACAGATTCGTGACAATGTAAAGGCAAGCGGTATTCAACTTTCAGCATCAACATATAATCAAATTAAGCTCGTTCTCGAACGATAACGGAATACGCACAAGCCCTCCTATTTATGTTGGAGGGCTTGTGCATGTGTAACTGCGTTAGCAATTTACATTGCTTCTCTCCTTGTATAAAATAGAATCTAGCGCTTCTATGCGAACAAGGAATAACGAAGAGAGGGAAGCGATATGGAACTATCCGTATATACGAATAATCATTTTTTCTTTACATATGTTAGACATCTATTTGACGACAGAATGAAGCTTATTCATATTGAAGACTGTCACAGGTTCCGTGAGGCTATCGCTTGTGCAACTTCCCAAAGCGTATTCATATTAGATGCGAATCAGATCGAGAACGACACATGCTTCACCCGCATGATGACAGAAACCAAGGTGCCTATTATGATCGTGAATCCAGATGAGAAGGATACATTGAAGAAGATTATGATGTGGGAACAATCCATTTCCGGAATGATGAGTGCAGATATCGATGAAGAACATAGTAGGAATCAACCCGTTTTAGATGATGCAGTCTTGCTGGGCGAAAACAATACGCTCTTTCACGTAGCCAACCATTCTATCCAGAACAGAGGGGAAGAACATGTTTTATCAACACTGGAGTTTAAGCTGCTCTACTATCTAGTGCAACAAGCCGGTCAGCCTGTATCGACGCAAGAGCTTGCTGATGATTTGGGTACCTCAGAAGGGGTGCTGTATATTTATATCAAAAAAGTCCGTGGAAAAATCGAAGAAGACCCAAGTCATCCGTCCATACTGCAGCATATAAGGGGTAAGGGCTACGTCCTCCACGTTTTAGGAACGGCACACGCAGAGCAACGATTGTAAGGAGGATTGGTTTGATGTTCTGTGAAAATACTTTGTTGCTTCGATGGAATGAAGTTTCCAAAACAAATTCGTCGAACCGATCCTTTTTATAATAGGATGCCCGGGATCTCGTTTTGATCGAGCTCCAAGTTTAGAGAGTAATTAATATGGGAATAATGTTTAACTTGCCTCGGCTTCAAGGCGCTGAATCTGGAGGGTTACCGTAGAGGGAGCATACTGGAGTTCCTCGGCAGCTTTATGGAAGTGGCCAAGACGAACACACTGAACAGGAGCTTTATGATAAACTATCAAGAGAATGTTGATAGATTGCAAAAATCCAGAGGTGGATAGCCATAAGGAGAGTCACGGATGAAGCTTGTATCATGGAATGTTAACGGCCTGCGGGCCTGCGTCAATAAAGGGTTTAACGATTATTTTGCGGCAAGTGATGCCGACTTGTTCTGCGTGCAAGAAACGAAGCTGCAAGAAGGGCAGATCTGCCTCGAATATGGGGAGGAATACGGGCAGTTTTGGAATTATGCTGAGAAAAAGGGATATTCCGGTACCGCTGTGTTCTCGAAATTGCAGCCTCTGTCCGTCTATTACGGCATGGAGGAAAACGGGGAGGCGGAAGGGCGGCTTGTCACGCTGGAGTACGAGCACTTCTATCTCGTTAACGTGTATACACCGAATGCCAGAAGAGACCTGTCGCGGCTGGAACTGAGATTAGAGTGGGAGGAACGTTTCCGCGGTTACGTATTATCGCTTGATGCCAAGAAACCGGTCATTATATGCGGCGACATGAACGTCGCGCACCAGGAAATCGATCTGAAAAACTGGAAGTCGAACAAGGGCAATTCCGGGTTTACAGATGAGGAGCGGGGCAAAATGACCGAGTTGCTGGGGGCCGGTTTCGTGGACACGTTCCGGCATTTTTATCCGGACCGCGACGACGCGTTTACATGGTGGTCGTTTATGCCGAAGGTGAGGGAGCGGAATATCGGTTGGCGGATCGATTATTTCCTCGTTTCGGAGCGGCTGGTTCCGGCGCTCACCGATGCGCGGATTGATGCGCAAACGATGGGAAGCGACCATTGTCCGATCATCTTGGAGCTGGATGAAACAAAGCTGGGTCTGACCGGTGCTTAATACTGATTCATGTCAACGACTCTTTTTGAGGCCGGACTGCTTTTTTAAGTTATTCTTGATCTTCGTTAATCGAAAGAGAGACGTTTCAAAACAAGGCCTTTCTTGATTCTACTATCGTTCTCCGTTAGAATGAGTCATTTTATGATAAATATCGCTTGGTGGACCGCTCAATCGGGTGTCTGGTCTATAATATCTATTTACAAAATGGTATAGTGACTTTTCTTTGAAACCAAGACGATCATATAAGTTTTTCGCGGGATTACCTTTTACAACCCCGAGCTTCACGGTTTTTTCGCCGCGACGCATAATTTCATTAACAAGGAATGACACTATAGCTCTTCCGTATCCTCGCGATTGAAGATCGGTACGAACAGCGACATGATGCACCTCATTAAAGGCAATACTTCCGATCGCCACGATTTCACTGTCAACAAGCATCACGAATCTGTTGTTTTTGTTTTCTAAAAAACTCTTCCGTTCACTTTCTGAAGAAGTATAATAGAAGGATGGAAGGATACCCACTTGTTCGCGCATTTTATAAAAAGCTATTTGGCTAATACTATGCCATGTAAGATAATCATCATCTTCATATTGCCTAATTGCAAAATTGCTCTCAGTGAAGGGTTCACCTTCGCGCTCCATGAAGTACATAGAATAATCTGTATAATAGCCATTCTTATATAAAAATTGTAAAGAAGAACGGTCTCCGTCAAGACATGCGCCCATCGAACGTTCTACTACGTTGTATTGGGAAAGCAATTGATCCGCCTTTTCAATAAGTTTAGTACCAACACCCAATCTTCTGTATTCTGTGCTGACAAATATCGTCGTTCCAGCTCCGCGCCCTCGCTTATAATTATTCAAGGAAAGAAAGCCGACGGTTAAGCCACTGTAACGAGCAACAAATATACCGTCATGAGTATTTGCCTCGTTCTCTTGAAACCTCTCGTTAAAGTATTCCTCTCCACGTAACATGGTTCTGATATCGGCTTGATCCCTTTCGGGTTTGTAATAATCTATTGTCATTTGTTCCACTGGAATATTCTCCTCTTCTTGAGATTAGCAGTCTCTTTATCCAATGCACGCAGATCAGAGTGGCAATACGGTGATTAGCTCGTCCCCTATGATTTCACCGTTATCACGGAATCCGAGGCTTTCATAAAGCTTTTTGGCGGGCAAGTTCTCTGCCTTATAAGAAATCCAGCAGTAATGTGCTGGCCCGGCAGGAAAGGTGCGTATAAACTCCAAAATTTTTTTCATAGCTTCAAGGCCGTAACCTCGGTTCTGGTGGTGCCTGTCAATCATCAGTCGAACGATGCAATAGCTGTCATGTGCGATTGATGGAAGGTCATATCCGGTTATTCCATAGGTCAACATAACAAAACCGACCGGCAGCCCATCCGAGTAAATGGCAAACGGAAATGGGTGTCCCCCATTGGTTGCAAGAACATAACATGAAGCCACGCTTGACAGATTGGACGCAACGAAGCGCCGCTGTTCCTCAGATACTTCTAAGTTAAATATCTCACGTCGGTTTTTCAGCGTGATTTTTCTGAGCGTAATCATACAGGTCATCTCCTTCATCCCTTATGGAATTGCGCCGCGGTCGCATAAATAACATACAGTTTTCACCAAAAATTTAATAGACTTATGTTGAATTTTTTTATAAACTATTATGTATCCATGGCTTTTTTAGGGATAACCTTTTTGAGCATAAAGCATTTGTTTAATCGGCGCATAATTGTGCCGTTTTTTTATTTTTGTGTTAAAGTAAACTACCCGTTATCTATTGACAAATAAGACCAATCGTTTTATCTTTGTTGTACATACAAAATAAATCGTATCACCCACCGATGAAGGAGGAACTTCCATGCCGGAGGAACTAAACAACAGAACAGGATCATCCCCTAAAGAAGGAGTTTGTTTGAACACCTGTATGTACTTCACCACGAACCGTTTAAGTCGGGCGATTACACGCCTTGCCGACGATGCTTTTGCCACGACGGGCCTCGCGCCAGCCCATGGTTACCTGGTTCGGCTTGTCATCGACAATCCTGGCATTACCCAAAAGGAGCTTTCTGAAAAGCTGTACATTACGCCATCCACGCTGACGCGTTTTATCGATAAACTGGCGTACAAACAACTTGTGGAGCGCAAGGTTCAGGGGAAAACCGTCCTAGTGTATCCGACGGAAAAAGGGATGGCCATGAAGGAATCGCTTCGCGAAGCTTCCAAGAAGCTGAAAGCATCTTACGAGTCGATCCTCGGCAAAGAATTGGCCGATTCGCTGACCCGGATGCAGGAATCTGCAAGCGAACTTTTGGAAGGGTAACGGAAGTGGCACACGTATGATTGCCAAAGAGAGCTCGTTTTTTGTCTCACAGCCGTCACGCATCAATTTGCTTTCATTTTAATTTTGTATGTACAAACAAAATAGGATAAGAGGGTGAATCATACGATGAGCACGATGGATGAACAGGAACAAACCAGGCCTAAATCGCGTTTTTATTACGGTTGGATTATCGTTCTGCTTACCTTTGCCACTTTGCTCGTATCTGCGGGCATTCGTTCTTTGCCTAGCGTTTTGCTAGTTCCGTTTCAAAATGAATTCGGGTGGAGCCGCGGTAGTATTTCAAGTGTCATCTCGATCGGTATCTTTCTGTATGGCTTAGTCGGTCCATTTTCGGCAGCGCTACTGTTGAAATTCGGTTTCCGCAAGGTCATTGTCACTTCACTTGCTGTTTTGGGACTTAGCTTGGCGGTTACGCCTCTGATCCGTTCTTTTTGGCAATTCGAGCTGCTTTGGGGGCTCGTTTCCGGTCTTGCGACAGGGATGATGGCCAACGTGCTCGGCGTGATGGTAAGCAATCAGTGGTTCGTGAAACGTAAAGGGCTTGTCGTCGGGCTGCTGACGGCCAGCGCCGCCACCGGCCAGCTTCTTTTTCTGCCGCTGTTTGCTAAGTTGACGTCTGATCTGGGTTGGAGATATGCCATATATACCGCTGTCGTCAGCATTGTTATCGTGCTTGTCGCCGTAGCCATATGGATGCGCAATCACCCGTATGAGGTGGATGCTGCGCCGTACGGTTCAACCGAAATGGAGAAACCAGTTCCTTTCAAAGAGAATATTTTTCTCGCTCCGCTGCAAAATTTACGGATGGCTATGGGGAGTGCGACGTTTTGGCTGCTCGCGGGCACGTTTTTCTTTTGTGGTTTGTCAACGAATGGGCTGATCGGCACTCATCTCATCGCTGCCTGCGGCGACCACGGGATTTTGGAGGTTGCCGCCGCCGGGCTGCTTGCCATGATGGGGGTGTTCGATTTGTTCGGCACGACGATATCAGGCTGGTTGTCTGATCGTATCGACAGCCGGAAGCTGCTGTTTTTGTATTACGGGCTCCGCGGGTTGTCCCTGCTGTTTCTTCCCTATGCGCTGAACAGCGCCTCTCCATACATGATTGTCGCTTTCTCCGCATTTTACGGTTTGGACTGGATCGCAACCGTTCCCCCAACCGTCAAGTTGGCGGGAGAAGCATTCGGGAAGGAGAAATCCGGCATGATTTTCGGTTGGGTCGTCGTCGCCCACCAACTGGGCGCTTCGGCAGCGGCTTACGGTGCAGGCGCCTTGCGCGACTGGCTCGGAAGCTATTCGCAGGCTTTTGTGATCGCCGGATTCTTATGCTTCATCGCATCGGTGATGGCAATGCAAATCCGCAAAAACCAAACGAGAAGTGCAAATACACATCTTGTTTCGTGACTAGAGCTTGGACCCAATCTGTTGTAAGATGATTCATAGGGAAGACCTCCTTTTTGTGAATTGTGTTGTGGTGACTTAATTCTACAAGAAAAGGTCTTCCTTTTTATATTCATCTATTTACATAACATATTTTGCGCTCTCAAAAAGAATGAGAAGGAGGATTATCAATGATTATAAAAAAAATTATGTGCAAAGTAAGGGAAGATCAGAAGGAGAATTTCTCTGAATGTCAAGGTCAATGGCAATCTATTAATAATATTGAGGGATTTTTGGGACAAATTGGCGGCTGGAATCATAAGGAGCCACTAACAGCTTGTATTTTTTCGTTTTGGGAAAGTCAAATGGCTTATCAGCTTTTTATGGATGAGGCACACGACCAGGTTTTCTTGAAATCCGGACAAGAGAATACCTATACTTCAATCCATGTTGAGTTATTACAAGGAGAATTCCGAATTCCTGGATCGGAGCCTGACATCGTATCTGTCCTACGGAAAGCTAACTATGTTCGTACAGCATTTTCACAAGTGAAGGAATCGAGAATCGATCACTTTGTTGAAATGCAAAAGGAGGTATGGAACCCTGGAATGAAAAAAGCTGAGGGTATGCTTGGCGGTGAATTCGCTCGTTCTCAGAAAAACAATCTATACTATCTTGTACTAACAGGATGGGAAAATACAAATGTCCATGAAAAATATATGGCTAATCACTTCCCGGGTTTGATAAAAACTGCAGCACCTGAACAAGATGTTGTTGAGCTTACAGGAAATCAATTTATCGTTGAAGAGTCGTGGCGTGTTTGTCCATAAAATAATATAGCTGAAACACCCACTCTTCTCACCGGTAAACCATTCCAGTTCTGATAAAATAGTCGTTTAGCCGCATTATTGACTTCTTGAGTAATGTTTGTTGGATCAGGCAGTTTCATCTGACGATGGAAGCCTGTTCTAATATTCTAATATCAAAATCTGCACCAGATATACCTACTAGTACAACTGATCCGTGATACCCTTTTTGTCTGACTCTACGGCAACCCTCCGTACTAATGTCCAATAGTACAACCTCTATGTCTAAAAGTTATGACTTTTTAAATAACTTAATCAAATCAAACATAAGAGAGAAAATAAAAATTACTGCTGGATACATAAGGTTCAGAAATAAAATGATCAATCCAACAGCTGGTAACGGTTTTAAGGCTGGGTTATTTAACGGGAACATAAGCGAAAAGATATTAATCAAAATAAGGTAATAAGGAATCCATAATAAACTAGATAAATACTTTAGTTTTGAATTTAGAAATTCTTTTTTAATGATAATTCCTACCAATATAAAAACAACAATATAAAATGCAGAGATTATTAAGTTGGAAATCAGATTAACCTCATTTTCAGAATATTTAAACATATCTGATATTCTGTAGTAGTTTACTCTAATCTCGGTATGAACAAAAATTGAAAGAGAAAAAAGAATTCCTGTAAAGTTAAGAAAAGTAAACTTTTTCAAAACATGTATCCCTCCAGTACTTGTATTTAAATTAGCTAAAGGCCTGTTTTGGAACAATTCCTTTAGAGATAATTAGCAAAATTAACTAGACGTTAAATATTTTGTAACTAATTCTACCGAAGTCAGGAATAATATGGTGTGTTAATTACAACAAAAAGGAGGGGGATTGTTTGAAGAAAAGGTTTCCACTTTTATTCTCGCTTGTTTGCAAACTATATTGAGAATATTAGAAGAATTAATTTGTTACTTGAACAAGGTGGGGTCATCTCTAGCCTTGGGTATTTACGGAAATCTATTGCAGCAATGTCATATACTACTACTTGGTGGGTTGAGAGAGTCAGACCACGGGGAATTTGGGATTACAAAGTAGTATCTGGATACTCTCCATACTATAAAGAATGGTCCGCTTATGTCAAAGATGGAGTCAAACAAATTAGAACATCAGAATGGTTTGGCAATTATAATTATGGTTACTGGTAAGTTGCTTTTCCCTTTAGGCATTCTGTATACGGGTGGAGACGTTGTATCCCAAATAACCGGTGGTGCACCAGATGATTTTCAAGATAAAGCAAATATTGCTCAAGGATATAATGAAAATACTTATTAAGTTTAATTAAAAACATCAACTGCCCTGGTTAGTTTCTGTTAGATGAAGTTTTTAATGGTTTGTAATATATTTTTAAATAGAATAATATGATTGATCTTGTTTGAAAGCCACATTAAAGTATTTGACTCTAATGTGGCTTTCCTATTTTGGCAGTTTAATAAGGAACTTTAAAATGACTTTTACCAACTTGACTATAATCGTGTTAGTGAAAGAAATGAGATATTTTAATAAATCACGCATTTCATCGAAATTATTTAACTTCTAAATTCACTGCTACTTTAAATAACTTATCCTTTATTTCTAAAATCAATTGTTTTGCCTCCTCCTTGGCTTGGGATGCAGAACCGTCCATTAATACATAAAAAGCTAATTCATCCCGTTATACCCAGACTCCATTCCGGAATACCGGTTCAATCGTTCCGTCAGGCAATTCGCCGTCTATTTCGAGCTCCACGGAGCCGACCATGAAATCGACATGCGTCAGACTAACATTAGCGCCGCGGGCCAGTAGCTCTTCTTTGCCAAGCTTGGTACCGCCTTCGATGTTAACCGGATATGAGCTTCCGAGAGCAAAGTGGCAGGAAGCATTTTCATCGATGCCGGTGTTGAAGAATACCCGCTTCATTTGGGAGATCGGAGAGTCGAATGGCACCAGGGCCATTTCGCCGAGATAGGACGCTCCTTCATCCGTTTCAAGCAGGGAAGTCAGATGCTCGCGCCCGGAAACGGCGTCATATTCGGTGACTTTGCCATCCTTGAAGGCAAGCTTAATCCCTTCGACCAGACGGCCGTTCAGATTCAGTGGGAGCGTACTCGTAACCGTCCCGTTCACGCCAGTGCGAAGCGGCATCGTATAGATTTCCTCAGTCGGCATATTGGCGACAAAATAATGTCCATCTTCATTATAATCGCCGCCGCCGAGCCACAAATAACCATCCGGCATTTCGACATGTAGATCTGTACCCGGTGCACGGTAATGGAATGCTTTGTAACGTTTGTTATTCATGTATTCCTGCTTTTGCTTGAGCGTTTGGATATGATCCTTCCAAGCGGCGACCGGATCATTGTCCTCCGTGACGCGGTTCATCTGGAAGACGGCTTCCCACATGGCGGTTATGCGCTGTTCTTCCGGCAGGTCGGCGAATACCTTGTCTGCCCAAGCCTTCGTTGGAGCTTTGATTAACGACCAGGTGACTTTATTGCTGCGCACATAAGCCTGGTATTTTTCGCGGGCAACCGCTGCAGCCTTGACGGCTGTGGATACTTTGGAAGAATCGATGCCGCGGAACAGCTCCGGATCTGGGACTTTAATATGTAATACCGCACCGCCCCCTTCAGCGAGCTGCTCCATCATGTCCGCCTGCCATTTTGGATAATAGCCAAATGAGTCGTCTGGAGCTTTTTCGTAACGGATCCGGGTGATTTTTTCATCATCCCAATCCACCTGAACATATTTGGCGCCAGCTTCATAAGCTTTCGAAACGACCTGCCGAGTGAAATCTACGGTCTCCAAAGGCGCTTGAACGTATAGAACCTGACCCGGCTGAATGTTGACGCCCACTTTGATGACAAGTTCGGCGTATTTTTCTAGCATGTGGTTGAAATCTTTCATCGTGAGTGCATCCTCCAGTTTTGTTCGAATCTCGTTTTCTATGAAATTACATGTTCTATTATAACCTGAATTGCATGCTGCGCACCTTTGGATTCATGGAGGACGGAATATCAGCTTTTAATTGTGCCGGCAATGATAAGCGCATAATCCGTGGTATAGATGCCATTGAGTGAGGATAACTTTCGGTATTAGTGACTAGATTTATATCTACCTGTCCCAAATTATGTATAATGTTGATGAGTGATCTCACTTTTTTATTTCATGCGCCAGAGGATGATTTTTGCAAAAATTCTGAAGCAAAGGAGATAGGATTCATGCAAAATACGGAAATATCGCTGCCAAGGAAAAGCCCGAAGGAGCTGGGGATTTCCTCGAAACATGTCATTAGTTTTCTGGATCGTTTGAAAGCGCATCATATTGAGCTGCATAGCTTTATGCTTCTCCGTCACGGCCATGTGGCGGCAGAAGGATGGTGGCAGCCTTATACGCCTGAACTTCCGCACATGTTATTTTCGCTTAGCAAAAGCTTCACCTCGACCGCGATTGGCATGGCTGTTCATGAAGGGATATTAACGCTGGATGATCCGCTCGTTTCTTATTTTCCCGAGGATCTGCCGGGCGAAGCCTCGTCCAATCTCGCAGCGATGCAAATCCGCCATCTTCTCATGATGGGTACGGGACATTCCGACGATACGATGGGTTCACTCCATAAGGCGGAGGATGGTAATTGGGCGAGGGCTTTCCTGAAGCTGCCCGTGGAGTTTGAGCCTGGTACTCATTTTCTGTATAATACCGGCGCTACATATATGTTATCCGCCATTTTGCAGAAGGCTTCTGGACAGAATTTGCTGGAGTTTTTGCATAACCGCCTGTTTAAACCGCTTGGCATTCAAAATCCGACCTGGGAAACTTGTCCGCGCGGCATACATACCGGAGGCTACGGACTGAGTATCACTACGGAGGATATTGCGAAGTTCGGGCAATTGTATCTTCAAAAAGGGGTCTGGCATGGCCAGCGGCTGATTGAAGAGGATTGGATCGAAGAAGCGACAAGCAAACAAATTGCAAACGGCGACGGCGGTGACAGTGACTGGTCCCAAGGTTACGGCTATCAATTTTGGCGCTGCCGCCATGATATCTACCGTGGAGACGGGGCTTTTGGCCAATATTGTATCGTGCTGCCGGAGCAGGATGCCGTTATTGCTATGACCGCAGGCACGGGGGACTTGCAGGCTGTTTTAAACTGCGTTTGGGATGAGCTTCTTGGCGGGTTTTTGGCTGAACCGCAAGAAACGGATGAACATTCGGGAGAATTAATGGAACGTTTGGATCAGCTTCATTTGGACTTGCCGCAGCTGCAAGCGGGTTCGGAGTTGGAAACGGAAATTAGCGGAAGAAATTATGTGCTTGAAGAAAACGAGTTTTCCATAAACAACTTTCGCTTCGATTTTGAGCAGGATACCGTGTATTTGTCTTTCAAGGATGCTGAGGAGGGGTACCGGATCCCTTTGGGCCGCCATGATTGGGCATTTAGCCAATCACGGTTGTTTAACCGGCAAGAGCTCCGCACCGCAGCAAGTTTTACTTGGAAATCGACGGACACGCTGCTTCTTACGATTCGGGGTGTTGAGACTCCGTTCGGTTTAACATACGAGGTTCATTTTGGCGAAGACACAATAGACATTCATCATTGGATTAATGTGCCATTTGGATCTAATGAAGATAAGCATATTCTTGGAAGAGCTGAATAGGGATAAAGCGATCAAGAGAGCAAGCATCATGAACGAATAAAATCCGCTAGCAGGAGAACTGCTGGTGGATTTTTTCGTTTTAAGCGTACAATGGTTTTCTCGTATCGGTGAAACTAAATCCGGCCTGATGCAGTCTAAAGGGTAAGGAGGTGGCGTTTTCTACAGATGCGTATCAACAAAGTAAAAATGGGCTCCGTACTGCTGGCTATCCTGTTAGCTTTGTCACTTGCTGCATGCGAGAGCAAACCGAAAAATAATTCCGCCGGGCAAGGCCAACATAAACCTGTAAACGAGGAACCGACGAAGTCCGGGCAATATTCCCAGAATCATAAGGATCATGCAGCGAATCCAGATATTCCTGCCATCATGCAGGGGACAGGCAGCTTTACTGGGCTTGCCGATTCGCATACGGTGGAAATCATCGTTCATGGTACCCCGATGTCTTTTCAATTTGGTGAGGATCTGAATCAGGCTATGGAAGATGTAAATCCAGATCAACAAGTCAATTTTCGATACGTGGAGAAACCCATCAAAGGCGAGACGACGCTGAAACAGCTGGTCCTGACAGGAATTTCAAAGTTGGAATCCAAAAAAAAGGATGGCAAGGACTCGAAGGAGGAAGATCTGCCAAAGGAGAAAGAGCTAGATGTGATGCTTGAAGGCAACAAGGAGCAGCGTATTGCGGTACTGGTTCATGGAGCCGGATACTCCCTATATATTTTCGAGCAGTTCACGTTCGATAAGGCAAAAAACGTGCTGTATTTTAACGTAGATCCCCGATTCCAGGTGCGGATTGAGAAGCTTCCACCCAGTTTTAGCCTGAATAAACTGCTGCTTGAGGGCGAAGATGGGCTCAGAAAGTATGGTAAAGCAGTGCAGCTGCACGGCAGTGTCCTGACTAGTTCGATGAAGGATGCTAGATTATTTCTACAGGCGCAGGATAAAACGGGAACGTATGAGTATATTGTAAAAGAGTTTGACGGTAGTTGCTATGTTTTCCATGTGGAAATTCCCCAGGGAGAGGCAGCCGAGGGATTTGTGTCGCTGGCATTCGCCTCGCTGAATACGATGCAAAGCCGCTGAGTACAGTAACGAAACTCCGGAGAGCACCCTGCAAAATAAGCCGAATGAGGTCTATAGCCCGTGACGGCTTTTTTGTGTTCCCTAAAGGAGAGTAGCCTTCGTAAGGTTGACAATAACAAATCATTCCATGACATTCAGCATCATCTCCCTTCTTGTCGGCGGGATCGGCATCGTTTTCGGCGTGTTCCCGGCAAAAAAAGCAGCCAAGTTAGATCCGACGAGAAGCTAAGATATGAATAATTAAGAAGTGTGAAGAGAATAGAAGCATGAAAAAAGAGCCTTTATTCAGGCTCTTTTACTATGGGCTCAGATGCTTTTTTCCATAGGATCACGTGATGGGTTTTACTTAATTTCTCATAGAACAAAGTATCTTTTCTGAACATACGGATCACGACATGAACGAAAAACCACGCACTCAGGAAGAAAACCACGACGCCCAGAAAAGCACGCGAGATATTCGGTAGATTGTCAAGTGAAGAGCCGAGAAGCATGATCAAACCAAAAAACACCCAATAAAGCAACGCATAACGTTTGAACAGAGCCGCAATCGAGATCCTTTCGCCCATTTTCGTCAACCGGATGCGCACCATCCATTTCCCAGGCGTCACACCGTCTGTCAACCAAGGGATCAGCATAAAGTAAATGCCTGACGCGACCAAATAAGAAGCTGGGATATGAAGAAAATAACATATTGACACAAGTATAGGGCAGATGATCGAATCGATAATAAAAGCGATAGCTCTGCGTGTATAGGTGACCCTTTTGGTGGAAAGATCGACATTGTCATCAAGCTTTTCAATCCGGGGCAAAAATCTGGCCAGCCATTCGGCCGCCAAATACCCGCAAATGCCCCCAAGTGTGTTCATGATCAAATCATCCACGTCAAATACGCGGTAAGGATGGTCAAACAGTCCGTAAATGGCGGTAATCTGCGTTACCTCGAAAAAGAGGGACAGCAGGAATGAAAAAGCGATGGCACGCGCCCAGCCCGTACGGAAATAGTAACGGAGCATCATCCCGAAAGGAACTGTCAGCAGAATGTTGAAAACAACCTGGAGAAAAGCGCGTTCTTTCAGCAAGTGCAAATAAGTTGATGGCTGGGATGCGACCACAGAGGTTTCCTTTAGAATATCATTAACAAAATTCAGGGGGATAGGCTGCAAGGCTCCTGATGTCAAAGCTGCGTTATGTCTGGTTGGAGGCAGTGGCAAAATCACTAGGAAAAATGCATTCATCAAATACAATAGAAACAAGTACAGCATAAAAGCCCTTACTTTATTGATGTACCCATATTTACGATATTGAATGATCATAAATGGCAATGTGAATAGAAACGCCGCAAAAGGAAAAAACATGAAGGCGTCGGAAATAGGAAATAGATAGGAATGAAGCATCGGGTTATCGCATCCTTGTAATGATTATTGTTTTGGCTGTTTATGGCAGCAGAATACGATCATAACACATACAGGGTATAATCTGGTTTAAATTAATCTTAAAACTTTTTGAACAACCTCTTTTAGAAAGGCGCGTTTAGTATTCAGACATCGGCATTATAGGTTATACTGTACAAGCATTAACCATTTACACAGTCAGTAGACAAAGATTTTTAGCATCAGGGGGATATGAATGGGACAGGCAGAGGGAAAGCTGCAAAAAAAATTAAAACCTAGACATATCAGTTTTATGGCTATGGGCGGCGTTATTGGAACAGGCATTTTTAAAGGCAGTGCAGAAACGATTGGATTGGCTGGTCCGGGCGTGGTTTTTTCCTACGTAATCGCTGGTCTGCTTCTTCTGGTCGTCATGGCTTCGATTGCGGAAATGGCGACGGTATATCCGAACCGGAATATGACGGATTTCGTACGCGAAGCCTTCGGGGAGAAGGTCTCCTTCGTGATGGGATGGATGTATTGCTTCATGTGGCTGGCCATCTGCGTCATAGAAATTATTGCGACTGGCAGCTTCCTGCAGTACTGGTTTCCGGCAGTTCCGTTATGGGCGTTAAGTTTGGCCTGTGCAGCTTTTATTATTCTTATCAATTTACTTAGCGTGGGTATTTTAGGCGAGTTTGAATTTTGGCTGGCTGGGATCAAGATTGCCATGATCATTATTTTCATCGTGTTAGGGGCTGGCTTGATCTTTGGCATCATTCCGAGTGATCATACGCCTTATCTAGAGAACTTTACGAAATCGGGAGGGTTTTTGCCGAATGGCTGGACTTCCGTTTTTTCGGCGATGTTGGTCGTCATGTTTTCTTTCGGTGGCTCGGAGTTGATCGGTTTGACGATGACCGAGACGGAAAATGCGGAGCGTATTCTGCCCAAGGTTGTCGGTAATTTCATTTTAAGAATCATTTTGTTTTTTACGCTGCCGATACTCGTGATTTGCGGTCTTATTCCTTGGAATGAAGTAGGATTGGAAAGCAGTCCGTTCGTGCAGGTACTATCGTCAACGGGGCTTTCAGGTGCAGCCCATATTATGAATTTCATCCTGGTTACCGCTGTTCTTTCGGCTGCGAATGCGGGAGTCTATGGCTCATCTCGCATGTTGTTCTCCATGGCTGCAGCAGGGGAAGCGCCTAAAGTTCTGGCCAAGACAAACCGGAAGGGGAGCCCGGTCATTGCCTTGATGGTAGTTGCGTTTATTTTACTTGCGGGTGCCATGCTTGGAATATTCGCGCAGGATCAGCTTTTCAGGGTGCTCATGGCTGTGCCGGGGTTCGGTGTGATTCTGGTATGGATATGCATTGCATTATCGCAATTGAAGCTGCGCAGGCAATATCCAGTCAAACCGGCTTTTAAAGTCTGGGGATATCCGTATGTAACGAGTACAGTTATCTTGTGTCTATCCGCTATTGCGATCATGTTCCTGTTTGACCAGCACAACCGTTTCAGTATTGGGATTTGCATGGCCGCATTGCTGGTGCTTATCGTTTGGTCCATAGTCAGGTTCCGTTCCGGAGAGCGGAAAGGTTAAGGCAGAACAAAACTGTTCAGCGTCTAAAAGAAAGATCTTATTATGTAGGAACGAATGTTCCTGATTTAATTGACATTTTTTTCATTTGAATGTATACTCATATCAAACGAACAGATGTGCGGGTGAAGCACCTCGCAGGTGGGCCATAGGCCTTTCTTGCGGGTGCTTTTTTTTGTGCATGTGTTTCGGATAATAAATGGACAGAAGGGATGATTGGATTGATGAAACGTAGCAATCATTACAGTGGATGGGGATTGAAAGCACTCGTTTTCATAATGACAATTCTGCTGCTTACCAGCGGGCCGATTTATGCAGCGGCTTCCGGCTGGGATACTGCACTTTCTAACATAGAACAGCTTCATGACCGTTTTACCGCATTGGAGTCGGCTAATACATATGAGAAGCAACAAATTCAGAATTTGCGGAAGCAAAATAATGACAAGCTGGCGGAAATGAATATGAAGGTACAACTTATCGATAAGGATAAGATCGACAAGCTGAAATCGGAAGCGGAGCAGGCCCAAAAAAGATACGCTCCTTTGCTTGCGGAATATGCCGAGCTCGGCAAAAAAGCGGCAGAAGCGAAAAAACGCAAAGATGCGAAATCGGCTTTGTTGTATGATTTGAAGCGTAACCATATCAAGGCTTCTGTATTAGCAGCGAAGCAGGAGATCAATACAAAAAAGAAGGCACTCTCTTTCGCCAAGAAGCAATCAGCCGAGAAGGCGAAGATTGTGAAAGACGCTTTATTACCGGTACAAACATTCAAGAAACAGGTAACCGCGGAGAATCTTAAAATCACGGAAATAAACAAATCGAAGTCGGAAGCGGATAAGAGCTATAAATCAGCTGTTAAGCAGGGGGAAGCGGTGACAGCAGAGAAAGAACTAAAGAAGATGATTGATATGAAGACTCAAGTCCAGTCCTCCCAAAGAAGGATTCTCGAATTGGAAGGGAACATCGCAAAAGCGCTGCGTTCTGCTGAAATGAAACTTCCGATATAACGGACGTTGTAACTCCAATACCATCATCTTTCTCAAAATATAAAAGCCCGTCAGATTTCTGCAGAAAAACTGACGGGCTTCAAGAAATTCGGAGACGGGCAGCGATCGGAAAAACGATCCGTAACCGATAGCGGCCCACCTCCCATAATGACAAGAACTAATTTCAGTATGGAGCCGGAATTAATAGCTCAATTGCCAAGAGACACCAAATCTGTCTTGAACCCATCCGAATTTCGTGGCGAAAGGATAGTTGCCAAGCGGCATAAGTACCGCACCGCCATCGGAAAGTTTATCAAAAGCTTCGGTAATTTCAGCATCGGTTTCGCAATGGACAAATAAGGAGATTGAAGGCGTGAAAGTAAAATTATGCTTGACGAAGCTGTCTATGCACATGATTGTTTGTCCTTTGAGAGAAAAGGAAGCTTGCTGAATCGAACCTTCGGTTCCCGCCTCATTGGCACCATAACGTTTTATGCTGATAATCTCTGAAGGTCTAAAAATAGAGGTATAGAAGTTCATAGCTTCTTCTGCCTGTCCCTCAAACATTAAAAATGGTGTGACTTGGGGTTTCGACATGGAATCATCTCCTTGTTTTTATCTTTGCTTTCTTTATCTCGGTATATGCAGCCTTGGTTTCCAACCACCATCGAATTCGGTTACAATTATTATAGGGTATTTGATTTTTAGCAAAATACAAGTTGCTCTACACAAATATTGTACGTAATTCAGGCTTTACAAACCTTTTGTTATTTATGTACATCAATAAAAAGGGGGAACTGCCGCTAATGGCTACCATAAGAGAGCTTCTGTCAGATGCTGATTTCGAAGAAGCTGAGCACAAGAAGTTTCCAATTCGGGTATTCCGCGACGATCTTTTGATTGATTCCGCTACGTATATCATCCGCTTTACGGATACTACAATTATTACCCAAACAGATGTTAGCGACGTAACGTACCACTCGCGCCGGGAATGTCAATTTTATGAGCTCAGAAAGTGATTTTCAAGAATAGCGAAATTATTCAAATAACCAATCAAACGCATGGAGGAAAGTTGTCAAAGCTAATCTTCCATGCATTTTTTTATGTGAAAATATGAGGAACGACTTGAATTGAATCATTAATTCAAATACTTCAGTCAGATGCGGCATGTGTATGATTCAATTCGATGAATGACTTGAGTGCCTTGGAAAACCACTTCTTCGGATGTGTCACAAGCTGCATGTATAAACGTATATCCGGATGGACAAATGGCAGCATCGTCAGCTCCCCTCTGCGAATTTCATCAATGGCAGCCATTTTAGGCAGAATGGAGATTCCCGAACCGGATATAACGCATCTTTTGATCGCCTCCGGGTTGCCGAGCTCCAGTCCAATGGTATAAGGGATATGATTTCGTTTTAAAACCTTCTCCAACATGATTCGATAATTACAACTATCCTCAGGCATAATCCACTCCGCATGTGCGAGATGGTTCAATTCGACTTGGTTCAATCGTGACAACGGATGATCTGGTCCGGCTATCAGTACGATCGGTTCTTCTTTGACTGCTTGCCAGTTCAAAGCGGAGTCGGTGGGCTTATTCTCCAGAATCAGACCGAGGTCCAGATCGCCTTCTTTAACCATTTGAACAATATGATCTTCCCGGTCTGTAAGCAGACGAATTGCTAGAGCGGGAAACTGGTGCCGAAGCTGCTGCAAAATAGGTGGCAGAAAGTAAGAGGCAAGCGAGTCCATGGTTCCGATCGAGAGGGAGCCACCTTCTTGGCTACTCAATCTTTCGATGGATTCCTGGTACAAGCCCAGCATCTGAACCGTGATTTGAAGCAGTTCTTCTCCCGCTGAAGTAAGCCGCATCCCTTTTCCAAATCGTTCAAACAGCTGTACACCATAAGCCTTCTCAAGTTTTTGAATCTGCGTGGTTACGCTGGATTGTGCATATCCCAGTTCCTCAGCCGCCCGGGTAAAACTCTGGCGCAGAGCAACCTCCCGAAAGGTGTGCAGATAAGTTAGATCCATATCGTTCACTCCATCAATATTATTGATAATGGTCATCAACTATTATAGATAACGCTGATAACTAACTCTATGTTACATTAATCTCACTACAGCGAACAGGAGGTCATTTACATGCTGGATAGACGGGATATGTATGGAGTTTTTGTACCAGTGATTACGCCTTTTTTGCAAAGCGAGGAGCTGGACTTGGAATCCTACCGAAGATATTTGGGAGGGCTGATTCAGCACGACATTCAAGGATTGGTTATCAATGGGACGACTGGAGAAGCGCCGACGGTGGCATGGGAAGAAGTCGTGCAGCTTGTCCAAGCAACGAAACAGCTTATAGGGGAAAAGAAACAGCAGCAAATGCCGGTTATTATAGGCACCGGAACAAATGATACGGTATCAACAGTAAGGCGAACAGAAAGTGCCGCAGAAATCGGCGCAGATGCCGTGCTTGTGGTGGTTCCTTATTACAGCAAACCGTCGCAGGAGGGAATCATCAAGCATTTTCAAAAGGTTACAGAAGTGGGAGTTCCGGTTATCGTATATGAAATCCCGTCCCGCACGGGTGTTCGGCTAACGATGGAAACAGCAAGAAGAATCATGAACATGAACGGAGTTGTCGGATTAAAAGACAGTTCAGACAGCTTTGCACTGCTTTCGGAACTGAACAGGCATGGAGCAGGACCGGTATTATGCGGTGATGATATCAACTACTATGCCAAGCTGAAGCAGGGAGCGGCCGGCGGAATATTGGCGTCTGCCAATGTTAACACTCAAGCATTTAATGATGTTTACCGTCTGGTACAATGGGGCGACGATCTGTCGGCAAAACAGTTCTTTGATCAACAGATTCCATTGATCCGTAAGCTGTTTCAGGAATCCAATCCTGCACCATTAAAATGGATTCTGGCAAGAAAGGGGATTATCGCCACAGATCAGCTTCGCCTTCCGATGACCCAGGTTTCCAAGGGACTTGAAGATGAACTGGAACAGCTGCTGCCGCTTTTGAGTGTAAATTAGAATTGGCGCGGGTAGAAGGTTGATATAAGAAAAGAAGAACTCTTGCCAAAAAGAAACTATTTGACAGATCAGTACAAAATTCGTATTCTAATAACAACTTAATTCTTAAGAAAGGAATGCAGATTCATGAGCAAAAGCGGAAGACCGCGTGAATTTAAAGATACTGCCGTTATTGACGCCGCTGTTGAAGTGTTTAGAACTAACGGGTACGAAGCCTGTTCAACGGAAGATCTCTGCAAACAAACGGGACTCGGCAGAGGGAGTTTGTATAATGCGTTTGGAAGTAAACACGAACTGTATGAGCATGCCCTTCAGCGTTACCATGAAATTGGCATTCAGACCCAGATTGAATTATTGGAACAGGAAGGGCCTGTAAAAGAATGCCTGCGGTCGCTGCTCAAGTGGGAGATTCCGGAGAAACCCGAAGGAGACAGCAGAGGCTGCCTGTTGGTTAATGCGGCGACTGAACGGGCGAAAAGCGACCCTGTGGTCGGGAAGATCTTCAAACAGCATGTGGATTTACTTGAACAAGCGATATGGAAAGCGATCCATAGGGGCCAGGAAACAGGCGAAATATCGAAGGAGAAATCTACTTCAGAGCTAGCCGGAATGTTTCTGAGCAGCTACTACGGACTCCGCGTCATTTTTCCAGCTACACTGGATTACGAATTGGCGGAACGGATCATTGACGGAACATTAACTTCCATTTTCTAGAGAGAGAAAGATAACTTATTTTTTTTGAACATTTTTGTACTATTCAATACAAAATTATAAATACATGTTCAAATGATATTACATGAGTAGGGAATGTTTTTTTTGCCTATTTTTGTACTGTTTGTTACAAAATAAAAATATTTGATAGGAGTTGTTAGTATGCCGTTAGCCATTTATGTGCTTGGCCTGATGATATTTTCCATGACTACATCTGAATTTATGGTAGCAGGTATGATGCCTTCGCTCTCACGCGATTTCGGAGTATCGATCGCGTCGATAGGGTACCTTATTTCCGCTTATGCAGCGGGAATGATTATCGGGGGACCGCTTCTTACTGTGGGACTGCTTAAGGTTCCGCGTAAAAAAGCTTTGATGGCGCTTGTGTTTGTTTTCTTTGTGGGTCAAATCTTGGGAGCCCTTGCCCCAAACTATGAGTTGATGATGGTGGCGCGGGTTATTACCGGAATTGCTTCATCCGCATGCTTCGGGGTATCTATAGCAATCGCATTGTCGCTCGCGAGTCCGCAGTCCAGCGGCCGTGCGGCTTCGACCGTTCTTGGCGGCTTAATGGTTGCGACTGCGATCGGTTTGCCTGCGGCGATGCTGTTCGATCAATATTTCGGATGGCGCGCAAGTTTCTGGGCGGTCGCCGCTCTGGTGTTATTATCCGGAATCCTTTGCCAGCTGTTGATTCCGCCATCACCAGCAGCGGAGCCGTCAAGTATCCGCAACGAATTCAGCGCCTTCGCCAATCGTCACTTGTGGGCTGCTTACATCACGAGCATGCTGATTATTGGAGCTACTTTTGCGGCATTCAGCTACTTTTCTCCGATCCTAACCGATATCGCCGGTTTCGACGTGCAGATAGTTCCGCTTCTGCTCGGAATCTACGGGGCAGCCACCGTTATCGGGAACATCATTACCGGAAGGCTTGCCGACCGCTATATGATGCCTATATTAACCGCAGGTTTGATCATGCTAGCTTTCGCATTGATTATTTTTGGCGTATTCCCGGATTACCGGGTGATCGCTGTTACCGCCGTGATTGTCATCGGACTGGCAGGAGTGCCTATGAATCCCGCTATGGTGACCCGCGTTACACGCTCTTCCAATGCCGGACCTCTGGTGAACACGATTCATGTTTCTATTATTAACTTCGGCATTGTCGTGGGTTCATCCATCGGAGGATTCGCCATTGATAAAGGTTTCGGTTTGGCATCCCCCTTATGGGTCGGAGCGATTCTGGCTGTACTTGGACTGGTTTCATTGCTGCCATACCTGCCAAAGGCTCGCAGAACGGAAGTTCAGATCCGGAACAATAAGCAAACCTGTGCATGAATCCGGGTTGGATTTTTGCCAAACCGCTTGAACAATAAAAACAAAGCAGTGTTATCATTACCTAATTAGATTACAATCCCTTATAATGTAGGATAAACACCGCTTGATTATGTCAGATGAAGCGGTTGATCGAAGTGAAGGGGATTACGTTTTGGGAACTCAAAGACAGCGGATATTAGACCGGCTGCGCGGACAGGTCCGGGCGGAAGAGCATATTATCGGCGTGGCGGCCGGAGCGGGAATATCAGCCAAATATGCAGTGAAGGGCGGAGCTGACCTCATTTTGGTGCTGAATTCAGGCAGATTCAGACAGATGGGGCTCGGCTCGATTGCTGGATTCATGCCTTTTGCCAATAATAATGACATGGTGATGGAATTCGGTTCGCGGGAAATTTTGTCCGTAGTCGGGGATACACCTGTCATTTTTGGATTATGCGGAACCGATCCCGGACTTGAGCTTCTCTTTTATTTGAACCGGATTCAAAGCAGCGGTTTCGCAGGCATCATCAATTATCCGACGCTAGGGCTTATCGATGGGCAGTTTCGCGAAGCGCTGGAAGAAGAGGGCATGTCCTATCTGCAGGAGGTGGAAGCCCTTCGGCTAGCGCATGAGCTGGATCTGTTTACGATGTCATTTGTCTTTAACACGGAACAGGCGGGGCTGATGCTGGAAGCAGGTGCCGATGTCATTTGCGCTCACTTGGGCGTTACTGCTGGTGGTTTGATGGGAACGAAAAAAGTGCTGTCCCTGGAGAAGGGGGCGGAAATCGCCCGGCAAATCTTTGCGGTCTGCGATGCTTCAGGCAAGCAGCCGATCAAGCTTGTATATGGGGGACCCGTCCACAGTCCGATCGACGTGCAGTATATGTATGACAATACATCGGTCATGGGATACGTTGGAGGTTCCAGTTTTGAACGGATTCCGACAGAGGAAGCGATTGTGGAGACGACCCACCGTTTCAAGCTAACCGGCCAGATGGAGCAAGACAAGCTGCTGATGGACAAATTGGCCCAGGCAGATGAACCTTATGATTATGTGGCTTTTGTCAAAGAATACATTGCGGAAAACTATATGAACAACATCTCGTTTACTGAGCTCGCGGAGCGGATTCATATCTCCCGGACGCATCTGAGCGCTTTGTTTAACAAGGAAGTGGGCTGCAGCTTTCCGGAATATATCGCGAAATACCGCATTCATAAAGCACAGGAAGTCATGAAGCATACCAAGCTGCCATTGTCGCGGATCGCGGAAATAGTCGGGTATCCCGATTACGTCCATTTCAGTAAAACTTTCAAAAAATATACCGGGATGACTCCGCAAGCCTACCGACAACAAATATACAAAACATAAGACAAATATACATAAAGATCGTACAAGGATACGATCCTTTTTTTATGAAAGCGCTGTATCATATGGATTGTAAAGAGAAAACATGAACAGCCCTTTCAGGGGCGGCTGAGACAACCATGGAAAAATAAGGGGGGTTGTACGGATGAAAACAATTGCTATAGCAGGAACATTCGATTCAAAAGGTGCGGAGTTTTTATATGTTAAATCCGTGCTTGAAGGCCTTGGACTTAACACCTTTACGATTCATTGCGGAGTATTCGAACCAATGTTTAAGCCAGATGTTACCCACATCGAGGTAGGAAAGGCGGCAAATGCCGATATCCAGGAGATTGCCGCCCGCAAAGACCGTTCTGCTGGAACGGAAGTTTTGGCGAGAGGCATGAAGAAGATCGTTCCGAAATTGTATGCGAAAGGGAAATTCGACGGTATTTTGTCTTTCGGCGGCACAGGCGGCACATCGATTGTTACCGCTGGTATGCGGAAATTGCCGATCGGAGTTCCGAAATTAATGGTATCCACTGTGGCTTCAGGCAACACCGAACCGTACGTCGGAACTAGCGACATCATCATGTTTCCGTCGATTGTGGATGTGTCGGGTCTAAACTCGTTTTCGACGGAAATATTTACCAATGCCGCTCACGCCATTGCGGGTATGGTGCAATTCGAGTCGGCGCCGCCACAGGATAAAAAACCGTTAATCGCGGCAACGATGTTTGGCGTAACGACACCATGCGTAAATTATGCAAGAGAATACTTGGAGGAGCAGGGATACGAGGTGCTTGTATTCCATGCGACGGGCACAGGCGGCAAAACAATGGAAGCCTTGATTGAAGGCGGATTTATCGACGGGGTGCTGGATCTCACGACAACTGAATGGTGCGATGAGTTGGTCGGCGGAGTATTGGCTGCCGGGCCGCACCGGCTTGAAGCAGCCGGATGCTGTAAAGTTCCGCAGGTGGTCTCAACTGGAGCACTGGACATGGTAAACTTCGGACCGTATGATTCCGTACCAAAGGCATTCAAAGCCCGGAATTTGTATAAACATAATCCTTCGGTGACTTTAATGCGGACGACACTCGAGGAGAACCAAAGGTTGGGCGAAATCCTCGCGGATAAATTGAATCAGACGCAAGGCAAGGCGGCATTAATGCTTCCGCTGAAGGGAGTCTCCATGCTTGATGTGGAGGGGCAGCCATTCTATGGTGCTGAAGAAGATGCGGTGCTGTTTGCTATATTGAGACAAAACATTAATCGACAGAAAGTCGAATTGATTGAAATGGACACCGACATTAATGACCAGGTTTTTGCCGTCGCGGCCGCTAAGAAACTGATCGAGCTGATGAAGTAGGAGCACTGGGTGAACACATCATGATGTATTCAATTAGAGGAGGAAACATACGATGAAAACAAGACAAGAGATTTTGGCGCAGCTTAAAGCGGAGGTAGCGGCAGGTGACGTACTATTAGGCGCTGGGGCAGGTACCGGTATTTCAGCCAAAAGCGCCGAAGCGGGTGGAGTCGATCTGATCATCATTTATAACTCAGGCCGTTATCGTATGGCTGGACGTGGTTCCCTTGCCGGATTGATGGCTTATGGGGATGCCAACCAAATCGTGGTGGACATGGGTAATGAAGTGCTGCCAGTTGTGAAAAATACGCCGGTGCTGGCTGGTGTCTGTGGCACCGATCCGTTCCGCATCATGGACATTTTCCTCAAACAGCTTAAGGAACAAGGATTTGCCGGGGTGCAGAACTTCCCAACGGTAGGCTTGATCGATGGCGTGTTCAGAGCAAATCTCGAGGAAACCGGCATGGGATATGATTTGGAAGTTGAAATGATCCGAAAAGCGCATGAGCTTGATCTGTTGACAACGCCTTATGTATTTGATGTGGAGCAAGCGAAGAAGATGGCTGAAGCCGGCGCGGATATTTTGGTTGCGCATATGGGTCTAACGACAAAAGGGACGATCGGTGCGAAAACAGCCCTTACCCTTGCTGACTGCGTAGACAAAGTCCAGGCGATTTGCGATGCCGGAAAAGCGGTAAATCCGGACATTATGGTGCTGTGCCATGGCGGCCCGATTGCCGATCCGAAAGATGCGGAATACGTGCTGTCGAGAACGAAAGGTGTTGAAGGTTTCTTCGGGGCATCCAGCATCGAACGTTTTGCGACTGAGGTTGGCATCAAGCAGCAAACGGAAGCTTTTAAGAACATTTTAAAGTAATTAGGAAGTCGTTTCTTGAATAAGATAAATTGTTGCCATTTAAAAAAAGCGTTAGCCTATTCCGGTCACTGCCGGAGGCTAACGCTTTTCCATGTCTACGTACCGAACGTCTGGCGGATTTCCTGTTCCGTGGCCGGCAGCGCGATCGCCAGTTTTGCAGGATCTTGCGGGGAATAGATAACATTGATGATTTGACCTTGCTGCACCCGGGCAAGATTCGCGGCAAGCAGTTCTTTTTGCACCGTCACTTTGAATGTTTCCCCGTTAGGTTTGGTTACGGCCAGCGTCAGCTGCAGTTGAACCTTGCCGGATACTGCCGTACCCAGCGGTACCACATCCAGAACTTTAGCGAGACCCTTCTCCCCTGACTCTGCAATATTTGCTAGCTCCGGATGCAAGCCTTGTTTAACAAGCTGTTCATTAAAAAGCGATTGAAGATCATTTTGATTCATATGACCTTTGGCATCAAAACCGATCTTGCTGGGATTTTTCTCCGAGACCAGTAAGGGAATGACGGATCCAGGCTGGAATTGGGGCAAATTCGCGACAGGAACAATCATCCGAAGCTCAGCCGGGTATTTGTCATGGTCTTGCCTTGTTACCATCAGTTCCAGCTTGACTTCCGGTTTGTTATTAATTACCGTTCCGGTTTGCCGGATACTCGTAATTAGACCCACTGCCGGCTGTCCTACTTTAACGGTACCGAGACCAAAGACGTTACTCAATATGAGCGGAAGAATCAGTAGGGCAATGCTTGCAAAGAGTGCGGGCACAAACCAGGAAGAACCTATAACGATAAAGGGATCATCCCAAAACCAATTAGCAAGCAGCGGGGAGAAGCTAACGCCGAGCACGAGAAACATGCCAAAAGATGTTAAGATTTTTTGCATCATCATCCCTCCAGGGTAGATTAAGTCATGGGACCGATGTAGATGAGTTCCGCCGGATAGGCCGGATGCTGCCCAAGTCCGATGTGGTCCCCGGCCCGCGGCACCTGTAATTTGGATACAAGCGTTTCGAGCGTTTTCGTGTAACGGCTGCCGCCAGTTTCCGTCACGTCCAGTTCCAGAATAACAACGGGGTCAAAGTTAATCAGTTTGCCGGTATCTCGTACCGAAAGGACGATAGCGGTAGCCGTGACAGGAAGGGAACCGCCTGCGGCCATCTGCGCTTGTCTGGCCTGTTCAATGCTTTGATTCATGGCTTCACGATGCTGTTTGGGAATAAGTCCCTTCATCATCATGCCGCTCAAACCTTTATTTAATAATTGATTCGCTTTTTCCAAATCGTCCTGAGTATGTTTCTTTTTACCGAACCAGCCCATATATTAAGCACCTCTCTACAATTGTATTTTTGAGTTCATCGATGTCTCTATCACAATTGTAAGCGGGAGGTAGAAAAGCGACAATGGATTTGAATGAATACAATACGATGGTGGCGATTAGCCATTTTACTTCTGGTTTAAGGAGTGTATTTTGTGGATATTCACCCTGTGTCCGCAATAAAAAGCGGAGAATCCGCCTTTTAACGTTAGGAATAGCCCATCCGTATTGCGGTTTCCGCCTGAAATCCGGTTTATTATTTGCTCCGCAGCAGGTAAACTAGTTTCTTGTAATAGGCAGCGGATTCCTTGTATTTTCTGACATCCTCAGAGACGACGGCGAGCGACTCATAAAGAGTCTCCAAGCGGTTCGTCTGCTGAATGGACTCATAATAAGGCAAACAGGCCAAGGCCTGCTCCATGGAACATTCAAGCTGTCCCTGTGCAAATAAAAGCTGGCTTTGATAGAACAGCAGCGACATTTGCTGGTCGGTTGTTTCGGCGCTGCTTTTAAGTTCCTTGATCAACTGCGGCAGCAATGCCCATTGCTTTTGGTTTAGTGCCAACTCACAGCGGTAAATATCGAGCAGCGGGCGGAACTTCTGTCTAATTTCTTCGGGTTCGCGCCGAATCATATCCTCATAGCGGTCAATCTCCAGAGCAGCTTTGTCATATTCGCCCAGCAGCGTTTGCATGATAATCCGGTTATTCATTATGGATGTCATCATTTCGCCTTGATTGGAGGTGTACACCAGATATGCTTCTGCCATGGATAAGGCCAGCAGCGCTTCCTGAACAAGACCAACCGTAAACTGATAACCGCTGTAGGCGAGATACATCCCGCTCAAACGGTGAAAGAACCTTTGTTCATAGACATGCTTCATCATTTGCTCAAACGTCTGTTTCGCCTGATCGTACTGCTTCAAATAGATAAAGGCTTCAAGCATGAAATTATACGCCGTCAGCCATGGCTCGCTGCCTGGAGCAAGCAGTTCCGCAAGTTTTCGGGCTTGATGCAGCACCTCGTGGTAATGGTGTTTGGATCTGAAAAGCTGGATTTTATAATAAAACATCGCTTTTTTGGCTGGCTGAGGCAGATCATTATCGTCCGGACGCCCGTATTTATCCAAGTAATAATTCAAATAGTTCCGGTGCAAATAATCATGGGCTGCCGCGTCATTAAGCTGCTGGTAATATACAGCTTTCATTAAGGCAGTGGTCAGCTCGACGGTTAAGGCATCATCGCGATCCGGCATGTCGTTAACCTGCTGCTCATCGATGGATGCGGCCGATTGGGATAGCAGCTCGAAAATGGTTTCAGCCTTTGCAAGAGTTTCCGGCGTTTGGGACGATGCCTGCAGCAAGTACGTAGGTGAGACGCCGAGGTGGGAAGCGATATGCTCAGCCAAATCAGCGGCAAGTGGGTAACGTTCTGCGAGAATATTGGCAAAATGGGTTTGTGTGACTAAACCATCAACCAGCTCTTTGCGGGTAATATTTTTCTTTTTGCATAAAAAGTCGATTCGTTCTTTTAACATAGGACATGGAAAGCTCCTTTCCGCGAAAGATCCGTAAAAGTATACCATGAAAATATAGCGATAAAGGCCTGAAATAAGGATAATAGGGTGAAAAGGCCTGCTTACGTATGAATCTATAGTCCCGTATGTTTCACGAAAATCATCCAGTATACTAGTCATAGGGGGCTATCGGTGAAAGGAGTTTGTTCAGGAGCATGCGGGAGAAAGCAGGGCAAAACCGTAATCCGGAAGATATCAGCATGGTGCTTCTACCTGAAATGGGAGAATACTTGTTCACCTGGATTGAAAAAAACGTCCCTGCGCTCGGTTCAGACAAACCGTCAGACTATTTGAACGAAACAATCACTCTCCAGAAAAAGTATAACTAGAAGTATGCAGCCATGATCTTGAAAGGAGGTGATAACAATGAGTGTAATTCATATACTGGTCGGCATTCCGGGCAGCGGTAAAAGCCATTACGCCAAAGCGTTATGCAGGCGGGAAAAGGCCTATCTTGTAGCGACGGATTCCATCCGGGAAAGATTGTTCGGGAGCGAGTCGAAGCAGAAAAACACGTACAAGGTTTTTGACGAAGCTTTTACGGAGATTGAACAGGCTCTTGGTTTGGGCCGGAATGTTGTATTTGATGCAACGAATGTCAGCCGGGATCGCAGGCTCAAGTTTCTGAAACGGTTTAATGATGTACCGGTCGAATGCCATGTGTTCGATACCCCATACGAGCTTTCAAGGGAACGAATCCTTGGAAGAAAACGCCGGATCGACGATACAGTGCTGACCAAGTTTGCCAAAAATTTTGAATTCCCCGTTCTTGGTGAAGGATTTCATGATTTGCATCTGGTTCATGCTCCAGAAGCTACCGGTTTGGATCGATCTCGATTGGAGCAGCTTCTTACGGATCAGCTGGGGCATGACGAGCTTTTTGCTTATTTGGCAAGCTCTCCCCATTTTCAGGTCATGCTCGGGTATGATCAGGAGAACCCGCATCATTCCAAAACCTTATCTGAGCATACCTTTGCCGTATTGGATTATATCAACGTATTCTACGAAGGCGAAAATCTGCTTGGCATGCAGCTCACGGCGTTATTCCACGATGCGGGCAAACCGTTCTGCAAAGTTTGGAAAGAAGCGCGCGGGTATTATTCGTATTATGGGCATGAACATGTGTCTGCGGCAATCGCCTGCCATGTGCTGAAAGAGCTTGGGTATGATGATGAGTTTGTTCTGCAAGTCGTGAATATGGTCAGTTTCCATATGGAGATATTGCATGGAGGGGATGCGGGAGCGTCGCGGATTTATCATCTGCTTGGCGATCATTTGCTGGCGGAGCTGTATTTCTTCGCTGAGGCCGACACCTTTGCCAAATAATGATTTTGCAAAATCTTGAAACAAATGAGGTGATTCACGATGAAAATTAAATATCCGAAAACGATGCATCTGCCATGGTCGCGGGGATATACCGACGATGACAAGATTCTGCGGAATACCGAGCATTTTGTAGGACGGGAAGTGGTCATTACCGAAAAAATGGACGGGGAAAACACGACGATGTACCCGGAGTTCATTCATGCCAGATCACTTGACAGCAAGGATCATTCATCTAGGCATTACGTCAAGACGCTGCATGGCGGCATCAAATACCTGATTCCGGAAGGATACCGGTTATGCGGGGAAAACGTATATGCGAAGCACTCGCTGTTCTATTCGGCACTGCCAAGTTATTTCATGTTATTTTCCGTATGGAATGAGCAAAGTGTTTGTCTGTCCTGGGATGAAACGCAGGAGTTGGCATCAAGGCTAAATTTAGCTGTCGTTCCTGTTTTGTACCGGGGAATCTGGAGTGAGGAAGCAGCCAAAGCATGTTATACCAGACAGTCCCAATGTGGTGGGGAACAGGAAGGTTATGTCGTAAGGCTGGCATCCGCTTTTCCGTATGAGGAATTCAAACGATCCGTGGCCAAATTCGTCCGCAAAAACCATGTCCAAACTGACGAGCATTGGCTAAGTAAACCGGTTGAACCCAACGGGCTTGCCGAATAGGCGGCGGAACAATCGAATGTAGAAAACAAGTGCCTGAAAACAGCAACAGTACCATAATGAACAAATAAAAGAGAAAGAGGCGTTGATCATGTAATTCCGAGCGGAAATACCTATCAGCAGGAAATATCCATATACAAGCAAATTAGGAGCAGTAAAAATACATAACGAGAATGACTTGGATTTCTCCGGAAATTGCCTTAACTTAAAGAATAGAACCGTTATGTGATTTGAATGATGAGATCTACACAATACAATATTGAGATCTAAACAATACATAGGAGGCGCTGTACGATGAGCGAAGAAGCAAACACATCCGGTTGGGATGCGATTGATCAGGAGTTATCCCGAATTTACGGGGAACAGGAGCCAAAGCATTATGGAACGATCCTTCCATATTCGCTGGGAGGGCAAGATCCGCTTGACGGCATCAGCGCGTACAAAAGCGATACACCCGTTCCGCACTGGCATTTTGTAACGTATGGTTTTTCCGAATTGTATGAAAAAGAATCGGAGAATGCCGATTACAGCGGGTATGGGTTCGAATTAACGTTACGACTCACACGAAGCAAAGAAGAGGAAGAACCGCCTGCCTGGGCGCTGAATTTATTGCAAAATATGGGGAGATACGTTTTTAACAGCGGCAATGTTTTCAGATCAGGAGATTATCTGGATGCCAATGGCCCGATTTGTCTGGAAGCAGATACGCTTTTGACCGCACTTGCTTTCACGTCAGACCCCGAGCTGCCTACGATCGATACGCCCAATGGACGGATGGAGTTTATTCAAATGGTAGGTATTACACACGATGAGCTTGAGGCGATGCAAATCTGGAATACGTTAGGGGTACTGAAAACGGGCTTGGGGCAGATTCCGGGTTATGTCACGGATTTATCACGCGATTCTCTTTTGCATATTCCATTAATTGCAGAGGCGGTAGAAAAAGGCATGGAACAAGAAGGATCCAATACCGGCTTTTTATATGTCGATCAGCTGTCCTGGGAGCCGGGGAAAAAGGGGTGGTTCAGCAAAAATCCGGACACGGTCAATCTCGGTGCGAAGCAGGCGGGAATTATCGGTAAGCTGCTGCGCGGACGGATTTTGAAAGAGAAAAGTCTTATCTTGGTTGGACAAGGTATTCAGGTTGTGTTTGAGCCGGGCGAGAAATCCGGGTTCAGCAGCGAGGATGACGAAGTCAGCATCACTTTGAATGAGGCGGCTGCCACTGAGCTTAGCCGCAACTTGGTACCGCAGGAAAGTGCATTTGAGTTATCTTCTTTACCGGGACTTAAGTTCCAAATCGTGAAAACCTACATTAAAGATCAGGAAGGAAACGTCGTCGAAACGATTGGATGATAAGGAGGTAAGGGACGATTTGAACCTGAGTGTGGAATTATTTAAAAGAGGAAGAAAGGGGAATGAGAATGAACTGGGTAGAAGTCAGCAAATCTAAAGATCTTGAGGCCGTTCGAGAGGCTGTGGATCAGCTGGATCCGAATGAACGGGACCCGCGGGGAAGGACGCCCTTGATGCTGTTTGTGACAAATAAGATGCCGCTGGAAGGTATTCAACTTCTCCTTGAGAAGAACGTGGATTTGGAAGCGGAGGACAAGCTGGGAGATACGGCGCTAAAGAAAGCGGTCAAGTTCAAACAGGTGGAAGTTATCAAGCTGCTGCTTGAGCATGGGGCAGAACTCAACTCTCCTGATGGCATTTTAGCGACGGCTTGGAATGAGGCAAGAAAGAACAAGTCGTTCGCAGATCTACTGCTGGATACGAAAGGGGCGGTCCGGCTCACTTTGAATTCGGAAGAACAGCGCGAAGTGGATCATATTTTGTACGAAGAATCCATGGATAAGATGTGCGACATGATTCGAAAGCTGTCGTCACCCGTGCTTCTGCATGCGGTCGTCAACGATTATAACTGGGATGACGGGCCGGAGCCAATGATCACGGCTTTTGAAAATCCGACTTGTGCAGGAGTTACCCTGTTGGATATGTATGAACTAATGGACGGCGAATATTGGCTGGAACAAAGCGAAGAGGATTTGGCGACATCCACGTGGAAACGCCCCTGGAGAAGATTGGCAGAGGAGCTGCGGGAAAAAGTGGATGTTCATTTTAAAGACTAGGGATAAACGGTAGAACGTGGGGGAATCGCGACCGGATTACCTTGTTTTTCTGTATGACTGGAAAATGAGACAAGCACAAACTATGAAATGATGGGGATTTTTGAAGATGAGATTGGATTCAGAACTGATGGAAGGGTTGAAACAATTAAAGGCGGTAAGCGGACAGGTTGCAGCATGGACCGATTTTGAAATTTTTGATCCCGAGCATTTGGAGTGTGAACAGATCGGATACGCTATCGATCCTGAAGGCAGATCTCTCGTTACCCGCGAGGATGGCTCATGGCAGGCCGATTGGCTTGTCATTGGGAATATGGAACCCACAGGTGATCCTATCATTGTTGAAACGGGTGAACCTGAACAACCGGTAGCTGTTTTAATGCATGGAATGGGCGATTGGAATGCGGGCAGCTATCTAGCTGGTTCAGTTATAAGGTTTAAAGAAGCCGCTGAACAAATCATGCAGTTTATTTCCCGGGAAAATGAAGGTACATCTTTGCGGATCACATGCGCGGAGCTTGATCAAGCGGTTGCCGCAGTTGCTGCGGCGGATGAGTATGCGGACATCGACATATGGAAGTCTTTGCTCGCCCCTGCTTACCAGGCGGCAGTTGAAAGGGAAGCGGATCTAATCGGGCAAGTGTTGGCCATGAGCAAATAGGGCATGAAAATCAAGAAGATCGCCGACGAACTGCATTTGCAACTGAAAGAGGCGTACGAATATTTAAAAAAGGCCAAAGATCTTCAGGATTGAATTTGTCGGTAGCAGCCAGCCTAGAGGAGAAGGCACCGATGGAAATAAGGACGTATATTGAAGTTCTATCTGCATCGGAAGCAGATGATCGGTGCTTATGTCTGAATCTTTACCGAATGCATATAAGACGTTCTGAGTGGAGGGGAACATGGTAAAGGAATTGGGAGATCAACATCCGGATTTGGAAAACGAGATTGTGTCTGTGGTGGAAACTGGAAACAAGCTGGCTGAGAAAAACAAACATGAGGATGCTTTGGTTTATTATGAACAAGCTTGGTCATGTATTCCCGAGCCGAAAAAGGAGTGGGAGATCGCGAGCTGGATCTCCTCTTGTTTTTATCATTCATATGTTGAAACGGAAAAATACGAAGAAGCCAAAGTTTGGGCGCAAATCTCACTTGAAACGAGAGGTTCTTCTGTCGATACCGGGCCTCCGACAAGCCAAACGTGTCATGTATGCGGCTTCGTCAATAAAGAAGTCAAAAATCTCAAGGTGCGGCTATGGAAATGTCCATGTTGTAACACAAAACATGATCGTGACGAAAATGCCGC
>JAIRVF010000076.1 GCA_031254035.1 Paenibacillus sp.
ACATTTTCGCCGCGTGGCTACTCGTTACGACAAGCTAGCAAAGTCATTCTTGTCGTTTGTGTACGTGGCTGCCATTTTTAAATTGACTCAGTAATGAGTTTTCAGACACGTCCTAGAAAATAGTTTAACTGAGGGATATAAATTTGTTCAGAAATTACTTAATGAATACAAAGTTGGAAGTAATAGATTTAATAGACCTGGGGAATCGTTACTTGTAGCAATAGTTGATGAGGAAGTCATAGGGATAGGTGGTTTAAATATTGATCCTTATCTCGATTTTTTTTGATGTAGGTCGAGTGAGACACTTATACGTTTTACCGAAGCACAGATGTAGTGGCGTAGGCAAAAAACTATTAGAGATGATCATTGAGGAATCAGAGAAGTATTTTCGAATATTAACTTTATATACCGAGAACCCAATTGCTGATAAGTTTTACAGAAATATTGGATTCTCAAGAGCAGAAGGAATACATAAAGCAAGTCACGTATTAAACTTGAAAGAAAAAGAAGAGATATAAGTCCTGGGCACTTTTTGCCCATGTTCGATACGAGAATCGATATCATTGCCTGGCTATCTTTTACCGCGTATGCCATCTGACGCTCCCCTTCATCAATGGAGATGATAAGCTCGTGAACAAAGCCGCCTTAAGGCAGAATAAGGGTTCTTTTATACTTTTGATACTGAATAGTAACAACCAGAATATGCTAATATATGATTATAGTTAGAATAGCATTAAGAATTGCAAAAGGGAGAGTGCAAGACATGAAACAAACTTTTTTTGTAAACAACCGTCAAAAGTTGGTCCAAGCTTTGGCTGATGATTCCATTGCCGTTTTGTTTGCTGGGGAAGCTCCCCATAAATCAGCGGATGCAAGTTTTCCATTTAAGCCGAACCGTCATTATTATTACCTCACTGGATTGACAAAACCGAGCTCTATCCTGGTGATCACCAAGCGGGGCATTCAAGTCGAAGAGACACTGTTTATTGAAAAAGTTGATCCGGTACTGGAGAAATGGTCCGGAAAAATGATGACCACGGATGAAGCCAAAGCGATCACCGGCATCGGAAAGGTGCAAGATCGCGACACCTTCGAACGCTTCTTCCACGCTGCTGTGACGAACTATGATTACAAAAACGTGTACTTCGACCTTGAACGACGAGGGTTCCATGAGCTGCCAGGCCGGGCGGAGATGTTTGCACGCAAAACGCAGGAGCAATATCCGATGCTTGTGGTTCAGAACCTGTACCGACAGATCGCCGACCTACGTCTGTTTAAGACACAAGATGAGGTAGCGAAGATAAAGCGCGCCATCGAAATCACGAAGGAAGGTATCGAGCGCATGATGTCTCATATGCGTCCGGGTGTCAACGAGGCGGAGCTGGAAGCACATTTCACATACAACTTGCGCACGTCGGGTGCGAAACATTATGCCTTTGACCCGATCGTGGCGGGCGGTGCCCGTGCGACAGTACTTCACTACGAAGATAACGACAGCGATGTCCAAGACGGCGAGTTGGTGCTGGTCGACATCGGTGCGGAGTTCGACCAATATAACGCCGACATCTCCCGCACATTTCCGGTCAACGGCACGTTTAGCGAGCGCCAGAAAGCGATCTACAACCTCGTACTGAAGGCTGAGCAGGAAGTCATCAGAGCGATCAAACCAGGCGTACCGTTCACAAAGCTGAACGAGATCACAAAGCATGTGTTGGCCGAAGGGGGAAAGGAACTTGGTTTGATCGAGAGCGATGAAGAGCTGAGTAACGTCTACTATCATGGGGTTAGCCATAGTCTTGGCCTTGACACGCACGACGTCGGCGATTACCGCGGGCTGGAGTTACAGCCAGGTATGGTGCTAACGGTGGAGCCAGGCCTGTACATCTCCGAAGAAGGCATCGGCATCCGCATCGAGGATGACGTCCTCGTCACGGAAGACGGTTGCGAGGTGCTCTCAAAAGATATCTTGAAGACAGTCGACGAAATCGAGGCCTTCATAGCCAAGGCAAAAGTGACAAAATAAATTATCGAATTGCAATCATCAAGAGAGAGTCTACCGTTCTTAATAACGGAGGCTCTTTTTTTTATAAAGTCTCTAATTATTCAATCGAATAGAACAAGCTTCTAACCCATATATTGTTACAGGCAAGACCGAATAACGATTCATGGGGGATACAATGAGAACAATTCGTATTGGAGCAGGGCAAGGTTTTTACGGAGATACCCTTATACCTGCAATCGAAACAGCGGAGAGAGGGGGTATTCAGTATCTTTGTTTTGATAGTCTAGCGGAATTGACGCTTGCGATATTGCAAAAGGATAGGCAAAAAGATTCAACGAGAGGGTATGCAGCAGATATTTCGCAAACCACGCGAAAGCTACTTCCTCATGTAAAGGAGAAAGGGTTCAAGTTGTTGACCAATGCAGGGGGAATGAACCCTATTGGTGCGGGGCAAGAAGTTATTCGAATCGCGCGGGAGCTAGGTTTAGAAGGGTTGAAGGTAGCGATTGTAACGGGGGATGACGTGCTTGATCAGTTAAATAGTTGGAGACTGCAAGGGATACCCTTAACACATCAAGAAGATGGAAGAAGCTTCGAGCTTGTGAGCGACAAAATCCTGTTTGCAAACGCATATTTAGGTTCAGAACCTATCGTAACAGCACTGCGTCAGGAAGCAGATATTGTGATAACGGGGCGGACGACTGACTCTGCACTTTTCCTTGCTCCGCTCATCTATGAATTTAATTGGCAGCCTGATGATTGGGATCGGCTTGGGCAAGGCATTCTCATGGGACATTTGATGGAATGCTCGGGGCAAGCATCAGGCGGCAACTTCAGCGGCGATTGGGCATCCATCGAGGATCTGGATCGTATAGGCTTTCCAATTGCGGAAATGCGTGAGGATGGGGAATTCGTTCTGACCAAAACAGAAGAAACGGGGGGCCACGTCTCCGTAGATACGGTCAAGGAGCAATTGCTGTATGAAATCCATGATCCATCTGCCTATTTAACTCCTGATGTCGTTTTGGATTTGCAGGAAGTAAATCTGTCGAATATTGGAGCGAATCGTGTTCTTGTAAAAGGTGCAAGTGGAACGAAACGGCCCGATGATCTAAAAGTGGTTATGGGGTATACAGACGGTTGGCTCGGGCAAGCCATATGTGGTTATTCGTGGCCAGATGCTTTAGCCAAGGCACAAGCAGCGGATCGAATCATTCGGGGGCAAATGGAGCGAATCGGATTACAGGCAGCAAAGGTACAAACAGACTACCTCGGTTATAATTCTCTGCATGGGCCACTCGCTACAGAACCTGCGCAAGAATTGAACGAAGTCTATTTGCGGCTTGCTGTACGGACAGATAGCAAAGAGGAAGCAGCCAAGCTCGGCCGATTATTCCCACCTCTCATGTTGAACGGACCACCATCGATGGGTGGTTTTCTCGGTCTCATGAAACCGCGTGAATTGCTCGGGATGTGGTCATGTCTTGTACCTCGAGAAGCTATTGAATCAAATGTCAAGGTAACGGTTACGGAGGTGCGACTATGACAAAGGTACAGCTCCGCAATCTGGTGCAAGCGCGTTCAGGGGATAAAGGAAATACGGTAAACATCGCCATATTCGCACCCAATAGGCAATTGTATGATACTTTACTTCTGGAAGTTACTCCTCAGAGGGTAAAGGAACATTTTAGCGGACTCGTGAAAGGTGAGGTCATTCGCTATACCTTGCCTAATTTATATGCGATGAACTTTGTGTGTAAAGATGCGCTGGATGGCGGAGGTTCAGCAACGATGAGGTTGGATAATCTCGGCAAATGCTTCGCATCCAATTTATTACGCATGGAAGTCGAAATAGATGACAGCGTTAATCTCCTCAAATCCTAAAAGTGTATGTTCAAAAAGTCCGATTTTCAGCACCGAAGCTATGCTTCCGATGTGCGTTTTTTCAAAACGCTTTAGCCTATGCTTCCGAAGTGCGTTTTTTCAAAACGCTTTAGCCTATGCTTCCGAAGTGCGTTTTTTCAAAACGCTTTTGTTGGATGAAGCTAGGGACTGAGGAGCGGAGCTAAACGTTTTCGTAGAAAACGACTTCGTAAGCACCTGCTTGTTTTGGGTACTGAAATGTTTCCGAAGGAAACATACTTCGTAAGCATTCACTTAGGCCCGGCTGAATTCAAGATTCGATGCCGAATAGCTTCCTGATTTACTTCGTGTTAGATATAGAATTTATACGTTATCAGCGGAAGCTGATGAAATTCTATATCGCAAGAAAACCTACCGCTGAATCGCGGTCGCTCATCCATGAATTGGCCTCGATTGGGTTTTTTTATCAAAAGTGGACTTTTTGAACAACCTCTAAAAAGAAAGGTTGTGGAGTGATGCATTTCGATCTGACAACGGAACAACTGATGATTCGAAATTTAATCCATGAATTTGCAGACGAAGAAGTAGCACCAGGTGCGATTGACAGAGACCGAACAGGCAATTTCCCGAAAGAGATCTGCGATAAATTAGCCAAACTGGGGCTGATGGGCCTTCCTTTTCCAGAAGCATATGGAGGCGGAGGGGCGGATACGATTAGTTTCGCCATCGTGGTAGAAGAATTGAGCCGGGTATGTGCATCAACAGGGATTACGTATTCTGCTCACATTTCTTTGGGAGGTGCACCACTTCATTTATTTGGAACCCATGAGCAGAAAGAAAGCTACTTAACAAAAATATGCAGCGGTGAATCGCTAGGCGCATTCGGACTAACAGAGCCTGACGCAGGATCGGATGCGGGAGGAACGCGCACAACAGCCGTGTTAGATGGTGAAGAGTGGGTTATTAATGGCACAAAATGCTTTATCACGAATGGCAGTTATGCGCGACATATCGTACTTACCGCAGTAACGGACCGATCCCAAGGCACGAATGGGATTAGCGCCTTTATTGTACCGTCAGATTCGCCTGGATTTACGGTAATAAACAACTATGAAAAAATGGGACTACATGCATCTAACACAGCCGAGCTGATATTTGATCAGGTTCGCGTCCCTAAACATAACATACTCGGCACGCTTGGCAACGGCTACAAGCAATTTCTCGCCACGCTTGATGGTGGACGAATTGGCATTGCCGCGATGGCTGTTGGAATCGCCCAAGGCGCTTTTGAGAAAACACTTGATTATGCCAAACAGCGCAAGCAATTTGGTCGAAGCTTGTCAGCATTTCAAGCGATTCGATTTAAGCTGGCGGATATGGCAATGAATATTGAGCTTGCCCGCAACATGGTTTATAAAGCGGCATGGCTCAAAGATAAAGGAAGATCGTTCAAAAAAGAAGCAGCTATGGCGAAGCTTTTTGCAACGGAAATGTGCATGAGTGTATGTAATCAAGCTGTGCAAACGCATGGAGGATATGGCTATATGCGGGAGTATGAGGTTGAGCGATTCTTTCGTGATGCCAAGCTGCTTGAGATTGGTGAAGGCACTTCGGAGATTCAGCGAATGGTGATCGCAAGTCAAATTGGATGTTAGGCGGATCTAGTTATGGAACAAACCGTTCTGGTTTCAAGTAACAATCAGGGTGTCGCGATTCTGAAGTTGAATCGCCCACAAGCTGCCAATTCATTATCCAAACAGATGCTAATTCAACTGCAAAGTGCTATAGCCGAGTGTCAATCAAATCCGTCTGTACGCTCTGTCATTCTCACCGGAGAAGGGGATAAGGTTTTCTGTGCTGGAGCCGACTTAAAGGAGCGAATGGGCATGAGTGAGACGGAAGTGTATGCTGCCGTTACGCTCATTCGCGATACAATCAACCAGTTGGAATCACTTGCGAAACCGGTCATTGCAGCCATTAATGGTGCTGCATTCGGCGGAGGGTTAGAAATAGCGCTCGCCTGCGATATTCGGATCGCAGCACAGACAGCCAGGCTCGGTCTAACCGAAACTTCGCTTGGCATTATCCCAGGAGCAGGCGGAACACAGCGACTGCCCAGGCTTATTGGCACAGGGCGTGCCAAGGAGCTGATCTATACAGCGCGCAGGGTCGAAGCCGAGGAAGCGCTTCGGATAGGTCTTGTTGAATATGTTACGCCGCCTGAAACTTTACTCGAACGAGCGCTTGCTATGGCTGAACAGATTGCAAGGAATGCCCCAATTGCGGTGTCGCAGGCAAAAATCGCAATTGATCACGGATGGGGGAAAGACATTAGAACGGGACTTTCCATTGAACAAAGAGCCTATGAAGTCACTGTACCTACGAAAGATCGCTTGGAAGGATTGCGAGCATTTCGGGAGCAGCGCCGCCCGATTTTCAAAGGGGAGTAGATGAAGATGACAAGGGGTTATGAAGAGCAGGAGGATAGATTACGGCAACGTATAGAGCAGATCGAGCAAGGCGGTGCTCCCAATTATCACGAAAAAAATTCGGACCAAGGGAAATTATTTGTTCGTAATCGATTAGAATTGTTATTTGACGATGATTGTGAATTTGAAGATGCGCTTTTTGCGAACTGTACAGATCCCGACCTACCAGCAGATGGTGTCGTAACCGCGATTGGCAAAATAAATGGACAAACGGTATGTGTTATCGCCAATGATTCAACCGTCAAGGCTGGCTCTTGGGGTGCTCGAACCGTTGAGAAGATGATTCGCATGCAAGAAACGGCAGAGAAAATGCGAGTACCGCTGCTTTACTTAGTCGACTCCGCAGGAGCACGAATTACGGATCAGGTGGAGATGTATCCTGGACGCAGAGGTGCGGGGCGAATTTTCTATAATCAAGTGAAGCTTTCGGGCGTAATTCCACAAGTGTGCCTCTTATTTGGTCCCTCTGCAGCAGGCGGAGCTTATATTCCAGCGTTTTGTGATATTGTCATCATGGTGGATGGGAATGCATCTATGTACCTTGGTTCTCCTAGAATTGTTGAAATCGTTGTCGGTGAAAAGGCGACGCTTGAAGAGCTTGGCGGCGCCAAAATGCATTGCTCTATTTCTGGGTGCGGGGACGTGCTTGCCTATAGTGAAGAAAAAGCTATTGAGCTTGCAAGGGACTATCTCAGCTATTTACCTTCTAATTGCGGGAATAAGCCTCCCGTATATAAAGCACTACCGATTAAAGAAGATGAGCGAACCATTGAAGAAATTATTCCAGACAATCAGTATACTTCTTTTGACATGTATGAATTCATTGAACGTCTGATTGATGAGGATTCTTTTTTTGAAATCAAAAAGCTATTTGCCAAGGAATTGGTAACAGGATTTGCGCGTTTAGATGGAAAGACGATCGGAATTATTGCGAATCAGCCACGCGCCAAAGGAGGCATCTTGTTTCACGATTCTGCTGATAAGGCAGCCAAGTTCATTTGTTTATGCGATGCCTTCCACATACCGCTGTTATTCCTCGTCGATGTCCCAGGGTTTATGGTCGGCACCAAAGTCGAACAGGCAGGGATTATTCGTCATGGCGCCAAAATGATCGCGGCAGTTTCCGAAGCTACGGTTCCCAAAATATCGGTTATTGTTCGCAAAGCATACGGCGCAGGCTTATATGCAATGGCTGGACCAGCATTTGAGCCTGATTGCTGTCTTGCATTACCTTCAGCGCAAATTGCCGTTATGGGACCTGAAGCAGCGGTAAATGCGGTATATGCAAATAAGATTGCCGAGGTAGCAGAGTCTGAACGTGCAGAATTCATCGCCGAAAAGCAAGAAGATTACCGTAAAAATATTGATTTATATCGACTCGCTTCTGATATGGTCATTGACGGAATCGTCCCTGCAGGGGAACTGCGAGAGGAGCTGATCAAACGGTTTGCAGCCTATTCCCTGCATGAGGCGGTATCTGCAGCACGTAAACATCCAGTATATCCTGTATAAGAAACAAACCGTCAGCTCTTGTCCTCAGGCAAGAGCTGTTCTTCATTAGCGACGACTGCATATTTGTTCTCCTCAGACTTTTGAAGAACATGGAATGATGTATCTCCTTTTTTCTTGTACACCCCAGTTAACGCTGGGAACATTCAAAGCGGTTCGCCCGGATAAGAGGATATACGGCGGTGATGGGATGAAAGAGATGTGGATAGAATCAAATACCAGTTAGTGTTAATGCCATGCTAGATTCCAATTATCATGGAGAAATGAAAGGCTATACGATAGAGCAGAAGAGAGAACTAATTGATTTTCTTAATTCATTCGATCAATATAGAAGAGAGTATGGTCTATCAGGAAAGTGCTTTCAAGAAAGAGTTGGATGAAATCGAGCGGATTGTGTTCACTGAGATAAAGAGCTTTGCATATGATAGTGCCACGGATGATGGTGCATCGTTGGGAGAATCGCATAAGGAGGGGAGCATATTTTGATGAAATGCATTTTGTAAATTCAATTCAAGTAGTTCAATAAATGGAGAATTGAAAAGCGGCTTATCAAGTCAAGAGATGAGGAATAAAGTTGCCGATATCAATAGCTATTTGTGATGATGAAAAAAACATACGCGATCACATCATGTGCTTGGCTAAAAACCAATATGAAGATTGCCATACAGATTTATTTGATTCCGGCGATGCCCGTGTTTTAGCTTCTGAAATAAAAATTGACAAAGGGCGTGGCGTTGACACGACCAAGAAAGAAGAACAGCTTGCTCGGATTAAAGAAATAACCGAAAACGCTATCGAAAATATGGGCGAAGCCATTAAAGATGCGACAAAAGCGACTCAAAATATATCCCAAGGCACAGAACCAGCCATTGGAGTAAACACCGAAGGCCATGTTAGCGGAGAAGAAAAAACCGTAGGAGCATCATTAGCTAATACAGGCGATGCCCTAGTGGAAACCAAGGTACATGCTCATAACTAGTAGATTGCGGCATAACAAGTTAGAAAATATCAAGTATTGAAGGATAAGGCGGTTCTGTCTTGTCCTTTTTTATTTTTGACATGTGATGTTTTGAGATTTATGTTATTCGATAACAAAAATCCATGATCTAGGACGTGTCTGAAAACTCATTACTGAGTCAATTTAAAAATGGCAGCCACGTACACAAACGACAAGAATGACTTTGCTAGCTTGTCGTAACGAGTAGCCACGCGGCGAAAATGTTT
>JAIRVF010000113.1 GCA_031254035.1 Paenibacillus sp.
AATCATCCGAGACACCACCTGAAATTAATACTTTTATTATACAGGAAACCAGGATACCCTTCCTCAAAATATCGAGGAGGGTATCCTGGTTATAGAATTTGGACTTTTTCAGCAGTCTCGTATTGAACAGGGGTCATCCTTTTTATATTCCATTGAAACACTAATATGTACTATTTGTTCTTCCACTTTCACACAAATTCAGCTGCTGATAATCGTGCAGGTCTATCAATGATCTAGTTTTTAATTCCAAAAATCCTCAGGTGTAACATTATAACCATGCTTCCTTAATGCTGATATCAGGCAGGAAAGAAATGAAACAAAATCGAACTTAATACGTATATCATTATATAGGCAGTTTGGAACAATTTAGGAGGACACTACCATGGAAACGCTTTTCTGGAGTTGTCTGGCAGGCGGAATCCTGTTTGCGGTGGTCAGCGTGATTTTGGGCGATTTGGTCAGCCATGCCCTTGACGGGCTGCTGGACTTTTTATCTGTCGACTTCTTGAAGCCGATGGTCATCGCAAGCGCGGTTACGGTATTTGGTGGAGCGGGTATTTTACTTTCGCATTACACGGATTGGGGCGGCATAGTGATAATTGTGCTGTCGGTGGTTTTGGCTATGGTGATTGCGGCGCTTGTTTATTTCTTTTATGTCAAGCCCATGAATAACAGCGAAAATTCCACCGGGTACTCGATGCGTGAACTTTCCGGTCGCATTGGCGAGGTGACCATTCCGATTCCCGATACGGGTTTCGGCGAGGTCATGATCAAGTTAGGTGCCGGAAATACGCTGCATATCGCTTCAAGCCTTGAGCGTCACCAGCTGTCTGCCGGTACTCGGGTTGTCGTTGTTGATGTGCTTGACGGGGTACTGCGTGTCACCAAACTAGATGAGAGAAAAGGAGATGTTGTTTGATGGATTTGCCTGAATACCTACTTATCCCAATCATTGTCGTCGGAGTTATTATTATTTTGGGCTTGGCATTCTGGGCCCGCTATAAAACAGTAGGACCGGATGAGGCTATGATCGTTACAGGATCCTTTTTAGGCAGCAAAAATATTTCGGAGGATGAATCTGGGCGTAAAATCAAAATTGTCCGTGGGGGCGGAGCCTTTATTTTGCCGGTCTTCCAGCGGTCGCAGTTTATATCTTTGCTTTCACATAAGCTGGATGTTTCGACGCCAGAGGTTTATACCGAGCAGGGGGTCCCGGTCATTGCTGACGGAGTGGCGATCATTAAGGTCGGAGGTTCGATCGAAGATGTCGCAACAGCGGCGGAACAGTTTATTGGCAAACCAATTGAATCATTGAAAGGTGAAGCCCAAGAAGTGCTGGAAGGCCATTTGCGTGCGATTCTGGGTTCCATGACCGTAGAAGAAGTGTACCGGAACCGTGACAAGTTTGCGCAGGAGGTTCAAGGCGTCGCAGCTCGGGATTTGAAGAAAATGGGCCTGCAAATCGTGTCCTTCACCATCAAGGATGTTCGCGATAAGCAGGGATATCTGGATGCGCTCGGTAAACCGCGGATTGCTGCGGTAAAGCGGGACGCCGAAATCGCGGAAGCCGAAGCGATGCGGGATGCGCGAATTCAAAAGGCGAATGCCGAAGAACAGGGGCAAAAGGCCGAGCTGCTGCGTGATACGAACATCGCCGAAGCCTCGAAGGAAAAAGAGCTGAAGGTTGCATCCTTTAAGAAGGATCAGGATACTGCCAAGGCCGAAGCCGACCAGGCTTACCATATCCAGGAGGCTCGTGCCAAGCAGACGATGGTTGAAGAGCAAATGAAGGTCGAACTGGTCCGCAAGGAACGGGAAATCGATTTGCAGGAAAAAGAAATCATGGTTCGTCAAAAGCAATATGATGCCGAAGTGAAGAAAAAAGCGGATGCCGATCGTTATGCCGTTGAGCAGGCGGCGGAAGCGGATAAAGCGCGTAAAATGCGTGAGGCTGATGCGCTGCAGTACTCTATCGAAACGCAGGCCAAAGCATCTGCAGAACAGAAGCGCCTTGAAGGCCAGGCGATTGCCGATGCGGAGCGGGCCAAAGGTACAGCGGAAGCTGAAGTCATCCGTCTCCGTGGTTTGGCGGAAGCCGAAGCGAAGGAAAAACTCGCGGAAGCTTTCCAGAAATTTGGCGAGGCGGCCGTGCTCGACATTATCGTCAAGATGCTGCCTGAGCTGGCAGGGAAAATTGCGCAGCCAATCTCCTCGATCGACAAGCTTACGGTCGTGGATACGGGGAAAGGTGAAGGCGCGGCGCGCGTGAGCAACTACGTGACCGAACTGATGGCTACCGCACCGGAAATGCTGAAAAATGTGTCCGGCATCGACGTTGAAGGCCTGATCAAGAATCTGACAGGCAAATCGAAACCTGCACCTGCAGTTGCCCAGCAAACTCAGCATGAACATGAATTGGTCAGTCTGGAAGCTGGAGCTGCGAAGGAAGATTAATTCGAAGCGTTTGTAGCGCGATCTGGTAATTGGTATAGAAGGCCACCATCGGTCATAAACAATACTTTTAATGATTCATGGTGACTCCGTCATGCAACGTAACATCTCGTGTGGTAGCTTCAAACAGTCCATAAGCGGCGGTAGGTCAAGCAAAATGGCGTCTCAGGGATTTACCCTGATGACGCCATTTTTTTGCAATTCATATTAAGTTAAGATGAACCGATGCTCTTTAGCTGCAAGTACAGTTCAGGACTGGCTTGCGCGCAGCCGTCGTTTCGTCCAGACGGGTGACCGGAGTATCATGAGGAGCATTCAACAGCAGTTCAGGTTGTTCTTTAGCTTCCTTGGCGATCTGGATCATCGTTTCGATAAACGCATCAAGCGTATCTTTACTTTCCGTCTCCGTCGGCTCGATCATGATACATTCTTCCACATTCAGCGGGAAGTAGATGGTTGGCGGATGGTAGCCGAAATCGAGCAGCCGTTTGGCAACGTCGAGGGTACGCACGCCATATTCTTTTAGCGGCGTGCCGGACATGACAAACTCATGTTTGCAGATGCCCGGATACGGCACGTCGAAATAAGGTTCGAGGCGTTTCATCATGTAGTTGGCGTTCAGTACGGCGCATTCGGATACGCGGCGCAAGCCTTCCGGACCGTAGCTGCGCATGTACGTATAAGCACGGACCAGGATCCCGAAATTGCCGTAGTACGCTTTTACGCGGCCGATCGATTGTTCGTTTTCGCCTTCGAGAGTGAAGGTTCCATCTTCGGTTTGCGAGACGAATGGACGTGGAAGAAAAGGAACCAGCAGGCTTTTCACGCCCACCGGACCGGCTCCAGGGCCTCCGCCGCCATGCGGCGTGCTCATCGTTTTATGCAGGTTTAAGTGCACGACGTCAAAACCCATGTCCCCTGGACGGGTAATCCCCATGATGGCATTGGAGTTGGCGCCGTCATAATACAGAAGTCCACCGGCTTCATGAACGATTGCCGCAATTTCTTGAATCTGCTCCTCGAACAGGCCAAGCGTGTTCGGGTTGGTCAGCATCAGTGCGGCCGTATCACTGCCGACGGTAGCGCGCAGTGCATCCAGATCGACCAGTCCTTTGTCCGTGGACGGGATCGTGATGGTTTGCAGCCCGGCAACGGAAGCGCTGGCCGGATTGGTTCCGTGCGATGAATCCGGTACGATAACCTTGTCACGCTGCTCGCCGCGGCTTTCATGGTAGGCACGGATCATCATCAGACCGGTCCATTCGCCGTGTGCGCCCGCAGCAGGCTGCAGCGTAACGGCATCCATGCCGGTAAGCCCTGCCAAGTCTTGTTGCAGCTGATACAGCAGCTCAAGCGCGCCCTGAATGCTTTCTTCAGGCTGGTAAGGGTGGATTTTGGCGAGTCCGGCATAGCGGGCTACGTCTTCATTGACCTTCGGATTATATTTCATTGTGCAGGAGCCAAGCGGATAAAATCCGTTGTCTACACCGAAATTACGGCGGGAAAGCTCTGTATAATGACGGATAACATCGACTTCAAATACTTCAGGCAAAGCCGCAGGCTCGCTGCGGAGCATAGATGCCGGAATGACGGATTCTGCTTCCACCTCCGGCACGTCGAGCTCCGGCAGGGAGTACGCGATACGTCCGGGATGGCTCAGTTCAAATATCAATGCTTTTTCCTGTATCATAAACAGCCCTCCAGCAGTGATGCGAATTGGTCAATTTGTTCTTTCGTTCTGCGTTCCGTAACGGCAATCAGCATATGCCCTTCAAGCTCCGGATATGAGCGGCTCAGGTCATAACCACCCAGGAAACCTTCCTTCAGCAGCTTCGCGTTGACAGCGGCGGCGGAAACGCCGTCAGGCAGCTTGATAACAAACTCATTGAAGAAAGGGGAAGAGTACGGCAAAGTCACGCCGGGCACTTGCGCCAGCTTAGTTGCGGCATAATGGCCTTTTTGCAGATTCAGCTGACTGACCTCGATCATGCCCTGCTTGCCCATCACCGACAGATAAACGGATGCGCAAAGCGCAAGCAGCGCTTGATTCGAACAGATGTTGGAGGTCGCTTTTTCACGGCGGATATGCTGTTCGCGGGCCTGCAGGGTCAGCACGAAACCTCGTTTGCCGTTCCGGTCGACCGTCTGGCCCACAATCCGTCCAGGCATTCTGCGCATATGATCCTTGGATACGGCAAAAAATCCGCATGTCGGACCGCCAAGGGAAGAAGAAATGCCCAGCGGCTGGGCGTCTCCGACCACAATATCTGCGCCCAGTTTGCCAGGAGCCTCTAGCAGTCCGAGTGATAACGGATTGGTGCTTACGATCAGGAGACCTTTGTGGCTATGTGCCAGGTCACTGATGGCGGCGAGATCTTCGATCGAACCGAAGAAGTTCGGATTTTGCACCAGTACGGCGGCGGTATCGTCGGCAACGGCTTTTGCAAGCTCCTCTATGTCTGTTACGCCATTTTTCGTGCCTACCTCAACGATCTCAAGCCCAAGGCCATGTGCATAGGTGTGAATCACCTGTCTGGATTCCGGATGAACGGCCGAGGAGATCACAAGTTTGTTGCGCTTGGTGGCCGCGCTTGCCAGCGAACCGGCTTCAGCGAGGGCCGTGGCGCCGTCATACATACTAGCGTTGGCAACAGCCATGCCTGTAAGCTCGCAAATGTAGGACTGGAATTCGAATATGGCCTGCAGTTCACCTTGGCTCACTTCAGCCTGGTATGGCGTGTAGGCGGTATAAAATTCCGATCTCGATACCACATGGTTGATCACAGATGGAATATGATGGTCATAAAGTCCAGCACCAAGGAAACTTGGGTATTGGTCGGTATTTGCATTTTTGGCCGCAAGAGCAGACAAATGGCTGGTGAGTGCATATTCGTCCAAAGCTTTGGAGACAGGCAGATCGCCTTTGAAACGAATTTCTTCAGGAATATCCTTGAACAGCTCTTCGATAGAGTTCAGTCCGACGGTTTTCAGCATTTCCTGCTGATCTTGCTCGGTCATAGGCAAATAACGGTGTTTCACTTGGAGTCAGCTCCTTTTCGGGCTCTTTTGTAAAAAGGCACACTTACAACTTCAGCTTTCAGACGTTTACCGCGTATTTCCACTTCAACCTGCGTACCGATTGCGGCATGACTGCTGTCGATCAAAGCGAGACCCAGATTGCGTTTAAGCGTTGGCGATTGGGTCCCAGTAGTGATTTCACCAATCTGCGTGTCGCCTACAAAAACCGGATAATGGGAACGCGGGATACCGCGGTCGATCATTTCTATGCCTACCAGCTTCCGTGGAACGCCACTGCTTTTTTGCTGCTGCAAGGCTTCTTTGCCGATAAAATCATCCGTTTGGTTCAGCTTCACAAAAAAGCCGATGCCGCCTTCAAGCGGAGAAATATCTTGAGACAACTCTTGTCCGTAAAGCGGCAGTTTGGCTTCAAAACGGAGTGTATCGCGAGCGCCAAGACCAGCAGGAAGAAGGCCGTGGGCGTCACCGTGCTCGAGCAATCCCTTCCATACGGCGGGAGCATCTGCCGCTGGCAGATAAATTTCAAAGCCGTCTTCACCAGTATAGCCACTGCGAGAGAGCAGAACGACAGTGCCGAACAAGTTTATATTTTGCAGGAAGTGAAACGCTCCGAGCTTGGTCAGATCCGTTTCAATGAGGGGAGCGAGAATGTCCTCCGCCTTAGGCCCCTGCAGTGCCAGTAGGGCCATTTCGTCGGATTTGTTCGTCATCTGTACCCCATCTGTCAGATGCTGCTGCAGCCATTCCCAGTCCTTGTCGATGTTCGAAGCGTTAACGACCAGCATATAGGACTGCTCTTCGAGCTTGTAAACAAGCAGATCGTCAACTACCCCGCCATCCGGATAACACATGGCGCTGTACTGTGCCTGCCCGGGAGCAAGAGTCGTAACATCATTGACGGTTACATACTGAATAAAGCTCTCGGCCTGAGGGCCGCTAACCATGAATTCGCCCATGTGGGACACATCGAATAAACCGGCCGCTTCGCGGACAGCCTCATGCTCTTTATGGATGCCGCTGAACTGGACGGGAAGGTCCCAGCCGCCAAAATCAATGCAGCGAACGCCAGGAATATCGGCATACAGAGGGTAAAGCGAAGTTCGTTTGAGCTCGGACACGTTAGTCACCTTCTCTTTTTCATTTTTTGAGAGTACAAAAAGGACAGGCAGAAGAACAAGCATACCGTTTTTTTACGGCATACCGATCTTTTGCTCTGTCCTTGGTACCTGAGAGTTACCTTGCCGACTTTCGGGCCAAAAAGGGTTAATTAAACGTTCACACCGCTTCAGCGCTGGTAGGCAAGTTTCCCCTTGGGTGATTCTTTCGCTTAAGAATTCTCTCCAGAGATGCGTCCAATAATGGTCCTTTTGCCTGAGAGATTCCCCCTTTTGCAAGGGCTTACTCCTTCGGCGTCACCAATAAAACAGTAATCTCTCCCATTACCTTCATCCGCTATTGAATTGTCTTACTACCATTAATACTCAAAGGCCCCAGGAATGTCAACAAGATTATCAGGTTGAAGCCTAGACGATCCGCAAGGAGGAATATCACAAAATAAATACGTGTTTCCATTCATTTTGCTGTACAGATTTCCTACCTGGCAAGTTACAATAGTTTTACAGGATTAGCCAATATAATATTCGGGGAGATTGAAAGCCTAAGCGGATAGTGGCACTTGGCGCCATAGAATTCATGCGCAGCGGAATGCGGATTTAGGCTGCAGAAGTATTTTAAAATACGCAGGAGCGAAGGCTAACGGAAAACAAAAAAAATGGATTTTTCGTTATGTTGACATCCCCGTTCTGTCTGCTTTATTCTTAAGATGATTAGGATTGTAAATGGTTCCAAAACATAAATGATTTCAATATACAGCGGATGAAGGCGAACGGGAGAGACTGCCCCGGAAGAGGGCGGCACCGAAGGAGCAAGCTGCATGTACGCACATGCAGGCGGCTAATCTCTCAGGTACAAGGAACCGTCGCCGGACGCAGCTCTGGAGAGAGCGTCAGCCACCCAAGGGGAACGCGGAAATGGTGATTTCCGTTTAAACTCTCAGGTACAAAGGACAGAGAAAAAGGTGCTGCATACCTTTTTTTGCTGTCTTTTTCTAAATATAAGATTTTATAAGTTTCACTTTTATAAAACTTATATTTCATCCGCGAAACGTAAACTTCGCCAGTCAAAGACGGCGAAGAGGTTTACGCTTATTTGAAAAACGTATATTTGTTATACGTTTTCAGCAGAGATGGCGATACTGTAATTGCGAAGCTATTTTGAAAAACCGTGCAAATTCCTGACATGAATACCTATACAGGAGCGTGGAATTCCTTGAGATTCAAAAATGTATTTTCCATCATCGGTCCGTCTATGGTTGGCCCCTCCAGTTCCCATACCGCCGGTGCCGTTCGCATCGGGAGGGTGGCCCGCCAACTGCTTGGCTGCCAGCCGGAGAAAGCGCAGATGACATTGTTCGGATCTTTTGCCGAAACCTATTGGGGACATGGTACAGACTTGGCATTAACGGCGGGGCTTCTTGATTTTGATACGGATGACGAACGGATTCCAGAAGCAGACATTGAGGCGGAGAAGGTCGGGATGACGACGGAATGGGTGCAGGGGAAAGGAAACGGTCCCCATCCAAACTCCGTTAAAGTCATGCTTTGGGCAGGAGAACGCAAAGCGGAAATGGTTGCGGCCTCTATCGGCGGCGGTACCATCGCGGTCTACTCCTTGAACGGCTTTGATGTCCAGATTACTGGGGAGTATCCGACGATCGCTGTTACCCACTCCGACTGCCAAGGCGTGCTTGCTAGCCTGACAGCGCTGCTCAGCCGCGAAGACATCAACATCGGTTATATGGACGTGGACCGCAAGGGCCGCAGTGGCGCGGCTATGACTGTTTTTGAATTGGATTCTGCTCCAACTGGAAGCATAATCGAAGAGATGCTGAAACTACCGCATATTTTAGAAGTGACGATGATTGATTTGACCCAAAGGAGCTAGTTGACCTATGAGATTTGAAACGCTTGAGCAACTGGCAGACATCTGCCTAAAAGAGAATAAAACGATTGCTGAAGTGATGATTGAGGATCAGGCCAAAGAAACGGGCATTCCAGTGGATGAGGTGTTTCGGCAGATGTCGGATTACTATCAGGTCATGAAGGAAGCCGTTCGGAAGGGGCTAAGCGGCAATACCAAGTCCCGCAGCGGCCTGACGGGGGGAGACGCCAAGAAAGTGGCGGATTATATGCGCCAGGACGAATCATCGCTTGGCGGACCGTCCGCCACGGCGATGGCTTATGCGCTTGCCGTTTCCGAAGTGAATGCCTCCATGGGCAGGATCATTGCCACGCCGACGGCCGGCTCCTGCGGGATTATCCCCGGCGTGTTCGTTAGCGCGCAGGAACGGTTTGGCTGGGATGACGACAAGCTGGTTTACGGCTTGTTTACCGCTGGCGCGATCGGCTTCGTCATTGCTAACAACGCCTCGATTTCTGGGGCGGAGGGCGGCTGTCAAGCCGAAGTCGGTTCTGCTATCGGTATGGCGGCCGGGGCAATGGTTGAGCTTAGGGGAGGTTCAGCGCAGCAGGCCATTCATGCCGTTGGCCTTGCCTTGAAAAACTGCCTGGGCCTCATCTGCGATCCCGTCGCCGGGCTGGTGGAAATCCCCTGCATCGTGCGAAACGGCCTAGGGGCCGTCACCGCACTGGCTGCTGCGGATATGGCGCTGGCCGGCGTCGGCAGCGTGATCCCTGCCGATGAGGTGATCGGCGTCATGCTAGAGGTGGGCAGCGCCATGCCGACCAAACACCGCGAAACCGGCAAGGGTGGTCTGGCCGCAACGCCTACCGGCCGCAAGCTGACCAAGGAATTGGTGGAGCAGCGCCGCAGAAAAGCCAATGAAGCCAAACAACCGCCGTCAGACATCAATTAAAGGCTTATCCACATTTCATGTCATTGGATCATTACATTATTCGAAGGAGAGTTGTAAACAAATGAGCAATGTGAAAGAGAACTGTTGGTACAGCAAGGATCATGAATGGGTTGAAAAAGTAAGTGGAAACGTCGTGCGCATCGGCATTAGCGATTTTGCGCAACATCAGCTTGGCGATATCGTGTTTGTGGAACTTCCGGAAGAAGGCACAGAGGTTAAAGCCGAGGAGAGCATCGGAACGATCGAGTCCGTCAAAACCGTATCCGATCTGTTCAGCCCTGTTGGCGGTCAAATCACGAAAATCAACCCGCAATTGAATGATGAGCCTGAACTCGTGAATAGTGAGCCGCATGACGGTGGATGGATGCTGGAGATTGAAGTCGCAGGCAATTTGGAAGAGCAGCTGTCGGCACTTCTGAACGCAGAGCAATACAAGAAATTTATTGAAGAATAATCATACTTATAACAAGGGACCGCTCCACGGTTTAAGTGGGGCGGTTTTTAATGACCACAAGTTTCGGGAACTGCAAGTAGAGCCCTACAAAGTCGGAATTTTTAATCACGGGATTCGTGGTCCGAAAGTAAAAACGTGCAGAAGTGTAAATTTTACCATTGGATCCGCGATATGATAGTAAAAACGTGCAAAACTGCATCTTTTAACCACAAGTTTCGTGCTTTGATAGTAAAAGCTTGCAAATCTGCAAGCTTTTACGGTCATTTCTCCCCCAATCGGCAGATTTGCCCAAAAAAGATGCACAATCGCAGGAATTTTGGTCATTTTCCAATAAAATACTTGAAGTAAATGCACAATTGCATCAATTCCTCTTTTTCAAGATATAAGCTGCATAGAAATGAACCGCCCACAGATATGACCACTATAGATCTGAACTGACCAGAAACATGAACTTTTTATAGACATGAACTGCTCATTTGATATGACAGCCAGAATCCCCGCTCAAATTTGGGCTTTTAGGGAGCGCATATAAACCTTTGCAATTGGCAACACAAACACATAGGATGTGGTAAAGCTATTTGCATACATCGAATGTTAATGTTGTGGTGGTGTATAAATCATGATTAATACAACTTATTACGACGGACGCGACTTGGGCTGCACTTATTCCAGGATGGAAAGCATTTTCAAACTCTGGGCACCGGGCGCTTTGAAGGTATCGCTGGCCCTCTATCAGGATGCGGGTAGTTATAATACCGAAGGAGAAGTGAAAGTTCATACGGATGGTCTGGAAATTGGCATGAAGAAGTGGAGGGACGGTGTCTGGTTTCTGCGTTTCTATGGCGATCTCGCTGGCCGGTACTATATGTATAAGATAGAAAGCTCGGATGGCAGCATCCGTTATGCCACAGACCCTTATTCCCGTGCTGTTAGCGCCAACGGGGCTAGATCGGCCATTATCGATATGAAGGCTTGGAGCCCCCCCGGTTGGGAAGAGGAGAAACGCTCTCCTATAAAGGGATGGCAGGATGCCGTATTGTACGAACTGCATGTGCGGGATTTTTCGGCAGATCTGGAGGCGGGTTTTAAGTATATAGGCAAATATAAAGCATTTACGGAAACGGGGTTGCGCGATAAGGAAGGAAACAAAATTGGTATCGATCATCTGGAGGAGCTTGGAGTAACTCATGTCCATCTGCTTCCGGTCTCCGATTTTCAGACAGTGAACGAGCTCCGCGTGGATGATCTGGATTCGGCTGAACCGAAGTATAACTGGGGGTATGATCCGCAGCATTTTAACGTACCTGAGGGATCTTACGCAACTGACCCGCAAGTGCCGGGGGTCCGGCTTCTCGAGTTCAAGGAAATGATCATGGCACTGCATCGCAAAGGTATCTGCGTCATCATGGATGTCGTGTACAACCATACCTACATTGTAAAAGACGGTCCGTTTGAACCGGTTGTGCCGGGATACTACTATCGCAGGGATGCTGCGGGAAGGCTCGCGAATGGTTCCGGTGTCGGCAATGAGCTGGCGACGGAGCGTCCCATGGTACGAAAATATATTTTGGACTCGGTCCGCTACTGGGCAGAGGAATATCACATCGACGGGTTCCGTTTTGACTTGATGGGATTGATCGACACGGATACTATCGTTCAAATTGTTGATGAGCTTCACCGCGAGGTTGATCCTTCGCTTTTGATATACGGAGAACCTTGGACTGGCGGAGTGACGCCTTTGCGGCAACAAACGTTGAAGGGAAGTCAAAGGAGCCGGGGGTTTGCCGTATTTAACGATCATTTCCGCGGTGCTATTAAAGGCGATAGTGACGGGTATGGAAAAGGATTTGCCACGGGCCGGCCAGAAATGGAAGCTGCAGTTCTCGAAGGCGTGAAAGGAGCGGTACATGATTTCGCGGATTCCCCGCTCGAAACGATCAATTATGTAACCGTTCATGATAACCTGAATTTGTGGGATAAGATTTTAAAGACGCAAGGATTGCAAAATGAAGCCGGTTTCCAGGAGATCCGCGACGGGGAGCTCACAAGCGGAGGCAGCTTACAGGAAATGGTGGAGCGATCCGAGCCCTACCGTAGCGTAGAAAAGGATCATATTTTGGGGAGTGAGATGGTGAAGAGGGCGATTTTGGCCAATGGTATTGTCCTTACCTCGCAAGGCATTCCCATGATTCAGGCCGGTGATGAGCTGCTTCGCACGAAATACGGCGATCATAACAGCTACCGCAGTGGTGACAGTGTAAATGCGATCCGGTGGGGTAATAAAAGCAGATTCAAACCGGTTTACGACTATTACCGCGGTCTCATTGAACTCCGGAAAAACCACCCTGCCTTTCGCATGGTCTCCAAGGATCAAGTGGAAAAACATCTGAAGGTGCTCCGCTGCCAGGATAATACGGTGGCTTTTATGCTGAAGGATTTTGCCAATGACGATGTCTGGAAAAATATTATCGTCGTTTATAATGCCAATCGACATGATATCAGGTTGGAAATCCCTTTTTCCCTTACCGGATGGAAAGTGGCGGTCAACGGGGAGCAAGCTGGAAACAAAGCGCTTGATTACATCGTAGATGAACAGGTGACTGTTCACGGTCTATCGATGCTGGTATTGTACGAAGAAATCGGTGGCGTGCCGCGTCCGGCAAACAAGGTTGAAGTCCAATACGAGCGGCCCGATGGCAAATATGACGGGTGGAATCTGTGGATATGGGGCGTAGGTTTTCATGAACGGCGCGTGGATTTCGAAAGGATGGAAAGCGGTAAAGCGGTCGCTTCATTTACGGTTCCGTCCCATGTCAGAAGAATCGGTTACATCGTGCGTTTGAATGAATGGGAAGCGAAAGACGTGGACCAGGACTCTTTTTTCGAGCTTGGCCCCGGGCAAACCGTAAGCGTGCTGATCCAGAGCGGTTCGCAGCATTCGAAAAAGATAAGCTGAAAGTTACAGATGCCGCCCCGGTGGGGCGGTTTTTTTGCGATTATAGAATTTATATTATAAGCCTATGTTTCACAAGGTCACTTGCTCTTGAATTTCCAGACTTTATAATATATTTAGGATTTTGTAAAATCCTTATTTAGAAAAATAATGGAGGTGGCAGGCTGTGAAAGAAAAAGTTCTGGAGGCTTACGCCAGGCTGGCTAAAGATTATGAACTGCACGTGGATGAGGATAGTGGGGCGAATGCTTATTATGAGCGGCCCGCGATGCTGGCGCTTTTACCCGAAGTCATGACGGGTTGGTCCGTGCTGGATGCCGGGTGCGCCGCAGGTTGGTATACGGAACAACTCACCAGGCGGGGCGCTCAAGTGACAGCCGTCGATATCAGCCCTGAGATGGTGGCGGCGGCGCAAAGGCGGGCCGGTCATCAGGCCAAGGTACAGGTGCAGGATTTAAACGAACCGCTGCCGTTTGCAGCCGAGGCATTCGATCTGATTCTAAGCTCCTTAACCCTGCATTACGTCGAGGACTGGCAGCCGGTGTTTACGGAATTCCGGCGTGTCCTGAGACCGGGAGGCCATCTTCTGTTTTCAGTGCATCACCCTATCATGGATTTTACGTTTTTTGAGCGTCCGGACTATTTTGCCAGAGAGCTAATTGTCGACCTCTGGACAAAAAAGGAGGCGGGAGAGGTTGAGGTGACATTTTACCGCCGGCCGCTGCATGAAATCATCAACGTCACGACAGATCATTTTATTTTGGATAAAATGGTTGAACCCAAACCGCTGCCTGAATTTCTGGAACGTCTGCCGGAGTCGGCAGCATTTTATGAGCGTCTTTTGCATCATCCGCAATTTTTGATTATGAAGGCCCATAAAGCGCTGTGATCATAGACAAAAAAAGCCGAGCCATTATAGGTCAAGGTCCTCTTCCCATATTATTTTTTTGTGATGAGACGTAAATCTCGTTTTTTCCAGCGGAGTGTTTGAGTTAGACCCTGCTCTCGCTTCTTCAGCATGTTTTCTGATGCCTGGACCTGGGCAAGATACCAAGTTCAATGTGAAATCATTTGACAAGTTCTGTATTCAGGGCTAAAGTAAGACGTGAAAAAACTTGATATGAAATCCACTAGGGGAGTCGCGGCTAAGCGGCTGAGATAAGGATACTTAGACCCTTAGAACCTGATCCGGATCATACCGGCGTAGGGAAGTGGAGACGGACTTCAACACGTTCAGATTCTAGCGGAAGTTTTTTAAGGTATAGGGAAAAATAAAAATTCGGGCAAGCCCGTATCCTTATATCGCCGGAAAACTATCCTTCAAAGCGTCGATCGGCGTTTTGCTTTACAAATGAACGGATGAGGCCGCTCCATTTCGGGGCGGCTTTTTTTTTGTGCTGCTTTTCGCTCTCCCTGTTTGGATTTCAGCCCAATTTATGCGGAGGTGCTGAAAATGAGGCGTTTTACGGAGGAACTGAGAAGTGAGGCAGAACCGATCTTTAAGGCGATTTATGAGCATCCGTTTGTCAGGGGAATTGCTGAAGGGTGTTTACAGAAGGAACAGTTGATTCATTATGTCAAACAAGATTTTGAATATTTGAACGCATTTATGCGAATTTACGGGATTGCGATTTCCAAATGCGAGAGCCGGGATATGATCGCTTTTTTCAATGAACAAATCTCCTTTGTATTGTACAGTGAGACGCATCCGCACAATAATTTCTGTCAGGTTGCCGGTGTTTCTTACGAGGAGATGCAGGGTTATCCACTTGCCCCGACGGCCAATCATTATGCAAGGCATATGTCGACCGTCGCCCATGAAGGAACACTTGAGGATATCATTGCGGCGCTGCTGCCATGCCCTTGGACGTATACCGAAATTGCCAAAAAATTGTTGGAGGAAAAAAGCCCGGACGTATCCCATCCGTTTTATGAGTGGATACACTTTTACGGAGATATGGACGGCGGTGTCACTGAACGGATGCGCGGGCTGTTGGATGCTATGGCGGAAGACTTGACCCCGGCGCGAAAAAAACGGCTGAAGGAGCATTTCATAGCAAGCTGTCAGCTTGAATATATGTTTTGGGACATGGCCTATCATCTGGAGGAGTGGCCAGTTAAAATGGCGAAAGGGGAGAAAATCCGATGGTGAACATTTCGGGTATGCAGCTTCTTCCACAGGAGATTAAGCGCCGCCGGCCGCTCATACATAACATCACGAATGAGGTCGTAACGAATTTTACGGCCAATGGGCTGCTTGCGGCCGGAGCATCGCCAGTGATGGCATCCGCAAGCGAAGAGGTGGCGGATATGGCGAAAATGGCCGGCGCGTTGGTGCTGAACCTGGGCACGCTGAATGCGCAAATGGTGGAAGCGGCCATTCTTGCCGGACGCTCCGCCAATTTGCATGGTATTCCTGTGCTCCTTGATCCAGTAGGCGCGGGGGCTACGCCATACCGGACCCGGACGGCACTGGAGATATTAAGGAATGTCCGGGTTTCCATCGTACGCGGCAACGTGGCTGAAGTGGCCAATTTGATAGGCGAGGCGGCAGCCATCAAAGGAGTCGATGCGGATGTTGCGGATGGGGAAACCCCTGTCGATCTGGCGGCCCGTGCTGCGCACCGGATTGGAAGTGTAGTGGCCATTACAGGCCGGGAAGACGTGATTACCGACGGCGTAGCCGCATATGTGGTTCGCGGGGGACATCCGATGCTGACCCGGGTGACGGGGACGGGCTGCCTGCTGACATCCATGATGGGGGCGTTTACCGCGGTGGAGAGCGATCTGTTGACGGCTGGCGCAGCGGCATTTGCTTTTTACGGCGCGGCAGGCATCAGAGCGTATGACGCTGCCGACAGTCGCGGTCCGGGAAGCTTTCAAATCGCATTTCTGGACGCGTTGTCCGAAATGGATCAATTTCCGGTGGCGGAAGAGGCGATCATCTGCCATAAGATCCCGGCAGGAAGAGGGTTTTTGCAATGAGGGTCCCGAGGGCAATGACGATAGCGGGTTCCGACAGCGGCGGTGGTGCGGGAATCCAAGCGGATATCAAGACGTTTCAAGAACTGAACGTGTTCGGCATGTCGGCCATCACGGCGATTACGGTACAAAATACGCTAGGGGTTCAAGGCGTATATCCGATCCCGGTTGCGGGTGTGGCGGAACAGATTCAAGTTGTCGGTTCTGATCTGGGCGTAGACGCGCTCAAAACCGGTATGCTATTTAATGCAGAAATCATCGAAGCCGTGACGGAGGAAATTAAAGCTTTTGGTTGGAAAAAGCTCGTCGTTGATCCGGTGATGGTTGCGAAAGGGGGAGCGGAGCTGCTTTGCCCGGACGCCGCTAGCGCGCTGAAGCAAAAGCTGCTTCCGCTTGCCATGATCGTAACGCCGAATATACCGGAAGCGGAGGTGCTTGCGGGGAAACCGATCACGACATGGCATACCCGGTGCGAAGCGGCGAAAAGAATTGCCGATTACGGCGTTCGCATGGTCGTCATCAAGGGTGGTCATGATGCCGGGGCTGAGCAGTCTGTGGATCTGCTATACGATGGGAATTCATTCACCAAGATTGCCGGACCGAGAATTGCCACCAGGCACACCCATGGGACCGGCTGCACCTTTTCAGCGGCGATTGCGGCGCAGCTTGCCAAAGGCGCATCCGCGGCGGAAGCCGTCCACACCGCTCGCAGCTTCATCCAGGCTGCGATCGAGGAGACGCTGAACATCGGGGCGGGCAATGGTCCGACGAATCACTGGGCCTATCGCCGCAGAATGGAGTCTGCGCAATGCCGATGATGACCATGACTGATATGCAAATGAGGGAATACCTACGCCTATATCTTGTGCTGGGCAGCGTGAACTGCAAGACCGATCCTGTGCAGGTGGTAGAGGAAGCGATCCGCGGCGGCGTGACGATGGTACAACTGCGGGAAAAAGGGCGGCATGCGCTTACAGGGAGTGCCAAAAGGGAACTGGCGATGCGTATCCATGCGGTATGCCGCAGCTTTGGCGTTCCGTTGATTATCAATGACGATATTGATCTCGCTTTAACGGTGGATGCGGAAGGTGTCCATATCGGACAGGAGGATGAGCCGGCATGGCAGGTGCGGGAGCGGATCGGGGATAAAATACTGGGGCTTTCGGTTCATACACCCAAGGAAGCGGAAGCTTCGGCATCCTGGCAGGTCGATTATCTGGGGGTTGGACCGGTTTATCCGACCTGCTCGAAAGAGGATGCAAAGGAGCCCCGGGGACCGGCAATGCTGCGCGATATCAGGGTGGTTAACGCCTTGCCTATGGTCGGGATCGGCGGGATTACGGCGGAGCGGACGGCAGATGTCATCTGGGCCGGTGCGGATGGGATAGCGGTTATCTCCGCGATCACTGGAGCGGAAGACATCTATACGGCTGCAAGGAAGCTGGCTGTGGCGATCCCCCCACATAGACTAAGCAAGGGCCAATAAGAGAATAAATGATTCAAGTAATGATTTGATGAATAGTTATCTTTGTTGGAATCTGCCTGTTTTGGGCGGGTTCTTTTTTTATAGAAATAGCCCGAAAATCCCCGTTTTTTTCTTTTCAGGACAAATTGGGCAACCTGCTATTTGATGGTAGAATGGAGACATACAGCTTACAAAGAAAGGGTGCAACAATTTGGACGAGCTCATCATTCGCACGCAAAGCGGTTTTATTCAAGGTATCATAGATCATGGTATCCGGGCATGGCGGGGAATTCCATATGCGCAGCCGCCCATTGGGGAGAGGCGCTTCCGTAGGCCCGTACCCGTCAATCCTTGGAAGGGAATAAGGAAAGCGGACGCGCCTGGACCACTCGCACCACAGCCTGTGGACCCATCCGGAGGTGTTTTTGGCTTGAAACGCGATTCTTTTCCGCAGTCGGAAGACTGTTTGCATTTGAATGTTTGGGTACCGGATGTGCCGTTGAAAGAACCTCTACCGGTGATGGTCTGGATTCATGGCGGAACGTTTGTAACTGGCGGGGGTGGCCTTCCGATTTACGATGGCTCCGAACTGGCGCGCCGGGGCGGGGTGATCGTCGTCTCCCTCAGTTATCGGCTTGGACCGTTGGGTTTTGTCCATTTAGGACCCTTTTCCGGAGAAGAGGAAGACGGATATGTTAGCAATGCTGGTCTTCTGGATCAGATTGCGGCGCTTGAATGGGTTCAAAACAATATCGCCGCTTTTGGCGGAGATCCGAAGCGGGTGACCGTATTTGGTGAATCGGATGGGAGCATGAGTATCGCCGCATTACTCGCCATGCCTGCCGCCAAAGGCCTGTTCTGCCGTGCAATTATGCAGAGTGGCGCTTCGCAGGCACTGCCGGACCGGTATGGCCGAATTCTAACGCAAAATCTGCTTGATGAGCTTGGTGTTAAGCAGGATGAGCTGGACAAACTTGCTTTGATCCGGGCGGAGGAAATCATGCGTGCCAGCGATAAGATAAAGCAGGCGGCAGGATCCGGAGCAGTGATGCTTTTCCAGCCCGTCGTTGACGGAAAAGAGCTGCCTCTTTCCCCACTTGAGGCGGTTTCCCAAGGTGAGGCTGCGGGAATTGAAGTAATCATCGGTACTAACCGCGACGAAGGGGCGCTGTTTATTAAGGATGGTATGCTGCATTTGGCAGAGGAGGTAATCGCCAAAGCTTATGTTGCGGTTACAGGCACACCGGAAGCGGCATCATGGATCAAAAATTATCCGTTAACGATCGAAGGACAGAGCGAGGCGATGACCGAGCTATATTTCTGGAGATCATCACTGCAATTTGTAGATGCCCAGTTGAAGCATGCGCCTGTATGGATGTACCGTTTCGATTTCGGCATGACACCGGGGCACCCTTTGCTGGGCAAGGCATTTCATTCGGCAGAGATTCCGTTTGTACTCTACAACCTAGACCTACTTCAGACGGTGGGATTTCAAGTCGATGAAAAAATGCGGAGCGTGGCGGAGCAGATGCTGAATGCTTGGGTGTCCTTTGCAAGGAGCGGAGATCCTTCGACAGAAGGCTTGGATTGGCCGGTTTATCACGAGGATAAGCGGAGGACGATGGTTTTTGCGGAAGAAAGCAAGATTGTCCAAGACCCCGAGGCTGAAAAGCGTCGGATGCTGACGGGAAACATGGCTTAGGATCTGCGCGCCCGCTTGGCGACGAGCTGGTTCTCGTATCCTGCATCGTATCGCCGGGTTTTCATTTTGACGATTTTACGATGATTGACTAATAGGAGCAATCATATTTTTATAAGAAACCCTGCTTGCAATGTGTTTGCGGGAGGGTTTTTGCGTGTTGTTTCTGTTCGCGTAACGCGAACAGAAACAACGGCATTACACCTCGTAAAATGAACGATATTTTTTTGTTCTTATTGCTTAAATGCTTCTAATCTTTGAACTTGAATTCCTTTGTCATCAAAGTTCTCCTCTGCTAACCATTGAGTTAATGCCTGTTTTTGTAGTGGCCATTCTTCTATTAGCATTGAGAACCAATTGGTGCTTCGTGATCGGTTTTTATAGATAACGGCATTTCTAAAGGTGCCTTCATACTTAAATCCCAAACGTTCTGCTGTTTGCATGGAGGGAGTATTAAGAGAATCACATTTCCATTCATAGCGTCGGTATTGGAGTTCTTCGAAAACATACTTGGCTAATAAATAGTGTGCTTCGGTAGACATTCTTGTCCTTCTTAAAGCATCCGAAAAATTAATGCTGCCCACTTCGACCACCCCATTTGCCTGATCTATCCTCATTAAACTAAATATTCCAAGCGATTTGTTTGTCTCTTTATTTAACACAGCATAATAGATGTTTGTGCTACTTTCTATTCTATCTAGTAATGTTTGTTCGAATTCTTCATAGTTGTGAGGTGGTTCGTCGGTTAAATAAGTCCAATTACTAGGATGAGAATTTTTATAGACGTCATAGAGTTCTTTAGTATGAGTACGAGATAATCTAGTGACAATAGTATATTGTCCAACGTAATACAAATCAGAAGGGGATTTTCTTTTTTGCCAATTGGATAACTCCTCACCAATTGGCTGGTTGTATTTGTTTATTCTCTGATTCATTTAATCACCACACCACATTTTATTTTATTTCTGTTTTGAACATTTTTCCTACTTCAATTGGATTTTCTTTCGCGGTAATATGTTGTGGATCAATTCGGTAAACTTGAACCGGACCACCGAAAACTGCTGATCGATATTTGTCCACATGTTGCTGGGATAAGGGACGATTATAGTAACCAGGCACATATTTATTAATCATTTCTTGCAACATATGTGTAGCTTCGTCCAGATCGACAATGGGCTCAGCCTTGCCAAAAACGATTACACTCATATAAGCGGTGTCCGTCTTGGCAGGTACTGGGCTCGTAATAGTTCCATATTCTTCGCAAACTGTAAAGCAGACTTCCGGATTCTCATCCATAACTTGATTTCGTCTCCCGCCAGTGGCTCCATGGAAATAAAGCATCCCTTTTTTCCAAACAAAATTAAGTGGGACAACATATGGCAAATGACCATCAACCATTCCCAAATGCCCAATTCGAGCTTGCTGCAAAAATGTATCAATTTTGTTCTTGTCCACCACTTCTCTTACTTTGTAACGTACCTCAACCATTGTTATCACTCCTGCTTGTAGTTTGATGTAATCTTATCAACCTTTGGATTGAATCAAAACGTCCAAAACTATATTAATTAAGCAATCCATTTATTTTTTTCGATTTTAACTAAACATAAGATTAGATAACATTTGATAATATAATAATTATTGTCTGTACTAAAAATTTATTTTCACATAATTTAATATTTCAACTGGAAGTGAATTGAATGTTAAAAGTTAACCGAGACGATAAAAATCCCATATGGCAGCAGTTGCTTGACCAAGCTATTCATAATATTACAACAGGAAAATGGCCACCAGGTGAGTTACTTCCTCCATCTCGAGAGCTCGCCTTATTAATTGATGTTTCACGCTCAACAATACAAATTGTTTACGAGGAACTATTTAGTCGTGGGTACACTGTTACAAATTCGCGTGGTGGAACAAGGGTAAGTGAATGGGGATATAAAACCAACTCGTCAGAAGAGGTTATTCCTCAGGGTCCATCCATGCCAGAATTACCTTTATTAAACTCGGCAGTTGATGAGTTAAACAGTTGGTTAAGAGGCAAAGAAAATAAAAACGTAGAAATCGATTTTTGCCCCCATGAGCCGTATTTGGACGAACACTTTCGAAAAATTTGGAGACAATCTTTTTTACAGGCTTCATCCGAAGCAGATCTGACCCATTGGGGTTATGGCAACGCCTATGGTTTTACACCGCTACGTGAACAGATTCAACGTTACCTGACATTTGAAAGAGGTGTTCATGTAGATATCGACCAAATTATCTTAACTTCAGGTGCACAGCATAGCATAGATCTCATTGCCCAAGCACTTTTAAATGAAGGAGAAATGGTTTCTGTTGAAGATCCTGGATTTCCTGCTGCCTGGATGACCATGAAATATCGGCGCATGAATGTTGTTTCTGTGCCTCTTGATGAGTATGGAATACAAGTAGATCGTATTCATCCACAAACCAAACTTATTTTTGTTACTCCTTCTCACCAATGTGCAGTTGGTGTCATTATGTCTGAACCACGTAGGCAACAATTGCTACAAAAGTCTGCGCAAGATCAATTTTGGATTGTAGAAGATGATTACGATGGCGAATTTAGGTATCGTGGTGGTCCGCTTCCTACCTTGTTCAGCCAACAACCTCAGAACACATTGTATATGATGAGTTTTTCCAAAATGGTTGCTCCTGGCATACGAATTTCGGCAGTTATTGGTCCAAAAGATGCCATTCGCCAACTTGCACAAGTACAAAAATTAACCTATCGACATCTTCCAATTATGGAACAATTAACGCTTGCTCATTTTATTGAGCATGGTCATTTTATGCGTCATATGAGGAGAGCAAGAAATGTGTATCGGCGCAGACATGAAGCTATGACTAAGGCCGTTATGGCAACTGGACTGGCTGAACGTTTCAAATTAAGTGGCATTGAAACGGGCTTGCACATGCTTCTTGAAGCTGAAGAATCGTTCGATGAAGAAGCAATGACGAGCCTTGCGCTCGAAAAAGGAATACGTGTTTATCCGCTTAGTAAGTATTGTTTAGAAAATAAGCGAAAAGGATGGGTACTGGGATTTGCTAAAATTGATGAGGAAGCAATCGAAGAAGGCATTTTTCGTCTTGCGGAGATCCTTTTATAATATGAATCAATCTTATCAGGTATGTAGTCTGTAGCAATATGGACATTCATGACTTCAATCATGAGTTGTTGACGGCCGAAATGTTTGTTTTGCCTCCGGAATGGGAAATACATAAGTATGCCGTATAATTTTACGGCGACAGACAAGCAATATCCAAGGAGGTTTTTTGCAAGATGTCATCTCAAACACTTACGGCTGAGCGGAGAAGTGAAACCAAGCATTCAGACTTGCGCAAACTGAGAGAAAGCGGACGGATTCCGGCCGTCGTATATGGCTTCCAAGCGGATAACATTCCGTTAAGCGTCAATGCCAAGGAACTAATGAAGGTCGCCCGAACCGGACGAACCGAAATGTTTCAACTGAAAGTAGAAGGTACTTCCGATTTTAATGTCATCATTAAGGATTTCCAGAAAAAAAGCGGGTTTGTAACCCACGTTGATTTCTTGCAAATATCGGCAAACAAACCGCTAAAGGTTCGCGTACCGATCGAATTCCATGGAATCGCGGAAGGAACGAAAGCCGGTGGGGTGCTTCAGCATCTCGAAAAGGAGCTTGAGGTCGAAGCACTGCCTGCAAATCTGCCGGCCTCGATCCAGGTAGATATTTCGCATCTCAACATGGGCGACAAGTTAGTCGCTTCGGATGTCAAGCTGCCTGAAGGGGTAACATTAGTAGCTTCACCAGTAGAGGTTATTGCCACGGTAACGGCTTCCCGTGCCGCTGTGGAAACAGAAACCGCAACACCAGCTGAAGATGCGACCCAAGCTGGCGAATAATCGATTCGGATTTCACATTACACGAGTTAAACCCGGCCACATCGGCCGGGTTTTTTTTACATCTGATAGTGCAGTCTTCCAGGATAAGCATCCTACGTCTGGATCATGGATCCCGCTAACGAAACCGAGAAGCGTTTATTCATCTCAGTTATTCGCCGTTGCTCATCCACACCTCATATAACTGCTGTATTCCCGCTTTCATCCGCTCGCTTTCCTCGTGCAGCTCCGCCAATTTGTTTGCGTCACAGGCATGCGTCGGGTCCATCATCTGTGTTTCAATGTCCAGAAGCTGCTGCTCGGCATTTTGAATTTCAATTTCCCAAGAAACGGATGCCGATTTGGGGTTGAACATGTGCTGTCTTGCGACAGGAGAGGAAGATGGCGCAACCGTGGATGCCAAAGCCTTTTTTGGTGCTTCCTCAAGTTTTGTATGAACCGGGCGTGTTTGGTATGCTTCCAATCCACCCGGAATAACCATTAGATTGCCATTTTCCAGACTCCAAATCGTGTTGGCAAGCCGGTTGATAAAATAGCGGTCATGGGAAACCGAAAGAATGGTTCCTGTGAATTCCTCGAGCGCTTCCTCCAGTACCTCTCTAGAGTCGATGTCCAGATGGTTAGTCGGTTCGTCAAGGATAAGCAGATTTGGCTTTAGCTCCATCAGTATGGCGAAGCGCAGGCGCGTCCATTCTCCTCCGGAAAGGGTGGATACGCTTTTGAATACATCAGGTCCGTAAAACAGGAAGCGCGCCAGCTTGCTACGGGCTTCGCCTTCCTCCATGCCGACTTGCTCGCGGTAAAACTGAAGCAATGTCTGCCGGGTGTTTTCCGGATGCTCCTGCTGCGCAAGATAACCAATAACGACGCGAGAACCTAAGGTGATGGTTCCTTCTGAAATCTCTTCATTGCCCAAAATCATGTGCAGCAAAGTGCTTTTTCCGCAGCCGTTAGCTCCAAGCATCATGACGGTTTCACCGTAACGGAGCATTCCGTTCACATGCCGGAACAGGAAACGATCCCCGAAGGTTTTGCCAACCCGATCAAACAGAACAACCTGTTTGCCTGAGCGGTCCTCCTGTTGAAGCTGCAGATCCATTTTTTTACGCTCAAGTACGGGCCGTTTCAGCTTTACCATACGATCCAGCGCTTTTTGCATGGAAGCCGCTCGGCGGTGAAAACCTGCATTCGGCGGATTGGACTGGTTGCCCCATTCGATCAGCTGTTTGATGCTTTCCTGCATTTTTTTGATCTTTTTCTGCTGCTCTTGATAATGCGCAAATTGCAGCAGCAGCCGTGCTTCTTTCTCTCTTTGATAACCGCTGTAGTTAGCATGGTATATGAAGGCTTCGCCGTCTTCGATTTCAATGACTTTGTTGACGAGCCGGTCCAGGAAATAGCGGTCATGTGAAATCGTCAGCACGGTCCCACCGTATTCTGTCAAAAACTGCTCCAGCCATTCCAGCGCCGCCATGTCCAAATGGTTCGTAGGTTCATCCAGCAGCAGCAGATCTGGCTGTTCAAGCAGGAGTGAAGCGAGGCCGATTTTGGTTTTCTCGCCGCCGGACAGGGAAGAGAAGGGCTGGGATAATTGCGTTTCTGGTATCCTCAAGCCGCCTGTGATCCGGGCAATGGAAGCTTCGATTTCATAACCGTTTGCACGCTCGAACTGCTCTTGCAGTCGGCCGTATTCTTTGAGCAAGTCCTCCAAAGCTTGGGGATCGCTGCTTTTTTCTGGATCGGACATCAGCATCTCGAGCGTGCGCATTCGACTTTGCCATTCGAGTGCGGCGGTAAACGGACGAAGGAGCACGTCATAGACCGTTTCCTGGTCGGTGGCTTCCGGAATTTGGGCGAGCAGCCCTATTTTTGCCCCTTTTTGGATTGCGATTTGCCCCTGATCGGGGGCTTCTTCCCCCTTCAGGAGCCGGAGCAATGTCGTTTTGCCGCTGCCGTTGCGGCCGATGAGGGCGGCTTTCTCTCCAAGGGAGATTTCAAAACTAATATCGGATAACACCAGCTGGGCGCCATGGTATTTTTGCACGTTTTTGCATTGAATTATCATTATATTTTCCTCCATAGATGCCCGCCCTATAGAAAAAAGCCGCAGGGAAATGTCCCTGCGGCTGAACGTTCAACGCTTGTTTTCCGTTGAAGTTAAGGTAGGAGCGGCATTTCACAATTTTTTAAATCAACCGGATGTTTAAAAATGGACAGACTGATCCCGTAAAATGCCATTGCATGGAAAATTCCGGATAATGTCATCGGTAATTGATTAATCCGGTCGTTCGAAAAATTGTGTACCACTGCTACCTCACCTCCTCAAATATAGATATGTACATTCTAGAGTGTTTGGAGGAAAAATGCAACTAGGCAGTCATATATTGTATCGGAGCTGATTGCCTCCGTTACAGGCAATAAATTGGGCTGTATAATAAAATAAAAACAATGTATTAAGATTCGAGGGAGAGCTATGAATAAAGTGATGTTTACCGGCGGGGGCTCCGCAGGACATGTTACTGTCAATATGGCATTGATGCCGCTTTTTTTGGAAGAAGGCTGGTCTGTAGACTATGTGGGCTCCGCAGGGGGAATTGAGAAAGATCTAGTGAGCACCCTTCCTGAAGTGAAATATTTTCCGATATCGACTGGGAAGTTACGGCGGTATTTAGACATTCAAAACGTGAAGGATCCATTTAAAGTAGTCAAAGGCGCTTTCCAGGCCTATACATTGATTAAACAGCGAAAACCTCAGGTCGTATTTTCGAAAGGTGGTTTCGTGTCTGTTCCGGTGGTCGTAGGAGCATGGCTCAATCGAGTACCCGTCATTATACATGAATCGGATATTACGCCGGGCCTCGCGAACCGAATCTCGATTCCGATGGCATCCTTCGTTTGTACGACGTTTCCGGAAACGGCCGAACAAATAAATTCAGCCAAAAGCCGTTACGTGGGCGCGGTAGTGCGAAAAGAACTTCATCAAGGCAGTGCGGATCGCGGTAGGGATTTTTGTGGTTTTCAGCGGAATCAATTTGTGCTTTTGATCATGGGAGGAAGCCTTGGAGCTCGCAAAATAAATGAAGCGGTGAGATCGGCGCTGCCTACGCTTCTGAATTATTTTCAAGTCGTTCATATATGTGGAAAAGGCCAAATCGACCCGAACATTAACGAGCCCGGTTATCGTCAGTACGAGTATATCAACGATGAATTACCGGATGTATTAGCCATGTCGGATTTGGTGGTTTCCCGCGCAGGTTCCAATTCGATCTTTGAGTTTTTATCGCTTCAAAAGCCGATGCTGCTCATTCCACTCACTCGGCAGCAGAGCAGGGGGGATCAAATCTTGAATGCTCATTCGTTTGAGAAGGCTGGGTATTGCAAGGTTTTGGAGGAGGAAAACTTAAATGAAGACTCCTTGGTCTCAAGTTTAATGGAAGTGTTTAAAAACCGCAGAGAGATGATTGAAAATATGAAAAATAATGAGCATTCTGATGCACTTTCCACCGTATTCGACTTAATTAAAGAGACGGCGAATCACAAATAACGAGAAATGTAGAGAACAAGAGTTCTTGATTTTACAGATTGTATGATATATTGATAAGACAGAAGCTTGTGAAAATGGATTTCGGAAAGGACACAATCATGCTGGCATTTACCGCAGAGCGAATCAGAACCCTGTGCGGCGTTACGGGTTATAAACGCGGAGAGACGATGGCCCGGCAGGGACAGGTCATGGTCATGGAGCGCGACGATGAGGAACGCTGCAGCCGGGCTGTCGTGCAGGACCAGGAAGTATATCACGTTCAAGTCGATATTGACGGAGCGGACTTTCATGCGGAATGTGAATGCGGCGCTTACGGCGGTTATTATCCGTACTGCAAGCATATCGCGGCCGTGCTGATCCAAATGCTGGAGGAAGAAAAAAACGGGGGAGTGACCGATGAACGCCGCAGAGGCGAGGTATTGCCTCTTCCAACGCCCGGCATTACTTCGCGTGATATCCGGCTTACCGGAGGATTGATCGGGATATTCGACAAAGCTGCCGAATACACCCGGGTAAAAGCGGGGCAAAGGCTTGCGAACGCCTTGAAGGAAACGCTTAGTGTTGAATTCCTATGCAAAATTACGGACGAATATTTGCCTGATCCCAAATTCAGAATTGAAATGAAGCTGGGGTTAAAAAAGCCATATGTCGTGCAAAACATTAGGCAGCTGCTGCTTCATATCGAAGAAGGCAAACCGCTGCCGTTTACGAAGTTATTCACGTATAATCCTGCAGAGCACACGTTCCGAGACGAAGACTGGGCGGTCATCGAGCAGCTGATGCATATTGCCGGCAGTGAATTCGCTTACGATGAAACAGGAAGGTTTTATGCAGGATTCTCTTCCTCTGGAAATCAGCGCCTAATGACGGTACCACCTCTTGCATGGGATTCGCTGCTGCCCCGTTTGATTGCCGCTGGCGCTTTGCTTGAGCGGGATTTTGGTGAACCTGCGCAGATGGAAGCCGTGGAGGGTAACCTTCCCGTTACGTTCGAAATCAGCAGCGGCACAGGCGAAGCCTACGGTTTTGAAATTCGGGGACTACAAAGAGTTAAGATCATGAACGCCTATCGATGCGCTGTTTTGGATGGACGTATATACCGGGTACCGGAGAGGGAGCTTTTCCTGTTATCCGAAATGAAGTCACTGCTGTATCGCCATGATCATACGAAAATCCAGGTATCTCCGCATCAAATGGATGCGTTGATGGAAAAGGTCGTTCCAGGCTTGCGGGGCATCGGCAGGGTATCCGTGGATTCCACGATCCGCGACCGCATCGTTCAGCCTGAACTGTCCGCCAAGCTTTATCTAGACCGGGATGAATCTGTTCTTATAGCCAGAGTTGAATTTGTGTATGGAGGGATCGTGATTGACGCCCTCGCCGATGATTGGGAGGCGCGCAAGGACAGCGACCTGATTCTGGTAAGGGATTCGGAGAAGGAGAAGAATCTGCTCGATTTGCTGAACGGAAGCGATTTTATCCGGCTCGAAAAGGAATGGTCACTTGATCTAGCGGAGGAAGAAAGCGTGTATGACGTGCTGTTTCATCTGCTGCCGAAGTTTGCCTCCTGGGTTGAGGTATATGCGACTGATTCAGTTAAGCAGATGATGCATGTAGGCCGCAAAGCTCCCAAAATCAAGGCGGATACAGATCAGACGACCAACTGGTTGGAAATTAGTTTTGAACTGGACGGGATTAGTGAAAAAGAGATCCGCAAGATTTTGCTGAGCATCGTGGAAAAGAAAAAATATTACCGGCTGCCCGAAGGCTCGTATTTGTCGCTTGAGGGAGAAGCTTTTCAGCTGTTCGGCGAGCTGTATGAAGAGATGGGCATGAAAAAAGGGGATGTCACCGGTAGCCGCATGCAGCTCCCTGTCTTTAGGGGGCTTCAGCTTCGGGACCGGGATAACGACAGTCTAAAGCTCGGCAAATCGCTGCGCGTCCTGCTGGATCACATGCTGCGTCCTGAACACGGGGAGTCTGCCCTTCCGGCGGAGCTCGAAACCGTGCTGCGTGATTACCAGAAAGAAGGCTTCCAATGGCTGAAAACACTCGGTTCATACCGTTTCGGCGGGATATTGGCGGACGATATGGGGCTGGGCAAAACGCTGCAGAGCATTGCATTCATTTTGTCAGAAGCTCAGGAGCAGGCGGTGGGAAAACCTGTGCTGATCGTTGCCCCGGCATCGCTTGTATACAATTGGGAAAATGAGTTTCACCGGTTCGCCCCGTCCCTCAAAGTCGAGGTTCTACTAGGAGCAAGGAAAGAACGGAATGAAATGCTCCTGCGCATGGCAGATCTTGAAACAGGCTTGCAGGAAACCGCCGAAGGCAGCATTTCGGAATCTGACGCGGACGTCATCATCACTTCATATCCGTCATTGCGCAAAGACATTCGGATTTACAGAGAGATGGCATTCAGCACCCTCATTTTGGACGAGGCCCAGGCGATCAAAAACGCATCGACCCAAACCGCGCAAGCTGTACGGGAAGTGACGGCAGGGCGTAGGTTTGCGTTGACAGGCACGCCGATCGAAAATTCTGTCGACGAGCTGTGGTCGATTTTTGATGCCGTTTTTCCCGGTCTTTTTTCCGGCCTCAAAAATTTCCGCGGACTTTCACGCGACCGGATTGCACGGATGGTGCAGCCCTTCATTTTGCGTCGTTTGCGCGCGGACGTGCTGGAGGAGCTGCCCGATCGGATCGAAACGATGCAGCAGTCTGAGCTTTCGAGGGACCAGAAGAAACTCTACGCCGCATACCTGGAGGAATTTAAGGAAGAAACGATCCGCGATCTGGAATTCGAAGGTTTCCAGCGGAGCCGGATGAAAATATTAGCCGGTATTACCAGACTGCGTCAGTTGTGCTGCCATCCCGCATTGTTTGTTGACGGATACGAAGGAGAATCCGGGAAGCTGCAGCAGCTGCTTGAAGTCGCGCAGGATTGCCTGGAAAGTGGCAGACGGATGCTGATTTTCTCCCAGTTTACGAGCATGCTGCGCATCATCCGCAGTGAACTCGGCAAGCTTGGCATTCCGGTGTTTTACCTAGACGGACAAACCCCTGCCAAAGAACGGGTGGACATGTGCAGCCGCTTTAACGGCGGTGAGCATGACGTGTTCCTCATCTCGCTTAAGGCCGGAGGAACGGGGCTGAATCTGACCGGGGCCGACACCGTTATTTTGTACGATCTGTGGTGGAATCCCGCGGTCGAAGAACAGGCTGCCGGCCGTGCCCACCGGATGGGGCAAAAAAATGTGGTACAAGTTATCCGACTCGTGACAAAAGGAACCGTGGAAGAAAAAATGATGGAGCTGCAGCAGCGCAAAAAAGATCTGATCCGTGAAGTCATGGAACCGGGCATTGAATCTCAGACAGCACTGACGGAACAGGAAATCCGCGAGCTGCTCATGCTGTAGACTTACTTTTAAAAATTATAGAGGACTCCATATGGGGTTCTTTTTTTGCTCAAATATGCCGATTCCTCTATTTTTTTGAGAGGATTTATGAAGGAATTTTGGTGGGGACGGCGAAATGTATCTGATAAAACTTAGTATATTTGACCTATTATCTGTGATCGATTCATAGATTTTGATTATGAGGAGAAAAATGATATGGGATACAAAACCTATGAAACCCAGTTGTCCGGGTTCACGTTTATGCAGGCTTTTTTTGACCGGAGGAAAGAGAGCAGCGTTTGCCTGAAACGCCAGGAACTGCTGGCACGGAAAAAATCCCGGAACATAGAACAGGCGGAATGGAACGATTCCGAAAAACACGCTTTTGAAGCGGCATGGTATGACAATCAGTTGGAATGGATCGCATCTATTCATCGGATTTGCGGAGAGCCAATAAATTGGGAGCAAATTGCTGCCTCGGCTCCACCGTTTCCTAGAGGTGAGAAGGGACCGAATGAAAAGCTAGCTGAAAAAAGCTGCCTCGAATTCAAACCGACACGGATGCAAAAGCTTCTGAAGCAGGACGCTGCAATCAGGCAGGAGCTGGAGGAGCAGCTTGAGATGGCCAGGGAGCAGGACCGTCAGGATTATATGCAGTGGAAAAGTGTCACCGATTTTGCCCATAGCATACGAGAGGGGAACCGTACAGCTTATCTGCGGGTGCTGGAGGAAATTGCTCCTCTAGAGGATCTATTGACCATGGGCAGCGGACTTGAGTTTACCGTTTTGAATACCGCGGCGGTAGAGGTTGAAATGGATATGAATTCAGGGCAGGTGATTCCGCATGGGTCCAAACTACTGACCGAGGAAGGGATCTTCAAAGAAAGTCCATTTAGCATAGAGGAGCAACATGAACTAGAGTGTAAATATGTATGTGGTTCGGTGATACGGATCGCCCGGGAACTGTTTGCAGTGCTGCCGCTTGATACGGTTCTCGTTCATGCCAAGGATACGAAAATGAACCTGGGCATAGGGCAGGAGGAATATGTGACCGTGCTGTCCATCCAGTTCGATCGCGATGCGCTGTCCGAAATGGATACAGACAGGGAAGCTTCTCCGGAATTGTTGGCGCCTTTTCTTCATCATATCAAGTTTGATGCTGCCACCGGCTTTGATCCGGCCTTGCAACTGAGCTATCCGTAACTATCTTATACGATCATGCCGCTGTAGCTGTGGGTATTTTGCAGGATCAATCATCCGGGTGCAAAGTATCGCTGGGATGGCGGCTTTTTTTTGGTACCAAATCCTCTTGATTTGCATTAGGGAGCATTTGCTAAAATATAAGAATATTTTACAATACTGCTGGACTAGAGCATAACCTGATGTCGAATAAAAAATAGATACATCGGAGTACCGGGGATAGGAGTGAGCGGATGAAGAAATGGATGTTAGCGCTGGCGATGGCTTTTGTTTTCGCCATGGTGCTGGCCGGTTGTGAGAAGAAAAACTTCTCCATGGATCAAGTGGATACGAGAGCCTATATTACGTCTGACGGTGATTTATACGTGGAGGAATTGTTTACATACACGTTCCATGGCAGTTTTCAGGGGACAACAAGGTATGTCAGTCCGGGAGAGAAAGGCGGCATCGAATTTTTTGAAGCCTATGTTCCGCCGCAAGGTAAGAGGCTGGGAGAATTCTCTTATGAAAATCTGGAGCGCCTGAATGTGGAATGGGAAGATAATGATAAAACCTATTACATATATAATGCGGCCAAAGATGAAGTTAAGCAGGTGTATTACCGCTATCGAATCAACCAGGCTGCTGTAAAATACAGTGATTTAGGCAAGCTCGATTGGAGCTTTTTCAAAAAAAGCAATCAGGATATTGGGCATGTTACCGTGGACGTTTTTCTGCCTTCCGGCTATAACCAAGCTGATGTCCATGCTTTTCTGCATGACCGGACAGGTGGGAAAGTGACAACAGGTGGTGGATCTGCGGTTCATTATGAAAATCCGAAGTTGTCCGAGTATGGAAATGCCGAGCTGATGATTCTTTTTCCGCAGGAGCAGCTGTCCCAAATGACAACAAGCAGCGATCAAATCTCTCTGAAGCAGCTGCTAGCGTCCGAACAGAAAAGAGAGGAGCGGATGCAGGCACGTGACGTAACGATGCGGGGAGCGGGCAAAGTAATGCAGGTGCTGACCCTTATTTCCCTCCTCGGTAGCGTTATGTATTTGTTGTCTTGGAAAAAAATCCTGGCGTGGTTTAGCCGCAGCGAGGTCTCGATGGAAGAGCTTGAGCAAATCGACCCACTGCTGAAAACCTATTATTTGCGAAAAGGGAAGCTGAAGCAAAAAGATTTTGTGGCGGGGCTTATTTCCCTAAAAAGGCGCGGTTTGGTTACGGTCCAGGAGATTTCCGCATCCAAACGTTTTCTGGAGGAACCTACCGCGCCGGATACGACACTACAGTTTACTTACCACGGTACTTTGGAGCAGCTTAATGAGGCGGACCGCCATTTAATTCATTGGCTTTTCAGCAATAAGGATAATACATGGGTATTCCATTTGGATTCCGTAGCTGGGCCAACCTTCAAGGAAAAGGAACGCCCCGAGCAGATGACCTATTACCAGCATGAAGCGAAAAAGCATAAAGAACAGTTCAAGGAATGGAAACAAATCATTTCAAATATGGAGCCGTATTCCCGCGAGGTCAGAGTTAACAGGCTTTTGGTATGGCTGGTACCGCTTATGGTCATCATACATTATGCGTTGCTGCTTTATCTTTTATATGCGGATGTTGCCTCTCGTCAGGAAATGATATTAGCAGTAGTCATTGTGGGCATTTTCGGCGTTTTCACTTGTTTGAAACATCGCTCCAAGCTTCGGATTTTCCTGTTTTTTGTTGCTTGTTTATTCGTCGGAAGCCAGTTGACTTATGAGAATGTTGGGGGCAACTATTTTATTTGTATATTTTGCTCGATATTGATTGCGGTCCTTGTTCCTAGAGATATCTTGTCCGGAGCGATGCTGCGGAATCGGTATGCGCTTACGGCATGGAGGAAGAAGGTTAAAAAAGGCGATGGTTTTTGGACTGAAAACGAGACCGATCTGGAAAGGAATGCGGAAAATGCAGTTTTGATCGGTATGATTCCGGAATATATGAAAAACTTGAACACAACGAGAAACGAAGGAGCAACCGCATATGCGGCTGCGGTTCCGATTCTCTTTAACGTCAATATTCTATCTGCGCTGCAATATACGCAAAGTCATCTCAACTTTACGCCGCCAGGTTCTTCCTCCGGTTCGGGAAGCCGTTACTTTGGCGGTAGAAGCAGCAGTGGTGGGGGAGGTACGGGGGCTTTTTAGCCCCTGTATTTTTGTACATAAAATTTGTGCTTTTTATCACATCGGATGGCATGTATCAATAAATCTGTTTATAATAAAGAACAGAATAAAAGCGAGTTGACTTTATGATTGCTATGGGAGGATTATATATGGAACAAATCAAGGTTGGTATTGTAGGATACGGAAACTTGGGTAAAGGCGTGGAAAAAGCGATCCGCCAAAATCCAGACTTTCAGCTAGAAGCGATTTTCACCCGCCGCGAACCACAGGGTGTACAAGCAGGCGTGCCGGTTGTACATATTTCGGATGCGGAAAAATACATCGGTAAAATTGACGTGATGATTCTGTGCGGAGGTTCCGCAACGGATTTGCCTGAGCAAGGACCGGCATTCGCCAAACTTTTTAATACGGTTGACAGCTTTGATACACATGCACGCATTCCTGAGTATTTTGCGACGGTTGATGCTGAAGCTTCTGCTGCTGGACATGTCAGCGTCATCTCTACAGGTTGGGATCCAGGACTTTTCTCGCTGAACCGCATGCTTGCGGAAGCCATTTTGCCTGAGGGCAAGGAATACACGTTCTGGGGCCGCGGCGTTAGCCAAGGTCACTCGGATGCCATCCGTCGTGTGGAAGGTGTAAAAAATGGCGTACAATACACCATTCCGGTTGAAGAAGCGGTTGCCCAAGTGCGCGCTGGCAAAAATCCGGAACTGACAACCCGCCAAAAGCATTTGCGCGAATGTTTCGTGGTTGCCGAAGAAGGCGCAGATTTAGCCCGTATCGAAAAAGAAATTAAAGAAATGCCGAATTACTTCTCCGATTATGATACGACGGTAAACTTTATCAGCGAAGAAGAGCTGAAAGCCAATCATTCGGCGATGCCTCACGGCGGTACTGTGCTTCGCAGCGGACGTACCGGTGAAAACAACACCCAAATCATCGAATTCGGCCTGAAGCTGGACAGCAATCCAGAGTTTACAGCCAGTGTGCTGGTCGCTTATGCGCGTGCGGCTGCGAAGTTGTCTGCTCAAGGAGACAAAGGCGCCAAAACGGTATTCGATATTCCATTCGGCATGCTGTCGCCTAAATCGGCTGAGCAACTGCGCAAAGAATTGCTGTAGTTTATACCGGATAAGTTGCAATAAGGGCATCATTCCTTCCATAATGGGTTGGAATGATGTCTTTTTCTATTTCATATGGGAAAATCGGACAGAAAGGAGCGGAAGTCTTCATGTTAGACCCGCGCTCATTATATCTGCGGAGTATGATGCTGAAGAGGGAAGAGGTACCTTCATTTCGGAGATATCCTTTTAATTTGCCTGCGGTTCACGAATTCGCCAGCCTGTCGTTCCGGGAGCCGGTAACTTTTATCGTGGGAGAAAACGGTTCAGGAAAGTCCACGCTACTGGAAGCGATGGCCGTCGCTTGGGGAGACGGACCATTACATTATTACCAAAAAAATGATGAACAACCGCGAGCAGATGCTGGACATTTTGCTGGAGGGGGAGAGTTAAGAGCGATCCATAACCATAGCGACCTCATGCTCTCAACTTTCAATACGACAACAAAATATAGCGATAACAAAAAGGCGGCTATCAATAGGTCCAAAGGAACCTGTCGAATAGCCGCCTGCTTTATAAGCATGAGCTTAATTTATGCTTTTACTCCCAACACCGCTACTCTGCACTCGTCAGAGCAGAAGGATTGATGCTCTTCTTCGCAGTTCGTGCAGCAAACATGCTGCTTATTACAAAACGGGTTTGCGCAGTTGATGTAACGGTCTTCCGTTGTCCCGCAGTGATGGCATTTGGCAATGACCATATCATCTTCGGTACGATTGATCGGGACTGAAATGCGCTCATCGAAAACATAACATTTTCCATCCCACAGATGGCCTTTCACTTCAGGGTCCTTACCGTAGGTGACAATGCCGCCCTCAAGCTGGTTAACGTCCTGGAAGCCCTCGTGGATCAGAAATCCGGTTAACTTCTCGCAGCGGATGCCGCCGGTGCAATAGGTCAGCACCTTCTTGTCTTTGTGTTGACCAAGGTTGTTGCGGATCCATTCCGGAAACTCGCGGAACGATTCAACTTCGGGACGGATCGCGTTGCGGAAATGGCCAATCTCATATTCGTAATCATTGCGGCCGTCGATCACGATAACGTCATCGCTTTCCAGCAGCTCATGCCATTCTTTTGGAGAAAGTCTTGTGCCACCGATGACATTCGGGTCAAGCTCCCTTTCATAGCGGAATGTCACGAGTTCCTTTTTATGCCGCACAAAAATTTTCTTGAACGCATGTCCGTCCGATTCGTCGATTTTAAATACAGTGTCAGCGAACAATGGGTTGGCTTTCATGTCGTTCATGTACTTTTCGGTTTGTTCTACCGTTCCGGACAACGTACCGTTAATGCCTTCCGAAGCGATCAAAATACGTCCTTTGACGCCAAGGTCCTTGCAATATTGAAGATGCTCTGCAGTAAACTGCTCCGGATCAGGGATATTCACGAAATTATAATATAGCAAAATGCGATAATCTTTAGATGCTGTCATTATATCTTCACCTGTCTTGTTAAGTTTATCTTTTAGAGGTTGTTCAAAAAGTCCGCTTTTGATCACGAAGTAAACCAGGAAGCTGATTCGGCATCGAACCTTGAATTCAGCCGGGCCTTCCGGTGCTCACGTACCCACTACAGGCATATACTTACGAAGTCGTTTTCTACGAAAACGTGTAGCTCCGCTCCTCAGTCCCTATCTTCATTCAATTCAAGCGTTTTGAAAAAACGCACATCGGAAGCATAGGCTTCGGTGCTGAAAACCGACCTTTTTGAACACGCACTTTTATCTTAAGATTACAGAATTTAAGTTTTCAGCAAAGCTGAAACATTCCTTAACCGTAAGAAAAACCACCTCTAAAGGCGGTCTATTTTTTGAATCAATACTATCTTAGACATTTTCTAATCTATTGTAGATGAACCAGACGTGGATAGTCAACTTAAAAAGTATGGAATATGACCATTAGCGGGCGGGGAAATGTTCAAATAACCGTTGCTGCCGAACGAGTGCCGAGAAGAGAATAATTTCGAGAAAATGAAGAAGATAATCGATAGAGCACGCCTATAAAGACCTATATAGTAATAATATACCAAGTTGTTAAAGCTGTACGGTGGTCGTATAGGGGGATTTGCCAATGAGAGAAAATTTAATAAAGGAACCGTTCCGGTGGAATCCGTTGCGGTCGATCGGAACGAAGATTGCGCTGATTATGGTCGCTGTCATTCTTGCTTTTGTGGTGGTTACTGGCACGGTATCATATCAAATTTCCAAAAGGGCGCTGGAACGCGAAGTAATTGGCGCATATCAGGAGACTGCGGTGCAAACAAGCCAGAAGCTTGATTTTTTGTTCAACTCCTTTCACAAGATTTTGCTGCAAATGATGGTGGACAAGACGATGAAAAATACGGTGCTAGGAATGTTTGAGCGGAGAGACGATCTGGCGGAGTATACGCAGCTTGCCGATTCGCTCGATACGATTCTGCAATCCTATATGTTTTCCGACGCGTATATTACCTCCATTGAAGTGCTGCAGACCGACGGCATGGTAATTCCCACACGTTCAGGGCTGCTGGCGAGCAAAAATTACGGGAATGAAGACTGGTTCAAAAAAATTATCCAAAACAGCGGCGAACCCGTCTGGATTGATCATAATTTAACTGGGAACCGGAATACGAATCCAACCATTACGCTGGGCAGAGTGATTTCCGGAGAGGGAACATCCAAGGGGTATTGCGTTATTTTGATTGATATTGACTTGGCAGCCATCAAGGAACAGGTGGAAAACGTACGTATGGGTGATGGAGCCAGCATTCAGGTGATCAGTCCCCAAAAGCAGGTGATTTACAGCAAGTTATCTTCGCAAATCGGCCAAATATCGGATATTTCACTGCCGCCGGAAGGCATGAGCAAGCCGAAATATTTGTTTCTTACCCCAGACCAATCGAAGCAAATTGTCATGGCTAAATCGGAAATCAACGGTTGGTGTACGATCGGAATGATACCCATCAATGAGATGCTGAAGGGTACGAAACAAATTTTCAAAGCGACATTGTGGGTACTCTGCTGCGCCTTTGCGCTTGCCGTGCTGGTAGGATGGTTTGTAGCCCGCATGATCGGCAAACCGCTCAGCCGCTTGCGCGAGCTGATGAAGCAAGGAGCCAACGGGAATCTGCAGGTCCGAACGAATGCTGTCTCTAGAGATGAAATCGGTCAGGTTGGCAAAAGTTTTGATGAAATGATGCTTCATTTAACCGACCTGGTCCATCAAACTGGGGCATCCGCTGCAGAAATGCTGGAGATGGCTGACGAGCTTTCATATGTATCCCTGAGCACCGAAGAAACGGCAAAAGAGATCGCGTCCGCTACTTTGGATATTGCCAGAGGCGGCGAAGGGCTTGCAAGCGATGCCGAGCAGGGCAAGCTGCTCGCGGAAAAATCCAAGGAACAGACGAAGCTGCTTGTGCAGACCAGCAAGGAAATGCAGAGTCTTGCAGAAGACGTGAATGGAACTAGCAAAATGGGAACAGAGTATATGTTTGAGCTTATTCAGAAGACCGCAGACATGGAGGAACGGATTGGCTCCATCATCGGCAAGGTCACAAAGCTGCAGGAAAGCACGGAGTCGATATCGAAGGTGCTAGATATCCTGACCCGATTAGTGAAGCAAACGAATGTCCTCTCTTTTAATGCCACAATCGAGGCGGCTAGAGCCGGAACGTATGGCCATGGTTTTAAAGTGGTGGCGGATGAGATTCGCACCCTGTCGGAGCAGGCCAAGCGGTCAGTGGAATGGGTTGATGAGATCACTGATGCAATCCGGAAGGAAATAGAGGAGACGGCTCAGGTTTTGCATGACTCTAGTCCGATTTTTATGCAGCAAATTTCATCTGTGAAAAAAGCCGATACACTTTTCGGTCAAGTTGGCTTGCAAATGAACGAGTTGATGAATCACCTGACGCTGGTAAACGACTTCATTCTCGAGATGGAGCAGTCACAGCTTCTCCTTTCGGATGCAATGGCGGGCGTAAGCATCGTGTCGGATCAATCGCTGGTTACTTCTGAAGAGGTTGCATCGCTCAGCAACGAACAGCTCGGGATCAGCAGTGGTCTGGTCCAGTTGTCCAAGAAACTTCAGGTATTATCAAGCGTATTAAAAGACTCCCTGTCCCGGTTTAAGATTTAATCCCGGGGCGGGAGTCTTTTCACGTTTTAAGAGGCCGCTTTTGATCACGAAGCAAATCAGGAAGCAACTCGGCATCGAATCTTGAATTCAGCTGGGCCTAAGCAGATGCTTACGAAGTCGTTTTCTACGAAAACGTGTAGTTCCGCTCTTCAGTCCCTAGCTTCATCCAATTTAAGCGTTTTGAAAAAGCGCACATCGGAAGCATAAGCTTCGGTGCTGAAAACCGACCTTTTTAACATGTATTTTAAGAATCGATACTATTTGTTTGCCCGATTCCAGAGGCGTACGTTTGGAAGGCCGTGCGGAAGCCAAGGTGAACGAAAGCCCCCAGCATATGTACATGGACAAATTATAAAGGGAAACCCCGCCAATTCCATGATTGGACTCCCATATATACAGATTGACAAATATAGCAATGTAAATGGAAATAATCGAACTGATCATGTTCATGATCAGTAGTTTTCGTATATCCTTGGACACGTTGTCGCTCCTCTTCCGTCACCTACCGCCTATTTGATGGCGCCCGCCGTAATTCCGCTAGCAATCTGGCGTTGGAAGAACATGTAGACGATCAATATCGGAACCATGGTAATTAACAATCCTGCGAAAAGAGGTCCCCATTCCGTGCGGTATTGCATTTGGGCCTGCATCATGGCGATTCCGACAGGCAGCGTATAATGTGCCGGATCGTTCTCCAGAATTGTGCCGATGATGTATTCGTTCCAAATGTTCAGGAGGTTGACGATTCCTACCGTGATCAGACCGGGCTGGGAGAGCGGAAGCATGACCCTGAAAAAGATGCCAAAATACGATGCTCCGTCAATCGCAGCCGCTTCTTCAAGTTCCTGGGGCAGGCTTTTGAAAAAGCCGACCAGGACAAAGATGCCGAAGGCAATAAGTGTAGAAGAGTACACCAAAATTAGGCCAAAGGACGAGTTGGTCAGATTCATGGAATTCAACAGGAAAAACAGTGGAATCAGCGCAAGGCTGAACGGAATCATCATCGATGCGATATAGACCAGATAAAGTACGTTGCTGCCTTTAAACGGGTATCTTGCAATTACGTATGCAGTAGAAGCGGCCAGAAACAAACCGAGAAACGTCGAACCAAGCGTAACGACAACGGAGTTTGTAAAATATTTTCCAAAACTGAACTCACTCCACACATAGGTGAAGTTGCTCCACAGCAATGGAAGGTCCGGCAGCGACCAAGGCATTTTACGGAAAAACTGATCATTGTTTTTGAGCGAATCGAGCAATGTCCAAAGGAGCGGATAAAGTACGGATAAACCCCAGATGATCAGTATGGCGTAGAATATTATTTTGTAAAACGGATTTAAACCGCCTGATTTCATAATTTGTTCCTCCCGGGCATAGAAAATCAGCTGATTTCAACAGTTTCCTGACGCATTAATCGTTGTAATATGATGGTTGTAATTAGTGAAACGACCAAAATCAGTACGCCAATGGCTGCGCCGTACCCGAAATGGTATTGGGTAAAGGCCATTTGATACAAGTAGGAACCCATGACCTGGGTCGAGTTGTCGGGTCCGCCGTTTGTCATGATCATGACGATGACAAAAGAGCCGTTCAGCGTCGTCATCATGATGTTCAGGATGGACACCTTCATTTGCTCCCAAATCAGCGGTAGTGTGATATATCGGAACTGCGTCCACTGTCCCGCGCCTTCAAGGCTCGAAGCTTCATAATAGGATTCAGGAATACTTTGAATCGCTGCAATCAGAAGAATCATATAGAAGCCGATACCAGCCCAGATGGCCGGAGGCAGAAGCATCCAGATTGTATGGTTAGTAAAACCGAGCCAGGTAATATCCACCTTGTCTTTGGTAAATAGCGACAGAAAAGAGTTCAAAAAGCCAATTTGCGGATTATAAATGAAATTCCATAAAACCCCGATAACGACAACGGAAATAACATTCGGAATAAAAAAGATAGAACGGAAGAAATTCGATAATTTGAAACGGAAACGGGTTAAAGCGATGGCAAAAAAAGTTGCCAAAATCATAATGCCGATGATTTTACCGACGACAAGAAAGTAGTCATTGCCCATGGCATTCCAAACAATAGGGTCGTGGAGCATTTCTTTGAAGTTGTCGAAACCGATAAACGTTTTTTTGTTCGAAGAGCCTGACCAGTCAAACAAGGAATAATACATCGCCTGGACAACAGGATAGATCGTGAACAGGCAGAAAAACAGAAATGTGGGTAAAATGAAAGTTGCGATAAACAGGTTACGCTGCCATTTGGTTGTTCCCAATCTCATCAGGTTAAACCTGCCTTTCCAAAATAATTTAAGAGGTTGTTCAAAAAGTCCGCCTCGACCTTTTTGAACACGCACTTTAAGGAGGATGACGAAGAGTACATCCTCGTCATCCTCCGTCTTTACCGTTTGTAGCTGATTCTATTTTTTCGCTGCAGCCTTCTTGGCTACTTCCACCACGCGTTCAACCCATTGTTCTGGAGTGATTTTGCTGATGGTTAGCGCGTCTGTAGCGTCTTGCATCGCCTTGTCAACGTCAGCATTGAAGGTAACGGTCGGAACAACGACGGTGTTTGAATCGGTCAGGTATTTAGCAGCGTCTTTAACAAAGCTAGGCGCGTTGGAAGCACTGATATCGCCTTTGATGTTAGAAGGAGCGCCGCTAAGCTCTGCCCATTGGGAAGCTTGCGCTTTGGAGAAAACGAACTCCAGGAATGCTTTAGCAGCTTCTTTGTTCTTTGCATTCTTCGCGATGGCTACGTTCGCAGTGGAAGTGTTCGCAACGACTTTTCCGCCATTATCTTGCGTAATTGAAGGAATGAAGCCGAAGGAGAATCCGCCTGGAATGTCTTTGGCCATTTCATTAGGCAGCCAGAGGCCGTTCGGAATAAAAGCATCCTTATGCTGCAAGAACAGCATTTGGGAATCGGTATGGTTAATTTGAATGGAAGCTTTGTCGATAAATCCTTTGTCGCGCAGCTCTACGATTTTATTCAGGGCCGCCAAAACAGCTGGTTTTTGGAAAGCTTCAACCTTGGAGGCTGCCATGTCCTGAAGGATTGAAATATCATTGTTATTTGCAGAGACGATAGCTGGATAAAGGATAGAGCCGTTAATGTAGTAAGGATATTTACCCGTATGGATAAAAGGCGTTGTTCCAGCAGCTTTGATCTTATCGCTCACAGCCAGGAAGGATTGCCAGTCAGTTGGCTCATCCCATCCTTTTTCTTTGAAAAGGGCTTTATCCCAGAATATACCCCAGGAGTTCAGAACGAGAGGGATGTCATATACTTTGCCGTCGAATTGTTGTGGAGGTTGGGCCAAAATATCCGAGATTTTCTCACCGTCGATATTTTTGGCATCCTTCAGATAGTCGGTCAAATCTTCAAGCTGTCCATCGTCGACCATTTGGCGGTCGTTCAGGTTAGGTCCATCGATGTATACGAAATCCGGCGGATTGCCTCCGACCCAGCGCGGTTTCATTTGATCGTTGATTTTTGGTCCGCCGTTTTCTTTGATCTTCAGATCAGGGTTGGCAGCTTGGAAGTCAGCGATGACTTTCTTCCACCATTTGTCGCCATAACCGCCGACGAAATATTGGATTTCAAAATCCCCCGTCAGCTTTTTCTTCCCATTATCGGTTGTTGCCGGCGTAGTTCCTCCATCCGTGGTTTTAGCCGGTTCTTCCGTTTTAGGTGCTTCCGGTTGCTTAGCTTCATCTTTGGAACTGCCACAACCTGCAAGAGGAGCGACGGCTAACAAAGCCGCGATGCCCAGTGCAGCCAATCGTGTTTTTGACACCATAAAAGCTAACCCTCCTTAAATAATGTTCAACGCTATATTGTCTACTGTCTTCATTTACAGCGCCTATATTTATCATAGAGACAGAGGGCGTACGGCTCCATCGAAATTCTTCCATGAATTCTTTGTTATTTTCTTTTCTCGAAAATTTTCCGCATATTATTGGGTTACTTGAGTATTGGATTTGCTGCGGGTGTGGTTGGAAAAACATCAGGACTAAGCGTAACCGAAATTACTCTTATGAGTGTACTTATCTATGCTGGATCAGCTCAATTTATCCTTGCTGGGATGGTTGCCGCGCAAAGTTCGGCTACTGCTATTATTTTTACTATTTTCTTTCTTAATCTTCGCCATCTTTTACTTAGTGCAGCCTTATCACCTTATTTTCGTCATCTTTCTCCCTTAAAAAACCTTTTAATTGGTTCATTACTCACGGATGAGACATTTGGTGTTGCCATAAATCAAACAACGAACAAGAAATATATTAGTGAATGGCCGCTTTGGTAGGGCAGGAGTTATTAATACAAAAGGGGGAGCTTTCCCCTTTACAAAACAACATTGAGTTGTTAGGGCTGCATTACCAACGTTTGTAACGGCGATACGAACACGTAGCTTATTGGCAACTGTAGTGGTTGGGATTATTTCTATAATGGTGTTGAGGTTTATAACGTAAAAAGAAATGGATAGGGACTCAGATTTTTCTGAAATCTCTATCCATTCTTATTTAGTTCATAAAATCTCTAATGCTGGTGATGGCCTAGAAGCCGCTGCTGCTCTTCTTCCGCAAATTTCTGCAGCTCGTCCAGCGCTTGCTTAGGTGACACATGGTCGTGAAGCACGGCGTCTCCCATTTTCCGGGCGGTATCCATGACGACCTGCCATTCGGGCTGCTGGATTGGATAAAAGCTTGCTGTTCGCAGCGCGGCCAGATCGCTTTTCATATCCTCGTCTGCCGATCCGAGCCGCTCGCCGGTGAGCCGCGTTACAGGCAGGAAACCTTCCTGCTGGATAATTTGCTCATAAACCGGGCTGGAGTACAAATAATCCAGGAATCTGGACAGTGCTTGCTTGTTCGTATGGTCGGTTTTAAAGGAAACGAGCATATCCTGTACACCGAAATTAATGGGTCTGACGCCGTCCTTGATGGGAATCGGCCCTTTATCAAATTCCAGGTTTGGAAACTCGCGGGGCACGACCTTAGTGAAGTAGTTACCTGATATCATCATCCCGAGCTTTCCGTCGCCAAGTACGCGCTGCTTTTCATCCCGGGTGGTCACGGTTGGGTCGGAATCAGTCAAGCCTTCTACGCACAAATTCTTCAGGTAGGTCAGGCCCTCCACATTTTCAGGCGAATTGATGGTCCATTTCCCGTCTTTGATCCAGCCACCACCTGCCCCTAGGAAAAAATAGGAGAGATAGGCCTGGATTTCATTATCCGTCAAATCGACGCCAAAACCGCGAGCCACGCCGGTATCTTTGATCTTTCTGGCGGCATTTTTGAGTTCAGACCATGTTTTGGGAGGTGCTGTGATGCCTGCTTTGCGGAATAGCTCCTTGTTATAATAAAGCTTCCGGACTGAGGATACGTATGGAATGCCGTATTGCTTTCCTTTCCAGTTGTCCAGCTTCAGAAGATCCGGATAAAATTTTTCCTTCAACTCGGGAGAGATGATTTCATCGATGTCATTGAGCAGCCCGTCATTGGCGAAATGGGTGTATACATTGGTATTGAGGAGATCCGGCGGCTGGTGTTTGCTGATCAAGGTGGTGTACATGATATCGAGAATATCCCAGTTGGCCACCTGAAGATTAATGACGATATCTGGATTTTTCAGCATGAAGTCCTGTACCAGATTTTCAAGCATCGGCCTGGTTTGTGAGCTGTATTCTGATGCCATGAAGTTAATGATCGCTGGTGGCTCCTCCTTGGGCTGCAGCGTTTGCTTGGCTTGCTCCGAACTCGAGCAGGACAATAGCAAAAGCGGTATGAGCAAGATGGAAAAAGACGTTTTTGCCAGGTTCAGCAGACGGGAGTTCATCGGGCACACACCTTTCATATCAGATCATAGCAAGGTTATTTATCGATAAAAGGGAATAAAAGCTTTTGATTTTCCGGGGAATACATATTTTCCTTGGTCACGACAATCGAATTTGTGTAGGTCATTGGCCTTACCTTCTTTCCTTCCAGCAGATCCAGCGCCGTCTGTACCCCCAAATACCCGATGTTGAACGGCTGCTGAACGACGGTCGCATTTAGCGTTTCTTCCTCCAGCAGGCGGATTTCATAATTGGAGGTGTCAAAGCCGATGAGTTTGACCAGCCCGGTTTTATTGGCATCTTTAATGGCGTTGGCCGCTCCCAGCGCTGCCGACTCGTTTAGAGCGATGATGGCGTTCAAATCATTATGGTCTTTCATGATCGTTTTGGCGATCAGGAAGGCGCGTTCCTCGGAATCCGAACAGTAGTAGGTGCCGTATACGCTGCCTGAATAAGGAAGAAGGGCTGTGCGCACACCTTTTTCTCTTTCCACAGAAACGCCCGACGTAACAAAATCCCCGATAATGACCGATTTGGGGTTATTCCCCGTTTGTGTAAGTGTCACTTTTCCTGCCTGAACGCCTGCTGCGGTATGGTCATTGGAGACAAAAGGCGCCGCGGATTTCAGGCTGACTGGCGTATCGATGATCACCAAGGGGATGTTGGCCTCCTGGACTTTTTTGAGCTCTGCGGTAACCCGGTCATCGTTGATCGGCGCGATCACGACTGCCTGCTGTTTTTGCCCTAGTACCTCTTCCAGCAGCTGGATTTGCGTCTCAATATCTGTCTCCTGCAGCGGACCGGTGATCGTTATTCCCGCACCGGCTTCTTTGGCGGCAGCCTGGGCTCCGGCACTGACGGTTTGCCAAAAATCCGAACGGATATTATGTTCTTTCAAAATGACGGTAATATTGCGCTCCTGCTCCGGAGTCGGGATGAATAGCTTGAAGTACAAAATGATATAAATGACCGACGCGATAAAAATGATGGTCATGAGCAGAGTGGCACGTTGTATTCGCATAGGCTGCTACTCCTTTATTTTCGGAATGATGATGGTCACGATCGTTCCCTCTTCCAGCTCGCTTCGGATTTGAATCCCATATGCGCCGCCGAAGAACAGCTTCACACGCTCGTTGACGTTGCCGATCCCGATTCCGCTTGTCGACTTTGTTTTTTGTTTCCTCTTGTCGTGCACTGTCCAGATTTCATCCAGCTGCTCGGGCGTCATGCCCATTCCGTCATCTTCGACTTCAAAAATAATGCCCTCTTCTTGCTCGTGGCCGCGGACCGTAATTTTGCCGGGTTCCGGTTTATTGCGGATGCCATGGTAGATGGCATTTTCCACAAAAGGCTGCAGAAGAATCTTCAAGGTTTTGTAATGCAGGATGTCTGGAGAAATATCGATCTCATATTCCAACTGCTCGTCATATCTCATTTTCTGAATCAGCAAATAGTTGGTGATATGTTCCACTTCTACCCCGATTGGCACAAGTTCTTTGTCCTTGGTTATGCTTGCCCGGAAAAGTTTCGCCAGAGCGGAGGTCATCAATACGACTTCTTCATGTTTTTTCTGTTCTCCCATCCAGATGATGGAATCCAGTGTGTTATACAGAAAATGGGGATTGATTTGGGACTGAAGAAGCATAAGTTCGTTTTTTCTTTTGCTTTCCTGGTTGTCGATGATTTCTTCCATCAAATTTTTGATCTGCGCCAGCATAAGGTTGAAGGCGCGTCCAAGCTGGCCAATCTCATTTATGGGCTCAATGTTCGTTCTGATGTCAAAATTGCCGCGTTCTACCTTTTTCATGTCACGCTGCAAAATCCGCAATGGCTTAGATAAACGGTAGGACAAAAACAGCGACAGTAGCAGGGAGAAGAGAATGCCGATAATGGCGTACATTGCAATGGAATTGCGGATGGTACCTTCGTTGGCGATCAGGTCATCGGTATATGCGACGCCGACAATTTTCCAGCCGAAGTTCGTATCCTGAACAGAATAGATGCGCTTGCCTTTATCATCATCGACGGTGAAGGAGGTGCCACTTTTTGCTGCAGCCGCCCGGGAAATCTGTTCGGAACGCAAATTGCTGTATATAAGCTGCTGCTGCGGATGATATATGATATTGCCGGATTGATCGACGACAAATACATATCCTTTTTTACCCATATTAATTTTGCTGCAAATATCATTAATAATGCTCAGGTTCAAATCAACCAGGAAAATGCCTTCACCGCGGATGCCGTCCGTGCTTTTCAGTTCGCGGCTTAATGAAACAACCCAGCGGTATTCGTTTTGGATGATGTTCTGGACATGTGGAGGAGAGATGACGGACTGGCCGCCTTTGCTTTTGGCCTCTTTGTACCAGGACTGCTCTTCCGGTTTGGTGTACGGATTCAAAAGCGTGATTCTCCGGTCGGAGACATTAAATCCGTTATACCCGAAAACCATGATCGTCGAGATATCTTTGCGGGAATAAAGAATAGCCTGAAATAAATCTGAAATCCGCTTTTCATAGGGCATCCGGTCGCTTTTGCTGATAAAGTTGTTGTTGGAAATATAATATTTGACGTCCTTGTTCGTCATGGCCAGTATGCTGATGTTTTCCATGTTGTCGATGTAGGATTGAATATTGGAGTTGACCTGCCTGATAATTTCCTGCACATAACTTTGGGAGTTTGTTTCAACCGCATCGACTGACAAGCGGTAGCTGTTCAGGCTGATGACCATGATCGTAACCAGAATAAGACAGGAAAATGTAAGAAAAATGCTCGACTGAATGCTTTTGAACGGCCGGAAGCGAAGAAAGGAGCCATGTTTTTTATATCTTAACATCAGGCATGGCGCTCCTTGGCATGTCGGTCACGGTACTCGCGCGGCGTCATGCCGGCATGTTTTTTGAAAAGAATACTAAAATAGTTGGGATCCCCATATCCGACTTTCCCAGCAATTTCGTAAAATTTCATCGTTGTATGCTGAAGCATTTCCTTCGCTTTTTCCATGCGAATCCGGGTTAGATACTCCACAAAGGTTTCGCCGGTATGCTGTTTGAATACCAAGCTGAAATAACTCGTACTCATCAACACGTGGCGGCAAATATCCTGCAGCGACATTTTTTCTTCGGCATAATGGGTTTCGATATATTCGGCAGCCTTGCGGATTTGCGTCAGGGTGTAATGGTTGCGATTATCGGCGATGGCCGCCATAACGGAAGATACCGTTTCTTCAAGCCAAACCTCGATTTCATCCAATGTTTTGAATTTACATACGTCGTTTAGCTGAATCTGGCGGATCTGGCGGCAATCCTCGAGACCTAGTTCCTGTGCTGTGTTCACCAAGGAAATGAGCACCTTCTGGATATGGAGAATGCAGGGAGCGAGAGGCGCCATGCTTGCTTTCAAATCGGCGACAAATTGCTGGATCAGCTGGCGGACTTCCTGGAATGAGCCTGTCTTGACCGCTGAAGCTAGCTGCCGGTCCCAATCGCTCCGTGAGAGATTCCCATAAGAAGGGCGGCCTTCAATATCCAAAATGCTGAGCACGCGGTTTTTGCCGAGCAAAAAGCGGTAATCGAGCGCGGAGAGGGCGTTTTTATACGATAGAGGCAGCTCTTCCGCAGACCTTACGGCTTGCCCGACACCGATACTGACCGTAAACTTTAAAAACTTTTCAATGTAAAAACGTGCCTCTTCGGCGATTCGGTATGCATGTTCGTAGAGTATGGTTTCTTCGGCATCGCTTGCGAAGATCAGAACCATCCGCTCCTCCCGCGTCCGAAAAGGAAGTAGCCCCTCACGTTCGGCAATTTCCTCCAAAACATTGAATGCGGCGTAGCGGAGGATTTCAGTATCATTGCCGTTGTCGGAACGGATTTGCTGCATTCCGAAATCATCAATGTCCGCTACCATGACAAGCTGCTGCGGAGCAAGCGGGGTCAGTCCGAAATATTGAAAGCGTTCCGCGATCTCCGGGGCTCTAAGTCCGTTCACTACGAGCCGCTCCAAAAACCGCTCCTTAAGCAGCGGCAGGCTTTGCTTCAGCTGGCTGTACAGGCGGCTTAAATCCTCGTGTTGGCGGGTAACCTCGTCCATTTCGCGCTTGACTTTATGCAGCAGTTCCCTCATTTCATAGGCCGTAATCGGTTTCAAGATAAAGTCGGACACCTTGAGCCTTATCGCTTGCTGCGCATATTCAAACTCATCAAAACCGGTAAGGATGATGATTTTAACGTATGGATATTTATTAACTACAGCCGCCGCGAGCTCTAACCCGTCCATAAACGGCATGGAAATATCGGAAATGATCACGTCCGGTACCGTATTCTCCATAGCCTCAAGTACCTCTCGGCCATTGGCAAAGTCGCCGACCAGATCGAAGCCTTGTTCCTGCCAGTTTATCGTTCGTTTTAGCCCGTCTCGGACAACCGCTTCATCATCGACGATAAAAACTTTGTACATGGGTGCCCTCCTTATCTGATAGTATTTATCTGGAATAATTATACTGTAAAAGAAGATTTGTGAATACGGGCTTGTCGCTTTTACGCGAACATGTCATATCGATCACCTTGTAACTCCATAATATATAACGAAGGATACGCAACCAGGAGGGTGTGACCATGAAATTACAGGCCGTATTATTTGACCTGGACGGGGTCATTACAGATACTGCAAAATATCATTTTACAGCATGGAAACAGATGGCGGAGCGAATCGGCATCGAGATCGACAGCGAATTTAACGAGTCGCTGAAAGGGATCGAGCGCATGCAGTCGCTTGAACGTATTTTGATTCATGGGCAACAGGAAGATAAGTATACGCAGGAGGAAAAAGAGCATCTTGCTCAGCAAAAAAATGTGGAGTACGTCGCTTTGTTGGCCAGCCTAACTCCGGAAGACACCTATCCGGGGATCAAGGAATTGCTACAGCAGCTTCGGGATCATAATATCCCGGCAGTCATTGCTTCAGCCAGCAAAAATGCGCCGCTTATCTTGGATGCTCTTCAACTGAGAGACTATTTCCATGCTATCGTGGATCCAAGTGGTATTCAGGGCAAACCGCAGCCGGATATTTTCCTGAAGGCAGCGCAGCAGGCCGAAGCGGACCCGTCATGCTGCATCGGTGTCGAGGATGCCCAGGCAGGCATCGAAGCGATCAAAGCTGCAGGTATGTATGCGGTGGGCATAGGGAAAGCGAATATACTCGGGCCTTCCGGAGCGGATATCGTATATGCATCTACCCGCGAGCTCTCGCTGCAAAAGCTGCTTGAAGCAGCAAATTTCGAATAGAACGGCATGAAGGAAGTCCGGGATATAGATCCTGGACTTCCTTCGTTTGATCTGACGGGGTAAGGATTGATTTGGAGCAGGCCGTGAATGTGGCCTGCTTCTATGGAGCCAAGGTGGTTAATTGTATATTTTATACATGCCCACGGAATCCGGAGCGCCGTATTCAAAGCCAAACTGCTGATATAGCCGGTCTGCCGGAACATCTGCCATCAAGCTGACATAAACGCCTTTAGTGGCATGCCGGTCTAAATAGGCTGTTACCTCGGACATGATCTTTTTGCCGAACCCTTTGCCCTGATGTTCCGGTGAGACCGCGATATCCACAACATGGAACATGCAGCCTCCGTCGCCGATCACCCGACCCATGCCGATCAACTCCCCGTTCAACCGCAGCGTAATAGCAAACAGAGAATTGGCCAGGCCGCGGCGGGAAGCTTCAATATCCTTGCCACTTAAGCCAGCTTTGAGGCGAAGATTAACATATTCCTCCGCTTTGGGAGGTTCATGGCTAATGGTAATCTCATTTTCACTCATACCTGGTCGTCCTTTCCATTTCATATTGTTCTAATCATAAAACAAAGGCATTCCAGTTGTCACTTAGCGCGGATGCTTTTGTTTTTTATTTCCGGGGGTTAATTTAGATTCCGGACGTTTTCTGTATAGATTAACGGCTTGTCGACCCTGTTTGCCGGTTTTCGACATGAGTGACTATACTTCTGCAAATTCTGGATACAATATACATATTCAAGGGTCCCTCCGGTGGAGGTTTTGATCTTGAGGGAACCAGAGGAGGCGGTTCAATAGATGAATAGCGATGAATGGATCATGCACCTGACGGAGCTGCGAAAACGGCTGATCTGGGTGATGCTCTTTTTTATCGTGACGCTGGCTGCAGGTTTGTACATGTCGCCCCAAGTGCTGCTGTACATTAAAAACCGTCCTGCCGCCGCCGATCTCGCATGGAATGTATTTTCGCTGACGGATGGCATGTTCATTTACATGAAATGCGAAATGCCGGCGGTTGTTCTTTTTCTGACCCGGCTTGTAATTCTGGGGCTGCGCTGCTGAAGAAAGTCCGAAAATATATCTATCTCGACCTTGCCATTGTCGGTTCCATGATTTCGCCACCGGATTTTGTGTCTCACCTGTCAGTCACGATTCCGCTAATATTGCTATTTGAGCTCAGTTTTCTGATTTCCGGTTGGTATATGCGCAAGAAGGAGTCAGGCAATCCACTTATCGATCCGAAAGGAGGCGCTAGGCCATGTTTAACAATATTGGATTACCAGGGTTATTAATTATTCTGATGATCGCTTTGGTTGTGTTCGGTCCATCCAAGCTTCCCCAACTCGGACGGGCCGTGGGGGATACACTGCGGGAGTTCCGTTCTTCCACCAAAGGGGTTGTAGAAGAAATTACAAACGAAACGGCGGCTGAACCGGAAAAGTTGGCTGAGAAAAATTAGAAATATCTAATTAAAGTACGAAATCACCTCCTTTATACGCCGGAAGGCATCATCAAGTACCACAAGAATCCGGGAAGTCTGGTTTAGAGATATGAAAAGTATAAAAGCCGCGAAGAGGATGATCCCTTTGCGGCTTTTTTTCGGTATGTGAGCGGTATGTACACAAGATTGCAGTAGCGAGTTCAAAAAAATGAACAGGTTATGCGGATACTTGGACACTTGCTTAATTACCTGCTGATGAAGTTTTTTGCTGCTGGTACGATTTTGGTTTTCGCAGCTTTTGTTTTTTTCTTTGCTGGCGCCGAGAATGGCTTGTACCCTCCTGGATAAAGCAAGCCGATCTTGCAGCCTAAATCCAGGGAAAGCCGCTCCGCCGAGATTTGTTCCTCCTGCTCAATCAGACGGAGTAATATATGCGCACAGGCTCTGGCATCATCAAGCGCATCATGGTGATGAAGCGGGATGCCGTACCAATCGGCAAGCACGTTCAGTTTGTGGGAGGGCATCCAGTTCAGCATTTTTTTGCTGAGTAAATACGTGCAGTAATAATGGAAACTTGGATATTCGATTGAAGCATGATCAAGACAATAACGTAGTACGCTCATGTCAAATGATGCGTTATGCGCGACGATATGTTGGCCATCAAGAAGCGGCTGCAGTTCAGGCCAAAGCTCATGAAAGGTGGGCATGCCTTGCACCATCGACTCCGTGATGCCATGAATTTGTATATTGCGGTAATCAAAATGCTGGCCGGGATTGATCAGCCAGGACCGTTCGGACACAACCGCGCCTTCCTTTACTTCGACCAGTCCGAGAGAACAGGCGCTGCTGCGGTTTGCGTTTGCAGTTTCAAAGTCAATTGCTATAAAATCCATAAATAGTGCTCCTAACTAACATTGTACGTTTATCTTAAAACAGGAGAGAGGGGATTACAATCTCTCTTGGCGTTTTGCCGAAGATTGGCTGAAAATGATACAATTATAGTGCGTGTTCAAAAAGGGCAGTTTTCAGCACCGAAGCTAATGCTTACGATGTGCGTTTTTGCAAAACGCTTCAGTTGAATGAAGATAGGGACTGAGGAGCGGAGCTACACGTTTTCGTAGAAAACGACTTCGTAAGTATATGCCTGTAGTGGGTACGTGAGCACCTGAGATGTTTCCGAAGGAAACATGACTTCGTAAGCATCCGCTTAGGCCCGGCTGAATTCAAGATTCGATGCCGAATCTGCTTCCTGATTCACTTCGTGATCAAAATTGGACTTTTTGAACAACCTCTAAAAAATTGGAAGAGGCGAAGCCATATGACAGTGGAAAACAACCGTATGCTCGTATTCGTCGGTTCGTATGCCGAGGAATCCACAGACGGCGTGTATGTATATGAATTTGACGAAAAGCGAGGAGAACTTGCCCGTCTGGATCAGGTCTCCGGACTAAAAAATCCTACTTTTCTTAACTTGGATACAAAGCAGCGCCGCTTGTACGTTATCAGCGAAACAGCCGCGGAAGACGGCTCGAAACTTAGCGATGCCGTTTCATTTCATATTCTTCCCGAGGAAGGGAAGCTGCAGGAGATCAACCGTGCAAATGCGCTTAACGGCCCCTCCTGCCATGTCCAGTTCAGTAGGGATAACCGCTATTTGACGCTTGCCAGCTATCATAAGGGATCGATCAGCCTAGTTGAGTTGAAGGAAGACGGATCCGTTGGCTCAGTATTGGATATTCGGAATCATCAAGGGCAGAGTCCCGAGCAAAAATCGCATGTTCACTCTTCCTTTTACAGTCCAGATCAGCGCTTTTTGTTTGTATGTGATCTAGGCTTGGATACGATATATACATACCGAATAGATCGGAAGGAAGAAAAACTCGTTCTTCACGGAGAGGCGAAAGTCAAGCAAGGAGCGGGTCCGCGCCATCTGGCATTCCATCCAAACGGAAAATTTGCATACGTGATCAACGAGCTGGATTCCACCGTAACCGCGTTCAGTTATAATGCGGAACAAGGATTGTTAACCGAAATAGAAACCATGTCGACGTTGCCTGAAGGCACCACCGTAGATAACGGATGCGCGGAAATTACGATCTCGGAAGATGGACGTTTTCTGTATGGCTCCAACCGGGGGCATGACAGCATTGTGGTGTATGGAGTTGAGCCAGCGACAGGCCAACTGAAAGCCATTCAGCATGTGTCTGTGGAAGGGAAACATCCGCGGCATTTCTCTATTGTGCCAGGCGGTCGTTATGTGCTTGTCGTGAACCGGGATACCAACAATTTAGCGGTATTTGCAAGAGACACAGAGAGCGGCAAGCTAACTTATACGGGCAAATCTGTGGAGATTTCGAAGCCGGTATGCGTATGGACTGATCGGTTTTAAATACTTCTCAGGGTCATCTCCGATTGACTGAGGTCGATGTTGGGACATATCTAGTATCTAAGCACTCTAAAAGGGTGCCCTTGGCGAATAGGGGCTTAGGGCACCTTTATTCTATCAGTTTAAGAAACTCCTGCAAAACTTGCGATTTCTCCTCTTTTCTCCAAACAAAAGACATCTCCAAGCTGTAATCGACTTCATCTAACTCTCGATAGATGACTCCAATGTTCCTTTGATTTTGGAATGAAGCGGGAACTAAGGCAACCCCTACACCTGCTGCTACAAAAGCAACAATGGTCAGAATTTCTGGCGTTTCCATAGATATTTTGGGTTGATAACCAGCTTTATAGCATAGATTGATAACAGCATCATGGTAAATTGAACCATTATTTCGGGAGGGGATAATAAATTCTTCATTGGCAAGATCTTGTGTACTTAAACTTGTTCGGCTTGCTAATCGATGCGTATCTGGAAGAGCCACGATGAATTTCTCTCTAAGAATGAGTTTGGAATTCAAAAAAGGACTCTGGATTGGGGTCCGAACGATCGCCAAATGAATACTTCCATCATGCAAAGCTTGCAATTGATTGGATGTTTTCATTTGATGAATCACCAAATTGACTGATGGGAACCGCAAACGATAGTCCTGCAGAATAGGAACAATGTTATAAGTAGTCGAACCAACAAATCCAATATCAAGTCTGCCAGTAGCACCTTTATGAGCCTGCTCTGCGGCGTCTGTAGCCCTATCTATATGTTTCAAAGTTATCCGGCACTCTTTTAAAAATACCTTTCCCGCTTCTGTCAGTTCAACTCGTTGCTTGTTACGGAATAATAGTGGAAATCCCAATTCATTTTCTAACTGACGAATTTGTTGGCTGAGGGGTGGCTGCGCTATGTTTAAGCGAGAGGCGGCCCGGCCAAAATGCAATTCTTCAGCAACTGTAACAAAGTAACGTAAATGCCGTAGTTCCATGATCTTCCCTCCTATACTATTATTTTACATCTCTGTAGTTTAATTTGAAATGTTTGTCAGGGCAAAAATGAAGGCGATTCCATAAAGCTTTCACCTGAACCGGGAGAAATTGCACCTGTTACCTTGACGTTATACATACAGCATATTACGAGAGACGATATGTATATTAGACGGGTGAATAGAATGATTTTAAACTTTAATTAAGGCTTAACATCATGATTGTGCTTAACAAAAAAAGCGAAAGTAGCGGAGGGGACGGAATCGATCTGAAGAAGCGGTAGCGGTCGCCTTTGTCTCCGAATTTCTACCACTTTGAAAAGATAAAATCAAGAAATTTGGAGACAAGAGCGATCGGAAGAACGATCCGTAACCGCGGCGGTCAACTCGCACGATGGCAAGAATTAATTTCAGTTTTGAGCCGTTAATGTTAGTAAATGAATCATAAAGGAGAGAAAAAAATGATGAATACGACGCAATATCAACCTGGTCTTGAAAATGTTATCGCCCTTGAGACAAACATTTCCTATCTTGATGTTGAGAATGAAGAGATTGTATTGCGTGGTTATAATTTGATCGAACTTGCGAAACAAGTGACCTATTTGGACGTTGTTGGGTTATTGTTGGACGGAACCCTGCCCACAAAGGAACAGCGTATTTCATTAGAAGAACAATTGCAATCCGAATATCATTTTCCAAAAGAAGTACTTTCTATGCTGCAGCTGTTCCCTGAGCAGGCGAATTTAATGGATGTCTTAAGAACAGGAATCTCTGCTATAGCCAGTTATGACGATGAACTTGAGGATCGATCCCGGGATGCGAACTACCGAAAATCGATCCGGTTGTTAGCCAAAGTTCCGCAAATTGTCGCCAACGGTTACCGTGCTGTAACCAAGCAGCCTTTGGTGGAACCGCGTAAGGATCTTTCCTATACTGGCAATTTCCTATATATGATTACAGGTAAAGAGCCCACGAAGTTGGAGGAAATGGTATTCAATCAGTCTTTAATTGCGTATAGCGAACATGAAATGCCAAACTCTACCTTTGCCGCTCGGGTTATCGCCTCGACACAATCCGATATATATGGAGCGTTAACCGGTGCGGTTGCATCTCTTAAAGGCACTTTGCACGGCGGCGCGAATGAAGCGGTTATGAAAATGCTTTTGGAGGCTGGATCGGAAGTCAATATTGAACAGCTATTGATGGATAAATTATCCCGGAAAGAGCGTATTATGGGTTTCGGCCACCGTGTTTATATGAAAAAAGTAGATCCGCGCGCAGTGCTTATGAAAGAAGCGTTAGTCGAATTGGTTAAAGAGAAGAATCAGCAAGAACTACTACATATGTGTGTCGTTGGGGAAGAAGTGATGAAGCGAGAGAAGGGACTTTATCCGAACCTGGATTATTATGCGGCCCCAGTTTATCATCTCCTCGGAATTCCCATTGAATTGTTTACACCCGTTTTTCTCGCTGCACGAACGATTGGCATTTGTGCGCACGTTATAGAGCAGCATGAAAATAATCGGTTATTCAGGCCGCGCGTTCTTTATAAAGGGCCACGCAATTTGCATCCTGAGCTTTCTTCATATTTTTAAAATGAGAGGGAGAGCGAAATGAATTCTGTTGAATCTATACAAGCGAATGATGTTAAAGTTGATCAGATTCTGATTGAGATTGCGGATTATGTATTGGATCATGTTGTCGAGAGTGAGGAAGCATATCATATTGCTCAGCATGTATTATTAGATTCAATAGGAACTGGAATATTATCATTGCGATTTCCGGAATGTACGAAGCATCTCGGGCCGATTGTACCAGGGGCGTTTCTACCAGGCGGGGCACGGGTACCAGGAACGAGATTCGAACTTGACCCTGTTCATGCGGCATTTAATATCGGCTGTATGATCCGGTGGCTCGACTATAACGATACCTGGCTTGCTGCCGAGTGGGGGCATCCTTCAGATAACCTGGGCAGTATACTTGCAACCGCCGACTATTTGAGCCGAAGACGCGTATCAGAAGGTATGCCGCCACTCAAGATCAAAGATGTGCTGACTGCCGCCATCAAAGCTCATGAAATTCAAGGTGTACTAGCGCTCGAAAACAGCTTAAATCGGGTAGGTCTTGACCATGTGCTTTTTGTAAAAGTTGCGTCTACAGCAGTGATCACGGCCATGCTGGGAGGAACTAAGGATGAGGTTATCAATGCGCTCTCGAACGCGTGGCTTGATGGTGGCAGTTTAAGGACTTACCGCCATGTCCCGAACACCGGTTCGCGAAAATCTTGGGCGGCCGGCGATGCCACAAGTCGAGCGGTACGTCTAGCTCTGATGGCTGTAAACGGAGAAATGGGATATGCAACCGCGCTTTCGGCACCAAACTGGGGGTTCCAGGATGTTTTATTTCAGGGTAAGGAATTGATCCTCGGACGTCCGCTTGGTTCTTATGTAATGGAAAACGTGCTGTTCAAAATTTCTTTCCCTGCTGAATTTCATGCACAAACTGCGGTCGAATGTTCCTTCGAACTGCACGAATTGGTGAAGGACCGGCTTAACGAGATTAGTCAAATTACGCTGACCACGCATCAATCCGCTATTCGGATCATTGATAAAAAGGGCGCTCTGAACAATCCTGCAGACCGGGATCATTGTTTACAATATATGGTTGCAATCGGGTTGTTGTTTGGCACATTAACGGCAGAACATTATGAGGATGAATCGGCAAATGATCCAAGAATCGATGCTCTTAGGGAAAAGATGATCGTCATCGAAGATGAACAATACAGCAAAGACTATCTTGATCCGGGAAAACGATCCATTGCCAATGCGATTCAAATTCATTTCAAAGATGGAACTCACACGGAAAAGGTCGTTTGTGAATATCCAATTGGCCATCGCCGGCGACGTGGGGAAGGTTTACAGAAAGTTATCGAAAAATATGAAGCTAACTTGCTGACGAGATTCCCGCGGAAAAAGACAGCTGACATTCTACAGCTCTCATTAGATTATGACCGCTTGCTTGAGACACCGGTTCAGCAATTTATGAACATGTTTGTGATCTGATTTGCCAAATTAATGGCTTACTGGAGGTAATTATGGCTTGGTTAATTGAAGAGGAACCCGACCAAAAGCAGTTGGCTGCACAATTCCGAGAGCTTGTTAGTAACAAATCGATTGTTAAAATTCCTGGGACTCATGATGGAATGGCTGCTAGAATTGCCAAACAATTTGATTTTAAAGCGATCTATCTCTCTGGAGCAGCTTATACCGCAAGCAGAGGTTTACCGGATTTAGGCCTTATCTACTCTAACGAGGTTGCTGAACGTGCAAACGAGCTGGTTCGCGCGTCTGGACTTCCGTTGTTGGTTGATATTGATACAGGTTTCGGAAGTATATTAAACGTAGCTCGAACCGCAAAGGAAATGGTGGAGGCTAAGGTAGCAGCCGTTCAAATGGAGGATCAGGAACTGCCGAAAAAATGCGGCCATTTAAATGGTAAGAAGCTTGTTTCCACGGAGGAAATGGTTCAAAAAATCCGTACGATCAAAGAAGTAAGTCCTACACTTTTCGTTGTTGCCCGTACCGATGCGAAAAGCGTGGAAGGAATAGACGCGGCAATTGATAGGGCTAATCAATATCTAGCTGCGGGGGCAGATTGTATTTTCCCGGAAGCATTGGAAAGCGAAGAAGAATTTAGACGTTTCAGATCCTCTGTAAATTGTCCTTTGTTAGCAAATATGACTGAATTCGGCAATACCCCGTATTATACTGCAGATCAATTTGAAAGCTGGGGATATAACATCGTGATCTATCCCGTTACTTCTCTGAGAGTAGCAGCAAAAGCGTACGAGAGAGTCTTTGAGGAAATCAGTAGAACCGGGACGCAAATGAATTCGCTCCATGATATGCAGACAAGACAAGAACTTTACGATTCGATTCGATATTATGATTACGAGGAGTTGGATGGAAAAATAGCGAAGACCGTTTTGCCAAAACCGCAGAAACAAGATTAACGGGAAGCAGCCATGGAATATGACGCCGAGAAATCAACGGCGTCTTTTTATGTGTGGCGTGCCTCAGCCAAGGTCCACGCGCTGTGCGATTAGGTCTATCGGATCATGAAGAAAAAAGATGAATACGATAACTACATTGTTTCATAAAAACCTAAAATAACCAAAATTGTATTAATAATTTACAATGGTCTATTTATTTGCTATAGTAAAAAAAATATAAAAAAACAAAATCGTTTTTGTTTCAAAGAGGAATCCATGATATCAGTCTATGCTGTCCCGATAACTGATGACTTCGATGATCAGACATTATCCAGCTTGTTATCGCTTTGTACGAGAGAGAAGCAAGAGCAAATTGATCTTTCGCTGGCGCAAAGGACCATCAACTTAAATATTCGGCGAATCTAACACCTCCCGTTTATTTTAAGCTTTATTCATTTGTTGATGATTACAAACTCGCAGTATGCGGAATGTCCGAAGATTTCAATCCCGTAATAGAATATCGATCCATCCTTGAAATGTTTAGTAAAATCACATCTTCCAAAAAAAAATTTTGACTTAACTTGATTACTATAATCCGTGCAAGGGTGTATGGGGTGAGAGTTAAAAATGAATTTTTACTGTAACATTCCAGAAGCGATACAGCGCCATGCGCAGCATTTTCCGGAACGTATTGCGGTCGAATTTCGGGGCTCGACAATTAGTTACGGACAGCTTCAAAAAATGACAGATCAAATCGCAGCTTTTTTGTCCCGGCAAATTGGCGGGCAGGCTAACATTGCCGTAGCTGCTGAACGAACGCCAAATACGTTGATTTCCATTCTTGGAATCATGAAGGCGAATTGTGTTTTTGTTCCATTGGATACCCGTTATCCTGCAGAGCGATTGAAGCATATGGTACATAAGTCCGACTGCAAGTGGATCATTTCGGATTCTGACAAACTTGCACAAATTAGTGATTGGCTTGCTGGAATTGAAAGCGATACCCGAATTGCTATATTGCATTCCAATGCAGAAAATGATGCTGCTCCTCTTATTGAAGAGTGGACAACAATGCACTCAAATCGAACATCTTCAGATCTATCATCTTATCCTACATCTCCAGATTTGCCATCAAATCGAATGTCTTCAGACTCGCTATTATATTTATCATCTCCAACTTCACAATTATATCTAACTTCAAATCAGCAGGATAATCGGTCAGGTGACCATGCATATATTTATTTCACTTCAGGTTCTACCGGAAAACCCAAGGGTATACTTGGAAAACATAAGAGCCTTGCGCATTTCATAGACTGGGAAGTTAAGCAATTTAACCTCGATGAGTCGACAAGAGTGAGTCAATTAACAAGCCCTTCATTTGATCCGTATTTGAGGGATATATTCGTTCCACTCTATTCGGGAGGGACGGTATGCATTCCCGACGACTATGAAATGATTATTAACCCGCTAAAATTACTTGATTGGATTAATCGCTCAGGAGTTACGCTGTTACATATGGTTCCAACGTTGTTCCGTGCGTTAATGCAGTATGCATCCGAATATCATTTTCGTTATGTTAAGCATATTTTTCTGGCAGGAGAGAGGCTGAAAGGAACTGACCTGCATCATTTTTACAACTTATATGGTTCGCGAATCCAGATCGTGAACTTATATGGTCCGACAGAAACGACGCTTGCCAAGGCTTTTTACCTTGTTCAGCCAAAAGATTCGGAATTGACCAATATTCCTATTGGCAAGCCGCTGCCCGATACAGAATTTTTTCTGCTGGACAGCAGCGGACAACGCTGCGGGATTGGCGGGACCGGGGAAATATATATTAGGACAGCCTATGGTTCGGCCGGCTATTGGGATGATGCTGAGGAAACATTGGAAAGGTTCGTGGCTAATCCGGAGATCCACGACCCAGAAGATATTTTTTACCGCACAGGTGATATAGGCAGACAATTATCCGACGGCAGCTTTGAATGCATAGGAAGAACAGACGATCAGGTGAAGATTCGTGGGATCCGAATCGAATTGCCGGAGATCGAACAAAGCATTACAAGAGTAGATGGAGTTACGAATGCCGTAGTAAGCGTAAAAAGCAACGGGGAATCGAAGCTGCTTTGTGCTTATTTTACCGCCGAGAGGTTGATTGGGGATGAGGAGTTCAAGAAGTTTTTGCTCCGTAAGCTTCCAAACGAGATGATACCGGCTTATTTCATTCAGATGGATGCATTGCCTCTCCTGCCGAATGGCAAAACAAACAAAAAAGCTTTACCTGACCCTGCAAGCTTAATGGGGACAGCAAAGAAACACATTCCCGCAAATGAAACGGAAGCCAAAGTAAAGACCATTTTGCAAAATATACTTGCCGTCGACTACATCCATGCAGAAAGTACTTTTATTGCGTTAGGGGGCAACTCGCTGGATGCCGCGATGGTGTCCATGCAGATCAACAAAGAATTTGGTGTGGAGACGAATGCAGCCGATATTCTGCGCCATGATACATTATTTTCCTTAGCAGGATTCATTGATAAAGCGAGCGAAAAGTCTCGTGCTGCTATTCCGGTTGTAGATGCAAGTGATGTATACCCTGTTTCCTCGGCGCAGTCAAGGATTTTGATGGCTCATCTGATTGACAATACAGGTATTGCCTATAACATTCCTGAATGTGTCTTGCTCGAAGGGGAGATTGAACGGGAAAAGCTTGAAAACTCATTTAGATCATTGGTCAGAAGGCATGAATCGCTGCGAACCTCATTTCAATGGTGTTCTGGTAAACCTGTGCAGCGCATTCATCTGGAGGTTCCGTTTCATTTGAGGTACGTCGAGGGACCGAATAGGAACAGTGATTTATTACCAATAATTGTTCAGAAACTCATGGAAGACTTTGTGCAGCCGTTTCATTTGGAGGAAGCTCCTTTATTACGTGCGCAATTGGTTACGTTGGAAAAGGGACGGCATTTGTTGATGTGGGATACCCATCATATCGTATGTGACGGAATCTCACAAAAGGTATTTAAACATGAGCTAACGGCTCTATACAATGACGGGATTTTACCGGAAATCAGTTTAACATACAAGGATTATGCTTGCTGGCATCATCACATGTTGGAACGGGGGCTCTATGCGAATCAGGAAAAATACTGGATGTCCGAGTTTTCCGGCGATCTGGCCCTGCTCGAGCTTCCGACGGATTATACTAGGCCTACTAGGCAGTCATTTTCGGGAGAGTCAATCCCTTTTTACATTGAACATGATTTGACAGATAGGTTGCGGGAGATCTCTCATAAGACCAACTCCACCCTTTATATGATCCTATTGACGGCTTTTTATATTTTGCTCTCCAAATATACGGGCCAGGAAGAGATTCGCATCGGAACTCCGATCGCCAATCGGAATCGCGCGGAACTGGGCAATATCATCGGTATGTTCGTAAATAACCTGGTCATATGCGGTTTACCTGCAGGTGAATTATCTTTTTTATCGTTTTTAAAACATGTGAAGAACCGGGTGTTGGCCGCTTTTGAAAATCAGGATGTTCCCTTTGATCGTTTGGTGGATTCTCTCAACATCCCGCGTGAACCCGGGCGAAGTCCGCTCTTTAATGTAATGTTTATGATGCAAAATATACCGGTAGAAGAGCTTCGTTTTGAAGGAATTCATTCAGTGCCGCAGCGATATGACAAGCGATCTGCAAAGTTTGACTTGACGCTTACTGTTGAAGAGAAAGACAACGGACTTGAGTGCAGTTTGGAATTTGCCGCAAGTTTATTTAATCGAGACACAATCATCCGGATGAAGGAAGCGTTCATCGCCGTTATTCAACAGATTTCCGTTCATTCGGAAATGGAAATATCCGAAATGCAGTTGTTGATAGGGGAAGAGCGCAGGCAAGTGCTGGAAACATTTAATCAAACTTCAGAAGATTACTTGTGTAAGAGTACGATTCATGAAGAGATCATGCGCATGGCGACCGTATTTCCGTATTCTATTGCTTTAATCGCTGGAGGAAAGCGGCTGACTTACCGTGAATTAAATGATCTTTCCGATGGATTGGCAGGCAAACTGCTTGAAAGAGGTGTGACATCTGGCTCGGTGGTTGGTGTCATGGCACATCGTACCGCCGAACTTATCATAGGTATGATTGCGGTATTAAAAGCGGGAGGGGCATACTTGCCCATCGATCCGGAGTATCCGCATGCAAGAGTCGCCTATATGATCGAAGACAGTAAATGCGACCTGCTGCTGTCTGAATCTGCCGTCATGGCAGCGCATGATTATGGGGTTGACTGGCTTGATTTATTGAACCAGGAAAATTACAGCAGTTCGCATGGTTTATTGGCAGATGCCGTCAAATCGACGGAAGTGGCCTATGTTATCTACACATCAGGTTCCACAGGTACACCAAAAGGAGTTATGTGCGAACATCGAAACGTAATCAATTTCTTTGCTTCGATGCGCAGGAGACTGGGATTGACCAATGAGGACATATTTTTAGCTCTTACAACGCTATCCTTTGATATTTTTGTTTTAGAAACGTTGCTGCCGCTGGCTTCTGGCTGTAGGGTCGTTGTGGCTGATGAGAACGAACAAAGAGATGGCCGGCTGATAGGAGAACTGATTCAAGCATATGGGGTCAACATCATGCAAGTCACCCCATCCCGGCTTGAAATGTACCTGCAGACGGGGTTTTCCCTGGAAGATTTCCCTACGGTCAATAAATTGCTTATTGGCGGGGAGCCTTTTCCGCCCCGATTATTCAAACAAGTCCCGGTAAATTTGAATATTTATAATCTCTATGGTCCGACGGAAACAACGGTTTGGTCAACCATGAAGGCTTTAAAGAAAGATGAGCGGATCACGGTAGGAAAGCCTATTTTTAATACCTTCGTTTACATAGTGGATAAATACGGCCAACCCGTTCCGATTGGCGTACAGGGAGAGCTGTTGATTGCAGGGGAAGGCGTAACAAGAGGTTATTTGGGAAGACCGGAGTTAACTGCTGAAAGGTTCATGGAATGCTGCTTCAGACCGGGTCAGCGCATGTATCGTACGGGAGATTTGGCTAGATGGCTTCCAAACGGGGAAATTGATGTTATAGGAAGGCTAGATTATCAGGTCAAGCATCATGGCTACCGAATCGAGTTAGGCGAAATCGAAGCTTGTATTCTTGAATTCCACGACATCGTTTCATGTGTTTGTATGATCCGAGAAAAGGAAACAAGCCAGCTGATAGCATACTATGTGTCCGAATCGCCTATTCATGTTACGGATCTGCGTAAGCATTTGTTGATGTCATTACCAAAATATATGGTTCCAGAGCATTACATTTGGTTAGAGCGATTGCCGATCACACCAAACGGAAAACTTGATCGTAAGGCATTGCCCGATCCGGGAGACGATAGACCGATGTTAGAAACCGTTTACGAAGAAGCTGTTTCGCAAACCGAGAGGCGGATTCAAAGTATTTGGTCAGCTGCCTTGAAAAAGGACAACATTGGAATTCATGATAATTTCTTTGATCTTGGTGGAAACTCCTTGCTCTTGGTTCATGTTTATCGTTCCTTAGAGGAATGGCATCCGGGCGTTCTCACGATTGCGGATCTTTTTGCTTATCCGTCTATTTCGAAGTTGACTCAATTTATCAATAGCAAACAAGAGGCCAACTCAGTCAAGCATCCGGGAAAAATGCGGGAAAACCAGGCTAGGGACTCTGACGATGGTTCGATTCTCTTTTATAGGTTAGAGCGGTCCGAAATGCAGCAATTGGATGAGGTAGCTCGCCTGTTTGACGTTGAGAAACAATATGTTTTATGTGCGCTTTATGTTTACTTGCTTTGCGATTTGTTTCAAAAAGATCATATCAGTCTGCTTGTATTTGAAGAGAATGGAGATTTTGCGGCCGTAAACTTTGATTTATCGGAAATAAATGCGATCGAAGATTTGATCCAACAGACTTCGCTGGCTTTAAAACAATCGGGTGCGAACTTTGGGCGGCATGAATTCAAAAAGCCTGAGGTATCTATTCTGGATAACGAAACAAAAGAAATCATTCCGGCCTTCGGGCCAACTGAAACGAATACCGCTCTGGAAGATTCAGATGTTTTACTTACGTATGATATGGCCGGGACCACTGCAATGATTTATGTTGAATTCAATCCGGATATCCTTAGGCTTGAAGAAGTTGAGAATTGGTTTAACCGTTACGTGCGTTTCTTTTATCAAATCTTGCATCAGTTCCAAAAAACCATTCCGGTTGATTAATCAGTGTTGGTAAGCATGGATCGTCGGTAAGCTCTGATGTAATCAAAATAAAATATATAGCGAGAGGTGTATAGATATGAAGAAAATCGCATTGGTTTTTTCCGGGCAAGGATCTCAGTACGTAAAAATGGGGCAAGCGCTTTATGAGGAGCATGCTGCTGCCAAGGAAACTTTTGATGAAGCGAACGATGTTCTCGGCTTCGATTTGAAAAAACTTTGCTTTGAAGGAGACATGAAGGAACTCACTTTAACGGAAAATGCCCAACCTGCCATCCTGACGGCAAGTACCGCTGCTTTTCGGGTCTTTAAGCAGCAAATAGGAATTGAACCGGTTTGCGCGGCGGGCCATAGCTTGGGCGAATACTCTGCTTTGGTGGCAAGCGGGGTGCTCTCCTTTAAAGATGCTTTGAAACTTGTGAGAAAACGCGGTGAACTCATGCAGGAAGCAGTTTCTGCTGACGATGGTGCCATGGCGGCGATTAAAGACATGCCCAAGGAGGTGGTCGAGATCGAGTGCCAACGTATTTCCGAACCGGATCATGTGGTCGTGGTGTCCAATTACAATGCCCCTCAACAAACGGTCATCTCCGGGCATAAGGCGGCGGTGAATAAGGCTGTAGTGAAATTGCAGCAAATGGGAGGAACGGTGATCCCGTTGAATGTAAGCGCGCCGTTTCATAGCCCGCTAATGCAGTCCGTATCCGAACATATGAATAGCCAGTTAATGAAGTACGAATATCATCCCTTCGAGTTCCCGGTCATTGCGAACGTTACAGCACAAGCTTACACGGCTCCGCTGGAGGTCATTGACAGTTTAACGGAACAGATTGTAAAGCCGGTATTATGGACCTCCACGATGTCATATATGAGCGGTTTGGGGCTTGATGCGATCGTTGAAATCGGACCACAAGCCGTACTTCGGAATTTGGTAGAAAAAAACGGATTGAACATCAAGGCATACGCCTACGACAAGCCGCAAGATGTCAGTGATCTCCAACAAAATTTGAAGGAGCAAAGAGTAAATACTCCCGAAGTCGCGGGAAGCTCTCGTCCGACTTTGGTGACACGTTGCATGGCGATCGCAGTATGTACCCGAAACCAAAATTGGGACAATGATGAATATAACGAAGGCGTCTCCAAGCCATACAAAAAAATTCAACAAATGCAGAATGAAATTGAGCAAAGCGGCGCCGAACCGACATTGGAACAAATGGAAGCGGCTTTGTATATGCTGCAATCCGTATTTACCACAAAAAAAACATCGGACGAAATCCAGGTAGAGAGATTTAATCAAGTTTTTGATGAAACAGGCACAAGACATCTTTTTCCGGATTTCTTGGAAAAACGTTTGCAACTAAGCGCTTCGAAATAAGGAGGTTTGGTTGGTGCTGAAAAAACTTTTTGACACGGATGAGGAAGCCGTTGATCGGGGAAAATCGGCTTTAAACATTGGCAAATCATCAAAAAAGGATATAGCAATCATCGGAATTAGTGGTAGGTTCGCAGGTTATGCGACCGTTGATGAATTTTGGCAGGGATTGATAAGCGGCGAGGACGCTATTGTGGGTTGTCCGAGACAGAGAGTTGAGGATGCATCCCATATTGCGAGTCTGAATCATTCCGGTACTTTACCCAAGCGAGTAGAAGCGGGGTATATGGACCGAATCGATCTTTTCGATTACGGGTTCTTCAATCTATCGCTCAGTGAAGCCAAACTGATGGATCCACAGCAGCGTCTGTTTCTGGAAGAAGCATGGTCAGCCTTGGAGGACGCCGGTTATGGAGGAGAGGCGACTCGGGGAACATCTACCGGTGTGTTTGTAGGACATAGCAGTGATCTGAAGTTCGAATATCATCAATACGTAAAGTTGGCTGATCCCGAAGCTTATGCCCAAATATCTGTACCTGGAAATGTCCAGTCTATTATCGCCAGTCGAATTTCGTATCTTTTGGATCTGCGAGGCCCTAGCCTGCTTATCGATACAGCGTGTTCTTCGGCTTTGGTTGCCCTTCACTATGCCTGCCAGGCATTGATAAACAAAGAATGCGAAATGGCGATCGTAGGCGGGATCAAAATTAATATCCTTCCCATAACGGAAGGGATCGATGATGAGATCGGGATAAGGTCCGCTTCGCATCGTGCCAGGACATTTGATGACAGCGCCGATGGCATAGGGTCTGGAGAAGGAGTTTCGGCTGTGTTATTGAAGCCGTTGGCACAGGCTGAGATTGATGGTGATAACATCTACGCCATCATTAAAGGGAGTGCCGTCAACCAAGATGGCAGCAGCATCGGTATAACCGCCCCGAGTTCATCCGCCCAAGAAGAAGTTATATTGCGCGCATGGGACAAGGCGGGAATCAACCCTGAAAACATAAGTTATCTTGAAACTCATGGAACAGCAACGAGATTGGGAGATCCAATCGAGGTGAGTGGCATCGAAAGGGCTTTTAGGCGACATACCGATAAAAAAGCTTTTTGTGCCATTGGTTCCGTGAAGTCGAACTTGGGCCATCTGGATAATGCAGCGGGAATGCCCGGCTTAATCAAACTGATTCAGGCACTGCGTCATAAGCAGTTGCCCCCGACGCTTCATTTTCTAAAGCCGAATAGGCAAATCCCATTTATCGACTCCCCGGTGTTTGTAAACGATCAATTAACGTCTTGGAGTGCAGGCGGCTCTCCACTCTTTTGCGGGATCAGCGCATTCGGTTTAAGCGGGACCAACTGCCACGTAGTTCTTGCAGAACATCGCGGGGTTAACGGGAACAACGAAGCAACCACCAGCCCACATTTGTTTACGTTATCGGCAAAAAGTAAAGATGCATTGCTGGATTACATCGAAAGCATGCTGGGCTACCTCAAGCGAAATCAGGAACTACAGCTTGCTGATATTTGTTTGACCATGAACACCGGCAGAATGCATCATCATCACCGCTTAGTTGCAGTTGCACATAGTACGGAAGATTTGCTGCAAAAGTTAAGTTTATTTCAGCAGAATGATCACGCCGATTCCAGTGTGCTATACCAGGCTCATCGAATCATTCCTCTAACTAAATCCTCCAAGCAGAAAGGAGAGCTTACTGAGGAGGACAAGAAAAAGCTCGGAACACAGGCGGAGGGGCTAATCGCCATACTTCGCAGCAATCGGCAGAACGATACCAACATTCTCCTTCAATTAATGCAGCTTTACATTGATGGTGCGGAAATTAATTGGGTCAAGATATATCAAGGAACAAAATTTAAGAAAGTTAGCCTGCCGGGATACCCTTTTCAGCGAAGCAGATGCTGGGTGGATATCAAATGTTCTGTTGAGATGACGCAGAAGACTGAAACAAAGAGTAGAAGCATTCATCCGCTGCTGGATCATTTGCTGACTGAGACGGTGGATCAGCGCATTTATCAGACCCGTTTTTTACCTGATGAGGACTGGGTGTTGGGCGATCACTGCGTCGGCGGAAGTTATGTCATGCCGGGAACGGCATATCTCGAAATGATCAAGGAGGCTGCAGCCCGCAATGGTCTGCATGGAAAGCTGCAACTGAATAATTTATTTTTTCTTACACCATTTGCGCTCGCGAAAGATGAGGCTAAGGTGCTGCAGCTAACGATTGGGACCAAAGGGACTGAATTTGATTTCACAATCGCCAGCCAATCGGTTGACGGCATGATCGAAGTGCATGTTGAAGGAAGCGTGACCCAAGCTAGTGATCATACTACTATTCGGATTGATATCGATGTGCTGAACCATGTATTAGCGAGTGGTCAAACTCTAGCCGAGCCTGTTGCTGCGCACAGCATCATTGAAATGGGACCAAGATGGACCTCAATCAGCAAAAAAATATATCAAAGGCCAGAAGGGTATTTAACGTATTTGGAAATGGCGGAGCAGTTCGAGAACGATTTCAGCGTATATTCACTGCATCCGGCCATGCTGGATCGCGGAATCAATGCCGTAAATTCGCTTTTGGGCAGTGCTGAATATTTGCCGCTGTCTTATAAAAAATTGAATGTATATCAACCTATCCCAACCCGGTTTTACAGTATAATGCAACAAAAAAACGGACTGGAAAAGCAAGGAGAGACCGTTACTTTTGATGTTAAAATCGTTGATTTGCGAGGGAATGTACTTGCGGAAGCAACGGATTACACAGTGAAAAAAGTGGAACCTGACACCTTCCGGCATAAATATGGAACCCATGCAAAGTTTTATGAGACTAAATGGGTGAAAATCTTTCCTGATGCTTCAGGACGTAATTGGACTTCAGGTACAACGCTGTTATTTAAAGATCACGGCAGTCTCGGGGATGAGTTGGCTGTGCTCTTGCGTCAGGAAGGCCTTCGTGTGATCGAGGTAGAACCAGGGGCTTGTTATGAAGCATTTGACGCCCATTCTTGCCAATGCAGTCATGATCAGACCGAACTGAAGAAGCTGCTTGGTGATGTGAAAGGCGAAGGCATTAACAGAATCGTTCATATGGCTGCCTTAAATACGCCAAACGAACCGAGCGATTTATCCGAGTTAAAAGAATGTGAGAGCACGAGCGTACAAAGTTTGTTTGCATTGACTAACGCTTTGGTACAAGCGCGATATACGCATGATCTTGATTTGATAATCATCGGTTGCAACGCGAATGAAGTGACTGGTGGAGAAGAGTGGATTGCTCCGCATCACAATGCTATGTTCGGGTTAGCGAAGACTGTACGGCAGGAATATCATCATTTGAAAACAAGATGTATTGATATCGATGTCTCTATCGGTGCGTCCAGGCTCCTGCATGCCATGAACATTTCCCATCCCTCATATCTGATCTCGCTGCGGAAAGGGGAATTTTATACCGAGCAATTCAAGCAATTGGACATGGATTCATTACCAGATCAATTATTTGAAATTAAGGATGATGGCGTTTACCTGATCACTGGAGGGTTGGGGGGATTAGGCCTTGAAATGGCAAAATATTTTGCTGTTCATGGGGCTTCCAAACTTGCGCTGATCGGCAGGCGGGAATGGCCCGAAGACGAACTTGAACTTGCCCGTGTCAAGGGGATATTGGACGGCATCAGGCAAATGGGGGCGGAGGTTCGCTATTACCAAACCGATGTGTCTGACGAAAGGGCTCTGAGATTGACGCTGGAACAGATCAGAAGTGAGCTGGGACCTATGCATGGAATCGTTCATTGCGCAGGCAATCCTGGTGATGGATTTTTGATCCGTAAAAACCAGCAAGCTTTCGATGAGGTACTAAACCCTAAACTAAAAGGTACCTGGTTGTTGGATAAACTGACGGCGGATGACGATTTAAGCTATCTGATACTGTTTTCTTCCGTCACATCTTTAACCGCCGGTCCAGGCCAAGGAGATTATACAGCAGCCAATGCCTATCTGGACTCGTTCGCAGCAATGCGATGCAGGAAAGGAAAACGGACCATGGCCATAAATTGGGCGGCTTGGAGAGAGACCGGTATGGCATTTGACTATAAGGTAGACGAAAGGTCGGGTATTTTCCGGCATTTGTCTACAGACGGCGCATTGACTGCATTTACGAAAGCGATGAAAAAAAACGCTTCCCGTATCTTTATCGGTGATCTGCAATTGAAAGAATTGGGTAGGACGAAGGATGAATTATTGTTTGAACTTTCGCCGGAAATCAAAGATTCCTTACTTGCGAACAGTCGGAAATCCGTTTCACTTTGTGATGGCCGTCAGTCGCATGAATCGGTACTCGTAAGCGATGATGAAGAAGTTGTATTCAGTGAGACGGAGATAAAAGTAGCTGCGATATGGGCACAAATTTTAGAACTGGAGCAAGTTCATCTTTACGATAGTTTCAACAGCATGGGGGGCGACTCCATTTTGGCTACACGGCTTCTTAAAAAGCTGGAGAACGAGTTTCCGGGTGCGGTCGATATCGCGGATGTTTTCCGTTACGTTACTGTTTTCGATATGGCCCGGTATATTGAATCTGTTATAAACCCTAAGGAAGAGAGTACTTCCGATAATAACCATCACGATTTGGACGAACTGCTTGACAAGCTTGCCAGTGGCGAATTATCCGTCGATGAAGCTTCTAGTTATTAGATCAGGATCGGTGATAAATATGATGCAAATCAAAAACTATATTTATAGTCAGGTAGCTAACCGAAGCCTTTCGCAGGCTGATGCCAAACAGATGCTTTTAGAGCTTCTCGAGGCGGAAAAACCGGCAATTGACGATATTGCCATTATTGGTATGTCAGGCAAATTTCCGATGGCCAACAATCTTGATGAATACTGGAGCAACATTATAAGCGGTATCAATTGCATTCGTGAACTGCCTGATGAGCGAAAAGAAGATATCGAGCAATTTCTGCTCAGATTTCATTATGATCAATTGCTTGCCGAAGATGCGCTGCTTCCTGATGGCCGATTGAAATTGAATTATGATGTCAGAGGTTATATGGATCGGATCGATCAGTTCGACGCAGCATTTTTTGGAATACCGCCGCGGGAAGCGAAGGCGATGGACCCTGATCAACGACTGTTCCTTGAAGTGGCTTATGAGTCGATGGAGGATGCAGGTTATGGAGGGCAAAAACTTTATGGAAGCAAAACAGGCGTCTTTGTAGGGCTCGATCATGTATCCGAAATGAATTACAAGAAGGTAGCCGGATCAGATCCAATGGTCGTTACAGGCACCTGGCCGGGCATTTTGGCCAGCCGGATTTCGTATATTTTTGACTTCAAAGGCCCAAGTATGGTGGTTGACACCGCTTGCTCCTCAGGGCTTACTTCTGTCCACATGGCATGTAATGCGCTCCGGCAAGGAGAATGCGAGTTGGCTATAGCGGGAGGCTTAAGCAGCTTTTATTACCGTCCCATGAAATTTAAGGACGAATTAAAGGAATTAGATTCCGTCGAATCCAAGGACAACATCGTACGTACCTTTGATAAGCACGCTGGCGGCACCGTTTGGGGGGAAGGGTTAGGAGCGGTACTTTTAAAGCCGCTTAGAAATGCCCTTGCTGATGGCGATGTAATCCATGCTGTCATTAAAGGAAGTGCCATAAATAACGACGGCGCCTCCAATGGAATTACGGCACCCGATGCCGGAGCTCAAGAGGAACTGCTTCTTAATGTTTGGAAAAAGGCAAATGTCAATCCTGAGACCATTCAATATATCGAAGCTCATGGTACAGGAACGGTACTTGGCGATCCTATTGAGATGAAAGCGCTGACGAATGCTTTTCGGAAATACACGGGCAAAAATCAGTTTTGTGCCATCGGCTCGGTCAAAACAAGCATCGGACATATCGTTGCGGCTTCGGGCATCGCGTCTTTGATCAAATCAGTGCTAATGCTGAAGCATCGCAAAATCCCTGAAAGCCTGCATTTCACTGAACCAAACCCGTATATTAATTTTTGTACTACTCCGTTTTATGTCAGTGATCGTCTTCATGAATGGGAAGCCGGTCAAACGCCAAGAAGGCTTGGCATTAATTCCTTTGGATTTTCGGGAACAAACTGTCACGTCATTTTGGAGGAAGCCCCCACATCAATAGAGAAACCCGCATTACGAAATTCTAACTATGAACTTTTTATGTTATCTGCCAAAAATGAAGATATTCTCCGGACGTATTCACAAAAAGTCTACGATTATTTACTCAGTAACGAAGTGAAGCTAGAGCATTTCTGCTACACATTAAACACAGGAAGAGGGCATTATAACTACCGATTGGCACTGGTCGTATCAGATATTTCAGATCTTAAAGAGCAATTGAAATCGTATTTAAGCTCCGACCAGGCCCAGGAAAAAGTTTTTCAAGGCGTACACCGTATCGTCTCAGATCAGAAGCCTACTCGTTTAAGCGGAGAGATCACCGAAGGGGAGCGGCGGAAGTTGCGAAGTTCTGCCCAGGCCAAGCTGGATGATTACATGAGAAATCCAAGCCTGCAAACTGCAATCCATATGTGCACATTGTACGTGCAAGGGGCAGATATCAATTGGGATGTTCTATATGAAAATCAAAATCGTTTACGGATAAGTCTTCCGATCTATCCATTAAAGAAAACCCGTGTTTGGTATGAGCAAAATGAAGTAAGTAAAAGACCGTCTCTTAAGGGAAAATCCCTTTCCACAAAAGAAATGGATTATCCATTATTGGATCGCTGTCTAGTTTCTTCTATATATCAAGATGTATATGCGACAAGCTTTTCCGTTGTGAATCATTGGGTGCTTAGAGACCACAAGGTTATGGGAAATCATTTGATCCCAGGAACCACTTTCATAGACATGACAAGGCATCTGGCAAGAACTTATTTCGGGGATATACCTATTCAGTACAATGATGTCGTTTTTTTAGCACCTGTCATTTGTGCTCCGGAAGAAATCCAAGAAGTTCAAACGGTAATCATCAAGGGGAAAAACAAACTGGATTTTACGATCACCAGCAAACAGGATGACGGCAATTGGATCAAGCATGCGGAAGGATCGATTACACCAAGCTCATTATTAAAGGATACTAATATAGATGTAACGTCCATCATAAGCGAACTGAATAGCGAGAAGCAGAAAATGGTCTTAACCTCCAATGATTCTCCAAGCTTTATCGAGCTGGGGGAAAGATGGAACAGTGATACCATCATTGCAATTGGAGCGAATAAGGTATTGGTGGAACTTGAACTTCCGGAATCGGTCAGATCGGACAGCAATGATTTTGAACTTCATCCCTCGTTGTTGGATAATGCGGTGAATGCGGTTAGTCAAAAGGTTGGCAGCGGCCTATATTTGCCTTTTATGTATAAAAAAATACACATACTTGGAAAGATGCCAAAAAGATTTTACAGCTTGATCAGCCTCAAAACGGATTCGGCAAACGATTCGGAATTGATTACGTTTAACGTGCATATGTTCGACCCCCAAGGTAAAGTATTTGCTCAGGTACAAGAATACAAAACCAAGCGCGTTAATGTGCAAAGTTTTGAACGAAATCTTCGTGAACGAGAAGCGCATGGCATGTATCAGGTCGGATGGGTCGAGGAAGAAAAAAGATCGGGTCCGACGACTTCTTCAAACGGCAGCACAATTGTCATTAGGGGTGCTCATCTTCAAAGTGATCAATTAATCTCTCGGTTAAGAGAGAGGGGAGAACCGCTGCTTGAAGTGAAGATGGCTGATCGATATGAAAAATCCGGCGATGTTTACGAAGTGAGTGGAAGTGAGTCTGACTACCGCCGTTTGTTTGGTGACGTAAAAATCGGCAGCATTCGCCGCATTGTGCATTGCTTGACGCTTGATGATGTGAAAATTTCGGATGATTTAGCTGGGCAGCAGCTTGCTTTTCATCAAGGTCTAAAGAATCTATTTCATCTCACGCGGGCACTGCTTGCCGAAAAGCTTGAACAGGATATTGATATCGTACTTATAACTAATCTCGCATGGGAAGTTACGGGAACAGAAAGCACTATAAATCCGCATAATGCCGGTTTCTTGACTTTAGGTCATATCGCTGGCAAGGAATATAGACATCTTAAGGTCAGGGCCATTGACATAGACGGAAATGAGATGCACGACTCCCTAGTAGACGAAGTTCAATTTTCAAACGATAGTCTATTAACCGCCTTCCGGGGCGAGAGGCGTTTTATACAAGAGATGTATCCTGTTACTACAAAAGCGCATCATCCGCTTCCTTTTTCAAAAAACGAAGGGGACGGGGTATATGTTATTACGGGAGGAACAGGCGGCCTTGGTCTTGAAATGGCGGGTTATGTATTTGAACATGGTTGCCGGAATATCGGCTTAATAGCAAGATCGCTGCTCCCAGCGCGTGAACACTGGGATGAGATGATTCACAGCACGGAAGAGGGGAAATGGGTACGCGCTATTAGACGAATCAGAGAGCTTGAACAAAAAGGAGCTATTGTAACCTTCGTTGCAGCCGATGTATCCGATCCGGTTTCGCTTGAGAAGGCGTTAAATGATTTACGGAAAGGATTCGGAAGAATTGCCGGGGTCATTCATTGCGCTGGAGTGGCAGGAGACGGGCTGATGATAACTCGGCGGGAAGAAGATTTTGACCAGGTCGTCTTGCCCAAATGGCAGGGGACATGGCTGCTGGATCGCTTCACCCGTCATGACGACCCCGATATTTTCTTATTGTTTTCTTCCATATTGTCACATTTCCCGGATTATGGGCAGGGTGATTATGCAGCAGCCAATGCGTATATGGATGCCTTTGCCCAATATCGGAACCGTTTAGGAAAACGAACGGTGTCCGTAAACTGGCCGGCTTGGAAGGGGACCGGGATGGCGCATGATTATAACGTTTCAGAGGATGGATCTACCTTCAACCAGTTAACGGCAACAGACGCGTTCCGTTATCTTGACCTGATTCTGCAGTCCGATAAGGTAAATGTGATTCCAGGCCTGCTCAATTACGATCAGCTTCATTCCATTGAAGACGAACTTCCTTTCAAATTGTCTGAGCCAATCAGGCGGAAACTTGGAAAAGCCAAACCTGACCGTAACGAGTATAAAGCATATGGTGAATCTAAGTCCGAAATTATGGTGACGGGAAGAGACGGCGATGCATACAGCGAAACGGAGGTATTAATGGCGCAAATTTGGTCTTCTGTGCTGGGTGTAAGCCAGATCGATGTTTTCGAATCTTTCTCTGCCATGGGCGGAGATTCTATGATGGCCATTCAATTGTTTAAGGGCATTGAAGAAGTTTTCCCGGGCTGCATCGATATCTCCGATATATTCACATATCCTACTATTCACCAGATGGTTGAATATGTGGATCGCCAAAGGAACAGGGTACAAATAATTGAACATGAGGTGGCGACTGCAGCAGAGAACGAAGAAGGCCTGTCTGATGAAGCTTTAAGGAGAGTGCTGGAAAGCTTTGAATCTGGGGAAATGTCACTTGAAAATACACTGGAAAAATTGAAATAGTGTTCGGATTGTATGGGGGCTTAGCTTTGAAATACCCGAGGTAGGGGCTGAGTATATGAATAAAGAGGGTTTGAATCGTTTTGTTTTGGAACAGTTAAAAGGCGGAAATATCAATCGCGAGCTCGCTTTTCAGCTGTTAAAGGCCATAGATGGCTCCAATGAGACAATGAAACAGGATATTGCTGTAATCGGGGTTGCTTGTAAATTTCCCGGGGCCGATAATGCAGAACAATTTTGGTCGAATTTGAAGCAAGGAGTCGAGACGGTTGGAGATTTCCCTTCCGACCGTCTGAAAGATGTTCCTGCCAAACCCCAAATGAAAGCTGGTTATCTGAAGGAAATTGACAAATTCGACGCTTCATTTTTTCGGTTATCGCCCAGGGAAGCAGCCTTGATGCATCCAACCCAACGGCTTTTTTTGGAAACGGTGTGGGAAACGATTGAAGATGCTGGATATTCCAATGAGAAAATAAACGGTTCGAACACAGCGGTGTACGTTGGAATCGACCATACATATAAACTTGAGTATGGAAATGTTCTGGATGATCAGGATCTTTTGGTGATGACCGGTTCGATGACATCCGTACTTGCCAGCCGCATTTCATATATTTTAAATTTGCGTGGTCCGAGCCTCGTCATTGACACTGCATGCTCTTCCGGACTTGTTTCGATACATACTGCATGCCGGGCATTAAGAAGCGGTGAATGCAGCATGGCGCTCGCAGGAGGAGTCAATCTGATTCACCATTTTAATGCCAAGTTTGAAGGCGTCGAGTCAGGTGACGGAAAGCTAAGCGCATTTGATAAAAATTCAAAGGGAACAGTGTGGGGGGAAGGCGTTGGGGTTTTGCTGCTAAAACCTCTTAAACGCGCTTTGGAAGATCATGATCAGATATACGCGGTTATTAAAGGAAGCGCGATGAATAATGACGGTACGACGAATGGGATCACGGCTCCAAGTGCCGAAACGCAGTCTCAAGTCATCTTAAGTGCCTGGGAGGATGCAGGTATCGATCCGGAGACATTAACCTATATCGAGGCGCATGCAACCGGTACTGTATTGGGCGATCCAATAGAAATCAGAGGCTTGAAGGCAGCTTTTGAAAATCATACTACCCGAAAACAGTTTTGCGGGATAGGTGCCGTAAAGCCGAATATTGGGCATAGCGTTGGGGCAGCTGCCATTTCATCGCTTATCAAAGTTATTTTGAGCATGAAGCATAAGGAAATACCGCCAAACATTAATTTCTGGGAACCCAATCCGTATATTGATTTTTGTAATACACCGCTATATGTCAATGACAAATTGACGGATTGGGAAACGGATGGCGTACCGAGAAGGGCCGGAGTCAGTTCCTTCGGCTTTAGCCGGACAAATTGCCATATTGTTTTGGAAGAAGCGCCGCAGATATACGGTCGGGAAGATGATAGGGAAAACGGCGAGCCTTACGTTTTTACACTTTCAGCAAAAAGCGAGCAGGCGCTGCAAGACTATATATACAAATATGTAGCGGGATCTTCTGAGATCTTTTTCGGGAATCAACTTGCTGATATTTGCAGCACGTCCAACACAGGCAGGGGCCACTATAGCCACAGGCTGGCGGTTGTTTGCGTAAGCAAAGATCAGCTGTTAGAGAAACTTAGCAAAATAACAGTTTTAAATTCTGAACAATTGCTGCCCGCAGGGATTCATTACGGTGCTTATCGGGTGCTCAATGATCCAGCAACAGGGACAGGATCCCCCGGGGAGATTTTGAGAAGCACCAAAAAAGAATTCGATCTTGCAGCCAAAAACAATATAAACGAACTCGTGACAGCAGGCGGCAACAGGGAGCAGATTTTAAAGCAGCTTTGCGAACTGTATGTGCTTGGGGCAGATGTCGATTGGGGGCGATTGTACCAAGAGACTTCAGTTTGGAAAGTGTCCCTTCCAACCTATCCTTTTATTAAAAAACGGCACTGGATCACATCTGTAAAGATGGATACCCAGTCTGAAAAGATACTTCATCCTTTAGTTGAAAACTTGGCTGTTGACTCGATGGATGTCAAGGTGTTTACGACGACGCTGCACCCAAATAAACATTGGATTCTGACGGACCACATTATAGCTAACGGACCTGTTGTTCCTGGCACTGCTTACCTGGAGATGGCACGCGTAGTGGGGCATATTTGTTTGGGGACCGGTAATTTGGAGTTGAAGGATGTTATTTTGTTGACTCCGCTTGTGGTCACACCCGGTGAGACAAAAGAACTTCATATTGTCGTGAACAAGAGCCATGATAAATTATCTTTTCGAATTGCATGCAAGTCCATGGCTGATGCTGACGATGATGGACCTGAGTGGGTCGTCCATGCCGAAGGAACTATACGCAGACATGCTTCGGAGAAGCCAACGATAAAGGATATCCAGTTGCCCGAATGTGACATTCCTGGTGAACCGATCCAGCTGCAAATGTCTGAGCCGCAGGGAGTATTTATGTTCGGTCCGCGTTGGAACTGCATAGACAGCCTCTATCATCACAGGCATGAGGTACTTGTCAATATTTCATTGAGCCGAAATCTAGCCTCTGACGTCGAAACCTACCAGCTGCATCCAGCTTTGCTGGATTGCGCGATAAATATGGGGTTGCAGCAACTGTCGCAGAGCACAGGAGGAGGCGTATATCTGCCTTTGTCCTTTAAGTCCATCAAGCTTTATGAGTCTTTGCCTGCTGTTTTTACGGCTCGCCAGACGATTCGCGATGATCTTTTTGAACGCCCGAATACGGTCACATCCGATATCGTACTGTATGGTGACAACGGGATCGTTTTGGCCGAAATTGAAGGATACACCGTGAAGCTCGTAGAGGAAAGTCAACTGATGCGTTTGGGTCAAACCCCCGACAAAATTATAAGCAGCGAGATCGGCTGGATATACTCCGAGCTGGAGACTATGCCGAGGCAGTCAAGTGGCGCTGCCTTAATTATTTTGGAAAACCCCGAAGATGAAAGAGAGCTTCTTGAAGAACTTCAAACTGCTTATGCAACCGTATATGAGGTAGTTATAAAAGAGAGATTCCTGAACTTATCCAATCATCGTTATGAAATTGGCACGGATGGGGATTCATTCCAAAGCCTGTTAAATCATATCGATAATGGAATGTTAATACGAATTATATACGTATTGGGTGGTTCTTGGTCTGAGGAGCCCGATTCGCTTGAGGCGTTTCAGGCCAGCAAGGATCGGAGCATTATGGGATTGTTTCACTTGGCCCGTGCGCTCCCGGCTCTAAAGAACAGGGCTGATGATATCGAGGTCGTCCTCATTGGCGATCAAGGGCATGCGGTAATCGGAACGGAACAATATCTAAACCCGTATCACGCTGCAGCATTTGCGCTGGCAAAAGTGTTGGCGAGGGAATATCCGTCAATAGGATTCAGATGCATTGATCGCCAAACGAATACCCCATCAAGCCAATTATTGGATGAAATAACTGCCTCCGCTGCTGCATTTAAAACAGCTTACCGGGATGGACAACGGTATATTGAGCAGTTAAATGAACTGAATATGGAAGCGCAGAGCCGCGAGGAGTGGACGCCTGCTGGCAGCGGGGTATATCTGATAAGCGGAGGGTTGGGTGGAATAGGCCTTGAAATCGCTAAATATTTGGGATCCAAGGGAGCAAAGCAGATTGCTTTGATTGGAAGAGGGGTATTTCCAGCAAAACAAATGTGGGGAACGATCCTGGAAACGCAGGCAACGGAAAATAAGCTGGTTCGACAAATCACGACGCTGAAAGAAATTGAAAAAGGTGGGTCCAATATCGAGTACATCCAAGCCGATGTATCCCACTTCGCTGTCATGGAACAAGTTGTAGGCGAATTAAGAAGAACGCATGGCAGGATCAATGGCATTGTCCACTGCGCGGGAATGGCTGGACGCGGATTTATCATCAACAAGTTAGAAACAGATTTTGAAGCCGTGTCAGCACCGAAGATGGAGGGCACATGGATTTTGGACAAGCTGACGGAAGCGGATCAGCCAGACTTTTTTATCATGTTTTCTTCCCTGGTCGCGTCCGTTGGCGTTGCCGGGCAAGGAGATTATGCGGCATCAAATGCTTTTATGGATGCATTTTCATCATATCGAACCATAAAAGGCGGGAAATCCATCTCCATCAGCTGGCCGGTTTGGCTTGAAGCGGGAATGGCCAAGGAGCTGAATACTTCTGGATTTGGGGGCCCCTTTAAACCTATCAGAACCAAGGAAGCGCTTCGTTTATTCGAAGCTGGATTGAACGGGCGAATTCCGCATATTCTTGCGGGGGAACCGGACGCATTCCGGCTGGATGACATTGAAGATGCCCTGTGTATGCAGCTATCCGATTCTTACAGAAAGCGTATGAGCAACCGAGGTAAAATGAATGCGGCTGCGTTCGGATCGGTGACACCAGAGGTTTCGCCAGCTTCTGAAGTGAAGGTCAAAGGAATTGCTGAAGGGGAGCTCTCCGAATATCAATTAGCCGTAGGCCGTTTGTTCGCGAAAGTGTTGGGGACGGACGAAGTGAATATCCACGACAGCTTTATTGAACTAGGAGGAGACTCCATTATTGCCGCCAGCCTATTGCGGGAGTTTGAGGCCATCTATCCGGGAACGGTCGATATTTCTGATATTTTCACGTTCCCTACCGTATATCAGCTTTCCGAACTACTGGAAAAGAAATTGGAAATACGTACGGCATCTCTGGGCAAGCAAGAGACGGAGAGGGCTGTTGATGAAACCGCAATAGAGAACATAATGGACCGATTGGGGAGGGGAGAGATCAGTTCGGCGGAAGCTGATGAACTAATCAAAGCCTTTTCAAATTAACGTATGCAGCTGAAATTCTTTATCGAGGAGGAGTTACCATTTCATGAAATCCTTAAAAAGTGCTTTATATCGATTAATATCAGAAAAGAAGATTTCAGCTGGGGACGCAATGGTACTCCTTAAGGAAATTCAGTCCCATGAGACTTTAGCAGATGATGATATTGCGATTATCGGAATGTCCTCCAGAATGCCGGGAGCTCACGGTTATGAGGCCTTCTGGGATAATATCAGCTCCGGATCCGTTCACATCGGTGAAATTCCATCATATCGCAGAGCTGATTTAGAGACAGTCATGGACAGATCGAACGGCGGACAGGCGATTTTACGAAAGGGAGGTTACATCGACGGCATAGATCAATTCGATGCCTCCTTTTTCCGGATATCGCCGAAGGAAGCAAAATATATGGAGCCGGAACAACGACTTTTTCTGCAGGCGGCCTGGGAAGCAATTGAGGATGGAGGGTATGGGGGAAGTATCCGTGGTTCCCAAACGGCCGTGTTTGCCGGCCATGACCGTGTTGCGGGGACCGTTTATCGAAATTTCACAGGCGGGCTGCAAAACGACAATACACTTGCATTGACTGGCACTTATCCATCAATTTTGCCGAGTAGGATTTCATATCTGCTTGATTTAAAAGGTCCCAGCCTAGTCATTGATACGGCCTGCTCATCTGGGCTCGTGGCTGTACATTCAGCTTGCCAAGCGCTCAAAAACAAGGAATGCGATATGGCTATCGCTGGAGGCATCAGCTTGCAGCTTTGGCCTGTCAAATATGGCTCCTTTATGATGGTAGAAACCAACGATGATACCGTTAGGACCTTTGATAGACGTGCTAGCGGCACCTTGTGGGGTGAAGGCGTCTGCGTTTTTCTTCTTAAACCACTCAGTAGGGCGAAAGCTGATGGCGATGCGATACATGCCGTTATCAAAGGCAGCGCTGTGAATAATGACGGCAGCTCAAGCGGCATTACGGCGCCAAATGCGGAAGCCCAAGAGGAAGTCATTGTTCGTGCTTGGCAAAACGCCAAAATAGATGCCGAATCGTTGGCATATATCGAGTCGCATGGTACGGGAACAGTTATGGGTGATCCCATTGAAATTAAAGCACTTCGCAATGCTTTCGGGCGGTTTACTTCACGTAAGCAGTTTTGCGCCATTGGTTCTTTAAAGCCCAACATCGGCCATCTGGTTAGTGCTTCGGGGACCGCATCGCTGCTGAAGGTTGTAATGACTTTAAAGCATAGTCAATTACCACCCACAATTAACTTTGAGGAGCCGAACAATTATATATCTTTCTATGATTCACCTGTATTCATAAACGATAAGCTACGCCCATGGAACCCTGCAGTTGAGGGAGAGCCGATGCAAGCCGGGATCAGCAGTTTTGGTTTCAGCGGCACGAACTGCCACATGGTTGTGGGAAAATACTCTCCGTCGGATTCAGAAATCAATGTTACAAAGCAGGGAGCAGGCCATGTTTTTACATTGTCGGGTCGCAGTCAGACGGTTTTACAAAAATTAATCAATAACTACATTTCCTTTTTTAATAAATATCCGGCCGCGAACCTCAAGCAGGTGTGCTATACAGCGAGTGCGGGCAGAGGGCATTACGAACATCGATTGGCGATTCTTGCTGACAGTGTCGCGGAGTTGAAAGCGAAGCTGATAAGTCTCGAAGAGGAAGGCCTGCATAGCTTTTCCGAAAAAGATAACGTGTTCTATGGACGATATAAAATCGCGATGGGAATAACGTCTGAGACAGAACCGGGTGTAATGAACGAGGCTCAGAAGCTGGCATTGACGAGAAAAGCAAAAGCAATGATCGAAGACATGTTGAATTATGATGAGAAGGAAGCGGATCTTCGGGCAACGATTGCCCAATTTTACATAAAGGGAGCGGATATAGATTGGCAGGCGATTTATGGTACGGAGCCAATCGGAAAGCTTCATTTGCCGGTATATCCTTTTGAAACGGTAAGAATTTGGCCGAATATTACTCCTCAAGAGAATCATGACATTAAGGAAAAGGTTTGGCCGTTGCTTGGAAAAGTTGCGTCCCGGACGGAGGATAGCGCAGTTTACAAACAAATGATCCAACCGGATACTCATTGGGTATTAAAGGAGCACAGACTTGTTGGACAATTTGTTCTTCCCGGTACGGCTCTGCTCGAAATGGCCAGAGAAGCAAGCTCGCTTGTGCTTTCAACCGATCAAATCGAAATGACGGAGATTACATTTCCTTCTCTTTGCGCCGTTCAAGCGGGAGAAACAAGGGAAATATTCACCGAAATCCGTAACGAAGAGAAGGGATGTTCCTTTTCCATTAGCAGCAAGAAGGGGGAGAATTGGCTGGTACACGCGAAGGGGAAAGTTTGTCTGGCAAGCGGGCTTGCTCTTCCTTCTAGCGAATCTCCCGCGCCGGAAAAGTTGGATGAAGTATACAATGTGCAGTCGATTCAAAGATTAACCCCTCTTTCCGAATTCGGCCCACGCTGGGATAACGTCCGGCATTTAGAACGTAGCGCTAAAGAAATGCTGATTGAACTGGAGCTTCCAAGTCGTTATATGTCTGATTACCAAGATTATGGAATTCATCCTGCCCTTTTCGATAATGCCTTAAATATGACCATAAGAACGGGGAATCAGCCTTATGTTCCCTTTGCGTTCAAGCGTATAACCTTTAATCGACAGGCTTCCGGCAGGTTAAGAAGCTGGATCAAGGCAAAAGATCAGCTTTATGGATCAGGGGAAACCTCCGTATACGATATCGTCATTACCGATGAGACTGGCAGGGTCGTAGTTTTAGCCGAAGGATATATGATCCGAAAGGTCCATCCAAAAGACATGATGAAGAGGGAAGAAATGTTCCATAGGGCAAGTTGGGTAGCGATGCCTGAAGAGCAGGGACAGATAAGTCCTATTCCCGTAACCGTGGCGATGATCCATAACGGCTGCGAAATGGGAAAGCAAATCGCTAAGTGTTTATCTGAACAAGGCATAACCGTCATTCAGGGACAATTTGCTTCATCAACCTTTTTGCGGAATAACCATCACTACGAGATAGACGGCACGGAGCAGAGCTTTGATGTACTTCTTGAGGCCACTCGTGATAGGGGACTCTCCCATGTTCTATTTCTTGCAGACAACGTAATGTCGGAAGAAGGTCTATTTGTACCGGGGGGAGAGGAAGTAGCGCTTAACAAAGGGGCCCTGGCATTATACAGGTTGACACGGTCAATTGTGAGCAGGAAGTTCGGCAAGCCTGTTTCACTCATCTTGGCCGCTACCAACGCCGCTGTGGTAACGGGAAAGGAACAGACGGTCAACCCGTTGGGTGCTTCGTTGTTCAGCCTTGGCAGAGTCATTGGCCAGGAGTACAGCTCAATTAAGGTTAGATGCATCGATCTGGAAAAAGGTTTTATAACGGATAAACTTCCTTTCGAGTTTTTAGCGGAGAATACTCACTTTAAAGTCGCCTATCGAGAAGGTTTGAAATATACGGAGAAGCTTGAGCCGATCGATCTGAGTGGGCTACCTGCAACGAATTTAAAAGTTCGTGACAAAGGAGTCTATGTGATTACCGGGGGAACTGGCGCCATTGGCCTGGCTTTTGCCAGATGGCTGTCTGCTAAGGAGCGGGTCAACATTTGCCTAATGAACCGTACTCCGTTTCCTGACCGGAAAGACTGGGATCATTTAATTGAAGGAAATGAGAAGCTGCGCAAGCAGTTGCAGGCGATCCGTTCCATTGAAGAATCCGGCTCGGAAGTTATTTTGTCATGTACAGACGTAACGGACAAAGCAGAATTAGAGACCTCTCTTCATGCATTGAGGGAAAGATTTGGCAGGATCAATGGCGTGATCCACAGTGCAGGGATTCCTGGCGGAGGATTTATCATCCGCAGGGACGAGGAATCGTTCCGTAAGGTTGTTCAAGTAAAAATGGACGGCACCGCATTTCTCGATCAGTTAACAAGGAGCGACCAGCTTGATTTCTTTTTGTCATTTTCCTCTATCATTGCTTACTTGGGTGGGCCTGGCCAAGGAGATTATGCATGTGCTAACGGTTTTTTGGAAGCATTTGCGGAGGCGAGAACGTTAGCTGGCCATCGAACTTTGACCATTGCTTGGCCTCCTTGGACCGATGAGGGAATGGCAGCAGATCAAAATTATAACGAGCAGAACGCCATTTTCCGTGCCTTGTCTGCAAATGTTGGTGTGGAAGCTTTTGAACGCATTTTCTCCAAGGATGTAACAAGGGTTATAATCGGCGAACTCGATCAAGCCAAAGCATTCGCGATGCAGCAGCACCTAAATATGATGCCGGGGGCTTTGACCGCAGCCCCGTTGACATGTGAGGGCAGCGGAGCCCAAGGTGGGCAAGACGCGGAAAAAATGAAGGAAACCGGTGTTGCGCTGAAAGGAAGAAACGGCTCCGTATACGACAAATATGAGCGCAGGGTTGCAAATTTATGGGGTAAAGTGCTGGACGTTCACGAAATCGATATTCATGACAGCTTTATGCAGCTTGGCGGAGATTCGATTGCGGCAGCCAATCTTTTGCGGGAGATGGAAGCAGAATACGGAAACATCGTGGACATTATCGATATTTTTACCTATCCTACGGTTGGAATGATAGCGGAATATATTTGCCATAAGTTAGAAGGAAATAGAAGTGATAACGTGGCCATGACTCTCGAAGAGATTATGCGGCGGCTGGCAGCCGGAGAAATTACTGTTAAAGAGGCGGCCGAATTAAGAAACAAATTGAAAACAGGTTGAGGTGTGTAAGCAAATGAAATCTGCTGAGAATATCATTTACGAATTGGTCGCAGAGCAAAAGCTGTCACCTGAAGATGCCTCTTCATTGTTTAAGGCGATAGAACATGAAGAAAAAGATACCTGCGAAGGCATTGCCATCATAGGCATGTCCCTTTCTTTGCCGAAGGCCCGTAATGCCGAGGAATTTTGGTCGAATCTTGTGGCAGGCAAAGACTGTATTGATTACTTCCCTGAAAATCGAAGCAAAGATGCGGGTGTTGACGATTCCAATACCGGGAGTGTTAGCGATGCTTTCCTTCGAGGAGGGTATTTGGATGAGGTTGACAAATTTGATCCTTCTCTTTTTCGGGTGTCTCCACAGGAAGCAAAATTGATGGATCCCTCGCACAGAATCATGTTAATGAAAGCATGGGAAGCCTTCGAGGATGCGGGTTACAGCCTGAACAAGATCAAAGGAATGATGACAGGCGTCTATATTGGCATTGATCACACTTTCAGATCTAATTACGGCGAACATGTTAAGCATAAGGATTTCTTCAGTCAATTGGGGAAATGGACGTCTGTTTTAGCAGGTCGCATTTCTTATCTGCTCAACCTTCATGGACCTAATATGGTAGTGGATACGGCCTGCTCGGCGGGCCTGGTATCCGTTCATCTTGCATGCAAAGCTCTTCAAAATGGAGAATGCGACATGGCATTGGCCGGTGGCGTCAACCTGTTTCTCTCTCCATATAAAAACAATAATTTAGACATGGTGCAGTCCCCGGACAGCAGGCTGCGCGCTTTCGACAAAGAAGCGAATGGAACGGTATGGGGGGAGGGAGTTTGCGCTTATCTGCTGAAGCCGCTGAGTAAAGCATTGCAGGACGGCGACAATATTCAAGCCGTCATTAAGGGCAGTGCGGTTAATAACGACGGCGCCTCCAGCGCCATGACCGCACCGAATGCGGATGCCCAGGAACAAGTTATTTTGAGTGCATGGAAGGATGCCGGGATCAGTGGTGACTTACTTTCTTACGTTGCTTGCCACGGAACGGGAACCGTTCTAGGCGATCCGATTGAAATTAAGGGACTAAGCCAGGCATTTCGGAAATTTACCGATCGGAACCAATTCTGCGCGATTGGTTCGGTCAAAGGCAATGTCGGGCATTCGGTTGCCGTTTCGGGGCTTGCCTCGCTTGCGAAGGTTATCCTGGCTATGCGGCATGGCTTGCTCCCTCCGAATATTCACTTTAATAAACCGAATCCCTACATTAGTTTTGTAAATTCTCCGGTATATGTGAATGATCGGCTTACGGAATGGGATACGGGCAATGCCCAAAAAAGAGCGGCAGTTAGTTCATTTGGCTTCAGTGGCACAAACTGTCATATGGTAATAGAATCCCCGCCTCTTTATGAACCTTCTGTTGATCATAAAGGAGAAGCGATCCTGCCGCTATCTGCCAAGAGTGAAAAAGATTTGGAACAAGTAGCACGCAGCTATGCTGAATTGTTCCGTTCAAAGGGAAAGAATGATTTTCACGATGTTTGCTTTACGGCAGCCACGGGTAGAAATCATTATCGCTGCCGGTTGGCTGTTCTGGCCAGCAGTGCCGAAGAGGCGCTGCATAAACTTGAATACTATTTGGAAACTAAAGAGTCCTTGGATGAGTCGTTGTTTGCTGGATCACATCACATCCTAAAACAAGGCGAAGAGAATCAGAGCGGACTGACTGAAGAAGAACTAGCACTCGTTACTACTAAAGTGGGTAATAAGATTCGGGAACTTACGGACTCCGACAATTATTCCCCAGAACTGCATAAGGAGTTATGCCAATTATACATAGCCGGTGCGGAAGTGAACTGGGACGCTTTGTACAAAGGGAAGAAGCACAGACGGGTGAGCGTACCAGGATACCCAATGGGTTTGACCCGATATTGGATCGAAGAGGAACGTTTGCCAATAGGTTTTGGCGAAGATAGCGGCCATCCCCTATTAGGAAGACTGATAGCGGACACAGCTGTCCATTCCACCTACAAAAGCATTTTAAGTCCCGTGGAACATTGGATTTTGACCGATCACCAGCTTGTAGGCCACAGTATACTTCCGGGTACAGGGTATATTGAAGCTGCAAGAGAGGCATGTTCCAGATTCTTGAGGACGGACAAGATCGAGCTTTTGGATATTCTGTTTATGGCTCCACTCTCTTGTGAGGATGACGAATCGAAAAGCGTCTTTACCATCGTCACTAAGGAAGAGGGTCATGCTAAATTCGTTATTTGCACCGAACTTGACGGTGTGTGGGCAACACATGCCGAGGGAAAAGCCGTACCGTCTGATGCAGAGTCCTTCCCGATTATTGACTTGGATTTGTTGGAGAAGGAAATAGATACCGTGGTCGAAGTTTCAAGTGTCAAGGAAACTACAAATATCTCCGAATTTGGCCCAAGGTGGGCCAACTATTCGAGTATCAAAGTCAGGGATCAGAAGCAACTTATTTCAATTCAGCTGCCTGAAAAGCTTAAAGCGGATCAAGAGTTATATTTCATTCATCCCGCAATGTTGGACAATGCAGTAAACTTATTTATCCGCTTGAGTGATCAAGATTACTACTTGCCATTCTCCTACAAGCGTATGAGGATATACGGTCGCATGCCGGAACGGTTCTACAGTTATGTGCAAAGCCGGAGAGGAATGGATGGGAAGCGCGAAACTTTAACCTTCGACATTGATTTGGCAGGACCGGACGGCGTTGTATTTATGCGGATCGAAGGTTATACGATCAAAAAAGTGCATAGTAAGGATTTCATTCTCGGGCGGAAGGATCTGTTCTATGGATTAGGCTGGAAGCGGCGCGAGTTTGCAGAGAACGCCGATACCTGGCGCAATTCCAAAGTGCTTGTGCTGGGTGGTGAGGATCAGCGAATTCTTGAACTGTGCGCACAGCTTAAGGATCAGGGAGCCGCGGTGACGCTGGCAGAGCTTGGTGCGACATTCAGCCGGATCGCGGAAGATCAGTATCAAATCGGCGCAACCGAAGCGGACTATATACGTCTGCTGGATGAGCTGCAGGGGCGGCAGCTCACGCATGTCATCCATTTGGCGAGCCTTGGCGGACCGGAAACCCCTGCTCGGCGCCAGGAGCTGGAAGACATGCAGACCCTTGGAATCTACAGCTTGACCCGTCTTGTGCGTGCCCTGGCGATTCGGGGGCTGGCGCCAGAGGTTTTGATAGGGACGGATTACGCCGCCGAAGTTACGGGGGCAGAA
>JAIRVF010000019.1 GCA_031254035.1 Paenibacillus sp.
GCCGCTGATCGCCTAAACAAACAGCTTAAAATTCAAGTCGCATAATTCTAAAAAATCGCTCGAGTTTGGACTAGGACAGTCTACACTTTTTTAGATCGATACATTATGAAATTGATTCATATATATGAAAATATGAATAAACATTTAATTTTTTTTGCAACTTTCTGAAATAGGTTCCGTATTATATCAATAGTGAGCTCACAAGGCAGGAAAAAGAGGAAATATGTTATTTTCCAATCATAATATTTCCAAAAATATGTTTAAGTTACGACAAAAATCGTTTATGATTAAAAGGTATGTTATTTGAAGGTATGTTATTGCCGTAGAGAAATGAGGGGAGAGAGTTTGATGAACAAGAAGTGGTCTATCCTGATTCTTACGCTGGTCCTGTCTATGACAATGGCGCTTACAGGGTGCACAAGTAAGCAGGATCCAAAAGAAGCCATGAAGAGCGCTACGGGGAATCTAGCAAAGATGACTTCGTATGAAATGAAAAGCAAGGTGATCATTAAAGATCTTCAGGTATCCACTGCGGATACTGCTAACAAAGAAGCTGCCAGCCAAGTGATGAGCATGCTTAAAGATGCTGAAATTACAGTTGACGGGGTATATCAGAGCGAACCAATGCAAACCGAACTTACCGCGGGAATTAATCTGAAGGGCGATATGTCCATGAGCTTTAATATTCCAATGGTAATGACAAAAGAAAAACTGTATGTCAAAATCCCGAAGATTCCAATGCTGCCTCTTCCAGAAAATTTGATCAACAAATATCTGATTCTTGATTTGAAGGAGCTGGCTGAGCAGGAGGGTAAGAAATTTAATCCAGAAGCTTTTGATACGAAAAAGACACAGCAGCTGGGCAATGAAATCCTAAATTCATTATTTGAAGAGTATGACGGCAAAAAATACTTCAAAGACATTAATGTAAAAGACGCTAACCTTCCTGAGGGTGTTGACGCTAAGCAAGTGGTACAGTTCAATGTAACCAACGAAAACGTGAAGGAAGCGGCCGAAGTTTTCGTTAATAAAGCTTTGCCTAAAATTTTGGATATCCTCGCTAAAGACGAATACCGCGATATGGTGGGCTTGACGAAGGAAGAGATTGATAAGGCAAAAAGCGACCTGAATTCGACATCAAATCAGGATCAGATCAGTAAAGGTCTGAATGATCTGAAAAACCACCTGAAAATCAACCAATTCTACGTTAATACAGCGATCGACAAAAAGGATTTCCCTTCTTACCGGAGTTCTGTAATTAATGTGGAAATGAATGATCCAGAAACGAAGGACAACGTGAAATTGTCGGTGGAACTGACGAGCCAGAACACTAAGGTAAATGAGAAACAAACCTTTAAAATCGGCATTCCAAAAGACGAAGATACAGTTACGATGGAACAGTTGCAAAATGAAATGGGAGCCGCTTACTAAGCGCCACCAAACAAACCAACCCGGTCAGGGATTCTTTCCTGCCGGGTTGGTTTGTTTTTAGTGGGAATGATTACTTGCTTTATCCTTACGGCGGAGATTGCGAAAGAACTGCGTCAGCATAGAGGCACATTCCTCCTGCAAGACTCCTTCAATAACCTCGGTACGGTGATTAAACCGAGGCTCCTGCAGCAGATTCATCAGCGTGCCCGCACATCCGGCTTTGGGATCTCCTGTGCCATAAATCACCTGGGGTATCCGGGATTGGACGATTGCACCGGCACACATTGGACAGGGCTCCAGAGTCACATAAAGCCTGCAGTCCAGCAGGCGCCAGGCACCGATGGCCTGGCTGGCTTCGCGAATGGCGACGATTTCTGCGTGGGCAGTGGCATCCTGAGAGGTTTCGCGAAGATTAAATCCACGACCGATAATTTCATCACCGCGCACAATAATCGCTCCGATTGGAACCTCGCCAATGTCTTCAGCCATTTTAGCTTGAGCCATCGCTTCTCTCATCCACTGTTCATGCACAGCTTTATCCACAGTATCATCCACAATAAGAGGATGTTTCTGCTGTTCATTCAAGATTAAAAGCCTCCTTTGTTTCAAAAAACGACTTATCATACGAACAAATATTCGTTTGTTAACATGCTGTGCACATTTCTGTGGATAAAAATCTGGTTACGCACAGATTTATCCACATATTACTCTTAATTAAATGTGGATATGTGCATAAAGCGTATAAATCAGCCCCGCAATAGCGGTCTGTCTCCTTTGATAGTGCGTGGATAGATGTTTTTCTTATTGTAGTGAAGGATCCGTTGAATATCAATCTAAAAGATTAAAATACAGGTTATAAGAAGAAGTTGCAGGTTTCGACAGTCTTTTCAAATGAGAGGGTTTGAGGTTATGATGATAAGAGTATTGCCGTTTCTCGCCAAAGTTTTCATTTGCAAGAGGTGATCTTTTGTCCATTAAGTATAAACTAGCTCTAATCATGTCTGGCTCTCTGCTGCTGATATTGCTTGTATATATTCTCCTCAGCTTTTATACAACACAAGCTAACTTAAAACAAGACAGTGAAAATAAAATGCTCGACGCTGCCAAGCAAATTGCTGCCTCGATCGAACGAAGCCAGTACAGTTCGGAATATATGGAGATACAAATCGGAGAGCTGCTCAAAATAGCTTCAATTACTGCGGCCAAGGTGCTCCCGCAGGACTATCATGACATTGATAATGATCAGCTTAAACAACTGAGCAAGGAAGTCGGGGTTACGGATATCTCCCTTTTGGCAGAGACGGGGGACGACATTGTCGCCGTAAAATCCTCAGATCCCAAAGTATTAGGAATGTCTACCCGGGAATGGGGGTATTGGTTCACAGCCTTTAAGCAACTTTTTAATATGCAACCGGTTACGGTGTCTCAAGGAATGTATTTGGACCGATTCTGGACAGGCCCTTTGGATTATTCGATATCCAGCCCGGGTTACATTTATAAATGGGGTTATTATTACGATGGTAAACGAAATTACATGATTGATCCTTTTATCAGAAGTGAAGCCGCAAGCAATTACACCCAAATGGTTAGTCCTGAGGCCGTTCTCGAGAAAACCAAGGAAGTGAACCGACAAATCCTGGAGATTACTTGTATTAATCCGGAGACATTTGGCAATGAGAATATGACATCGGGTGGTTTTGACAGTTATAATTTAAGGTTGCAGAGCCGTCCCATCCGATATGGCACCTATATGTATGGGGAATTGCCCAGGGACAAAGAAGCAGTAACCCGGGCCGTCGATACTGGATCCAACGTGATATTCGCCACCAAGATTCATGGAAAGAAGGTTCTTAAAAGCTTTGTCCCTATTTTAAATCCCGATCACTCGGTATATATCATCAGCATCGTGATGGACTACCGGACGATCTCACAGGTACTTCACGGGCAGCTGGTCAACTATATTGTCATATCGATATGCCTGCTCATTATTGTTATCCTTGGTAGTTATGTGATTGCAGGTTACATGATCCGTCCTATTGAGTCGATCCTGATCAAGGTCAGAGACGTTACGGAGGGGCGGTTTGATACTCCGCTTATGATAAACAGCAAGGATGAGCTTGGGCTATTGTCCACAAGGATTAACGACATGACTTTCAGCCTTAATGACTATACGAATCAGTTAAAGCTGGCTGCAGATGAAAACAAGTCGGTTAAGGACCACCTGGAGTCCATTATTCAGCAGATTGCAGATGCCATACATACCGTGGATTGGTCAGGCCGGGTTATACAGGTGAATAAAGGTTTTGAAGAGCTGTACGGATGGAAAGGTTGTGAAGTTGTCGGTAGAGAGCTCGAGATCGTACCTGATTTTCTGAAGGAAGAAGAGGCTAGGAACATCCAAGCGCTAAGACGGGGTGAGCAGCTGCCTCCAACAGAAACCCTCCGCCTCCGAAGAGACGGATCGTTAGTCGAAGTCAGCATCAGTACGGCCCCAGTGAAGGATGATTACGGACATATCGTTTCCTTTATCAGCGTATCCCGGGATATGACTGAACGGAATAAGATGGAGGAGCTCCTGCGGCGCTCCGAGAAGCTGACCACGGTTGGGCAGCTTGCTGCAGGCGTCGCGCATGAAATACGTAACCCATTGACGACACTGCGCGGATTTCTGCAGCTACAGCGCGAGAATAATCACCTATCACCGCAGCATAATGAAATCATGTTGTCCGAACTCGATCGGATTAATCTGATCGTCAGCGAGTTCCTGATTTTGGCCAAGCCGCAGGCCGTTCAGTTTCAGGTGAGAAGCATCAGAAATATTCTAAATGATGTGATATCGCTCCTCAGCAGTCAGGCGCATCTGTTTGGCATTGAATTCAAGTTTGAATTCGAGCCAGAGGATTATAAAGCTCACTGTGAAGAAAACCAGTTGAAGCAGGTTTTTATCAACATTATTAAGAATGCGATTGAAGCGATGGAAGACGGCGGGATTATTACGATTGAATTATTCAGATTAAGCTGGGAGGAAATCGGCATTACGATCTCCGATCAGGGCATTGGTATTCCGAGCGATATTCTGCCGAAGCTGGGTGAGCCGTTTTTCACTAGCAAGGAAAATGGAACCGGCCTCGGTCTCATGATTAGCCAGGGTATTATTGAAGGGCATAAGGGTATGATGGAAATATTCAGCAAAGAGGGCAAGGGGACGCGGGTAGATATCGTTTTACCGTTGGCCGGAGAGATTGACACCAACCAAAAGGGGGAAGGGCTCGGTGCGGATTAACAAATTTATCAGTGAAACAGGGTTTTGCTCCCGTCGTGAGGCGGATAAATGGATAGAGAGCGGCAAAGTGACGATTAACGGCGTAACTGCGGTGCTTGGAAGCCAAGCGGAGGAAGGGGATGATGTACGTATTGATGGACGTCCCCTGCAGGCCAAAAAGAAAAGCCATGTATACATTGCCTTGCATAAGCCAGTAGGTATTACAAGTACGACAGAGCAGCACATAGAGGGCAATATTGTTGATTTTGTTGGCCATCCGGAGCGGATTTTCCCGATTGGGAGATTGGACAAAGATTCAGAAGGTCTCATTCTTATGACCAGTGACGGTGATGTTGTTAATAAGATTTTGCGGTCCGAGGGGAAGCATGAAAAGGAATATATCGTGACGGTAGACAAGCCTGTTACCCCGTCGTTTTTGACAGGGATGTCCAGCGGCGTCAAAATATTAGGGGAAATGACCCTCCCTTGCAAGGTCACGCGAATTTCCGAGCGGGTTTTCAAAATTGTTTTAACTGAAGGGAAAAACCGGC
>JAIRVF010000042.1 GCA_031254035.1 Paenibacillus sp.
GAAAATTCTTTCGTCACACATGCGATTCCTAAATTTATTTTCGCAAATTCCAATAATAACTGATGTGAGCCCAATTCAAATTCTGGCGAAATCCGTATACCTCTGGACGCCATATAATTTTCTACATACATTCTGGAATTTGATTTCGTTTCAAGCAATATTAATGGCAGTTTCACGACTTCATCAAGACTTAGTGGTTTGGATAATATACTTTTATATTTTTCCCCGCAAACAAAGATATCATGAATATCAATGCCTGGTCTTAGTTCTAACGCAGGGTCATCAAGCGGAAGATTACAAATTGCTATATCCACATCTCCTGATTTTAATAAGGAACAGAGCTCTAATGTTGTTCCATTCACAATCTTAAACTTGATATTGGGATGCTTATTATGAAAGGCTTCTAAATACGGAAGTAAAAAATATCTAGAAATCGTATCACCTACACCGATCTTTAATTCCCCTATCATTAAATTCTTGAATTCTAAAAGCTTCTGTTCTCCAACATCAATTAATTTGATCGCCGAGTTTACATATTCAAATAGAAGACTACCTTCATTGGTTAAAGATACCCCTTTAGGTGTTCTATGAAAAAGACGTATATCTAGTTCTCCTTCAAGCTGCATGATCGCCTGACTAACTGCCGGTTGTGTCATATAAAGGTCTTTGGCTGCCTTGGAGAAACTCCCGCTTTTTACAACTTGGCGAAATACTTTATATAAATCCAATTTGCTTGTTAACATAAGCTCTCCTTATATCCATCATTCAGTATATTAATTTCACTTATATCATCAAACAGTGTATATTACAAGTAGGTGCGAATCCAAAATTAAATGCTTATAAGGAGCGATTATATTGGAAAGAGTCGTTGGAACAGTTGTTAGAGGCCTGCGTTGCCCAATTATAAATCAAGGGGACAATATCGAGGAAATCGTTGTAGATAGTGTGCTCAAAGCTTCAGAAGTTGAAGGTTTCCAAATTAATGATAAAGATATCGTTACGGTAACCGAATCCATCGTGGCTCGTGCTCAAGGCAATTATGCTACGATCGATCAGATTGCTAAAGATGTTAGTTCCAAATTTGGAGAAGAAACGGTTGGCGTCATTTTCCCGATCTTAAGTCGTAATCGTTTTGCGATCTGCCTTCGTGGTATTGCAAAAGGGGCTAAAAAAATCGTATTAATGCTTAGCTATCCATCCGACGAAGTTGGAAATCATCTCGTGGATTTAGACTTGCTTGATGAAAAGGGTGTTAATCCTTGGACGGATGTCTTAACAGAACAGCAATTCCGTGAGCTTTTTGGATATAACAAACATACGTTTACAGGTGTCGATTACATTGATTATTATAAATCGTTAATTGAAGAATACGGTGTCGAATGTGAAGTGATCTTCTCGAATAATCCAAAGACCATTTTGGACTATACAAAAAATGTTCTGACCTGTGATATTCATACAAGATTCAGAACGAAGAAAATTTTAAAAGCTAACGGTGGAATCAGCATCTACAGCCTTGATGACATCTTGTCGGAGTCTATCGACGGTAGTGGATATAATGAAGCATACGGTTTGCTAGGATCAAATAAATCAACAGAAGAAAGTGTTAAACTCTTCCCGCGTAATTGCCAGCCTGTCGTTGATAAAATTCAGCAAACGCTTAGAGAAAAGACCGGCAAGAATGTTGAAGTCATGATTTATGGGGATGGAGCATTCAAAGACCCCGTAGGGAAGATCTGGGAGCTTGCTGATCCCGTTGTATCGCCTGCTTACACATCGGGACTCGATGGCACGCCTAATGAAGTAAAGTTGAAATATCTTGCGGATAATAACTTTGCTAATTTAAGAGGTGAAGAGCTTAAACAAGCGATCTCTCAATACATTAACAATAAAGATTCTGATCTTATGGGATCGATGGAAGCGCAAGGTACAACGCCGAGAAAACTTACAGATCTTATTGGGTCTCTGTCCGATTTGACTTCGGGAAGCGGCGATAAAGGTACACCGATTATCTTTATACAAGGTTATTTTGATAACTATACGAAATAGTTGGATAAAAGCATACAAGGCCATGAGCTCTACTTATGTAGGGATTCATGGCCTTGTTTATTTTCTTCCGCTAAATGCGCATCGCAGGTGCTACTGGTTAAAGAGCCTGAAACAGCTGCTCCCCTTTGGTCTGGATGTATCTATACATCACACCGCATACCGCCAACATCATGATTCCAATGCCTAACAAAATGAGGTTGCCATTTACATGGGATAGAAGAAGCAGAATAGTACATGGAATCACTAGACTGATGAAGTTTATTAACATGGACACTAATACCGATGCACTTTGTTTGATCACAGTGATTTCGCTTTTCCACTCTAGGTTAGGGAACTTCAAGTTGACAATCACCCCCATCATCGCTGAATAACACGCATATAACAATGGGATAACAAGCAACAACATGCTTTCAATCCACCCCGTACGCAATGATATTATGAGCATCACACAGCTAATCATCGAGATCGGTATTGTGACGGTGAGGTTCACCGCAACTTTGCTAAGAAGTATGATTTTTTTAGATACAGGTGAGCTTTTTAGTATCCATAAATTGTTGCCTTCAAGAGAAACTGCACTTGATGTTGTGCAACTTAAAATGACGAACAAAGAAACGGCCAATGGAGCCAGTTTACCCAGGTAATCGGCCAATTGCGGGATTTCTATTAATGTCCCAAGTTCCTCGGAGCTAATAAATAATAAGGCAATCGCGATCACGAGTAAAAAAATCATGCCTAAACCTGTATTTAGCACATAGGAGGAAGAACTGATATATCGCCGTAGATCCTTCTTGTACAAGGCACGAAAAGGAGAAGATGTTTCTAATGATTTCATTACATATTTTCTGCTGGCATGGGAAGTTGTTAAGCCTGTGTATATAGCTTTATATCTCGTTCCAAGTACAGTGGAAAACAGTGTAAACGCCAGCACCGAAATGGCAATAAATAATAGCAATGGACCCACTTGATAAGAGCAAACGGCATCTACATACATGGCTGCAAGAGGATACAGCTTAAATATCATGTCCCCCAATTGTGTACTTATATCGGCGAGTACCTGCTCGTTTCCGTTGATACGGAACGAACCAATCATAACTCCAATAATCACAATAATAGTTAGAATAAGGCTGATCATTCGACTCGCTTTAAAACGGGAGGAAATCCAGCTAATCAGTGCACCAATCAAGGTTGCCACAATGATGGGTAGTAAAGGAATAAACATAAGTGTTACCAGAAAAAGCAGATAATATAACGCTTCAGGATTCACTTTGATTGCATAAACCACACCAGCTGGCAGCATCACTATTAAAGTAAAAAATATATTCATCACATAGAGCTGAAGAACACGGCTCGCTACAACATGGCTTGTTTTGATAGGTAACGACATGATCAAATCATAATCTTTAAAGCCAAATAATACTCCACTTGCTTTATAGATCGTTGTAAAGAACCCGATTATAGATGCTGCCGCCATCATAATAGCTAGTAGCAGATCCATACGGCCTATTTGTTCAAAGGTCTGTGCCACTATAAAGCTATATCCAAATGAATACACGGCAATCATGGCTACACCAATGAGAATTCCGATGCTCAGCAGAAGGAATTTACGTCTTTCCTTAACATCGCGTGTATGCAGCGCTTTATTTAGGCCAAATGAAGAAAGCAGCTGTATTTTCGTTAATCTCCATATATTAATCATTGTCTATCAACTCCAGGAACACATGTTCAAGGCTGTTATCGCCCTTCACTTCTTCTGTCTTGCCATGGGTTATCAATTGGCCCGCTTTAATGATAGCAATTTTATTGCATAACTTTTCTGCCACATCAAGCACATGAGTAGAGAAGAAAATGGCACTGCCATTGCTGCACAGCTCTGCCATAATCGTCTTTAACATGTGGGCAGCCTTCGGGTCAAGTCCAACAAAAGGTTCGTCCAGTACTAACAACTTTGGTTTATGAATAAGAGCAGAGATGATCGCAAGCTTCTGCTTCATACCGTGAGAATACGAGGAGATCATATCCCCCAAACTGGCTGTAAGCTGAAAAGCATCGCCATATTTCTTAATGAGCAGCTCACGATCTGCTTGGGATACGCTAAAGAGATCTCCTATAAAATTCAAGTACTGTATGCCGGTAAGATGATCATATAGATCCGGGTTGTCGGGAATATACGCAGTAACCGCTTTGCAGGCAAGCGGATCTTTTTTTATCGAGATGCCGTCAATTTCAATATCCCCTTCTTCAAAGTCAAGGACACCAACTACCGACCGGATCGTCGTTGTTTTTCCTGCCCCGTTATGTCCGATAAAACCGTAAATGTCGCCTTTCTCAACCACTAAATTCAGATCGTTTACGGCCTTTTTGCCACCCTTATAGCTCTTAGTAAAATGTTTTATGGTAAGCATCTTATCTCACCTTTCCATTGATATATATAGAACGTAACGCAGCGTCATATCTAGTAGAACAACTATATTACGATTAGCCCATGTTGAAAGTTCATTGATATCAGAAATATTTTTTGTTTATATAAACGATTGCCCTTCCCCCAGAAGATCAGTCTGGACTTCCACTATGAAACAGGAGTATATGCGGTTTATGTCGAATTTCTTATGCATGATGACGAAAACATTCCAAAAAACTACCCTTAAAAATATAAGCACCATTTTGCTGCTTCTTGCCGTTCTGCAAGGCTTGCGGTGGGTGTGGTTTGATGTCTTCCCCTCATCCAAGCCTATCAATGCTGCCTCTGGCGTACTCGATTTACGCGACCAAGACCTAGGGCAATCCGCTTCGATCCGGCTGGATGGGGAGTGGCAGTTTTATCCCGGAAAACTAATCTCCCATAAGGAGATACCAACCAATGAGGCATCTGTCCGCTATATTCTGGTTCCGGGAGATTGGAGAAGTGGACTTGAAGAGAACCCCGGTTCGTCGTCATATGGGTACGGAACATATAGGCTGCGTATTTTGACCGATCCGCTGGAGGAGCCTGTGGCATTTTGGCTACAAGGCATACAAGCCTCATCCGGTGTAGAGATCAATGGCATCCCCGACAATGATATCGGCAAACCAGGTGCTAATCCGGACAAGTATAGGCCGCAAAATGTTTCATACACCGCTTCTTATTTTGAAAAAGGAGCGACAGAAATCGAGCTGCTCATCCGCGTGGCCAATTTCGATGATCCGTACAGTGGCGGAATCTTGAGCACGCTTCGTTTCGGCACGCAGGCAGAAATAGATTATGTACGCTGGTATTCGATCGGATTTCAGCTCGTTACGTTTATCATTGTTTTGCTTCACAGCTTCTACGCTTTTATTCTTTATGCTTTTAACCCTAAGGAAAAAACGTTAATTTTTATTGCACTACTAACGATATGTTTTGCAATATCCATCGTGGCCGGCCATGATAACATTCTTTTTTTATGGATTCGGGCCAATTACACATGGGCATTGAAAATAAAACTGCTTGCCATTTTTGCACAGATGCTTCTAATTCTGGTGGTGTTTCGGAGATTGACCTCGACTCCCCAGAAAAAACAATGGATGCGCATGTACGCCGTTGTGACTGCTGTTTTTATGGGGGCCCTGCTTGCGGCAAATGCCTCACTGGTGAATGCAACCGTCGGTTTGGGTATATTTCAATTTTTCAACACACTTACGTTCGCTTGGTTTCTATATATCGCCATCGGAATGATCTTCAGGAAGCAAAGCGACAAAGACAACATTTTTCTGCTGCTGTCCGCGGCCGCGATCACATCCAACTTTCTTTGGAATCTATGGGATTCATTCCATGAAGATACCATTGTGTATTATCCAATCGATGTTATTACATCCATTGCCGGATTCTCTACCTATTGGTTCAAAAAATACTTCCGTCATGTTAATGAAAATGCCCTGCTGAACGAACAATTAAAGAAGGCGGATAAACGGAAAGACCAATTTTTGGCCAATACGTCACATGAACTGAGAACCCCGCTGCACGGGATCATGAATATTGCTCAAAACGTTGTAACCAATGAGAAAGAGCGCATGAATCAAAACAGCCGCAAAGATATGGAGCTGCTAATCACCATAAGCCGCCAAATGTCACATATGCTTGATGACCTTCTGGATGTCGCCCGGCTTCAAGAGCAGCAAATCAGGCTGAAGCAAGAGCCCTTGAAAATTCAATCTATCGTTCCTGGCGTCGCTGGCATGCTTAAATTCATGGCCGAAGGCAAACCCATTCAGCTGCAGCTGAATATTCCCGAATCTCTTCCTCCTGTCATGGCTGATGAAAAGAGACTGGTGCAGATTTTGTACAATTTGCTTCATAACTCCTTTAAGTTTACGGTAGAGGGGACGATTTCCGTCTCTGCCGAAACAAGAAATGGATCTGCCGTAATTTCCGTCTCTGATACAGGGGTCGGCATGGATGAGGAAACACAGGCGAGAGTATTATTTCCATATGAGCAGGGCTCTGACGGAATAAATGATGGCAGAGGTATTGGCCTCGGCCTGAGCATCTCCAAACAGCTGGTGGAACTGCACGGAGGTTCGCTGACGGCTCAGTCCGAGCCAGGTAAAGGTTCCGTATTTAGCTTTAATCTTCGGTTAGCGGAAGGAGCGAGCTTCTCGCTCCCGCGGGATGCGCCGGAGCTGGATAAGAACACGGAACACCCGGAAACCTCCGCCTTCAGTTTGTTCCTTCTGGACACGACAGTTGGTGAGCTGGCTGCATCAATAGCCGTGCCACCGCTTTTCAGTGGGGAAAAAGTGAATATTCTGGTGGTAGATGATGACCCTGTTAATTTGCATGTTCTCGTCGGCATCCTGTCTTCAGAACCGTACCATGTTACGACAGCCCAGTCGGCACAAGAAGCGTTATTCCTGCTAAGCACGCAGCAATGGGATCTGCTGATCGCTGACGCGATGATGCCTCATATGTCCGGTTATGAGCTGACGCAGAAAGTGCGGGAGACTTACTCGATCTCGGAGCTGCCGATTCTGCTGCTTACCGCGCGCAGTCAACCTGCTGACATCTACACTGGATTTTCGGCTGGAGCCAACGATTATGTGACCAAACCCTTGGATGCTTTGGAACTGAAATACAGAATACGGGCGCTGACGATGGTGAAGCAATCCATCAATGAACGACTGCGCATGGAAGCGGCTTATCTGCAGGCACAGATTCAACCGCATTTTTTATTTAATACGCTCAATTCAATTATGGCGCTCAGTGAGATCGATACGAGGAAAATGCAGGATCTTGGCGAGGCGTTTGCATCATTTTTGCGTATCAGCTTTGATTTTTTGAATACCGGGGAATTGGTTAGACTTTCCCATGAACTGGAGCTTGTGAAAGCTTATTTGTATATTGAAAAGGAACGATTCCAAGACAAACTCACTATTGAGTGGGAGGTCGATCCCGGTATCAACCTGCGCCTGCCCCCGCTCACGATTCAGCCGCTGATCGAAAATGCCGTCAAACATGGCGTCTTCAGCCGCCAAATAGGCGGTACAGTCCGTATCCGGATTACCCGGCAGCCCGGCTCGACGCTAATTGAAGTCAATGATGACGGCAAAGGTATGGAGCATGAACAGGTTGTGAAGCTTCTGGATCCAACGATGAAGGGAAAACGCGGGATCGGCCTCGCCAATACCAACCGGCGGCTAAAGCAGCTTTACGGTCAAGGGCTGTCCATTGTCAGCAAACCTGATGAAGGAACAACCGTGTCATTCTCCATCCCGAATAATCGCAGCGACCGGAGTTCTTCATAGCTTGAAAATATACGATACATGGCTAAGACCATCCTGACAGGGATGGTCTTAGCTGTATACGGATGGAAAATTAGAGTGAGGGCTAAGTTACAAATTGTTTACACTGTTATGAACCAAAATCAGCCCAACGATACACATGATCCACGAAACAGCTGATCCCGTATTTTTTGCAAGTTTAATCCGCAGTCGTTCCAATGGTTTTTGCATAATGCTCCCTAATAATGCATGCAAAACAAACAGAATCAATGGCGGCAGCACCATGATAAAATTGTAACCGGCCAAAATGGGAAGCCACTGATACACTGCCAATTTCGAGCTTGTCATCAGACCAATCGCAGCGAAATATGGAAATGCCGTCCCAACTTCGATGAATGCTGTCGTAATCCCGAAGGCAACCATGGATGTCTTGCTTCTTGACTTCGGTCTTGGCAATTCCGATTGTTTTTTACTTTTAGGATAATAGAAGCTCGCTATAAACAGCCCTACGCCAACGATCATCGTTACCCAGCTTATGATCCTATTTTGAAAAATAGAGGACAAAGTGGACAGCAGTGCATCCAGGCCTAACATAAGTGCAACTCCTACCGAAAAATAAAAAATGGCAATGGTTGCCAAGTAAATCATTAGACGCGAACCTACCCGCTCTTTTTCGGAAACCAGCAAATATACAGTTACACCCAAAGTTCCCGGACTAAGCGTATCTAATAGAGCTAATCCCCCGATCATACCAAGCAGTTCAAGACTCATAATTCCCCTCCTGATATATGGTTTATCGAGCACACGACATATCCATAGCTTGCAGGCTCAATATATGTAGAATAGTTACCGGCTTTAATACCACACGCCCCCTCTGCTTTTGCCTTGCAGCATCAGCATAACGAATCCTTTATGCAGCGTAAATATGATTCATTTGTTGCAGTATGAGCAAGGTAAGCTGTAAAAAGACGGGGGTAAGCTGCCTCCTCCCTGCCTTATGACAAACACCTCCACCGGGTTATTATTCTTTGTCTTTACTTATGACAGATTTCAGCAGATACCCGATTCCCAAACCGATGATAACTCCCGGCAAGGGCTTGCCCAACATTAGCCCAAGCCCCGCGCCGATAATAACGCAAGCATAAATAAAGGCATCTTCTCGTTTCATCTCATCTTCCCCTTTATGTCATTCTCTTCCCCTGGCGTCATATTTCCAGCCTGCCCCACAAAGTCTTCATGGCTAGATTATACAAAATGGCGTAACGTCACTTTCAAGTGTTTTTGTGGTAAACATAATTTTCAGGAAAAATAAAGATGATTTTGCTTATACGCCTCCATTTTCAGATAAGGTCGTTTACGGCCTTTATGCCATCAGAAAAGGGGCAGCCCTCTTGGCATGCCCCCTTTAAATATTTATACCGGATTTTCACGATTAACTGTATGTGATTCACCATTTCCGGATCGCTAGTATGAAAGAAGCCAAAGCCGCAAGGGAGGCAATCGTCCGCACATGATTCCACATCACCCAGCTGGAAAGATAATGATTCCATAGTTGTGCCCCTTCGGAACTTCCAGGAGTGACCGCAGCTAAAGCGTTATTGAGTGGAACGCTAAAGATGACCGTCACCAGAAAAGATCCTACAAAATAGAGTACACATCCGACAAGCAAATAGGCCGCGCTAGCCGTGCCCCATTTATTCAGGGAAACGATACCCAGGAAGACGCATGCAAACGCAGTCCCCATAAATACAAACATAAACAACGGGTTGAGCACGGTGACATTGATAGATTGCATGGCAGCAATGCCTTGTTCCGCGGGGAGACGAGCGAGGGCTGTTATCACAAAAGTCGAAAAGGCGAAAAATATTCCGGCGGTCAAACCGGAGCCTAAAGCTGAAGCATAAGTCAGACCAAACAACAGACCGCCCATTCTAGTCACACCTCCCATACGCCAGTTGCTGCTGCAATTTTGGCATAATCCGCGAAGTCCCGCGGTTCCCGCCCCAGGGCACACTGGACACCATCCGCCAGATGGGAATTGCGCCCATCAAGTACCTGGGTGAACAGGTAGGATAACAATGCCACGTACTCTTCCGGTACCTCTTGCTGCTCCAACATTGACAGGAACTGCTCATGGGTAAGGTACGTATATTTAACCTCTCTGCCGCTCGCTTTGGCAATGGCCTCCGTTGCTTCCGCAAATGTAATGGAGCGGGGGCCAGTGAGCTCATAAATTTGACCGATATGATCGTCGCCGGTTAATGCCACAACTGCAACATCCGCAATATCGTCCGCATCAATAAAAGGCTCTTTCACATCACTTACAGGCAGAGCGACCTCGCCACCCAGCACCATATCCAGCAGAAAGCTTTCGCTAAAATTTTGGCAAAACCAACTTGCCCGCACAATCGTCCAATCCGCATCCGAATTTTGTAAAGCCTTCTCACTAAGTTGAGCTTCTTCCTCTCCCCTGCCCGACAAGAGCACTAGACGCTTCACTCCATGATCTACCGCCATTCTGGCGAATCTTTCGATTGCATCGGCAGCCCCCGGGACGGCGAGATCAGGGTAAAAGCTGATGTAGGCTGCTCTCACATTTGCCAATGATGACAACCAGGTATTTGAGTCTTCCCAATCAAAGGGCAGTTCCCCGGATCGGGAACCGATTCGTACCGGAAAACCAAGCTTTGTAAGCCTCTCCGCTACACGACGACCCGTCTTCCCAGTTCCTCCAAGCACCAAGATGGGTTGCTCCGAACGAGAATCCTGTACTACCTTCGCAGCCTGTTTGTTCATTTGCATTCCTCCTCACAATTGTTTGTGCAAGCAAATGTCTAGTGAAAAATAAAATGAATTTCATTTGATTTCTTCCAACTGATCGCTGACCCCGTCTAATTGAAGGGAAAGTGCATCACTTTCTTCTCCGAGAATAGCTACATAACGGCTTCGAAGATTGTTCCAGCACTCATTAATGCTTTCTTCCAACGCTTTGCCTTCTTCTGTTGCGTAGATGAGCGATAATCTGCCCTCCATCCGGTTGTACAGCAAGCCTTTGGCAGCGAGCTTCTCAATAAGACGAGTCACCGTGGATGGCTGAAGGTGTAAAATCTGCCCTAGTTCCTTCTGCGAAATACCGTCATTTTCATACACGGCCATAAGCAAAAATGCAGAGGTTGGTGACATTCCACTCGAAGCAAATTCATCTTCCGCCATTTTGCTAATAACCCTGCCAAGACGATTCGCCGTGAAATAAAGACATTCTTTAAGATAAACCTCCAACATGATTAAGACCTCGATTCTACGTTGTAAATAATTGTTTGCACAAACAACCTTAATAAAATTTCCGCTTTTTGTCAATGGGCTCTTTGAGGCTATTTTAGGGGAGTTGGCCATTGAGCCATGAAGCAAAATTTGGTTTAATTGGTGATATAAAACTATACAATCCACATAAAGTGAGGGAGCCTATTATTCGTACCTTTTTCATTTTAACTTTCGTCGCCTTTTTTTGCCTTTTACCCTTCACAAACGCAAATGCAGCATCGAATCAACTGCTGGATAAGGTGCAGTTGATTGATACGGAGATTCAGCAAAACATGAAGCGTTTTAATATTCCTGGCATGGCATTCGTGCTAGCAAACGAGGAAGGCATTATTTATGCCAAAGGATATGGATTTAATGAGTTTGGAGGTACCCAGAAAGTTAATTCACAAACGAATTTTAAAATTGGTTCGATCTCCAAAGTGTTCACCTCATTAGCCATAATGCAGCTTCGTGATCAAGGGTTAGTTCAATTGGATGTCCCGGTCAAACAATACTTACCATGGTTTGCAACGAAGGATACCTCCCTATCAGGCCGTATAACCGTTAGAGACTTGCTTCATCATACAAGTGGGCTTCCAGGTCGCCTTAATGCACATGATGTTGAAGGTTCGGATATGAATCTAGTTTCATCACAACTAAAACACAAACTCCAGAATGTACATCTAGTCGCGCCTCCTGGCGAAAAATATGAATATACCAACATGAATTATGACTTGCTGCAATTAATCGCCGAGCAGGTGACAAAACAACCTTTTCCCGATTATATGAGTCAAAAAGTGTTTCATCCACTTGGAATGAGTCGGACAGCTTTTACTCCTGGCAATCCATTGTCAAATTCAGCGACCGGTCATCGGTACATTTGGGGAGATATCCATCCATTTCACGAAAATTTGTCCTTTGCTACTTTGGGCTCTGCGGGATTATCAACGAATGCTGAAGATTTGGGTAAGTATATTTCTTTTCTTTTAAGTAGTTCTTCAAAAATGGGCAATTCCGTTCTTCATTCAACCAGCCTTACTGAAATGCAGCATGCAACTATTTCCGACGAATCGATCGGTCATGGGTACGGTTGGGATATCACTCGAAATACCATCGAGAAAACTGGGGGACTCCCGGGGTTCACTGCTAATCTAATTGTTTTCCCTGGGAGGGACTACGGTTTTGCACTGCTCGCAAACTCTAAACAAAATATAACGGATGAAACCAACTTTAATATTTCTCGAATCCTAGAGGGAGGCTCCCCATCCTATTTATCCAAGCAAGACTTTCCTTCGGTTTCTTCAGAAAATAAAATCATACTTGGGGTCAGCGCTTTATTGATCATCGTGACACTGCTAATGTGGCTGCCAACAATTATTTTACGGATCAGCAGGAACATGCGTTACTCATTCAAAAGACCAAACCTTATCACCATCCTCATGTGCTGGGTTTTGAATGGTTTCATGCTCATTGGGGTGTTGTATTACATTTTTTATCTCGTTCCATATGAAAGCGGGGTTCCATCTCTTGATCGACTAACCATCGCCCCCGATTTTGTGAATGGATTGACCATACTTTCCATATCCTACTTAGCTTTTAGTATTTCTCTAGTTTGTAAGTCGCTGTTACGAAGATCTACGGCTATTTTTGATTCGCGAAAATAATTTGCCTCTTATAAAAGGATCGCTTTTGTTTCGGGCCTCAAATAGCTAAACTAAAGCCACTCCCTTTCGGGAGTGGCTTCTTAGAGTATCTGTACGCCTCCACATTCTATAAGGCACTATATATCCTGATGCCAAAGCTTCTTTGCTTGAATATTTCTTCTACATACTCTGAATCGACACCTGACCAGCCAGCGCTACTCTCCGGCACCGTAAGAATCTTCATGCACCAATCCGCGAATAAAAGCCTCGAAATTGTCTGCCAACTTGGTGACCTTGTAGTTACTTTCTTTATCTACGTAAACGACCTCTGGTTCGCCATCATTTCCGGATGGGCGATAGTCCAGCATGACGATCCCGGAATCGGCAGGAGTATCACAGAACATCACGCCAAATTCCGGATAACCACCATTTTCAATGGTTGGCCAGCTGCCTGATTCGCCGCATAGCGAATGCTTCTTCTCTTGTCCGATACCCAAAATGCCTGAAATGGTAATATGATCTTTTCCACCAGAGACGGTCCCTTGCAAAGGAAAACGTCTGTTTTGAGGAATACCACCATTATGCAGCTTCATCATTTCAATATAAAAAGCAGGCAACCTGAAGACAAGCCGTTCTTCCACAGCAGCAATCTGCTCATCCGTAGGTGGATCTAAAATATATTTTTCAAACGCCTCTTCTCGATCATCCCAGAATTTTGCAGAATCGGAATCTGTATTTACCCGGGGTCTTGATCCAGACTCCACCTTAGCGTTCTTTTCAGTATTAGACTCCGTGTCCGGTTCAGCATTCAACTCCGCAGCGGATTCCTCTTGCTCTTCGGACTCCCCAGCCGAATCTTGCTCCGTTTTACTATCAATCCACTGTAGAAATTCCAAAGCATCCTCATCTACAGGGGCTAATTGATTTACGATTTCAAACTCTCTCCGGGCATCATCATATCGATCCAAATAATAATACGCTGTGCCTATACGATAATGCCAAAGGGGGTCATCTTTACCCTCTTCCGCAACAATTAAAAACTGTTCAGCTGCCTCATCATAACGTTCGAGATTATTTAACGCTCTACCCAAATGGCTGACCAGCACATAATCTCTGTCCTGGGCGGGAATCTCCGTAATTGCCTCTACGATTTCTTCGAATTGATCCTCTTCATGCCACTGGTCCAGCTTTGTCAAAAGTTCATCCTGCATCTTTTAAGCCCCCCCAAAATAATCCTTTTTGTGATTATACCATTTCCGGGACATCACTCTCCAGCAAGGCAAAGATCGAAAAGCCTGCTGTAAACATTGTCACTCTGTCTCATCTTAGTTCAGCTTAAGCGTTTCTAATACTTTCCCTAAAACTTCCTCCCGGTTAGACCAATGAATATAATGCTCGGAATGAGGTAGCGTCTCCTGATAACTATCATTGGACCAATTCATTAGCTGTTTCTGAGACTTTACCCAATCCTCCCCAGTGTCTGACGATAAAATGATCAGAGGAATATCCTTTAAGTGGCCTCCCTCAATCACCGACTGGGCATTTGCATGGATGTTCTTTATAGCGTCTACATTGCTATACTCCCCAATATGGTTATAGTACATGGCAGCGTCCAGACTTTTGATTTCATCCGGAAGCTGTTTATTACGTATATTTTCACCCGTAAACGGAAGCAGCAATCCGACATTCCCTAGCGCTCGAACCATCCCTGTCGCTCGAAATCCCGCAAATACCCGATTTATAACATATGACCTCATCTCGGAATCCTGTGCATAATATTCAGGACTACCGCCATCAAGAAGCAAAATCCCGTTTACTTCATCCGGATATTTTTGCGCATATCGAAGGGCTTCCAATGAGGCAAGTGAATGGCCTACCAATATATAAGGGGCTTTTTCACCCGCCTTGTGGAGCAGCTCGTGCAGTTCTTCGGCTACGGTATCGATGGTTCTTGGTATATTTGTTGTCTCGCTCCAACCAAAACCTGCATGGTCATAACTAATCGTTCTTGCATACGGCTGCAATTGGCTTTGCAGATAATAAAAATCTGTGAGGGCACTCGGTGTTCCCGATCCCGCAATAAAAACAATTGTGGACTCGCCTTTACCGGTACCATATAAATGAATGTCATGGGAATTAATTCGATAGATGTGCCCTTTGGGGGGATACTTGCGCAGTTCCATGTCCATCATAACCTTTTGCCAAACAGCGCCGATGACAAGCAGCAAAAGGAAGATAAATAGAAGCTTAGCTCCTAATCTTAATTTTCTTTTCCGGATTGTTTTTATCATAAGGATTGGCTAGTTTCCTGATAGAGATCAGGGACTCCTTAACTTTGAAGTGGGTTCCTTAAATGAAAATCAACCATCATTATTACGTGGACGACCGTGTTTGCATAGTTTTGTTCAAGAAGACCTGCAAGCTTATCGATCGAATCATCGGTTTTCGAATTGTAAAAGATAAAGTGCTCCGTCTCCAGCCGATTCTTATAAAAACTGGATTCTAATGACGACAGGTTCAAATAGATAAAAATAAAAGATATTAGCGCAATAACAGAAAGGGCCACCCGCTTACCTATCTTTTGTGGAAATAAAGGGGCTGCTTTCATCTTTCGGATTAGGCGGTAGGATGCAAAAAGGAACAGAAGCGTCCATACCACACCGAATATCGTGTCCGCTTTATTGAGATCCCCTACCCAGAAATAGATAAAAAAAGACGCCGCTGCCAGCAAACAGAGAGCACTGCCCGAAAGGCTTGTTCTGCCGGATTTCCACACCCACAATATGAGCAGGCCAGGAATCAATATATTAGTAATAACCCAATCAATGAGCAGTATGCTCCCCCCAATCGCCATAGGAATCTAAAGAGATAAACCGGACATCTACCTGAAATACTCCTTATTTTTTAGTCACGTATTCGAAGCTTATTTCATCATATTGATCCGCTGCATCCTGAAAAACCTCCACGATAGCGGAATAGCGTTTTTCAGGTGCAGAGTCTGCAATCCATCTGATTTTTAATGGCTTAGGCAAATGTCCAGTGACACAATCCCATAGAGCGTCCAGATTATGTCCGTACCATTCAGGCAAGCCAAGCTTCTGCTTTAGCCAATCATGGGCATTATCATAACGGTCCGCCTCTGATTGTCTCAGCTCCACAACTCGACTCATTTGGGAACACTGCCTTCCTTCGTAATATCCGTAAATGACTTATAATGATCGGTTGTCATATAAATCAATCCGTCATTCGAATAGATGATCCGATCCGCGCCGCGCGGTCCCTTTTTATAATTGATATCCGCTTCATACCAAATTCGGTTTTTCGCCTTAGGCAGCAGTCCCTCCCTATTCCCGAAGCGATCACCACCGATACTTTTACCAGGTGCTACCTTATCCAAATTCCCTTTGGAAGCTACCCAACCGAGCTGCTCAGCTTCTTTTTTCGTAATGAAATTTGCTGGAAGTTCCTGATGTTTTCGAATGTAATCCGATACATCCTTAAAGCTGGTAAGCGGCAGCTGCTTTTGTTCTGTCTGGCTGGAACCGGATGCCGAAGGGCTTGATGGTTTGACGGTGAAAGAATGATCACTTCCATTCCCACAGCCAGTCAACAGAACCACTAGCATCACAATCATCGCTGCCAGCCACGAACGTGACCAGCGGCCCATTTGTTTCATGAATGCATCAAACATCGTATGTCCTCGTTTCTACCTAGCGATTGCTCTTGTTGCTTGCTAACGGAGCATTGTGCAGGCTTCTCCTTCATTTCTGTAACAAGTTTAACAAAATCACTAAACAAAAGGTAGCAATGAACAGATAAATAAGCCGGATTCCTGTCCTGTTGTTGTACGGCAAAAATATAGCTGCCCCTTTGAAATGAGAACCAAGATTCAGTCTGTCCTTTGATGGGAACAAACGAAAAAGGAGGGTAATTCCCCTCCTTTAACATCGTCTCTTATCGTTCATCAATGACTTGCTTATAATACTCAATATATTGGTTTGTCATGATTTGACTGTTGAAATTCTCGGTTACATATTGCCGAAGTTTATCAGGCGTATACTTATAAATGGTGTATTTCAACTTTCTCTCCATTTCCTTCGGTGAATCGCAGATGAATTCGGGGAATCCTTTGAGTACTTCCTTTACGGCCCCTTCGTTCATGGCTAGAACCGGGGTTCCACACACTAATGCTTCAATCATAACGAGTCCGAACGGCTCTTGCCATTGAATAGGGAAAAGCAAGCAACGAGCATGTTTCAGCAAGTTTTGCCGATCTTGCCCTCCCACGGAGTCTACATAGGTCAGTTTCCGGTTCCGTTTCAGCCTTGGCGCTATTTCTTTATTAAAGTACGCAATGTCATGCTTGGGCCCTGCTATGATGAGCCGACTATTCGTCCGTTCAGCAATGTCGATGGCGCGAACGACACCTTTATCACGGACAAGACGTCCCATAAACAATAAATAATCTTGTTTGGTTGCACTAAATTGATAATCGTCTGGTCGCAGGCCATTGTGAATAAAAACACCTTGCCCCTCCCCGATGGAATGTAATGCGTTATCACTGACATACACCGGATTGGCCGCGTTTGTTTTGTTCGGAATGTGGCGAGTCGACACAATCGGATGCTCGAGTTCTTGATTACTCATCGTGGATGAAAACGTGTGGTCATGAACGACATCGACGTTCGGAGGAAGTGTATGCTTTACAAAAGTACCAATTTCACCTTCACCAAGAAAATCGAAAGGATAGCTAATAACCGTCCCACTACTGCGGCTGTTTCCACGGGCATATAAAAAAACATCATGCCCTTTTCGTGCTAATCCTTCACTTAACTCATAGACGATCCTTTCCGTTCCACCATCCTTCTCAGGCGGCATAACTGTCGTATTCGGAGCTACGACAACAATCCTCATTCGTCCCCATCTCCTTTTTGCATGTCAGTAAATTTCTGGTCACTCCACTCAAAAGGGTTGGAGGGAGCTTCATCCGTGGGTAGAACTCGAAATATTTGACGAGCATTGGAGGTAATTATTTCTCCACTATGATAGCGTCCATAGCTCCACTCAGTATCTTGAAATTGGCCATTCGAATTCACACTTTCATCATAATGCTGTTTAAGGCGATTTATATTTTGTCTTTGCGCTTCTGGCAATAAACCGGAATAATGTTCAAACATATTATTTTCATTTCCAAAATTTATAAGCCGCAAGGGGCCTCCCTTAAGTTCAATTTCGTGATCTTTGACAGCTATAGCCTCTCTGGAGTTTTCGTGGAAATTCCAGAAGCCTAATTGATACCCAGGATGTCGTAATATAGCTGCGTTAAAAAAGACATTAACAAAATTCAGCCACTTTTGATCAAAAAAGTCGCTCCCATACGGATCACGAATATCCCGGTTCAACTTGTCAGACCACCACGAAAGAAAGTCTTTTGCTTCATCATCACGCTTTAAGGCAACAAATCCGGCAAAAAACGATCCGTCGTTCAATAACATCAGCTCTCGCTCATACGAATCCGAATAATTGGCATCAATAAGATGTGGTGTTAACACAATCGAGTGATGATCCAATAGACTTAAGGCTTCGGGTATGCCGCTTAAAAATTTGGAATAGCAGTCCACATAAACGACGACATCTGCCTCCGCATCGTGTTTGATGAGCTGATTCATTAGCTGCGCTTTAATCGTATTTTTGCTCATAGGTTCTGTCAGCTTAAAAATAAACTGATCAAAGCCCGGAATTGAGAGGTCTTTTGCCAAGATCACTTCATCCACCCACGGTGAACTTCGGAGTGATTCTGGAACCTCAGCTTCAACTAATCCGAGTACCATTTTGACTGAGGGAAAGAACCTCCTTACCGAGTGGCTGAGTTCCAAAACAAAGGGCATATGCGATAATGTTGCCGTTGTGCAAATGATCATACGTCCCTTCCTCCACTCATCTGAATTCTTCGTTCAAATCTTGTCATGTGATGATCAATGAACCTAACAAATAGTTTCGCCAAGTGCATTTTTTCAGTACGGCTCATTCTGCTTAAATAGAAAACCGGTATGCGTCCCTTAACGATTCTGGTTTTTACTGATCTCTTAAGCGGAACCAGCTGAAAAGGAGTACGTCGTTTCCTTGATAAAAGGGAAGGTTTCAATTTCTTGTTGAGCCGACGGGATCGGAGGCGCTTTCTGGCCCTTATGGTTCTTCTCTTAGGGGATCGTCTCTCGAAGGATGAATCGGGTGATGATTCAGGTAATGATCCGGGTAATGGATCGGATTCTGAACCTGGATTTTCTTTGTACCAAGCAAAGTCCTCATTCTTCATAAAAAATGGATAAGGATGCTTTTTCTCTAGAAGAAGGTTATTGCGGTACACAAGCCTCGAATCTCTGTCGATAGGCGTACCGTTGGTGAAGAAATTATAACTCCATGGGATGTGTTCTAGAGAATGCCTTCCCATGGAATCGAGCTTCTCGGCGTACTTTCGAGCCAAGCTTTTAATTTGTGGAAACTCTTTAGACCAATCGTTTTCTTTCTCCAAATTTTTTATCGCGTGGAAGTGAAATACGTATAAAGGCTCACCATTCACGGAATACTTTCCGCTGTCCGAACGGGTGACCTTTCGTTCTTTGAAGTTCCAAGAAGCGATATTGTATCCGGGATGCTTAACAACTTCGACGCTGTCAAATAAAGTGGGAACAAGATTAAGCCATTTTTGTTCTGCGAACAATGTATCATACTCAGCAAAATAGGAGTGTCTTTCTAGCCGCTTCTTCCACCACTTCACAAATCCGAGGCCATCAGGTGTTCGTGTAGCACCAATCATCCCGGCATTGTATACCCCGTATTTGAAATTGTCGTATTCATTACCTTTGTAAATATTCTGGGGTGTGAGCAGAACGGAACTCCTCTTGAACCTCTTCGACAGGTCATCCAAAGGAGAGAAAACCTCCGTATCGCTGTCCAGAAAAAGTACATGGTCCTCTTGTGTATACTTGGTAAAGATGTAATCGAACAACGCTGCTTTGGCAAAACAGCAAGCTTCCCAAGCATCGTATTTAAAAAGGATCTGATCAAAGTCCATATTTCCTTGCCAAGTGTCCTTAGCGAGCACCACTTCATCGAAATGCTTAAATTCAGAATACTCAGGATTTAAGTGACGCTCTACTAGGCTGACAATGACTTTGACATCAGGATTATACTTCTTGATAGACTCCGCTAACACTTTAGCCCTGGCTAGATGACTATTGGTCAAAACTGTGCCTATAATCACTTCGTGGATCGCTCCTTTCCATAACTTTATCCTAGGATATGCATCTATCCACATATGGTCGTAGGCAAATGATTGAATACAAAAAATAATGGAAATATGTGTTGCAATTCCGTTTTCGTTCTTGATGAGGGAATTGAATTCAAGCGTTTCGTTTGAGGCTATTTACTAGTATTTATTTAAAATAGGATTATAATCTAGCACTAAATACGTCAACTTCCATATTATATTGTGAAAGAGAGATACGAACAGGAACTGCAGCACGATTCCAGCTTGAACCTGAGCTTTATCTCTTTCGACACTTGCAGATGATGGAGGTGAAAAGAAATGTCAGATAGTGCTAGATTTAATACTGTCGTCCCGTCTAATGTGCAGTTTAATCCAGGTAGTTCTATTGTATTTACAGACAATGATATAGAAGCTCCGGGAGGTTCAATCAGTCTTCTTTCTAATTCCCAAGTACAATTACGGACGGGGAAATACCTGATCAATTATGCTGTAAGCACCTTTAATAACCCATCCTCGGTCGTGAAAATGATGGTGTTCCAGGGTGGAATTGGCGTAGTGAGCAGTTTTACTTCCGGTCCAGTCACAGGAGGAAATGGTCAGACTTCCGGATGTGCCCTTATTGTCGTTACTTCTTCAACAAGCATAATCGAACTCCGAGTTGACGTATTGGGTGGACCTGTGACTCCTTTTTCTAATGTCACAATGGTTGTGACAAATATCACGTAATGTAAACCAAAGTAACGAATGGACTGATCCATGAAGCTCAGGGGATCAGTCCATTCCAAATAAGTAGATTTGAAGATATCACTAGTTGAAGGGGAAGAAAGCTTCTGAAAATAGCCTTACTTCAACGATCGGGGGTAATTATGAAAGGGCTAATCTTATGTGCTGGGCAAGGGACGAGGCTGCAACCATTCACATTTACGAGAGCGAAATGTCTGATGCCGGTTAACGGAGAACCCATCATTATTTCCACGGTGAAGCGAATGGTCGAGATGGGAATTACGGAGATTGGAATTGTTGTGAACGAATCGCAAGGTGAGAACATTCAAGAAACCGTTGGAAATGGCGAAAAAATGGGCGCATCCATCACGTATATTTTACAGAAGAGGGCTTTAGGATTGGCAGATGCAGTCAGGAGCGGATACGCGTTCATCCAGTCGGAACCCTTTCTGCTCATGCTTGGAGACAATATCATTGCAGGGCCATTAGAAAAACTGGTTCAATCGGTAGTATTGGGAGAAGCCTCTGCTTCCCTGCTCCTTGCGCCCGTAGACAATCCTAGTATGTTCGGTATCGCATCGATTGAAGATAACAAGATCGTAGAACTCGCGGAAAAGCCGCAAAAGCCGAATTCCAATCTAGCTATCGTAGGCGCTTACGCTTTCAACAAAGACATTTGGTCTATGATTGATGGGCTGGTGCCTTCTGCGCGTGGGGAATACGAATTAACAGATGCCATCCAGTTGCTTTTACGTCAAGGGAAGAGAATCGCCTACAGTATAACAACAGATCCTTTCTTTGACATCGGCACTTACGATGGTTGGCTGAAAGCGAATCGTTATTTAATGGGCCACGCTCCTCGAAGTGACTCCAATGCCATAGAGCAGGGCACTGATGTTCAGGTGATCCCTCCAGTCTTTTGCCATCCGACTGCTAAGGTCTACCAGAGTGTTATTGGGCCTTATGTATATATCGGGCCAGGATCAATCGTTAACCATTGTAAAATTGAAAACAGCATCCTTATGGAAAACACAAGGTTGTCCAATATAAATGCGATAGATAGCCTATTCGGTGCAAATGTAAATTGTTCCGATCTAACAATCCCAGACAAACCATCCCAATTCATATTAGGGGATAAGTCATTAGTTCATACGAGCATAACTTCACATGTGAATGCGCAAGATGCGGTCCCAGCTGACATGGGCCTGGGCGAAGCAAAATCCGGCGCCGACTCTTAATCTCCTTCTTTAACCCATAGTCAGACACACTCTCCACTCGCAAACATACAGCATAATATACAATCAGGGATCATAAACTGCGCATCATGGGTGCGTAAACGATTTTGATCTACTCTGTGTGTGGAAAGGGACGTGTATTTAAATTGGCGGATTTAATTTTTATAAACTATGTGATTCCTAAAGGCGAAAAAATTGTCAATAACTCTCCTATAAAAATCGGAGACGGAATCGTAACCTCGGAAGGTTCGGCCATCGTACGCCACAATGAAAATGAACTCAACCTGACAGAACCCGGCCACTATCTTATCAAGTACACAGTCACCAACTTTAGCCCAGAACCAGACCCCATTGAGACGGTTATCGATCTGAGAAACAACCAAGATTATTCCACACTTGCTATCGGCCCTTCATCGGGTGGTGTCGCTTTTGCCTCTTGTACAGCCATTCTGCCAGCAATGAGTGGTATGAATAACATTTTCAAAATCGTTAACCATTCCGATACCGCTCTGACCGAAGGCGCTCGCGTTAACTTGACCATCTTAAAAATCTCTTAAGCCGGGATGGGCTTGTGCGATCAATCGCAGAAGCCCATTTTCCCATCCTCTATGGGATGGCCTTTTATTTGAATGCCGTTTAATACTGTCTTGATCACCAATACCTTGTAGATTACGTACCGCAATAAGTCCGGTAAGGCTTTGTCGACGAAGGTAATGTGCAGTATTCATTCTGTTCTGCGGTGTATGCGTACGGATTGGATAAAACAGCGAGCAGCCTCTCCATCACGCTATAATCCCCCTGTTCCGATGCAGCTTCCAATGCCTCCTCGACCCGGTGATTCCTTGGGATGACTGCTGGATTGCTACTTCGCATCAACTGCTTGGAGGATGCTTCTGATTCTTGCTGTCTGCCGAGCCTCTCCTTCCAGCGCTCCTGCCACTGAACGAACTCGGGAGCCCCTAATAGATCCGTGCCCTCCATTGTATCCAAGGTTAATGCACGGAAGGTATTGGTATAGTCCGCATGATGTTTTTCCATCAGACGGAGAAGATCGTTAATAAGTTCTTCATCCTGATCTTCTTCGTTAAAAATCCCCAGTTTAGCTCTCATACCCTTAAGCCAATTCACTTGATACATATCCATAAACTCAGAAATTTTGTCCTGAGCCAGCTTGATAGCCTGTTCCTGATCATCATGTAAAAGCGGCAACAATGTCTCTGCGAATCGCGCAAGGTTCCATCCAGCAATGTACGGCTGATTGCCATAAGCATAGCGGCCTTCCCTATCAATGGAACTGAAAACCGTTGCAGGATCATAGGCATCCATAAAGGCGCAAGGGCCATAATCGATCGTTTCGCCGCTAATAGTCATGTTGTCGGTGTTCATCACGCCGTGAATAAAGCCAACAAGCTGCCATTTGGCAATAAGCGCGGCCTGGCGTTTGATCACACCCTCAAGCAGCGAAAGATATCGGTTTTCACCCGCTTCAACGTTTGGATAATGGCGTTCTAATGTATAGTCGGCTAGGGTGCGAAGGTCCTCCACGGTGCCAAAATGTGCAACGTATTGATACGTGCCAACACGTATATGACTGGCAGCTACACGTGTCAGAATGGCACCCGGAAGATCCCTTTCACGGGTTGCGAACTGCCCCGTTGTCACGACGGCAAGACTGCGGGTGGTCGGAATGCCAAGCGCATGCATCGCTTCGCTGATGATGTATTCGCGCAGCATCGGTCCAAGTGCAGCCCGTCCATCCCCTCCACGAGAGTATGGCGTTCTACCCGGACCCTTCAGCTGAATATCCACTCGCTCGCCTTGGGGTGAAATCTGCTCGCCTAACAGTACGGCTCGACCGTCCCCTAACATGTTAAAATATCCAAATTGATGCCCCGCATAAGCTTGAGCAAGTGGTTCGGAGCCTTCTGGCACTTCATTCCCGGCTAGTACCGCTACACCATCTTCACCTTGCAGCGCCTGAACACTCAGACCAAGAGATGCTGCCAATGGATGATTAAGAATGATCAACTTCGGCGAGCGTACAGGAGTTGGCTCTATACGTGAAAAAAGTGATTCCGGTAAACGCGCATAGCTATTGTCGAAGTTCCATCCTGTTTCTTTATGCTTTGTCATAAGATCGATTCCGTCCCCTCCGCTTTTGTCAAGCACTAATTATGATATCTAGCCCTAATCGCTTTTTTAATTTCCGCTTCTTTTCCATTATTATACCGTTAACGGCAGAATTGTGGTGCCATTTCGACTCAAATCTTTAAGGGACACAACAGCCGTTATGGAGACAAAACAGATAAATGAGATGATGTGTTATGTTATGTACCTGTCAAAACTCAAATAACTTTACGGTGAACTTTCGGTGTGCGGTATAAAAAACACAGCCATTCCACTTTCAGAACGGCTGTGTTCCTTTTTTCCATTACGCCCCCTATATTTGAATAAAGAGGCTTACTGTTTTAGATATTCCGCAAAGTCTAATTAGAGTGTCTCAACCAATTTCTAAATCTTTGAGTGGGAAATTAAATATATGAGGCCCACTATTTGGAAATTTCTCCGTTAGATATCGTAATCTCCATATCATCAACTAGCTTTACTCACTTATATTCACCCGCGATCATTATTCTCGCAAGTCTGTTCAATTTAGCCTCTCCTGCAAGGATGGCAGCGTCAAGGACTTTTCCACGGCTGATCTGCCCTCTTCTGAAATAAAGGCTGCGGAGAAAGTTTTTGCTATTTACACGGGCGATCCTCGGAACACGGCTTTGCGGCAAATCAGCGCAATGTGTCAACCCACCGATCCAATCAGCGATCTCCTGCTGCGGGAGCAGATCATTGTCCATCATGGTATCCACAATACTAGCGATCCGCTCATCCTCCTCTTCGCTAAAAATCTGTATCCCGTTATGCAACATCCCCTGAATCGCAGCAAGCACCTCATGCTGTAACGCAGCATCACTCTCCGGACACTGGACCAGCTCCTCCAAAGCATCTGCACCGTGTGCCGCGCTGTGGGCCCAGCCACCTTCGGGCAGATAGCCACGCAGATTCTTTTCCTCCTTATAATAGCGGAGCAGTGAATGCTTAAGATGCCTGAATTCAGCTTGATCCAGAAAAGGTTTCTTCCTGTGGCGCCCCACGATCCAAGCGATGGGCAGGACAGAAAACGCTCTTGTAAATACAGACTCATCACCCTCGCTGCCGATATGATAAAACAAATGCTGCTCATCGGTGAGAACAGCCAAAAGACTGCGCAATTCCGCCTCCGTCAATCTGCCCTCTTCATGAATCCATTCATAAAATGTTGAAAAGATCAGCTTAGCCCGTAATTCCGGTTGAGGGTCCCCGATAAATTGGAGCATCAAAGTTAGAAAATCCTGCAGCTGCTCACCTTCACGAAGCTGGTACTGCTCCTTCTCAATTCTTTGCAGGTCCGTCATGAGTTTTATCCTTGTATTGTCCACGATTCCATCCCCTTTAACATACTGAATATCTCCTCTATTACAATCTCCGGATCATCATGATGAATATATTGTCCGCTTTTGTTCAGCAATCCTAATCTATTATTTTTCTATCGCGAATCTGTTCAATTTAGCCTCTCCTGCAAGGATGGCAGCGTCAAGGACATTTCCACGGCTGATCTGCCCTCTTCTAAGATAAAGACTACGGAAAAAGTTCTTGCTATTCACACGGGCAATCATCTGACCACGGCTTCGCGGCCAGTCGACGCAGTGTGTCAACCCACTGATCCAGTTAGCAATCTCCTGCTGAGGGAGCAGACCTTTGTCCATCATGGTATCCACAATACTGACGATTCGCTCATCCTCTTCTTCGATAAAAGTTTGTTGCCCATTATGCAGCATCCCCTGAATAGCGGCAAGCACCCCAAGCTGCACCGCTGCATCGCTCTCCGGACACTGAACCAGCTCAAGCAAAGCATCGGCGCCGTGTGCCGCACTGTGGGCCCAGCCTTCTACCGGCAAATAGCCGCGCAGATCCTTTTCCTCCTTATAATAGCGAAGCAGTGAATGCTTAAGATGCTGGGACTCAGCATCATCCAGAAAAGGTTGCTTTCTGTGGCACCCCACGATCAAACCAATAGGCAGGACAGAGAACGCCCTTGTAAATACAGACTCGTCACTCTCGCTACCAATATGATAAAACAAGTGTTGCTCATCAGTCAGAACAGCTAAGAGACTACGCAATTCCGTTTCCGTCAACCTGCCCTCTTCTGGAATCCATTCATAAAATGTCGTACAGATCAGATCACCTCGTAATTCCGGCTGAGGGTCCCCGATAAATTGGAGCATCAAAGTTAAGAAATCCTGATAACACTCTCCTTCACGAAGCTGGTACTGTTCCTTCTCAATTCTTTGCAGGTCCGTCATGAGTTTCATCCTTGCATTGTTCACGTTTCCAACCCCTTCAACATATTAATGATTTCCTCTATTACAATTTCCGGTTCATCATGATGAATATAATGCCCGCTTCGTTCGGCAATTCTGAACTTGCTTACCGTTGACAGCTGCTGGAAATCCGCCTGCGGCCATGACAGGTATGGCATGTTTCAACGATATGCATTTTCGTGCCATCCCTGATGCAAAAAGGAACAATCACATTCTTTTGTCGCTTCTTCATAGGTTAATTTCATGCTACTGTTGAGGATGGCATTCAAATAAGCGATTCGATTGGCAATATCCCTTTCGATGTCCCGCTCTTCACTTATCACTGTTCCATGACCGGGTATTAATGTATATTGACTGTATTCTTTTAATTTCATCAAAGATTCAAAGTGTCTCTGAACAAACCTGTTAAAATCTATGGACGGCAACAATGGTTCACCATTATTTGAAAACATTAATTCATCACCTATATGCACATACTTATCATTAATGTTTACGAGAATACCACATTGTGAATGTCCGGGAAAAAGCGACAAGGCCAGTTTGTGTCTCCCAAAATTGAGCTGAAGAGGTTCATCCACAAGAACGCTTGGGATAAAATACAGATGATCTTCCTTTTTGGTCCACATATCGAGCGTGGTTTGATAATGAACACTACCGTATACCGGTACCTTAGGCAGTACTTTTAATCCATATATATGATCATCATGGAAATGGGAAAGGATAATTTCCTCTATTAATATCCCGTTGTCCTTAAGGTCTTGGTATACTTGCAATGCTTGGTCTTCATAGGCAGTGTCTATTAGAATTGCTTTATTGTCATCGATCAAAGCTGTGATGTTAAATCCGACATGTTTGCCTGCCTTCGGATTAAACGTATATAGAATAACTCCTTCAGATAGCTGCTGCTTTAACATGTTTCCCCTCCTAATCAAGTTTTGGCTTATTCTCCGACAACCGTTGTGTTTCCCACCAGATGTATACATCTACAATAAAACAAAACGACTGACATCAGTATGTCAGCCATTGTATGGGAGCAATAATTCTTTTATATATTCTTTTAATTCATTTCTTAAATAAAGGGGCTCTACAATCTCGCATTCCTTGCCAAAACTTAAAATAAATTTGAGCAATCCTTCATCATACGGAAAATGATCTACAACAATGTACTGGTTATCTTCCGTTTCTTGAATATCCGTCTCCTGAAAATACTCAGTTAACCGCTTGCCCATTCGATTAGAAAATTTCAAGGTAACTCGAATACTATGTTTACGGTAACTTTCCTTAAATATTTCTTCGATTCCTTCCTTTGTAATATCTCTCTTTTCGAAGCTGTCCCCCATCTTCAAATTCCTGATTCGTACCAGTCTAAATTTTCTGTAGTCGTTTCTGTATCTGCAAAACCCAACCAAACTCCATTGACCGGCAGCAAACGTAATTTGAACCGGCTCTACAGTTCGTTCGAAATACTCCATTTGCCTGTTGCAGTAATCAAATACCATCAACTTATTCTCTTCTATGGCTTGGTTCATCAGAAACAGGTATTCCTTTAATTCACTTTCCATACTGAAATGGGACATATTGATGCTCAGCTTATCGGTATTCTTTTCCCGTTTATATGTATTCTCGATCTTTAAAACCATATCATTAAACTTTGTGTTTTTCCCAAACAGAAAATTCAGGTTATTCATGATCGCCATGAACGTCGAAGCTTCATCTTTCTTAAAAAAAAGATTGTCTACATTATAGTTTTCCATGATGTAATAGCCTCCACCTTTGCCACCTATGGATGCTATTGGAATACCTGCTTCGCCTAATTTTTCTATATCCCTGTAAATGGTTCGTAATGATACCTCAAAATGTTCCGCTAGCTCTTTGCCTGTAACCATACCCTTTTTTGAGATAATGAGTAACATAGAGAGTAATCGATCTACGCGCATTTTGATGGTTGACGTTGATTACAACGTATCCTCCCATATTTTTTTGTTGGGCACAGAAGAAACACCTTCGCCTGCAAAGACTGCAGGTAAAGTAAAACAGCCTTTAGTCCATGAGATTCAGGATAAAGGCCGATTAATTTCTTTTTATTTTTTACTGCTACATGACGGATTTCGACTTTAGTCTTTTTAAACCAAGCGTTTGCCCCGTAGAAGCATGAATTTCACGGACAAGCTCAGGATTTTCCACGAGTGCCAAACCGTAAGAAGGAACCATTTCTTTTATTTTCGGTTCCCATTCTTTCATATGCTGTGGGAAGCATTTTTCGATGACCTCGAGCATAACAGAAACGGCTGTAGAAGCACCTGGAGAAGCACCGAGCAGCGCAGCAACCGATCCATCAGCAGCAGTCACCACTTCCGTACCAAATTGAAGCGTTCCTTTACCACCAGCAACCGTATCTTTAATAACTTGCACACGCTGGCCAGCCACCACCATATCCCAATCTTCGCTCTTGGCATTCGGGATAAACTCTCGCAGCTCTTCCATACGCTTCTCTTTCGACAACATCAATTGTTGAATGAGGTATTTGGTCAACCCAAGGTTTTTGGCACCTGCCGCCAACATCGTGAACAAGTTATTCGGTTTTACAGAGCCAATCAAATCAAACATGGACCCGGTTTTCAAGAACTTCGGCGAGAAGCCGGCAAACGGTCCAAAGAGCAGCGATTTTTCATTATCGATAAATCTCGTATCAAGATGCGGGACAGACATTGGAGGTGCTCCGACCTTCGCTTTGCCGTATACTTTGGCATGATGCTGCGCCACGACTTTCGGATTGTTGCACACCATAAAGAGTCCGCTGATCGGGAATCCGCCAATATGTTTTCCTTCAGGGATGCCGGTCTTTTGAAGCAGAGGAAGACTTCCTCCCCCTCCCCCGATAAAGACGAATTTAGCCTTATGGCGTTCGGCTGTACCGCTAGCATTCCTTATTTTCAATTCCCACAAGCCATCGCTCGTACGTTTCATGTCATCGACACTATGTTTGTAATGAATATCGACGTCTTTCTTCTTTAAGTGATCGAACAGTATGCGTGTTAAAGCACCAAAGTTAACATCCGTTCCAGACTCCATTTTTGTTACCGCTATAGGTTCATTCGATGTACGGTCTTTCATAATAAGCGGAATCCATTCCATCAGTTTTTTCGGGTCATCGGAGAACTCCATCCCTTGAAACAGAGGATTTTTGGACATCGTTTCAAACCGTTTTTTCAAAAACGCTACATCTTCTTCCCCTTGTACCAAACTCATGTGAGGCAGCGGCATAATAAAATCTTGTGGATTACGAATCAGATTGCTGCCCACAAGGTATGACCAAAACTGCATTGAATCTTGGAAATGCTCATTAACTACGATCGCTTTGCTAATATCGACGGATCCATCCGATTTCTCGGTTGTGTAATTAAGCTCGCATAGTGCAGCATGCCCCGTTCCCGCATTATTCCATTCGTTAGAGCTTTCCTCGCCTGCGCTTGCCAGCTTCTCAAACACTGTAATTTTCCAATCCGGTACTAATTCTTTCAGCAATGTCCCCAAAGTCGCACTCATGATTCCGGCACCAATTAAGATAACGTCTGTTTCGGTTTGTCTGCTGCTCATGTTTACCGTCCGTCCTTACACGCTAATATTTGAAGAAAAGATGTAGGCGCTCTCACAACATGTCAGAGTACGACCTGGCGACACACATCTTTTCTAGATGAATTATAACCTGATAAACATTATATCACTATTTTTCAGACTGTTAAATGATTGTTAATGCCATTTACAAGCCGTTAACACCCAAGAAGCGGGAAACCTTCCACAAAACCCTAGGAAAACACAAAAAACCAAAGCTTTAACCCCAGTTGCTTGCAAAGGGTTACGGCTTTGGTTTTTCTTTTTTGGTTGTCGTGATGACAAGCTCCTGAAATCCCGTTGATTCGCCAATTGATTATGAACCATTCAAAAAAGCATTATCGGCAATTTTAAGAGCAAGGTAGTTGAATCTAAAACGTATTATGTTACAATCAACTGGGTGCAGATAACAATTGGCTTATACAATTAGCTTGAATGGGATATCCCCCCTCTGATGAAAGTAAATAAAAGGCACAGTTTAAATTCCGTGTTGCTCATAAGAGCATTTTTCTCATGGTTGTCTCGGTATATGAATCTTACAGCCTCACTGATCGTTTGCTTCGAACGATCACGTACTACAAGAATACATATTTGATTCATTAGTAGTTTCATTTCTCACGGCCACTCCACCTCGTTTGTGAGGTTTCAGTTCAACTTTTGGTTCTCCTTATCAGAATGGTGGATGGATTTTGTCTGCCTCGATAACGCCTTCGAAGCCTGACCCTTGACCTTCAACAATTTGAGTAAACGGAATGCAGTACAAAGCCAACACACCCCGAACGTTTGCCCTTATTTAGTTACATTATCAGAACAAGCGTTTGTCAGTAACAATGCCTTTAAACTGCGCCAAAGAAAAACATCGAGAGGAATGTGATGATTTGAAGATTGTGGGATTTATTGTTGCGATTGTGATTTTACTTATTGTGGGTTTGATTATGGCTAGCAAGCGAATTGAGAAAAAGGATAAAGGATCGCTAGTAGAGATGGAGATGACTAACCCTTTACCGAAGGAGAAACAGCATTTGCTCGCCTACGGTGCCAATCTCTCTCTTTACCGGTCTGAATCTCCACGGGTGCTGCCAGTGAAGGTGGATCATGAAGAATTAAAGGAAGGACTTTCTTCGGCCTGGGACATCAGCAATCCGGAGGAGGCTGCACAAATCCTGGAATGGCTGCTTACGGAAGGGCATCGTGCGAAGTATGAACCACTTCTCATGGCGCTCCAGGCTGGCCAGTCTTTTACTCAAGAGGAAGTAGGTAAATCGCAGGAATGTTATAAATCAGCCCAAGACGTGATGATGAAGAAACTTTCCTTTGCGAAATCCGATTTTGACCGGGTAAACACCATTGCTGCCTGGGATTTTGATCGAGCTGTAAATATTGCAAGATGGAGCTACAACGTTGGGTATATAACCGAAGAACAGGCATGGGGTTACATCGAGAGAGCTGCTGATGCTGCCAGACCTATCTTCCAATCCTGGAAAGACTATTTTATTTCATTTGCATTTGGCCGAGCTATTGCTTACGAGGGTGACATCTACGATATCATCTGGGACGGGAAAAAATTGCTGGGTGAAGCGGACTCGATCTGGAATGAATTTAGCATAAAATAACCCGGCACAGGTAACCGATAAATGAAGAAAACCAGTCCAACACGAAATATCGCGTTGAACTGGTTTTTTGCTTTGTACATCATAAAATAACTATTTTTTGCCGGCTTCTGACGCTAAATGCTGCACCCGCACCAAGTATGCGGCGACGTTTCTGTCATCATTAAGCGGATACTCGTAATTCAGCCGTTCCGCCACCTCTTTCGCTGTACTGCGAAATAAATCCAATGTGGCAAACAAAGCACGCCACACATCTTCATATGACCCCTCTGGGTAAGTGGACATCAACGCCACCCACTTTTGCTTTGGCAGGTACTTTTCTAAGTACTTTCCACTTTTTCCTGTACTGAGAGCAAAATCGGTGTCGATCCCGACCTTCCACTCAAGCATTTTGATCAGCATCGGTCTTACGAACATGTTCAAATGATCCAATGCGTAAGTGATTTCTTGTCTCCACAAGCCTTTAGCCACATACGTAGATACCCACCAAAACTCGTTGCAGCAATCTGCGTAAATTGCGGATGACGGACGTTTTACCCAATAGTCTTGATCGGTTGGCGCCGGGAGATCCGGCAGAGCATGATCTTTATCCAGCAGCACTATAGATAGTTTGTCGCCGTTATTCCAGTTCTCTTTTTTCTCGATCGGAGATAGGGTGAGGTCAATCCGGTTGCCATCTGAAAACAACATCAGATAAGAGAAGTTGCCACCCAGTTCTGGCGGGAACAACACCATGTCCTCCGGCGTTTGCATAATAATCCGGCTTCCAAAGCAGTCCATCCAATGTTTATCCGCGATAAAAGAATCCATGTCGGTAACCAAAAACACAATGTCGTAATCCTGGAACATATCTTTCGGAACGGTCGGATTCGTGCGTGATCCATTCATGCCGACTGCCCGCACTCGTTCGTCATTCTTTGCATAGTTCAAAATCATATTCATCATTTCTTGTTCACTTCTCATTCTGGTTCCCGCCTCCAATAAGGTTTATTATGATTTGAATAAATGGATGAAAGAAGGCGGTCCACGAATCCGAATGGAACAAGACTTTTTCCTCGAAAACCGTTATAATTTATCCAACATTTTTTTCATAAGTTATCGTCCTCCTTCCACCTTAACTAATAATTGAATTTTATCATAGCTGTAGGTAAATATTGACAACGAAATAGAGCAACGGTATGATTTATTTTAATTTTAGTTAATAAAGGTGGCCTATGAGGAAAAAACTACAAGTCTACATATCGTCTACTTTTGCTGATTTAGTTGAGGAAAGATATGCCGCTGTAGAAGCTGTACTTAAGGCTGGGCATATTCCTGCCGGAATTGAGCTATTCTTCAAGGAAACTCCAATGAGCATTATTAAAAGATGGATCGATGAATCCGATATATATATCCTCATTCTCGGAGGATTCTATGGTTTAACGCTTCCTGATGATGAATCAAAAAGTTATACGCATTGGGAATATGATTATGCCGGAGAAGTTGGTAAACCCAGATTTGCTTTTGCTATCACAGATGAAGCATTAAGACAAAAACCATACGACTTTGTCGTAGGGGAACATTATCTGAAGCTCCAAGAATTTAAACAATCCGTATTTGAAGAAGTACCTACATTTTATGTTGAAGACGTACGGCACATTCATATGGTTATTCATGATAAATTGACAGAGTACGCAAGAAGAGACGATTTATCTGGCTGGTTTTCTGGTAAGGGGCTCCCCGACGTACAAAAGTTATTGGAAGAGAACGCAAATTTGCTACGAGAGAATGCTAAATTAAATGCTGAGTTAGATCGGAAGAACGATCCGTAACCGGAGCGGTACCTCGCACAATATCAAGAGCCCTTATTTGATCGAATCCATTAACTCAAAGAAATATCTGGATTCATGCGTCTGGTAAAGATTGAACCATGAATGTAATGTTTCTGGTGCAAATACATCTAGCACCTTCAATACATGCATCGCAAATTCCAACGGAGCTATTCCTGATGCCGTAACTAAATTCTCATCCGTTACTGCTGGTTCCATTTCATAATACTTCTCTCCACTATAATTAGGACAAATCATTTTCATATATTCTAAATTGTTGCTTGTATGCCTTCTTGAGTCCAGCAACCCCATCTTTGCAAGTCCCATTGTTGCACCACAAATCGCCGCCACAACCGTTCCTTCTTTTAATGATGTGGAGACTTTCTCCAATATAGGTTCATGAATTACTTCTGTCCAAGTGTTTCCGCCTGGAAGAATTATAACATCGGTCCTTTCCAACATACACTCGTCAATAGAAACGCTAGGTAGTATTTTCAATCCTCCCATGGTGGTCACAGGATTTTTATCAATGCCTACTGCAATCACCTCTAAAGGCGCTAGTCCCTTTTTAAAATACCTTCCCGAGTTTAGTTCAGCAATTAAATAGCCTACCTCCCAATCTGACATCGTATCAAATACATAAAGATATACCTTTTTTGTATGCATAACAGACACTCCTTTTTGTAATTGAATCATCAATATACCCGATTATAAAAAAACTTTACTGACATCTATCGTCAGTAAAGTTTTTAAGCTTGGTAATAATCAATTAACTCATATAGAACGTCAATCAATTTTTGCTTCAAACTTGCGGGTTGAATGACTTGAATTGATTTTCCATAAGGTAAAAGTAAATACGGTACATACGTATGAATTGCTTCTTCCTCTAGTAAAAATGTTACTTCCTTTGAAGTCCGTTCTTTGACATGATGTCCTAAAAACCAATGCTGGCATAAGTTATCAAGCGCACTTGTCTTACCACCAACAACTAAAGGCATAAGCCTTTGCTTATCTTCGACTTCGGGAAGTTGGTTTTTCATAAAAAACTCACCCGCCGAAAAAGACGTTGGACGATTAAAAGTAAGTTCAGTTTGAATAATATTGATAATTCGCCCCACTCTAAAACTGCGGATTTCATGCCTAAGATGACAAAAAGCAATGACATACCAGTTATTATTCCAATAAATAATTCCATAGGGATCAACGATCCTGCGCTTCGGCTCTTCTTCACGGCCCGAATGGTATTCCATTTCTACTGATAATTCGTTTACGATCCCTTGCTCCAATGTCTTCAATATTGGCTCCATAGATGATTGTCCAATTGGGCTTATGACTTCGAGCCCTTCTACATGTTGCTTGATCATTTTTTCCTGCTCTTGATTTGAATACATTGTTAGCTTTGATGTGGCTCTGTTTAATGCCTCCCCTGAAAAATACCCCGCCTCTTTTGCAAAAGCAGCAGCATGAAGTAATGCGGTTTGCTCATCCACATCAAAAAGAAGAGGACTTTCAATAAAATGATTCAACAGGGTATATCCCCCATTATGGCCTGTGTCCGATATAATCGGCACACCACTAGCAGAAAGTGCGTCAATATAACGGTAGACCGTTCTTATATTCATCTCTAACTTTTCAGATATTTGTTTTGCAGTGATTTTCCTGCCTGAATTGAGCATCCATAGAATCGCCATCATATTATCAATCTTAGCCATCGTATTTCACCTCATATATTTATGGTGCGATTCTCGTGGTAACTTGACCGAATTAGAAATCCACCACCTAATCGCAATATTTATGTTTAATATATATCAACAATAGGGCGAAACAAAAGGGAGACCCATTTTAGAAGTCCCCCTATCACGAATGCTGTTATCATAAAATCTAAGGTTACTACCATCAGAGGTTTTAACTGTTCATGATGAATTAGCGTGTGTAACAGATGCCTATTTGTAAAGGATATGCATGAACGAAATCGGACCTTTATTATCTTTGCCGTAGAAGGTTACCCCTGCATCTCCATATGAATAGCTGATATATTCCAACCCTTCCATTTCGTCATGTCCTGAACTAGAAGGAGTCCCTAGAAGCTCTTTTACCTCTACAAAAGTCTTTCCAGTGACCGCTTCCTGGTTAATGGTCAATGAATACAAAGAATCCATCGATGGATCCACCGCTGGAGAGAAGCAGAAGCCTACACTAGGAGATTTCTCGAATTCAACAAACATTCCTCCAAGGTAATTATATTCCCTTAGTTTCTTACCGAGCAGAGCCGATACCTCTGCTTTGGTCATACCGATATGTACTCCAAGCCCCGGTATGTTACCTGATGCGATTGCATCACCAAACGATTGATCCAGGATGAACGTGCTCGGTCGTTCACCTTTGGTAACTGGCATACCGTTCATCGATTCTACGGATAACGTATTTAGAACGAATTTACCATCCTCATAGCGGTAATCTACCGTTACTTTGGCTATGAAATCAGCGTTGGACAGCGGTCCATTTAGTTCATAGGACTCCTGTAGAGAATAGGAATGATCACCTGTAGGTACTGCGTTACGTTTATCATGGCGCATCCCATAATATAGTTCATCGGCTGCCTTTTGCTCATTGTTAAATGGAACATAATAATACTTCTGCAAGATATCCAACGCAATGAGAATTTGGTCGTCCTTCGTCATAGTAGTAACACCTTCTGAAAAAGGCTTCTGATCAAACAAATCCACGTACTCACCGCCTTGGTAAGACAATAATACATTAAATGAGGCGCCAGCAGTGCCGTCTGAAAGTATCGTTGCCTTAACCTCCGCCAAGTTGTCATGCGTGAAATCGCCAGCCAGCAACTTCTCAGGTTGGCCTATCATATAACCGAGATCATGATTTGTATAGACAATACTCTTGGTTTCCGTATCAAAAACGACAAGTTCACATTCTTCGTATGTATCACTTTGGTATTCCGACGCTAATCCTTGAAGGACCACGAGTTCTGCTTTGCCATCCCCGTTAAGATCTACAGCGATGCTATCAGCTATCTTTTTCTTACTCTTGCCATCCAGAACTATTGATTGATACACCTTGGTTAATGTCTCACTTTGCGATGTAAAATCCCGGTATCCCCCAGCTTTGCCGCCATTATTCATTTTATCTGCAGACGAAACGGTAGATGTAATCGCCTGTTTATCTTCTTTTTCAACTGCTGTATTCGTGTCCGTTTTGCTGCACGCGGCCATCAGAAGGCTCAAAATGATGAATAAGATACCCCATTGCTTTTTCACAGAATCCCCCTCACTATTGTTCTGCATAAACTATCTTTTATAGTTAGAATTGTATTTACTCCAATCCTTAACCGTGTAGCTCCCAAAATAATCACCGCCAACAACATCGACTACATAATATTGATCCTTTGTTTTCTCAAGGATGAAACATAGCCCTCCCTTCTCTGAATCCACATAGACTATCGCCCATGAACCTTCTCCGTACCGCTCATTTGTTTTTTGGTCACTTCTTCCTTGATATCTGAAGGGTCGATTGGTTTGATATTTAGTTTCTTTAACCCTCCCTCTTTATTGACAAAATTCACAAGCCCCGACATTTCCACACTCACACTAGAAGCTGGTCCCCTCGCTAACCACTTGGTCATAATAAACGATAAAGGACATCGGTGTGACGAATGTTCTATCGATATTCACTGCTACTCCATCATGCTCCGCTTGACGAGAAATCAATTGCGTGTGGCTTTCCGTTGCCTTTAACGCAAGCGCAAAATTCCAATTTCCTATTATTTTTCCATTGCTATTATTAATCGTGATACCCTCTATGTTCCATTTTAATTCTACTTTGTCTTTATCCTTCTAAACAACGAACTGAAAGTATTTTTCCCTCGCTTACACTAGATTTTTTGCTTGAAAAGGGATTCGTTATGTTGAGGAACGCAAAAAGGCGCCAGGAACATTGGACTGTTCTCTGACGCTTCCCTTTGATATATGTTTACTTTGGGTATGGTAAGCTTTAGCCGACCTCCCACACCACCGTCCGTACCGCCCTGCTGGCTACTTGGATGCCTTCGGCGCTGGAAGTGCGGTTATGTACATTTCGGACAATTTACCGTAGCCTTGAAGAACGTAGAAGGCACCATTGGTCTTCCAGTGTGCTGTATAATCAGAAGGTGCTGATTTATCGAGTTTAGGTTCATAAGCTTTGCCCAACTCTTTCGAAATCGATGGTGTCAGCTGTTTCGCCACTGTATTTTCGAATACGATCGTTACTTGGTTTACTTTATTGTTAGCGTCCAGGATGTACTGGGTAGTAACCGGATTTTTCTGGTTGAACCATTTCTCTTTATATATAATTTGAGTTGCCTTTTTACCTGAATACTCAATTTTGCCCTTGCCTTTTTTTTGCTGCAATTGATCCAGGGTCAGACCAAGGCCAACTTTATTCGTTGTCTTGTTCAACTGGGTTGTTTGTGCAGGCTTATTGGTGGTTGCCTTCGGCGCTGGAAGTGCGGTTATGTACATTTCGGACAATTTACCGTAGCCTTGAAGAATGTAGTGGGCGCCATTAGTCTTCCAGTCTGCTGTATAATCAGAAGGTGCTGATTTATCGAGTTTAGGTTCATAAGCTTTGCCCAGCTCTTTCGAAATCGATGGTGTCAGCTGTTTCGCCACTGTATTTTCGAATACGATCGTTACTTGGTTTACTTTATTGTTGGCGTCCAGGATGTACTGGGTAGTAACTGGATTTTTCTGGTTGAACCATTTCTCTTTATATATGATTTGAGTTGCCTTTTTACCTGAATACTCAATCTTTCCCTTGCCTTTTTTTTGTTGCAATTGATCCAGGGTCAGACCAAGGCCAACTTTATTCGTTGTATTGTTCAACTGTGTTGTTTGTGCAGGCTTAACTCCATTGTTTGCTGCTGGAGCAGCGTAAGCTGCAGCGCCTATGCTTGCGATCATAGTGCAGGAAAGTGCTAGTGTAACAACTGTCTTTTTGGTATTCATTGATGTGTCGATCCCCTCGTGTGTAATCTCTCTTTGATGAAGTCTTCCCTATTAGTATATATCGACGAGGAACTGAAGAATTTACACCACAAAAACAATCGGGAGGTAAAAAGTAGCAATATTTTCATTGAAAACGCCTCATGTATGACAATATGTTCATAGTAAGCCAACGAGCCGCCTCAAAACCGATAGCTATTTAAGAACGAAAAGATGGATAGAGATTCAGATGTATTCTGAAAACTCTATCCATTCCTATTTCGCCAATATAATGTCTAACATTAAATCTGCTTACCACTTTTGACTATAGCTGACTTTCTCTAACTTTTAATAAAACCTAAGGCCTGCTTTTCTTTTATTTTTGAAACGTAATGGTCTCACTCATACTGCCCAGCTTCACGCTCGTCTCGCTCGGTTTTGTCTCGGCAATGATCTTACCGTTACGGAAAGAATATCGTACCGCGGCCTGCTGGCGAATTGCCTCATACTCATTTTCCGCATTCAATACGATAAAATTGGCTGGCTTGCCAGCCTCAATCCCGTATTTATCCTCGATTTGCAGTGTAGTTGCGCTGTTCTTCGTAATCATATCGATGCTGTTCACGATCTGCTCATAGCCCATAAGTTGTGAAGCATGAATACCCATATGCAGAACTTGAAGCATATTGCCTGTCCCAAGCGGATACCATGGGTCAAAAATATCATCATGACCAAAGCATACATTAAGTCCTGCTTCTTGAAGCTCTTTTACCCGTGTTAAGCCTCTACGCTTTGGATACGTATCAAAACGTCCTTGCAAATGAATGTTCACAAGTGGATTGGATACAAAATTGATCTCCGACATCTTCAGCAGACGGAACAACTTGTACGCATATGCATCATTATAGGAGCCCATCGCCGTTGTATGGCTGGCCGTTGTACGTGCGCCGATGCCGCGTTCGTATGCTTCCTTTGCTACCACCTCAACGAATCTGGACTGCTCATCATCAATCTCATCGCAGTGGATATCGACGAGACGATCATATTTTTCCGCCAGATCAAATGCGATCCTCATCGAATCTACGCCATACTCACGTGTGAACTCAAAATGCGGAATGCCGCCAACCACATCGGCCCCCATTTTCATAGCTTCTTCAAACAGTTCCACTCCACCCGGATAGGAGAGAATACCTTCCTGTGGAAAAGCAACAAGCTGAAGATCCACATAAGGAGACATCTCCTCCTTCACTTCCAGCATCGCCTTAAGCGCTACTAAAGTTGGGTCTGTTACATCCACATGAGTTCTCACATGCTGGATGCCCTGAGCGATTTGCCATTTAAGCGCAGTCTTCGCTCTCGTTTTGACGTCCTCTACCGAAAGCATTTGCTTCCGCTGCGACCAGCGCTGGATGCCTTCAAATAGCGTACCACTCTGATTCCACTCTGGCTCCCCTGCCGTTAAGGTTGTGTCTAAATGAATATGCGGCTCAATAAAAGGAGGAAGCACCAAGCTCCCTTTAACATCAATGACCTCGTGTCTTTCTGTGGGAAGCGAACTTTGGGTAATCGTCTTGAATGCTCCATCCACAATCTCAATATTCCATAAACCTTCTTGGCCCCTAAGCTTCGCTTGTTGAATAATCACTGCTCATTCCCCTTTTCTCCTTGTTTTCGCCCAGCTGTTTTGCCGGGAAACACTTCATACCAATAACATACAGCACAGCTGTACCGATCAAACCATTAATAGGCGGGATGCCAGGTACGAACTGAGCAATCAGAACGCCGCCGATCCATGCCAAGATCGCAATCCAGTTTACGGATTTGAAGGTCATTTCTTCGAATTTCTTATAGGATCCGCGATGCAGGATAAAGTAATCTGCTAACAGAATCGCGCCAATCGATGGCAAAATCGAGCCTAGTACCGTCAAGAAACCTACGAAGTTATTGTACAACCACATCGCCATGATCGTACCAATTGCTCCATTAAAGACAACAAGAATATTCTTAGGCAGCTTCGTAATACTGGCAAAACCGAGACCAGATGCATACAGCGCATTTTCATTCGTCGTCCAAATATTTAACCCTAGCACAATGATAGCTGGTAAAATCAAACCTTGCATAAACATGACATCCGAGATATCCGCTTTTCCGTACACAATCGCGCCTACCGCTCCAAATAGAAACATCAACGAGTTTCCAAGGAAAAAGGCAATCACCGTTGACACAACTGCTGAACGAGTCGTTTTTGCGAATCGTGCAAAATCCGGTGTTAATGTACCCCCACTGATGAAGGACCCGATACAGACGGTCAAAGCGGTAGCAAGACCCATCATTTCCTTCGGCTGATATTTCATTAATTCTTGCCATCCGCCTGCTGTTGAAGTCGCATCGAAGACCGAATAGCTTCCTAATATCGCAATCGACGGTACAGCTACAATGCCGAGTATCGCCAATGCTTTAATTCCATAAATCGCGGTCACCGTCATGAGGATTCCTGCAATCGCAATCAGGACATACACGTTCATTCCAGTTACTTTCTGAACCGGAACTGCGAACATCGCCACCCCTACACCAAACCAGCCTACCTGCGTAAAACCTAACAATCCTGAAGATAAATAGGAACCTTTCACACCAAAAGCATACTTTGTCAGCAGGTGAGTCGATAATCCCGTCTTTGCCGCAATATACGCAAGCGCTCCTGTATAAATGCCCAAGATCAAATTCCCTGCCAGTACAATTCCGATAAAAGCGCTAAACGTTAAGCCATTTCCTAACGCTCCGCCTGACCACATGCTTGCTGAGAAGAACGTAAATCCAAGCATCACGGCGAGTATTTTCCAAAATCCATTCCGATGTGCTTGCGGTACAGGTTGCAACGAGAATTCCAAGTCTACTTTTTCCATTATCCATCCTCCAGTTAGTCTTAGATACCGATTATGCTCTAGCAGATGGAACAGGCGGGAATGATCGAAGGCTTTCAGGAGCAACAAAAAAAGGCTTATTGCCCAGTTGCCCTGACAATAAGCCTTTTACGATCACAGTAAAACAATAGGTACACACGCATATACACACGTATCCCCATTAAGATCATACATTCCGCTGTCCTTGTCAGCCTCACGGGACTGAATTAAAGGTATCCTATTAAATTGGTATCATTATAAATGAATATATTGGTGTAGACAAGGGTAAATATTGGAACTAAAATAATTCAAACTGGGGATTGATGGGGAAAATTACATTACCAAGATATTCAACCCCCGTGGTTACACGAATTCTGGCATATTTGCGCAGATGGTTGAATAGTAGGACATCAATGAGGAATTAATATGTCGAATAAAGTATTTTTATGTCATATCTAGAGTGCTATACTTTGTTTAGTGGACCATTAACCCAACATTAAGAAAGGGAGCCAAGACTATGGCGAAAGCAAAGAAGAAAACAGCATTAACCTTTTTTTCAAAGAACTTAATATTCTCTATTTCGGGAATAGTTCTAGCGTGTGTGATCATGTCAGTGATTAGTTACGTTATTATGAGTCATGCGCTTACTGGTAGTTTGGAGGAGCAGGCAACAGGGGTTGCAACATTATGGAAGAATAGGTTTGAAGTGGGGGATTTGAAAAACGCAAAGACAAGTTCTTCTACAGATTCAACAATTCAGAAAAAACTTGTGTCCTTACTGGATGAATTGTCAAATGGAAATGCTAATGTAGCGCAAGGGTTCCTATTCGAGCCGGATCTCGTGGATGGTACGAAATCGAGGGTTATAGCTAATCCTACTCACTTAGTGGAAGCAGGAATTAAACCTGGAGATTTATTTGATCAGCCAACGGATATGGTTAAGGCATTCCAAACATTGAAACAAACAAAGTCGCCAGTAGTTCCCCCCATTTACAAGGATGAGATTGGATCATGGCTCACTGTATTAGTTCCGGTCCTCGATGAGCAGCAACAGCTCGCCGCCGTATTTGGGATTGACGTGAATGCATCGGTGATTTCAGAACAACAGAACAATTTGATTTGGTCTTTAGTAATCGCTTCACTGTTGTTTTTGGTTGTTGGGGCTATCATACAAGTCTTTGGTATAAGAAGGTTATTACGTCCTATCAAAGAATTGATTAATGGTGTTGGAAAGATCAGCAATGGTGACCTCACACAGAAAGTGGTTGTCCACTCAAATGATGAACTAGGACAATTATGTGAGAGTTTCAATGAGATGGTCCAATCTTTACATAGTACCTTGGAGCAAGTACAAGTCACTGTCGAACTAGTGGCGAGTTCCTCCGTACAATTATCCGTTAACGCCGAAGATTCAACAAAGTCATCTACGCAAACAGCTACTATCGTGCAGGATCTGGCGACCGGAACGGAAATACAGGCGGGAAATATTAATCAAACGAATCGTTCTATAAACGATATATCGACAAACGTAGGACAAATCGAATCCAATTCCCGGGCGGTCATGGATAAGGCGTTTATTGCGACAAACCTTGCAACGGAAGGAAATCAAGCGATTGATATGGTTGTTAGACAGATGAATTCCATTAGTTTAACAGTGAACCAATCTGCTGAGTCCATGAAATACTTAGTAGATAATGCCCTTCACATAGGAAGAATTGTAGAAGTCATCAATACCATCGCTAATCAAACGAATTTGTTAGCCCTGAATGCTTCCATAGAAGCTGCCCGCGCTGGAGAACATGGACGTGGTTTTGCTGTGGTTGCAGGTGAAGTGAGAAAGTTAGCTGAACAATCTTCCAACTCGGCGAAGCAGATTACGTCCTATGTGGAGAGTATCCAAGAAGGAATCCAAAACGCCGTCCAGTCTATGGAGCATGGCACAAGAGAGGTTACTGAGGGACTCCATTTGGCGAACCAAGCGGGATCATCATTTAATGAAATTCGCGATGCGGTTGATGAGGTGTCGCTGAATATCCAAGTTGTTCCTACTGCTCTAGAACAAATGACATCTCGCGTTTCCGAGGTTATATCATCGATGAATCAAATTTTGGACGTCACCAATGAGGCGGTAAGCGGAACACAGAATATTGCCGCCGCAACAGAGCAACAGTTAGCTTCTATGCAGGAGGTTACATCTTCTGCAAATGTACTGTCTAGCATGGCAGAAGAACTCCATGATAAAATAAGGCTGTTTAAGTTGTAATAGGAACAAGATGGATGCTTTAGTGGTCTGACTATATGAACAACTGAATGGTACTTCCCGTCTTGGAAAATGTCAATCTTTTTTTACCGCCCCTAAAAAACAAACCAAGCAAAGAATTCAACATATTCTGTGCCGCGCGAATGTATTTGCTAAAAAATTTTCTTCTTGACAATCAAAAAAATTAGAATTACGATGGCTAAGAAATTGAATACGACCTCGTTAGGTGAGGCTCCTATACGAACATAGGCCACTGCCCAGAAATATCGAAAGATGCCCATGGGTAGAACAGGGATTGCCGGATTAAGGCTTTTCATAAGGTGGCTAAGAGAACACACTTCTCTTTACGTTGTATAGTGCCAAAACTCAACTAGGGGGAGACGATGAAGGCTTTTTCGCGCGCTGATTTTATCCCTCTAGGTGATTCCTGGAGGGTTTTTATTTTGCAAAAAGGGAAGGGGAGATTATTCGCATGGACAGTAGTCCCGGCTGCCACCAGTATCAATTCAAACCAGCTTCTACTACACAGAGGGAGAACCGCGTTCTCTTTGCTCTCCAATCATTGCCTTACTTCGCTTCCCGCGAAAAAATACCATTCTTGCGGGTTTATTTAAGTATGCGCAATTGACCTTTGGGTGCATTGCGATCGCGGCGGAATCAACTCTCTCTGGTCATCAGAGAGAGTTTTTTTTATTTAAGCACGCAAGGAGGAATCCACATGAGCAAACCAATAAAAGACAAAGAAAAAGCAACCCAAATAATTGCGGAACGCCTGATTCAGGCATCCGTCGCTCTTGAAAATGATGTATTTAAGGATCTGAATACCAATCCGCAAGGTCTCACGGAGACTGAGGCCAAGAAAAGACTTGAACAACACGGTAAAAACCAAATTGCCCATGATAAACCACCTGCCTGGTATATCCAGCTACTCAACTGCTTTAAAAACCCGTTTATTCTAATCTTGCTTTCTTTGGCGGCATTCTCCTATTTTATGGACGATGATATCGAAGCGGTCATCACCATCTCGACAATGGTAACCATCAGTATCATTATCACGTTTACCCAGGAATTCCGCTCCGCAAGAACAGCGGAAAAGCTTAAGGCGATGGTCAAAACGACATCCTCTGTAAGCCGCCAGGTAGAACGTAAAGAAATCGATATGGAACAATTGGTGCCGGGGGATATCATTCACCTTTCGGCAGGTGACATGGTTCCAGCCGATGTTCGATTGATAGCTTCCAAGGACTTACATGTCGGGGAATCAGCCCTGACCGGGGAAGCGATGCCTGTGGAAAAAATGGATACGCTCCCTCGGGGCGCATTGAAATTGGCGAAGAAACAGCAAAAACCGATTAATCCGCTTGAACTGAACAATATGTGTTATATGGGTACGAACATTATCAGTGGTTCGGCAACGGCGGTCGTCATTGCAACCGGCACGAATACCTATTTCGGTTCCATGGCTGACACGCTTATCGGCGAACCACCACTAACGAGCTTTGACAAAGGCGTGAAGAGCATCACCTTCATTCTGATCCGCTTCATGCTGATCATGGTTCCGGTTATTTTCCTGATTAACGGCTTTACCAAAGGAGATTGGTGGGAGGCGCTCTTGTTCGGATTATCGGTCGCAGTCGGTCTGACACCGGAGATGCTGCCGGTCGTTGTAGCCGGCAATCTGGCCAAGGGCGCAGCGAAGATGGCTCAGAACAAAGTCGTTGTCAAACGGCTGAGCGCCATTCAAAACTTCGGGGCCATGGACATTCTGTGTACGGATAAAACCGGAACAATCACGCAGGATAAGATCATTCTGGAGAAACATCTTGACGTTCAAGGCAAAGAAGACAACAGGGTGCTCGAATATGCTTATTTGAACAGCTACCATCAGACAGGACTTAAGAACCTGCTCGATATTGCCGTCCTAGAGCATGCAGAGATTAACCACGTTGTGGGCGTAGAGGAGAAATATACGAAAATTGATGAAATTCCTTTTGATTTTAACCGCCGCCGGATGTCTGTCGTGCTGGAAGCAGGCGGGAATGGCCACACCCTCATTTGTAAGGGAGCAATGGAGGAGGTGCTCGGCATCTGTACACATGTGTCCAATAACGGACAGATCGTGCCTCTTACAGCAGAGATTACCGAAAGGGTTCAGCTGCTTGTCAATAATATGAATACCGATGGCTTGCGCGTGCTCGCTGTTGCCATCAAACACACCGAAGCCAGAGATGAAGCTTACGGCTTAAAAGATGAAAAAGACCTCATTCTCGTCGGTTACCTTGCTTTCCTCGATCCGCCAAAGGAAACGGCAAAAACAGCCATTCGGGCATTGAAAGAGAACGGCGTTGAAGTCAAAGTGATTACCGGCGATAATGCCGCCGTTACGCGCAAAGTTTGTAAAGATGTCGGCATCAAAGTAGGCGACATTCTGATCGGAAGTTCCATCGATGCCTTAACGGATGAACAGTTGGCCGAAATTGCGAAGAAAACCACCGTATTCGCCAAAGTCAATCCTTTGCAAAAAGCCAGAATCGTTCGCATTCTGAAAAGTAAGGGGCATACCGTAGGCTTCATGGGCGATGGAATTAACGACACCATATCCCTGAAAGAAGCAGATGTGGGTATTTCCGTTGACACTGCCGTCGATATTGCCAAGGAATCCGCAGATATCATCCTGCTGGAAAAAAGCTTGATGGTTCTGGAGCAAGGGGTTATTCAAGGCCGCATCACGTTCGGTAACATGATCAAATACATTAAAATGACGGTCAGCTCGAATTTCGGGAATGTATTCAGCGTTCTGGTTTCAAGCGCCTTTCTTCCTTTCCTGCCGATGCTTTCGATTCACTTGCTCATTCAAAACCTGTTATATGACGTTTCGCAGCTCTCGATTCCGTGGGATCGCATGGATAAAGAGTATTTGCGTAAACCGCAAACATGGGATGCCAAGTCTGTAAGCCGGTTCATGGTCTTCATTGGCCCGATCAGCTCCATTTTCGACATTACGACCTATGCGTTAATGTGGTACGTCTTCTCTGCCAATTCCGTCGACCATCAAAGTTTGTTCCAGTCCGGCTGGTTTATTGAAGGATTATTGTCGCAGACGCTTATCGTCCATATGATTCGTACCGAGAAAATACCATTTATTCAAAGCACGGCTAGTGCTCCTGTTGTTCTCTTGACAAGTTTGATTATGGTGATCGGCATATGCATCCCATTCACCTCATTCGGAGCCGGCGTCGGATTAATGCCGCTACCCATGTCTTACTTCCCATGGCTTGTCGCAACGTTGTTATCTTATTGCGTATTAACGCAGTTGATCAAAAAGTGGTATATCCGCAAATTCGGCGACTGGCTATAAACGGAGATACGGTTCTCCAGGTAGCTGTAGGGACAAGTTTTAGGGCCATCCTTTGTGGGATGGCCCTTTCTTTGATCATGGTCTATTATTTGTATAACACCTTATCTACATTGTACTTAGCCTTATATTCGTTAATAATGTACGTCTCGTATATTTCTCTATGGACGGGATCCTCGACCAAACAAACCTCGATCTTGGTCACTTCCTCCCGATTCTCTTTGATGTCCGACACCGTATCCTCGAAATGCTTCTTGATCCGAGGTCTTAGCTTCCGCGCCTTGCCGACGAATAGGAGTTCATCCTTATCATTGTAGAACATAAAGATCCCCGCTTTATCTCTAGGAATCAGAATGAAATCCGTAAACCCGTATATATGGCTTAATTCAGGGGCCTTCTGTTTGTAAATCGTGACATCCGGTGTTGGAATCGTTATTTGTATCATGAACATTCACTCTCTCTTCTGCGTCATTGTTATTTTCGGTTCGCCTCATGTACCTTCAGCAGCTTGCCTTTGACCGTCGTATCCTTCATCTTATCAAGAACGAGTCGCCCTTTGCCATTGAGGATATCCACGTAGGAGGCGTTATCCTCTATCGTGATAATTCCAATGTCATTCGCCGATACCCCGTCAATCTTAGCAATGGTGCCAACGAAGTCTACCGCCCTGATCTTCTTTTTCTTCCCCCCGTTAAAATAGAGCTTTAGAACTCCCTGATTCGAACGAGAGCTCCGGTCTTTCTTGACGGTTTGCCGGTTCCTTATCTTCGCTTCAAAAGCAGGTGTGGTACGTGCGATCGTTTCTTTGGAAGGGTTGTCCCTCTTCGGAATATCGAACCCGATATATCGCTCGACGTTGCTAACGAATTTTTCTTCGGTCGGCGTGGCGAAGGAGATCGCTGTCCCCGAATGCCCTGCCCTTCCCGTACGACCGGTTCGATGGACATAGCTTTCGTTCTCTTGCGGAAAATCATAGTTGATGACATGGCTGATGTTCTTGATATCGATCCCTCTCGCGGCGACATCCGTCGCGATCAGATAACGAAATTCCCCTTCTTTGAACGCGTTCATGATCTTAGAGCGATCATCCTGCTCCATTCCCCCATGGATTCTGCCGCAAGGATACCCATGCTTATTTAATTCTTTAAACACAACTTCAACCCTGATTTGCGTTCGGCAAAAGATAATGCAGCTATCTGGATTCTCGACGATGGTAACGTCCCGGAGCAGATTAAGCTTGTTCTCATCCCTGACCGAATAAATCGAATGCTCAATTTGGCTTGTCGTTCTAGCCTCGCTCTTCACCTCAATGTCCAAGGGATGTTTCATATACTTATGGCATAAATTCTCCACGTCCTTGGGCAAGGTCGCCGAGAACAACATGGTCATTCGGTCCTGAGGTAGCTCGCAGATAATCTTCTCCACATGCTCAATAAATCCCATATTTAGCATCTCATCGGCTTCATCGATCACAAGAAACTTTATTTGCCCCAAGTCGATCGTCTGCTTCTCGATATGATCGATTAACCGCCCCGGTGTGCCTACAATAACGTGATTCCTCTGTCGCAGTTGCACCTTCTGCCTGGCCATAGGCTGCTTCCCATAAATAGCGGTTGCCTTTATTCTTTTATATCTGCCGATATTCATGATATCCTGCTTAACTTGATCGGCAAGCTCACGAGTTGGCGTTAAGATCAGGGCTTGCGGCCGATTCTCGTCCCATTCCAACATCTCGCAGATCGGAATACCATAAGCTGCGGTCTTCCCGCTTCCCGTACGGGATTTGACGGTCATATCCTTACGCTCAAGCGCAATGGAGATCACCTTGCTCTGAACTTCCGTTGCTTGTTGATACCCCAAGTCGTCTAATGCGCGGGTAATTTCCTCGCTTAGCTTATAGTCCTTAAAACATTGCTCATTCATAAGTAAACCCCTTTATATAAGTAACAACGGTTCTCAATATTCTCACGTCTAGATCATATTTTATCTATTATGGACATACCTGTCTTCCGCCATGTATTGAACTCGACTAATCCAACTCAAATTGGTTTAACAATGCCAATGCCTCTTCATGATCAGGTTCCAGTTCTAAAAATTTCCGCAAGTATCTCAGAGCATCTTCGTCTAATTCTAGCTCGAAACAACAAACAGCCAGACAATAAAATACGGTTGATACGATCTCACCTTGTTCTTCATGTATTGAAATCTCTAAAAAACGTTTGGAGTCCTCATACATTTCCATCTCATACATTGCCATCTCAAACAGAAGCAATCCAGCATCGAGCGCCAAGTCATAGCGCTGCTCCATTACGTAGTACGATGACCACATAATCTGTATGCCGCTCAAAATATCCTGTATTTCTTCATCGTTTGCATCTGGCAACAGACTAGAGATCCGCTTCGTACTTTGAATAAAGAACTCCGCATCATATCCACCCAAACGCCAAAAACTCAAGATTTGTTGTAGTCCCATGTTATCTAGATTGCGATCTACCCCCATCTTCAAACTGAAAAACTCATCCGGACCAAAGCGACTAATACATCGACGATAAGCTAATCGTGTATTCAAATAGTCCATCGGTATATCCGTATTGAGAATACAGCCTACGTTTATATTTTTATAATGATGCGGGGGAAATAACGCCAGGGCTCCTCTTCGCTCAAAAACATGCTGAATCGCATGGTAGTTTGCCGTTAAAGAAAAACTCCCGTGCAGGATCAACTCTGGCGGTTCTGCGAATTTCCAGTTATCAATCAAGTGATCTCCCTTGTCTGCCGTTATTAATAGGAATTCAGCCGCCTGAGACAGCCGATTCAAACGCTCCAAAAGAGTGATTCCAGCGACAGGAAACAAAATATGCGAATCTTCTAGTTGTTCCTGATAGATTGAAATGACATCACGGTATGGATAGGTTTCTTGTTCGTACTCGGGTGCCCGCCGATGCTCATAATGCAAAGATATTTGGTCTAACAATTCGGATGGTTTAAGTGAATCATGATGTTCGGGATATTCGACAAAAACATCAGCCTCATAAATTCGACCATCACCTACATAAATCAACTCTTGTGGAATGCTATCAAAAAAGTAGTTGGCAACAATGACTAGCGGTTGTTTTAAATCCCCTTCACTAATCGTTTTACCTGATACAACAAGGTTCAGAGCCGTATCATGGACAGCATCAAATTGCGCAAAATCGAGTAATCCTTCGGCAATAAAAGATTGTAGAGCAGGATGCTCCCTCCAAGCTTGGACATTGTCCATCGCCAAATCCGTCATAACATAACAGAACGGAGGTAGTGAAGTCCCAGCATAGTCTCTTAACATGCACAACTCATTTAACACATGGAAAGCAAAACGTCCCGCACCTGCTCCAATCTCCACAATCATAACAGGTTCTGAACTATACTCCTTATTGGCCCGATCTTGAAGAAACCCAAATATCATTTCGGCATAGGAACTAGCGATCATCGGATTACTCGTTATATATTGAGGAACTTGGTCATTGTTCCAAGCCTTCATTCCTATTTCTTCATAGTACTTCCGCTGAATATTCCATATTGGCGCTTCACTAAAGCGGTAGCGTTGTTTTTTATTAAATGTCATTGCAACTTATCCTGCTTTCTTATAGTTATGAGATACCTATTATCTTACTTCATTAGAAACCTTTCTTACGATCATTACCATTGTAGCACACTGATATTCGCCGTTATTTGTGATATGGCTCTCCGCATCAGCTATAGAGCGAAGTGGAGCGCAGGTATAGTAACCGTCGTTATAGGATAATAGCCCTATTTACCAAATAATGGAATAGATGCATCATAAATCTAGATGTTCCCATGTCAAACAAATCCGCGGTTTGTTGGTGGAACATCAAAATAAATTAGAAAAGAGGCTCGAACTAATGAATCTACTCAAAGTGGCATCAGGAATGGCGTTATCATCTGTAATGTTGCTAGCTCTTTCTTCCAGTGCATTTGCTCAACCATTGAGTCAAGAAACGAATGAAAAGTCCGATGTCTCTGTAACATTGGACGGAGAGACAACTCGATTTACCAGTTCAGAGATTACAAAACTAGCGGAATTGAACAGACTACAAGCCCGTTATTCCTTTTGGTACACAGTTAACTACAAACAAAGACATTTGGTTGCCTGACGATGTCGGCTACAAAAGCACTTTTAAAGTAGATGATACTGGCTCTGGTCCGAAGAGGACAGATTATTGGATCGATATCTACTATCATAAGGATACCAAATCCGCAATTAAATATGGCGTCATCAAACTTGATTATACTTATTCGTTGTAATACTAAACTTACTTGAGTTTTGCAAAAATATCGCCGCCCACTAATGGACGGTAAACGCGGAAATTTAGAATTTCCGTCGAGAAACTAAAAGGGAGAAGGGCATCGCCTTTGGAGTGAGAAATTGTCGGTTATCACGCCCACAATTCGCTACAAAAGGAGATGTCCCACTCCCTTTTCCGAGTTTCTTTAACCGCGCTCCACAAAATACAACCTAGGAGAAAAAACCTTGTTAAAGAAAAAGTACGTCGGCATAGGCTTTATTATATTGATCGCGAGTATGGTCTTCCTATTATACGCTCTCAAGATCGGTCCGTTCGATGGCCCTGCCCAAAAACCAGTGGAACAGGCATTGTCAACAACCAGTGAGAAGACAGATGAAAAGAAACCGTCAACAACCAGTGAGAAGAGCGACGAAAAGAAATACTTAACCGCGATGGAGGCGTGGCGCCTTGGATACGAGGAGGCAAAGAAACATACAGAAGAAGAACCATTGCTTATTGACTTGACAAGCACGGATAGTGTTGTTGTACCCCAGGAGAGAAACGATGGTACGGACGGAAAAAGGAACGCATGGAATGTTCTTTTTGGCAGCAAAAACGGAAATATTAGTATTCTGATATCGATCAGAAATGGAAAAGCCACTGCTGATGCTGTAAAAAAGAACAGGACCAATTTACTTATGAAAGGGCAGTACGCTATTTCTGATGTGAAAATTGATTCTCCCGAGGTAGTCAAAAAGGCTATTGAAGTACTAGGTATGCTCCCTGGGAATCCTCAAAAAGAGGATGACTGGATCAAGGGTTATCATTTTAATATCGCCGGATTTATTACTGATCCAAAATCAAAATCCTCCAAACCTCGTTTGCTTCTAAGAGTTACGGGCATCTCACCGAATTCCCCCAACCGTGAGAATGACAGCTTAAGGATGAACATATTCTTTGATGTCACCACAGGCCAAATGTTGAGCGCCAACGAAATGACTGGTTACGACAAGGAGGGCCATTCTAGCTGGAGGGATATTAAGCTTAAACATTGAGAACGTCAGGCGATAGACAAGGACAAATATCCTCATTGATCCGGCTCACTGCGCTGTCTGTAACGGCAAGTTTTAGGGCCATCCTTTGCTGGGATGGCCCTCTCTTTAAATTGTTGAACTATCGCTTCATTAAGTGAAAAAATGCTGTAAGGCGGTTATGATTGTAAAGAATCCAAATCTTCAATCATTTTAGGGGTTACAAATTCATTCGGATTGCAACCATCACGCAACCACCTTTTCAGATCATCAGGGAACGTTGTTGTTTCTTTGTAGTCGTCGAGATGAATTGAACATGCATTAGGAAGTAATTTTACTATCGCTTTAACTAGACTGCTTTTGCCTGAACCTGAAGGTCAGCTTATCGAAACAAACGTAGCCGTCATATCACAATCCAACCTTCAATTTATGACAATTATACAATAAATTAATACAGGATCACATTCTTTCCTACCGTAGGAGTTGTTAAGCTCTCCTGTTCCTTTAGCTCAAAACCATTTCAAAGAGCTTTTTAGACATATATCGTATTCAGGGTCGTAATTTAAAGCAACTTAATCAGCTCTTCTAGCTCATCAACCAATACCTTTGCAAGTTCAAAATTAGTATCTTTTAAAGCCAATTCTATTTTCATTTCAACTGCTTTTTTATTTTGTTCAGCTTCCAAATAGTCTTTATCAAAATGACTAGCATAAATCATCTGTCTAAATTTTCGCATGCTCATTTTTCTAATCGTCTTATCGTCAATGATTAAAACATAATCCATACCATTTACAACAGAATAGAAATCATGAGATATCATGAGAATCGCACCTTTATAATCTTCAATGGCTTTTTCCAGCGCGATTTGTGTATAGGTGTCTAAATGGCTTGTCGGTTCGTCAAGAAGCAATACGTTTGCTTTACTAGCAGAAACTTTAGCCAATTGAAGTATATTTTTTTCTCCACCAGATAAAGATGCTATCTTCTGATTAACGATTTCTCCTTCAAAGCCATAGTTTGAAATATACGATCTAACCTCATCATAAGTTTTAAACCCTGCATCGATGAATTCTTCTAATATTGTATTAGAATCATTTAGCACTTCACCTTGAAGCTGAGATAAATAAGCCACTTTAGCATCCGCATTTATTTCAATGGAATCATGATTATTGTTAAAGATATCTCGGAGTAAAGTCGTTTTTCCGGTACCGTTTGGACCGATAATGGCTACTTTATCCGTAGATTTTATCTCAAAGCTAACATGGTCTAACAGCAGCTCATCAAAGGCAACACTATAATTACTGACATTTACAACAATGGTGTCTTTAATCTCATGATCAATATCAAAACTAATCTTCGGTTGCTTAATTTCTACAAATGGTGCTTTAATTCTACGCGCTTCCAATCTTTCTTGAAACTTAACTCTAGCTTTTAACGCTCTCCCTCTAGATGCATCTGCATTATTCGTTGCGATTTCTCTGAGATTATCTATGATGTTATCGTATCTCTCAATTTCTTCTTGTTCAGCAACTGCGATTTCTTGCAACTCAATTTTTGTCTGAAGTAATGAGAAATTATACTCAATATATCGACCATCAAACTCTTGGATCTCCATGTTTTCAAGGTGAACAACTTTGTTGAAACAATGATTCAATAGATATCGGTTGTGGGTAACAACTAGCAGTATCCCTTTGTGAGCATTAATAAGTTTTTTAAGCGCATTTAGGTTTTCAAAATCTAAAAATACATCGGGCTCATCCATAATCATCAAGTCGGGACTATTAAGCATCTCCTTCATCACTTGAATAAGTTTGAATTCTCCACCACTCAGTTCGGATACCCTAACATCTTTTAGCTTCATGAGGTTTGCTAGATTTAGTTTCTTATTAATGTTGCTTTCAAAATGATCGCCGCCGATTGCATCAAACGCGTCTAAAGCTAATTGGTACTTTTCGAGTAACGGCTCAATATCCGATGATGTTTCCATTTCAGTACAAAGAGATTGTATTTCATGTTGTATTTTAATAAATTCTTCTCCGATATATTCAAAAACGGTTGTTTCTTTCGTTCTGTCTAGTTGGGAGAACTGACTTACATACCCAATTGTGCAGGTTGGATCTATCTCTAACTTGCCCTCAAACAAATATTTTTCTGGATCCATCAGTATATCGATTAGTGTACTTTTACCACTGCCACTTGTTCCTATAAAAGCGCAATGCTGTGCTTCTTCTAACGTAAATGAAATGTTTTTATATAGTTCTTTTTGCGGAAATGAGAAGGATAAGTTTTCAACTTTTATCATAGTATTACCTTTCTTTATAACTAAATTTGTGACTATTATTGACAGTATTGTAGAGCATAGGGTTTGAGTTTACCGTTGTTAGAGTAACATTGTTTACAACCAACTTCAAATCCATTTGTATCCCATTCCTTGGGGGTCAGAGTTCCTTGCTACCTATAACGAACCCATTCCGACATCCGACATACACTCCTTCCCAACCGTCTTTTAAAATGTATGAAGCTAGTAGGGATTTAGACGAGTGAATACGGAAGAACCCGAGAATCTGTTGTCCTCGGTGGTTTTTAGCGGATGTGTGCTTACGTCTGATTCCTTACAAAGTCAGTCTTACTTTTCTATTGGTTCTGTTAATTCTCTTCTAAGTAAAGAAATTTCATGTTTATACGGAGGATTTTTGTATTTAATAGGTCCAATAGATGGTTCGTTCTTGGAATCATTCATGTGAAGTACTTTTAACCGATTAAGCCCATACTTCCCATTATCATTCGCATATTTCTTTTTAATGATGATTGTTTCATTACCTTACCTTTAGAAAAAAGGTTGGGCCTCTCTTAACAAGAGTCGAAGCGGTTACCGTGCTTAATGAAACAGGTTAAATAAGGACAGGCAACTATTCGTAATAAAGTACAATTCAAACAGAGGCTTTGCGTGTTAAGATGCAAAGCCTCTGTTTTTTTGTGCCATTGAACAGATACGTGATCACAGGGATTATGCTAGTTTAATTTTATACTTTTTAATATTTGGTTGAACTCGGCGTTGGCTTGTTTGCTGACCTGCGATGGAGAAGCTAACACTAGAGTATAGATTTCATTATTTTGCTCACAAAGAATTATTTTATATTCCATCGTTTCATTTTTTTTGCTTAAGTTATAGGTCAGCTGCTTCGCATTGATTTTCCCCACCTTCACGGGCTGCTCCGTGACTTTCACCGCATTTCTGTCCGTTGTATCTTTTTTGAAGAAGCTAACATATTGTTCGAAGTTCATATCTAAATCGCTCTTGCTATAATGCTGAATAACCATCGTGCTCTTCTCGGGCGAGATTAAGATAAGCTGGTGATCTCCTGTATTCTCAATAGAAGATGTTACATTACTCCAGTCACCGTAGGCTGTGACTTGGGCTTTTTTGTCTTTGGTCGCAAATGGCTGCTTCGTATAAATTGTAGCTGCTTGAATCTCAGCCAGCCAGTTCACCTTCGCATCCACTGCTTCACCGATAAAACGTAATGGAACGTAGGTGCTGCCCTTGATGGTAGAAGGGGCTACTGTCAGTTTTTTCTGCTTGCCATTGATCTCAGCAGTAGTTGAACCCACTTTAAGCTTGATAAGCGTACCTGGTTTACTTCCCGTTATCATTTGCGTTTTTGGATCCCAGTCAACCTTCAGCCCTAATGATTCGAAAATAGCGCGGAACGGAACAAGTACAGATCCATTTTGCTGGATAGGTGGGACTTGGAATTTAACAATCTCCCCATTCAACAGCACCATGATTTCGTTAGGAACTGAAGGTGGTGTTGGTTGTTCATCTTCTTCAAGCACTTTGACGCCTTTGGCAGCGAGTTCGGTCAGAATTTTCTCTGCTCTCGCATCCAGAGGGTTATTGCTGAGTGAAACCTCCTTGAGCTTTGGAAGACTTGTTAAGACGCTAATATCTTGGACCTGATTATTCTCTAAGTATAAATGTTCTAGTGCCGGGTGATCTCTTAACGGTTCAAGAGACTGGATTTGGTTATCGCTTATGATCAACCATTTCAGTTTGACTAAGGATTGAATCGGTGACAGGTCCTTAAGCTGATTGTCGCCGATTAACAAGTCTGTTAAATTGGTTAATCCTGCTAGTGCATCAAGCTTCTCAATGTTGTTCGAATCGATAACAAGCTTCTCCAGTTGGGACAACTCTTGTAGCGGCTCAATTTGAGTGATTTGATTGCCATTCAGAGCTAGGAAGGTGACTTTATGCAGATTTTTAAGTGGCTCAATATTGGTAATTCCAAGCCCTGGGAGCATTAGGCTCTCTAAATTAACAGCATGCTCAAGTCCGCTTAAACTGGTAATTTTCTGCTCAGGATTATCGGGATAGAGCGACGTCATGGTCTGTAGATCTTCTTTGGTAATGGGACCAGTCGGTTTCTTTAGCTCGACTCGAATCGCTTGTTCCAAGTTTTTGTCTGAGATAAGGGAGGTCTCTGCAAATGCAGATGGAATAGAAACGAAGGTTAGCAAGAAAGCAAGTACAGTGATTAGTTGAAGTTTGATCGGTTTACGCAAAATGGGTTCACTCCTCGAATTGTCATAGTGACTACATTCGACATTTGTAAACTATCCCCTTTATAGCAAAAAGGATAGCCGCAAATAATCAAATTCGATGAAAACATTCTAAAATAGTGATTTGATCTGATTACATCTAAGTTGTAACCTTCTCCAAATAACAATGGGTGAGGAAGGCATCCAGTTCACTTTGGAAAAGGATTGGGCCGACGGCCCTCCGGCTATTGAGGGGTAGCCCCATCGAACTCGCGCTAGGCTGGGTATCAAAATTGGCCGATCCGTTCTACGCACACCCGACGCTCTTGCAGCCGCCAAGGCCAGCGGGAAAGCGTCACATGACAATGGTTCCCAAAACAATAGCGGTCAGAAGGGATCAGATAAGTGATCGATCTTACATCAGATTTAGAAATCGAAAGCCTGTACCAAAGCCATACGATCTCTCATACCTGCTCTTCCAAGATTACATTCAGCAATGTTTCGCAGGTTCGCATACTCAACTGGCTTAAGCAAAAGGGCTGCCAGAAGTCAGTTTTCACTTCTAGACAGCCATTTCCCTATAATATCTAAATTAGTTTAGCTTTAGTTTCTGGTAATTTTGATATTAAGATAATTCATTATACCGTATATTCACCTATTGATGATCTTGAATGTTGTCGATAAAATCCCAAATCCAATATTCACTACCTTGGCCTCGACATCGTCGACGGGGAATTCAAGACTCTTCAACGAGTACAAGGCCATAGGGAGCGGCAGTACGTTCGCTATGACGGCTCCCCTCCGCTACTAACGATAAGGCACTTCACAACCCCTATAACAGCGAAGAAAAGGTTACCCTGTTCACGCTCTTGCGAGTCAATAGGGCAACCTTCTGTTGTGATTTTTGACTTTGAGATACCCGTATCAGCGGCTCAGAGCCATTTCCCTTCCCTTATTCACTCGATCTTGAAGAAACCCAAAGATCATTTCTACATATGCAGCAGCAATCATGGGATTACTCGTTATATATTGGGGAACTTCGTCATTATTTCAGGCCTTCGTTCCCTTCTCTTCATAATATTCTCGCTGGACTTTCCAGATCGGCGCTTCACTGAAACGGTAAGGTTGCTTAGGATTGCTTGTCATTTATGCCTGCCTGAAAAATACTTTGTCTTCGTTATATTTGGCCTTGCCTTCATTAATGATATACGTTTCATAAATTTCTCTGTGGACGGGATCTTCAACGATACAAACTTCGATTTTCGTTACTTCGTCTCTATGCATTCTGATCGGGGATACGGTATCCTCAAAATGTTTTTTTATTCTCGGTCTAAGCTTTCTGGCTTTTCCGACGAACAACAATTCATCTTTATCGTTGTAAAACATGAAAATTCCACCTAACTCTCTAGTGATCAGGTGAAATTCCGTGAAGCCGTAAATGTTGCTTTCCTGTGGATCAACCTGTTTGGTAATGGTGACATTAGGTGTGGGAATGATGATATTGATCATGATAGTCTACTTCCTTTACTTGTATTAGATTGTATACTGTGCTCGTACTTCAAGCATACTACATGGTATCACATTATACCCAACTTCTTACGATGCTCCATGAGCGTATATGGAAACTCAGTAGATTTCATGGAGTTCGAGCACCATCATACTCTTCAGGTCCAAGCCCATAAGAATCCGTCGCGGTCCCAAGCAATTCTGCCGCCGTGGAGTTTGCGGAAAGCCTTCTTCACCTCTTTAGACAGCGATGTATTTCCATTCTCATTCACGAATACGAATTGTTCTCCGAAATGGGTCTTCACATATTCAATCGCATCGGCCTGGTATAGCGTTCCCGTAAACCTGATTTCCTTGACCATCCATTCCGCCACTTCCTGTGCGGTTACTTCCATAGGATTATTCTCCTTTCTACTCGCTTATTGCCCCATTGCTGGGTGTGTGGTGAGAAAAACGCGGAAATGATGACAAAGCTGCGCACAAAATTCGCTGAGTGGTAGTAGGAAGCCAATAACAACGAAGACCTAACACATGCCTGCTGCACATTCGTCTGACATCAAAATCCACATACCTTCCAACATTCCTCAGACAACTTCACCAACATTATTTTTCGCCCTACTTATGATACGGCTCACCCCGATTTATCTTCACTGCACGATAAATCTGCTCGGTGAGCACCAGCCGCATCAGCTGATGCGGCAGCGTCATGCGCCCGAAGCTGAGCTTCTGTTGGGCGCGACGCAGCACCTGATCGGAGAGCCCATGGCTCCCTCCGATCACAAACACGACATGGCTCGTCCCATAGGTACCGAGCCGGTCAAGTTCGGCGGCCAGCTCTTCCGAGCTCCACAGCTGGCCGCCGATAGCGAGCGCGACCACATGCGCGCTCTCCTTCACATGCGCGAGGATGCGTTCGCCCTCACGCTCCTTCACGATCGACACCTCCGCTTCGCTTAAGGTGTCCGGGGCCTTCTCGTCCGCGACCTCAATCACTTGGAATTTGATATATGGGGTCAGCCGCTTAGCGTATTCCTGGATGCCCTGCACCAAATACTTCTCCTTCAATTTGCCGACGCCAATAATTTGAATAAACATGAAATATCCTCCGTCTTACGGTAATGTCATTTATTATGGTAAATATCTGCAGACTCCATCCGTCTTTTATTGGGGAAGGGTATGGCCGCTTCACAAGGAACAAGAGGCGTGGGGGGAAACCTGCGAATCTGCATCTTTTCCCCGCCATTTACCCACCTTACAATGAAAAACCTGCAAATGTGCAAGCTTTCCCGGCCATCTAAGCCAAATACGAAGATTTGCCCCGGAAAAGATGCACAATTGCAGGAATTTGTTTATTTTCTATTTAAACACTGAAAAAGGATGCACTTTTGCAACTTTCTACCTCTGAGAAGGGTGCAAGTATCTCCTCGAACCCAAGCGGATTGCAACAAAACTCTACACACTAACTCTACTTGGTACCCAGCCTAAACAGCCGAAGCGCAGGATCATACCCGCTCCTCCGGGTAGGCTAAGCAGCCGCTCTTCACGCATGATCGTATGACCGCCCACATCTTCCACTGCACACAACCCGCATTCAGCGGCATTTTCCCTTGAGATATAGATATTAGAATGCGTTCTTCTCGAAGTCCGCACTTCCCCATATCACCAAAAAAGGAGCGTGCCTCCACGCTCCTTTCTTCCTGTCCCCTTTGTGTTTACACCACCAGAAACTTACCCGCCTGCTCGCAATGTGAGCACTGTACCGGCGGATCCCAATCGGAGAACTCCGTATCCTTCAAGTCCACAATGTCCGGAGCATCCTCGTATTCGTCCACAAACATCTCTATGGCAAGCTCCAAATGTTCTTTGCACACTACATACATAAATGAAAGCATCCCTTCTAACGCTGCACACGGTTGTCATAATTTCAGTATTTGCAAAAACCTGTTGTCTTAGGCGCGATTAAAATATATTAGAATATTTTTTTGATCGCGCCTTAGTCAAATTATAGCCCTTTTTCGGCGATTAGCACACCTGTTTTTTCCGCAAGGCCTTGGCCCGCAGCAAAAGCACACGTTTAAACGAAGCCCATTCTGATCCGCTCCAATTTGTCAAAGGAACCTACCGCCAGATGCCCCTACCCCTGCACTTCGGAAAAGCCACGGTTAGGGGCGATCAAGAAAATAACAGCATTTCCTTGACCGCGCCCTATTGATCCGGTTTCTCCGCCAACTTCACGTTTACGGATTGCTCCTTGCCATCACGATAGAAGGTCACCTTCACGTCATCACCGATTTTGGCTTTATCATACAGAAATTTTTTCATTTCCAGCGTTGACGGAATCGGCTCGTCGTTAAATTTCACGATGACATCATTGAGCTCCATACCAGCCTCTTTTGCCGGGCCGATGGCATTCAGTACCACGACCCCGTCCTCGATATCGCTTGGCATTTTCAGCTCTTTGAGGTCGTCCTCGTCCATAGGTGCATACGAATTATTCAGATCCATCGAATAGATCCCGATATAAGGACGGGCAACTTTGCCATGGGTCATCAACTCATCAACCGTCTTCATTACCTGATCCACCGGTAAGGCGAAGCCCAAACCTTCTACGCCGCTATCGGCGATTTTCATCGTATTGATGCCGATCACTTTACCGTTCAGGTCTACGAGCGCCCCGCCGCTGTTCCCTTCGTTAATAGCCGCGCTCGTCTGGATCATTTTCTGTTCCCAGTCGTATACGCCGTCCTGATTTAGCGAAACCGGCACAATCCGGTTTGTGTAGCTCACAATGCCGGAGGTTAACGTATCCCCGAGTCCCAACGGATTGCCAAGCGCCAGCACAGTTTCTCCAAACCGCAGCTTGTCGGAATCGCCCATTTCCGCTACTTCGTTAATACTTTTATCGTCCACGGCGAGCACCGCAATATCGTTAACCTTGTCGGCACCAACGAGCTTCGCCTTTTTCATTTCGCCGCTGATAGTCACCACTTCAAGCTCCTGCGCACCTTCAATGACATGGTTATTCGTAATTACAAAAGCCTGTCCCTGGTCTTTTTTGAAAATCACACCTGACCCCAAAGCCGCATCCTTCAGGCTGTTCTTATCCTTCTTGCCGTCTTTGTAATTTACGATGCTGACGACGGTAGGACGTACTTTCGCGGCAGCTTGAATCAGCCGATCATAGGGATCAGCGATACTATTCATCTGTTTGGAACCAATGGCACTGACCACGGCCGCTTCTTTCCCCGGTGCAGGCAGACCCATGATCATACTGAACAACAGCACAGCTGCAAATGCACTGACGATCGAACTGAGTGTGGCGATTTGTAGCGTCGAAAGCCCACTGTTACGCCTGGATTTTGGCCAGACTTGCCGCGCCTCGCGGGTTCTACGAAATCTCCGTCTGCTTTTCGTAACCTTGGTCGAATAAAAATCGTCGTGAAACAGCCCCATATGATCCTCTCCCCTTTGTGCCATGCACCCAAAATCCTTACTGCCGCCTATTTCCCAAATACCACGCTAGGTATGTAATCCTATGGTTTTAATACAATAGATGAAGCTACTCTCGTATATACAAACCTTCCTATTAAGATTTTATTAAAGAAAGTCCATTCTAGACCTAGAGATTACCTTTTTGGCGCTGTTTTTTTCTAAATTGCAAAAGTCTTCATTAATATAAACTCCTTGAAGGCCCTAAAGGTTGCGTTTAAAACACCCTTTATTTAAAATCACCCAAAAATCGCCTGTGTCAAGCAGAAAAGTTAGAAAATATTCAAGGAAAAACAATTACTTTTGCAAACTCTATAAGAATCTATTAAATATAGGAATATTTCCATCTGATAAGTACTAGAATATATAGAAAATGTTTATCGACACTATGGCTTAAGGAAACCAGAACTGCGTTTAGCCTTATCCGGAATCTTCTATAATATAGAATCATGTAATTGCCGCTAGGCCCACATCCAGCATGGCATTCTGGGTTTTTCCGGTACAGGCCATTTGTGTCACACCGAGGGCACCGGACCTTATTAAAGTCAGAAACAATGGTTGGTTTTTTAGGGAATTTCATAAAGTGTTTTTGGTAACCATAGTAAGAGAAGATTAAAAGACAATATGAGGAGGATGAGCATATGATAGAACGATTCCCGTCCGGTATGGACTATGTGCAGATGATGGCCAAACTTGGGGATTTGAAGGACGAGCATTACCGCAATACCCTTGCCCTCAGCACCATCATTGAACTGCTAATTGACAAGGGTATCCTCTCCAGGGAAGAGGTAGAGAGGAAGGCGGCTGAACTCGACCAGTTTATGGTTCGCTCACCTTATCCCACGGTGTAGGCCGGTCGTAATACGTATCGCATAATTTGAATTCACTATCCTTATAAAAGCAGCCGCGCTCCTCCATGCTGTCACGCACCGTCATTTTCGCCAAATCCATCATATTATGATCGCGGCTGAGATGTGCCAGATAGGTCCGCTTCAAATCACCGGTCAGCAGCTCGCTCAGCGCTTCGCCGGCAGCCACATTCGACAAGTGCCCCATGTCACCCAAAATACGGCGCTTAATGTTCCAGGGGTACCGGCCCATACGCAGCATCTCGATATCATGGTTTGATTCTAATACCATCACGTTCGAATCACTGATGGTCCGCTTCACTTTGTCGCTCATATAACCAAGATCCGTTGCGACACTGAGCTTTTCGTTCCCGTCATAAAAACAGTACCCTACAGGTTCAGCGGCATCATGCGAAATGCCAACGGATTCCACGCGCAGCGAGCCGAAGTCGCGGACTTCGCCGCTGTCCATGACAATTCGGTTCTCTTCGGCGATTTTCCCGATGGACTTCTCCATCGCTTCCCATGTCTTTTCATTGGCGTAGATTGGCAGGTCATATTTGCGCGCCACGGCGCCAAGGCCTTTGATATGGTCGGAATGCTCATGGGTGACAAGGATGCCTTCAATCTCCTCACCCGTCACGTCCCGCTCCTTTAGCAACTCGTCAATTCGTTTGGCGCTCAAGCCCGCATCAATCATCAGCGTCGTTTCTTCATTCCTGACCACGGTAGCATTGCCGGTCGAACCGCTGGACAGCACTGTAAAAGATATCCCCATTCCCATTACTCCTTTTCTTTCTCGGTCTTCGGACTGGTCACCGTGACATCCCCGCTGATGCCCTGAACATAATACATCTCTCCGTTTTCCAATGTGAACCGCCACGAAGGGGCGGCCACCTGGCTTTCCGAGTTATACACCTGCCCGTAATACCCAAGCTGTATATCCTTGATTGCCGAACCCGGCGGAATATGCCGCTCCACCAGTGTTTTCAGCGCATTGCTAGCTGGCATCATTTTTTGATGTTCCTTATCACCCGCTCCGGATGCTACAATTTCAACCGGCGAATAGCGATAGGCTATAATCCGCTGCTCGCTATAATACAGCTCCATCTGATCGTTAAAAAGCGGCCATTTATGATCCACAAGCGCGTGCATCACGAAACGTCCGGCCGCTTCAGCCTGATTGACCCGCTCCGTTTCGCTTTTGCTCGTATACTCACCTGCCTGCGGATCATACTGATAGTTCCCAATTTCCGGAATCGGGCCCTTCAAGGCGCTCACCAAATCTTTATCTCTGAAGATCAGCTGGCTTTCAATTTTATCCTGAAGTCCGATTTGTGGGCCAATACTTTCCCCGTTCAAATATTGATACGTAATCTTGGGAAGCTGTGGCGTAATGCTTGGAATCTGGCATAGCAGCTGTATGGACTTTCCTTTCATCACCTTCTGCGTGCTCTCGGACAAGGAGGCAAAATCCAGATTGGTGTCCGCCTGCTCGCGCACATCGGTCCACAGCTGATAGCCCAGTACTAGGTTCAGCAGCAAAAAAGCATAGATCAGCACATTTTTGGCCCTTCCCCAATCCATTCGTTCGCCTCCTTCGTCATACTCGTATCACGTGCCAATACTGTCCAGCATCATAACTGGGCTGCCCGGATCTGTCCGTTTGCTAGCTTCACGGCCCAAACCGGGGTCAACTTTAATCCATTTGTCGTAAGCTCCGGCAGATAAGCCGGATAGAGATCCACGACCGGAGACTCCTTATTGAACGCTATAAGCATTGCATTTAATTCTTCGCCACCAGGCAGCTTTATCATCCGCTTCGTCTGCTGCTCCGCCTGCATATAAATTAGGGAGCGCTCGTAGGTGGAAACGTTGCTCTGCTGCAATTCCAGCTTCATCGTGCCGTAATGGAAGTTCATCGTATCCAGTACCGGATAAGAGCCATAATACTGCTGGAACATGATTTGACTCTGTTCTGTTCCGATGCCGGACAAGTCGAGTCGGTATACGCCATTCCAGCCGCCATGCTCATTCACAAAGTCCACAGCCGCCAAAACATCCTTGTTGTCGCTGCTCTCCCCGGCAGGAGGAGCCGCAGGATCGGTGTAGCTCATCCATTTCTGCTCTTTCCGCACTTGAAGGCTGCGTTTGGAGTCCGTATAGATCTCCGAACCATCCTTCTCCTGAATATACCGGGTAATGCCTGGGTCAAAAAACAGGCTTTGCTGCATCTGACCAACCGTATAAGAACCGATCTCCACACTCGCCTCAATCATGTCGATTGGCTTCTCGGGCAGATAATACGCACCCCCGCCCTGCATCGAATACGGAATCCAGCTTTTGCCGAAGTCCACATGCTGCTGCACGTCCTGCACGGTAAGATCGACCTTGCCCGCTTCGTACACTACATCACCTTCGGTGCTGAAAAACAGTGCATGTGCTTTAGAGTCACTTGGCGGGTTATAAATCCAGATCCGGTTAATCCGTTCTGCCTCAAACAAGGGATCCGGCTGAATCTGCATGACCCGCTGCAGCAGCGATACCGGAATTCCTGAACCGAAGGTCAGTTCAATGCCGGGATCTTCGTTGCGGATTTTGTTCCAGTCCATATTCTCTACGGATCGCCGCTGAAAACCTTCAAATCCGCGACCCTTAAGGCGTGTATTAATTAAACTATAAAACGTCGAATTCGGGTAGAAAACGGTGTGCTTGCCACCGCCCATATGAATCAGCATTTTATCGGGGTAGATCAGGTTCTCAACCTTCTCCTGTGGACCCATATTATCTGTTTTGATATAGTTGTTCATCGCCTTGGCCGCCGTATCACTGCCCGGAAGACGGTAAATAAGATAATAACTCTGTACCAAACTGCCAATGACGAGCAGCAGCAGGAGGATCGACTTCATCCGTTCCTTCATGTTGCCACCCCCTCAGCTTCTGCCAACGGCAACGTAAATGTCACTTTCGTTCCCTGGCCAAGGTCAGATTGAATCGAGATCGTACCGGCATGGGCCAGCACGATTTCCCTGGCGATGGACAAGCCAAGTCCGGTGCCGCCCATACTGCGAGAGCGTGCCTTGTCGACCCGGTAAAAACGTTCGAAAATCCGGTCCAAATCCTTCTTCGGAATCCCCATCCCCGTATCCTGCACAAAAATCGCCAGCATATTACCGGGCACATCTGCCGCCCCCATCATGATGTTGCCCCCGGATTGCGTATATTTCAGGCCATTGGATACGAGATTGTCCAGCACCTGATCGATCTGGTCGCGGTCACATAATACTTTATGCAATCCCGCCTCCACCTTAACCTCGGAGCGGATGTCCTTCTGCTGCATTTGGAAAGCAAAACGATCTGCTACATCCTCCAGCATTTCCAGCACATCCGTAGGCTGCTTTCGCAGAAGGGCCTCCTTGTTATCCAGCCGCGACAAATGAAGCAGATCTGTGACGAGCCGGATCATACGGCCTGTCTCGTTCTGGATGACACCAACAAACCGCGATGCAAGGGGTGGATCATCTAGCGCCCCATCATCCAACGCTTCGGTGTAGCTTTTGATCGTCGTAAGCGGCGTCCGCAGCTCATGCGAGACGTTCGCGACGAATTCACGCCGCGACGCTTCGAGCTTCTCCTGCTCGGTAACGTCCTGTAGCACGGCGATCGTACCCGTAATGCCAAACTCCCGGCGATGAATCGGGGTAAACGTCACTCGGATCATCGAGGAGCGTTCCTCCTCCGGGCTCATCGTCAGCAGCATTGTGACATACGTACCCCCGGTAAACGTCTGCGTCTGCTCATCACTCAGTCCAAGCACCTCGGCAATACCGCAGCCGGACAGCTTCTCTTCGTTCACATCCAGAATCGCGCCTGCACGGCGGTTCACCAGCATGATCCGTCCCGCTTCATCCGTCGCAATCACGCCGTCACTCATGTTGGTAAGAATCGAGGCCAATTTCTCTTTCTCCTCCTCGTTCACAAGCAGCGCTTCACGCAATCGGGTTGTCATATAATTAAAGGCCTCGCTTAATTGGCCAATTTCGTCATTGCCGAAGACGGGCATTTTCTGGTCGAAGTTCCCCTCGGCCACTGCTGTGGCATGCCGCGTCATTTCCTTGATCGGTTGGGTAATTGTATGCGCAAGGATAACGCCAAGCACGGCGGTCAGTCCCAGTGCCAGCAATATGCCCGAGATGAAAATATTGTTAACCCGCCCCATCGTCGTATACAGCTCTTTCATCGATGCGACGATATACACCGCGCCAACGATTTTGCCTTTGTTGAACACAGGTTTCGCCACGACCTTCTTGCGGACATTGTCCTCGTCAATAACGTATTCTTCATTATCCTTGCTGCCTTGCAGCGCCCGGCTGACCACGGTCTGTGTATTTTTGCGGCCCACGTAGTCTATATGAGACTGGTTTGATGTAATCAGCACCTTACCGCTTGCATCCAGCACCTGAATCTCCGCTCCGTCCATGTTAAACAGATTCGTGACGATTGCGCCCAGACTTTCAACGGAATTGTTCCCCCCGATATCCGCAGTGCTCTCCAGTTTCTCCGCGGCCAATACGGACAGAAGCTCGGCTCTCTCCTGCAGGTCCTGCGTAAAATTTCGAGTCAGCGAGTTTTTCATGGCGCTCACGAAATAAACACCAATCAACTGCATGGCGATTAGAATGAGCAGCACGTAAATAATGATCAGCTTCGCCTGAATGGTGCGGAAAAAGGAGGCCCACTTCATTTACAGGCCTCCGTTTTTGGGGCTGCGCATCACATACCCAAGACCCCGGCGCGTCAAAATATACTCCGGCTTGCTCGGATTCTCCTCAATCTTCTCACGCAGCCTGCGGATCGTAACATCCACTGTACGGACATCTCCGAAATATTCAAAGCCCCATACCGCTTGAAGCAAATGCTCCCGCGTCATCACTTTTCCGGCATGTTTAACCATATAATACACCAGCTCATACTCACGGTGCGTCAAGTCCAGCGCCCCGCCGTCCTTGTACACCAAATACATATCGGTATCTATAAAAAGGTCGAATAACTGGATGCCCTGCTTCGGCTCCGGTGCCGCCACAGCTGCCGTTTCCGCGCCTGCCTGTTTCGTCTGGCGCCGCATCTGCGCCTTTACCCGCGCGAGCAGTTCACGTGTACTGAACGGCTTCGTGACGTAATCGTCCGCCCCGAGTTCGAGTCCAAGCACTTTGTCGATTTCGCCGTCCTTGGCGGTCAGCATAATGATCGGCATATGCAGGCCCTGGGCGCGCACCTCGCGGCACACATCCATCCCGTCCTTGCCTGGCAGCATCAGATCCAGCAGCATCAGTTCAGGCTGAATGGAAAGCGCCATTTCGACTGCGCTCACGCCATCAAAGGTGCAGATGACCTCATAACCTTCTTTTTCTAGATTAAATTTTAAAATATCGGCAATGGGTTGTTCGTCATCCACCACCAAAATGGTTCCCTGCATCCACTATTCACCCCATTCGTCGGAACTCGTACAATTCTTTTTTCATTTTACCATACCTGGCTTCACGTCACACCCAGAGAAGGATACCACTGATCATTATGGTCGAGATGTCACAATTTCGAATATGAAAGAACAGCCCCTTTGAACCCTGCTGCATGTCTTTATTTAAAAAGGCACCACCCTCATAGCGAAGGTAGTGCCGATCATATAGGATTTGTGAAAAGTTCTCATGTATGAGTGCTGAACTATTCTTCGCAGGACCTGCGTTAATTTAAATATTTCATCGGGTTCTGACTGGAGCCGTTCTTATGGATTTCAAAATGTAGATGGGTGCCGGTTGAACGTCCGGTACTTCCCATCACGCCAATCGCAGTCCCCCGATTCACATGTGCTCCCTTGTGGGTCGATATGCTTCTCAAATGACCGTACAGTGTCTGATATCCGTTGCCATGGCTGATAATAATAGCATTGCCGTAGCCGTTAATCTGTCCGGTAAACGTAACGACGCCACCATCGGCGGCTTTGATCGTCCGGCTGCCCACGATGTCAATGCCTTCATGCAGCCGACCCCAGCGGGAACCGAAAGAGCTGGAGATGCTAGCCCCGCTAACCGGCCAGGCAAACCGGCCTGTGACTTTACCTAGGCTACTATCTGCGCTTTTACCTGAGCTTTTACTTGAGCTTTTGGCTGGGTTATTCCCCTTGCCTTTGCTATTACTTGTGCCATTGCCTTTGCCTTTGTCCGGAACCTGCGTCCCCTGCAGGACCACTTCCGGCAGCGATCGTTTGATAACTTTCTGACCTACCCATTGTTCATCCACGACTCTGCCGTTTTTCTTGGTTACGACGTAATTCATGACCTTCATGCCTTCTATGCCGGGACGGACCACCTTGCTCTTTCCTAACGGAAGCTCCTTCGACTTGCGGATTTCAATATCCGGCTCCGTAGGAACCTGTTCGGATACCTTCTCCACCGTCGTTACCGTCAGAAACGGCTTCGGTACAGTCAGCTGTAATTGGTCGCCAATCTGCATATACTTTTCCTTCACCTGCGGATTGTTCGCAAAAATCTCTTTCTGGCGTAGATGGAACTGGCTAGCGATGGAGCTGATCGTGTCGCCTTCCTCCACCGTATATACAATCGGTTCATCTTTGCCCGTAGTCAGCAGCTTAGCTGCCCCATCCGCAGTTAGCACCTTATTCGGATCGGTCTGAACGGGAGCTGAAGTCACTTTCTCTTCGATTTTGACCTTTTTCACCGCCGAAGCGTCAGCGATATTTTTAGGTGCAGCCGTGTGGCTGGAAGCCAACGTCTGCACGGGTGCTCCGTTTGTCCCCGAAGCAGCTGCGGTTTGTGGGGCGTATTTCTGCTTTACTTTCTCCAGTGCGGCATTCACCGTTGCTTGATCCTTAACGATCCCTACGGCCTTGCCGTTTACTTTCAACTCCACACCTTCCGCATAAGCCTTCAGCTTGCCACCGAGTTTATCGAGCGTGTTCTGCGTATTGGGTTTAGCCTGGAAACCCCTATCCAATTTTGTTGTGATGTTCTCCGTATGTAGCCCCATCACGACATTCGGATACTTTTTTTGATATTCCTGCCTCTTCTGGCTGTACAATTTGTCGATTCGCGACGGATCGTCAATCGTTCCGATCTCTTCCCCATGTATGTAAACATGATAATAAGGGACGGTCTTGGCATCGACATATTGGTTGCCCGCAAATACAACACCACTAATAAGCACAGCCGCTCCGGCGGTGCCTACCACCCATTTCCGGGCTGCACTCCATCTTTGCCCTATTGTATTAGCGAGGGAAGAAGTGCTCATACCATCATGTTCTTCATTCCTGGAAACCGCTTTGATATCCTCAGTCTGCGTATCTTCCTTTTGGCGAAAACCCATAAAACCTTTCATAAAACTCTCCCTTGTATTTTACCTATCGAGATTATTTATTTTAAGATCCGTAGACAAAAAAGTTAAGAATTTGACATCTTTCTTACAACTCCTGTCTACTTTAACACAAGGTCAACTAACAATTCAACTTTGTACAACTAGCAAATAAACCCGCTTGGATGGCGGGTTCTTAGTGTTAAATATGGATATTCGGGTAGCACATGCTGGTAACAAAAAAATAACATTTTATTGAACTTAACCGTTATACACCTTTAGGATAGGCAATCACTTGATATATTCCCTTCCTGAGTTTTCACGCCTCTTCTCTAACTTTTTCATAAAATGATATATCTGGATTTCTAGACTCGTTATCTTTTATAAATTCTTCATAGGTTCCCATGAATCTGATATTTCCCTTATGTAATAGATGCAATTTACAGTTTATATTCTCAAATTCATGTAGTGTATGAGTCGATAGCAATACAATGGAATCCGTTTTGGTTATTTCTTCGATCCTCTTTAAGACCTGAATTCTGGATTCAGGATCAACTCCTGATGTAGGTTCGTCAAATATGTACAATTTTCTCTTCATGAGAGTTATGGCTAGTATACTCAGATATCTCCTTTCCCCAATCGATAATTGGCCAAACTCAGTATTCCACACTCTCTCCATCAAGTCTATTTCAGATGGCGACATATATTGGTCTATATATGGAGTTTTTCCAAGCTTAATTTCATTTTTGAAATCAGTGTACAAAAAAAACCTGAAAATATCCTTCCCTTTTAATATAGAGGGGAAAAACAAACCTTGAAGCTGGTATATTATTTCTTTTTCCTCAGGGACACCCGTTATTTCTCCAGGACGTTTTATAATATTTGTTATTAAATCAAATAGTGTTGTTTTTCCAGAACCATTCTTTCCGATCAGAACATTTATTGTTCCAGGCTTAAAATCAACGGTTAAATTATTAATATTCGCCCTGTTCGAACCCTTATATGAAAAGTTCAAATTCTTGATACTTATCATGGTTTCCCTCCATATTGCCTTAATAACAGTCTTCTGAAGTGCTATGTTCGAGTTGTCTTCGAGTTTACTTTTATAAATTTTAGACTTATTAAGCCCACAACAATGTATGAAATGACGCTACTTATGATCAAATATACTGGAAAATTAGGAAGGCTAATTTCTTTGGCCATTAAACTTGTAATGAATATAGCCACACTCCTCACTAGCTCTAAAGGATTCAAATATAATAAAAAGACTCCCCATGAGAAGCTATGCGAAAAACCCCTTACAGTTATGAAAAATAATACCAGCATACTTATATTCAGTATAGTTATCAGCGATTCTTGTCTAATAGGAACCAACATTAAGATCAAAAAAAACAATGAAAGGGAAACAGCTCCGATCAATGTCGAAATAAAAGTAGACAAAATATATAGCAATATTTTATCTATACTGTCCAAAACAAAAACACTAGTAGTAAATGAAAAAATCAATGAAGCAGTGACAAGAAAAAGCAATTGAGTTGAGGCTTTGCCTATAATTATTGAATATTTATTGCCTGATATAAAGGTAAATGTTTTAAGGAACCCATTTTCTCTCATTGCAATCAATGTAGTCGCAACTTCTATTGACATTGTGAAGACAATGTAAGAAAGGAAAAAACTTGATTGAATATAAAAGCTATCATCTGAAGGTTTCTCAATAAAAAAATTATAATTGTAAACAAAAAAAACAACCAAAGGGAATACCAAGTACCATACAAACCCGATCTTGTTGTTTAGCATCATCTTAGTGAACAAAATATTATATTCTCTTATAATTTTCAATCTTTAAGCCCCCTAAAAACTCTACCCAAATGGGATCACTTTTCCTTTGTTATAAAATACATGATGTCCCTTCAGCATTGGAATTTCCTCTGGTAATATTGCGGACGTAAACATATGATGAAATCCTCTGGTTGTCATTATTTTCACAATTTTAGTTCTAATTCGATCCGTTATAACTGGAACGAAACATAATATGAAATCAATTTCGAGTTCATTCGATAACTCCGCAATGATTTTGCCAAAATCCACCTCCTTTATTTCGACACGATCGAAAATATCTATTTCTATATTTTTTGAGTTTGATATTAAGTAATTGAAGTCGCTCTTTAAGCTTTCTGAATTAACTTCATTCATAAAGTGTTTACTATAGTACAAAGCATCAACTTCGTTTTCATTAATATTATTATCATCATAACGGCTTCCTTTTGCCGCGATATATTGGAATAATTCTTTGATCGTACCTAGAATTGCGTTTTTGTAATCCCAATGTGCAGAAAGGCCTACTCCCTTTATTTCTTTTCCGGTGGCAATACAAATAATCACTTTAGCTTTCTCTGACAACGATATATCAATAAAATGAAGTTCATCAATATAACCAAAGGCCATATCAATTTGTTCTTTTAGGTCTGGATCCTTTTGTAAGTCACTAATTTCGATTCTTTTGCCTGGTGTATTCGTAAACCAACCATATAAAAGTGATTGCCGCTCGAAAAACTCAAAAAATGCTGATTGTATCGATTGAAAAGATGTGATGTGGCTTGCTAATCCGCATGTGTCACTATATAAACCTTCTAAATTTTGTTTGTTTAGAGGGGGAACGCCCCAATGAAGTAACATTCTATAGAGCGGAATAGTTACTTCTGCATGAGTAGTCATATCTATACCGATTATATTTTCTTGTTTAAAACGGCCGTTGTTAATAAATACTGAACTCCGCTCCAAATACTCACCTACAGCAGCTTTAAGAGCGCCTTTCTTATTGAATCTTACAGAACTCGCTGGAGGCCCATTTTCCTCAAATGGAGTAATATCACATTTAAAATAATCTCGTAAGAAAGAATTTTGTTTGACACTCATTGTTTTTAGAACAAAAGGGGTTCCCGAGAAATTTCCTAAATCCATCATCTTTACTCCTCAATTGATTTTTAAAGCACAAGACAATCCGGTATCAATGATAGTTGTTCACTTGTTAAGCCTAATACATTTAAATTCATAGGGTTATTCAAATTAATATATTCTTTCAAGGGGATATGGTTAAACATTTCAGGAGAAAACACTTTTACACACTTCAATTTCGGCCTGACATATTGTTTTAAGGGAATAACATATACATTATTAACCCATTCAGGTAACGTTTTTAGCAAATCTTCAGTTTTACTTGAACCTCTTGCTTCGTTAGACATCTTCGATATACTTATTTTTTCTGTAATACGATTTAAATGCTCCAACTGGAGTGAATGATTTTCATATCTCTTGATAAACACACGATTTCTTGAGTCGACTAGCTCAATCGTTTCATCTTTCCAAAGAAGCAAAAATGCCTCTTGGATAGATTTTTCAATAGCTTCTTCCAAAGTGAATGATGATCCAACACCCGACGAACAAATAAATGTATTATTCACAATAATCGTAATAACTATCTTTAATGGAAAAAAGAAATCATTAATAAAAAACAAACATTCCTTTCCATTAATGCTTAAAGATTTTACTATTTTATTATTTTCTAGATACTCTTCATCTTCTATTATTAATTTTTTGCCATGCAATCCATACCAAAACAGGAGTAATCCATTCTTCTCCATTAACTCTTTTAACGAATTATAAATAACGATTTCAGAACTCGTATGAGCTGCAGAACCCGTGGTATCAATTGGATAATCTTTGTCCAATAAATATGAAGAATATATTGAATTAATTTCTACAACTTTATTTCTTATCAAATTTATTGCGTACACCTTATCTGTACTCGATGGGATTCCTCCAGCACGAATTGCCCTTCTTTCAATGGCTTCAGAAAACGCTTTGTTTATAGAACTTTTTTTGTTAGTATCGATAGCAGTCGACCCATCAGGACCTAAATATCCATCCCTTAAATAATTGCCGATCTTAGAAAAGGAAGTGTATACATTGTCGGTAATAAATTTCTTTTGGGGAATGTTAAAATGGTGCATATTCTTCATGAATAACATAATTTACCCACCTAGAGTATCATTTAATTCGTCCAAACCATTGTACAAGCAGGATTGGGCATAATCTTGCGTTAAGGCCACAAGCATGGCTTAGCTGATTATCATTAAATCCAGACCAGCTCACTTCTCCAAAATTTTCATTTAGATTATGTAAGCTCTCTTTAAAAACCTGACTCATTGCCCCTACTTCGATCAATGCATGTCGGTATCCTCTAATATGGTATTTTAGTATTGCTCTTCGAATGTCGACAGCATAAGCAATACAAGTATTAGGCAAATAATTAAAGCCTTTACTTAACTCTTTTTTTATTTCAACACTCTCTTCTACCGTCCAACTTTTAATTTTCAATAAACATTTATGTTCACTATCATAAACATATGAGCCACACTCTAAATCGTCAAAAGGCTTAAGAATCATCAGTATAGGTATTACCGGATATAATCCACCGGCTGAACCATATCTTTTTGATTTTGTGTTTTCATCTCTGCCGAACGATGAATTTAACAATAATGAAATTTCCTCAAGATTCAAATTACGATCCGTTTGATATTCCCTAAAGCTGCCTTTAATTTCTAAATTAATAGGCAGATAATTTAGATCAATTTTCTTTTCATAATATTCTGGGCGAACATCCGTCCTCTCAACTTGGGTTAACCAGTTGAAAACATTATTATCGATAACATCATTCTTACCTTTTGCATGAATTAAATAAGTACTTGCCTGATGGAACTTCAAAATAAAGTTTTCTATTTTTTTGGGCATGCTACGCTCATAGATGTAATCATTGAAAGATCTTTCGATTGTATTGGTTTCTAGACCCAACGTTACTCTCTCTTTATCCTTCATAGCAATCACACAACTCCCAATGTAGTGAAAAATCTGTATGAATTTTGTTCGTTTGAAGATCAAACATCGTACATTCGTGCCATTCCTCTGGAAATATCAAATTCCCATGATCGAGTGTTATAAACTTGTTCATTTTATTACCTAGTAGTGCAACAATATTTATCATGTTGTTTTGTGTAAGAACTGTATTCACGGAAAAATTCGGTTCTTCTAAATAAATGGAATCAATAATATGTTGATAGGTGATATTTCCATCGGTATTGATTCTGAGTTGAGATTCTATATGCCCCATATGGCACATGTGGCAGGGATTATACAAAGGAGGGAAATAAAAGGAATCCATATAAAAATTATTATTATAAACGTAGCTCATTAATAATATGGAATTTTTATTTTTTTTGATTTGACTATCAATCATAGCTGCTAATTGTTTATTATACGGATTTAAAAACACAACATATAAAGCATCATTCTCAATATCCAAATGACTGCTTTCATCAATAGTTGCAATTGTACTAGGGACTCTCATGTCTTTAATAATAGTATTTTCAATTAATTCAGCTACTACATTGCTATTTGTTAGTATTCTTATCTTATTCAGATCAAAATTGACCTCTCTATTTATTTCCAATATATGATTATCAAGCATAAAATTTAATGCAGCTTCAGAATCTTCCCCAAATATCTCGGAAATCTTGTTTTTACTTATTTCCCTATGTAAATTCTTATCCCACTCTTTAATTGAGTTTTTCATCCTGTTCTCTTTAATCTTTACAATTCCTTTATTGTGCATAACTACTAAAGTTTCTTCATTTAACTCATAATAAATAAAATCAGAAATTTTGTAATAATCCGCTGAAGCCTTCACTTTTCAAAATCCCCTTTCTTTTAATATTAAATAAAGTAGAAAAAGCGAGTGACTCAATCACCCGCTAAAAGTTGCCCCGGTTTTCTAAACCTTAGGCTGAACTTTTAAAGTTTCTGCGCCTCCGCCGGATCCAACGCAACAGAGTCCAGGAGGATAATCCCACCCTCTAACTTGAGAGTTTCCTTGGCGGACTGCTCCAACTCCAAAATCACTGGATTCCACCAATTGGTGTTTATTTGGAGTTTTCTCATGTTTGTTTCGAGTTTGCTCTGCCTTTCTCATTTAACCTTCCTCCTCTACCAATAATAATATGTTAAGATCGCTATTAACATATCATGATAATTTTACCATTGTCAATATATTTTGTAAGCGCTTCATTGTTCTAAAATCCGTTTCAATGCATTATATTCTTCAGTGCTCAAATATCGAGAGATCGACGCTTCGATCGATTTCAACTCTTCATCCGTTAGTTCATGCCCCATCGCGTCGGCGATTTTTTGCATTTCGGACGGAGGTAGTTTAGTCATCAAAATACCGAAAATCTGCTCCCTTTCGCTGCTCGTAATCTCCTTCTTTTTCTGCATCCCATCATCCGGTTTGGCTGCCGCTTCCCCATCCTGTGCCTGTTCTTTTCCCGCTGAGGGGTCCTCCACCATTCCCTGGCCCATAATCGGTATCGAATGATCAGGAGCTTCTCCATCGACCGTTCCCCCGCCTGTATTGGCATTTCCGTTTGAGCTATTATTCTCGTTCATGTTGGTATTGCCTATTGTGCCTGTGTTGTCCTTTGTGCTGGCATTGCTGTCTGTGCTTTCGCCGCCCTTACTGCCGGATGAATCTGAAGCACTTCCGTTTATTGATTCATGCCCACCTGATTCCGATGCTTTCTTCCCATCATCCGGTTTCGCCAATTTGGCAGGTTCCTTGCTACCCGATACTTTGTCCTCCCTAGCCCCATGATTCATGCCGAATATCCCTTTCATCATGCTCCCCAAACCAGAAGACTGTCCTTCTAGGGTTATATTAAAGCTCGCGAGAAGTGATTGAACATAGCTGTTTACTATGGCTCCAGTCATTAATATCGTTAAACCGCTGATCAAGACCACCGTCAGTACGGTTTTGAGCAGCCACTGCGTAATTTTCATACCCGTCTTCCTCCTTATAAGCCACCATACTAGGATGATTGCTGAAATCTCTCTTTGGATTTTTAAAATCCTCACTATTAGAAGTATTGACGGGTAAGTACAGCTTTTAATCCCTTGAAAAAGAAAAAAACCCATCCGCCGGGGATTCCCGGCAAATGGGTATTATACTTTCTTGGGGCCCTTGAAATTTAGCCCTTTAATAAATCGGCAAAATTTGATTCGTTTGGCTGCGGTTGCGTCCGACAGAGAAGATGGCAATCGGAATGCCTGTCAGTTCGGATACACGTTTTACGTAATTGCGCGTCGTTTCTGGCAGATCTTCAAGTGTCTTCGCTTCGGAGATATCCGCATGCCAACCCGGCATTTCTTCATAGATGGCTTCGCATTCCTCAAGCATCTTCAGGCTCGCCGGATAATGCTGAATTACTTCGCCGCGATATTTGTAGCCTGTGCAGATTTTGACGGTCTCAAGACCTGTCAGCACGTCGAGCGAGTTTAACGACAGGCCGGTCAAACCGCTGACACGGCGAGTATGGCTTACCACGACGGTGTCAAACCAGCCGACGCGACGAGGGCGTCCGGTAACCGTGCCGTACTCAAAACCCTTTTCACGGATGTAATCGCCGATTTCATTGTTCAGCTCGGTCGGGAATGGTCCATCGCCCACACGAGTGGTATAAGATTTTGCAACCCCGATGACTTGACTGATACGCGAAGGACCCACGCCAGAACCGTTGCAGACGCCGCCTGCTGAAGGGTTCGAGGAAGTCACGTACGGATAGGTGCCTTGGTCGATATCCAGCATGACGCCTTGTGCGCCTTCAAACAGCACTTTGCGGTCCGCGTCGATCGCATCGTTCAGCACGACCGAAGTATCCTTTACATATTTGCGGAGCACCTCCGCATACTCCAGATACTGTTTCAACACTTCTTCCACATCAAGTGGCTCCCCGCCGAAAAGTTGCTGGATGATGTTGTTTTTTTCTTGCATGAGAGGGCGCAGCTTCTGTTCGAATTCCTCCGCATCCATTAGATCAACGATCCGGATCCCGTTACGAGCTGCTTTATCCATATAGCAAGGGCCGATGCCTTTGCGTGTCGTTCCGATTTTGTTCTGACCTTTGCGGTCTTCTTCAAGTGCGTCAAGTACCAAATGGTATGGCATGATGACATGCGCGCGATCACTGATGACTAAATTATCCGTTGTAAACCCGTTATCGTGAATGTAATTGATTTCGTCAATAAGTGCAGCCGGATTGATGACCGTACCGTTTCCGATTACACAAACCTTATCAGAATAAAACACGCCGGATGGAATCAACGTAAGCTTATACTTTTTACCGTCAATCAGAATGGTATGTCCGGCATTGTTTCCGCCCTGGTAACGGGCTACCACATCGGCGCTCTCCGCGAGAAAGTCCGTGATTTTGCCTTTGCCTTCATCTCCCCATTGTGTTCCCACAACGACTACTGTTGACATTTTCATTCCCCCGCTTGGTGTTTAAGAACACCTCATTTTAATGATTCCTATGAATTTTGCTCTGAATGCAGAAACTCTATGCATCAACACTGAAGTTCACTGAATTATAAACAATTTCATAAGCCAGTTGCTGCCCTGAAATCAATTATGAAATTGATTCTCAAATCAGCATTATCAGTGTAACAGCCCCGATTTTCAAAGTCAAATTAAAAACGAACAATCGCACTATAGCATGTGCGATTGTTCGGAAATGGGACAATGTTATTCAATTAATTCCGTTGGCTCCGCATCGCAGTTTTCCAATTGTAAACATTACATCGCAAAAGGTTCCGCGTGCATTCGCTCATAATTAACGAATTTATTAAAGTTCTTGAGAAACACCAGCTCGACAGTGCCGACCGGACCATTACGTTGTTTGGCGATAATGATCTCGATAATGTTCTTCTTCTCCGTTTCCTGATTGTAGTAATCATCGCGGTAGAGGAAAGATACGATATCGGCATCCTGCTCGATGGAACCCGATTCCCGAAGGTCGGACATCATCGGACGCTTGTCCTGACGCTGCTCGACGCCACGGCTTAGCTGGGAGAGAGCAATGACCGGAACACTCAGCTCACGGGCAATCTGCTTCAGCGTACGCGAAATTTCGGATACTTCCTGCTGACGATTCTCGCCAGCCTTTCCGCGTCCCTGAATAAGCTGCAGATAATCGATCACGATCATGCCGAGGCCTTTTTCCTTCTTCAGCCTTCGGCACTTGGAGCGGATGTCCGCTACAGTAATACCTGGTGTATCATCGATATATATTTCAGCCTCAGCCAACGAGGCAATCCCCATCGTCAGCTTGGCCCAATCATCATCTGTCTTAAAGTCACCCGTACGCATCAGGTTGGCATCCAAATTGGCTTCGGCGCAAATCATACGATTCACGAGCTGCGGTGCGGACATCTCGAGACTGAATATAGCTACGGTCTCGTTAGCCCGAACTGCGACATTCTGTGCAATATTCAAAGCAAATGCCGTTTTACCTACGGAAGGCCGCGCGGCTACGATAATGAGGTCCGAACGCTGAAAGCCGTTGGTCATTTTGTCCAGATCAACAAAGCCTGTCGGGATGCCCGACGTGTTTCCACTTTGCTGATGCAGAACCTCTACGCGCTCGAACACTTCCATCAGCACGTCGCGGATGGCGACAAAGCCGCTGCCTGTCCGCCGGTTAGAGATTTCCAGAATCCGGCGCTCCGCATCGCTGAGCATTCCGGAGACATCTTCTCCGCCGCTGTAGCCTTCACTAACGATTTGTGTTGCCGTACGGATTAGTCGCCGCAGCATCGATTTCTCTTCGATGATCTGGGCATAATATTCCACATTGGCCGCGGTTGGTACGGCATGCGCCAGCTTTGCAAGATAGCTAACTCCGCCCACGTCCTCCAGCTGTCCTTTATCCTGTAACCGTGAAGTTAGGGTAACCAGATCGACAGGCTGGTTCTCTTCTCCGAGCTGGATCATCGCTTCATAGATCAGCTGATGCGACGCGTCATAGAAATCCTCTGGCTGCACACGCTCCATCGCGGTAATCATCGCTTCGCTCTGCAGCAGGATGGCACCTAGAACCGCCTGCTCTGCTTCCAAATTCTGCGGGGGAATCCGATCGAAAAAGAGATCTCCGCTCATCTTATTCCTCCGTAACCTGAACCTTAAGCGTTGCTTTCACTTCAGAATGCAACTTTACCGTCATCTGAGTTACTCCCAGGTGGCGGATAGGTTCTTCAAGTTCGATTTTGCGCTTGTCGATTTTTACATTAAGCTCAGCCAATGCTTCTGCAATTTGCTTGGTTGTTATGGCACCGAACAATCGTCCGCCTTCGCCGGATTTGGCTTTCAGCTGCACTGTCATCTCTTCCAGCCTTTTGCCAAGCTGCTGCGCCTCTTCCTTCTCCTGCTCCTTGCGTCTTTGTTCCGCTGCATTCTGATTATCCAGCGTTTTCATATTCCCATCAGTAGCCAGGCGGGCCATACCGCGTGGCAACAGAAAATTACTTGCGTATCCTTCAGATACTTCTTTTACTTGACCCTTTTTGCCTTGACCCTTTACGTCCTTCAGAAAAATGACTTTCATTCGAACAAACCCTCTTTCTCCTCAATTTGTGAAAGAACCTCAAGCAGCTTCTTCTCAACTTCTTCCACCGTTCCCTTTAACTGTACCGCCGCATTTGTTAAATGCCCACCGCCGCCAAGTCTTTCCATAACGACCTGAACATTCATCCGGCCGAGTGAACGGGCACTGATGCTGATCAGACCGTCCGGTCGTTCGCTGATAACAAACGATGCGACCACATCTGTCATATTAAGCAGCGTATCTGCGGCCTGAGCGATCAAAAGTTGCGGGATGACAGTCCCTGTTCCGGTCACGGCAAGAGCGATATGGTCATATACCATTTTAGCATGCTTTATGATTTCTGACTTTGCCAGATATTCCTGCAAATCTTCCTTCAACATCCGCTGAATCTGAATCGTGTCGGCACCACTGCGGCGTAGGAATCCGGCCGCTTCAAACGTGCGCGAACCGGTATGAAGCGCAAAATGCTTCGTATCCACCGCAATCCCGGCCAGCAGCATCGTGGCCTCCATCGGCGTAAGCTGGACTTTTTCGTGGATATATTGCAAAAGTTCGGTAACGAGCTCACACGCCGAAGAAGCATACGGCTCCATATACACGAGCACCGCATCGTTGATAAATTCTTCGCCTCTGCGGTGATGGTCCACCACTACAATCCGGCTTGCATTCTGCACCAGCTTCGGCTCCATTGTCATAGAAGCCTTATGGGTATCAACCACTACAAGCAAGCTGTGCGGATTCAACATGGTGAGCGCTTGTTCCGGCGAAATAAAGCGCTCCATCAGCTTCTCGTCCTTCTGCACCTGCGCCATCATGCGTTCAATGGATGGGTTGTTGCCGGGCAGGACGATATAAGCCTCCACATTGTATATTTGGGCAGCCTTCAGCACGCCAATGGATGCGCCGATGACATCCATATCCGGCAACCGATGTCCCATAATGAACACCTTGTCGCTTTCCTGGATCAAATCGCGTAAGGCATGTGCGATAACCCTGGCCCGTACCCGCGTACGTTTCTCGACAGCATTGGATTTCCCGCCATAGAAGGATAGACGCTGCCCTGCTTTGACGGCCGCCTGGTCGCCTCCGCGTCCAAGCGCCATATCAAGTGAAGACTGCGCCAACTCGCCAAGTTCGCTGATGCTTTCGGGTCCGAAACCAAGCCCAATACTCAGTGTCATCGGCACTTTCAGCTCGGCGGTCATTTCACGAACTTCATCCAAGATGACGAACCTGCTTTTCTCCAGCTCTTGCAGCGATTGATAATTCAGCATCATCAGGTAACGGTCCGAGGACAGCCGCCGAAGGTATACCTCATAATCTCTAGCCCATTCCGTAATCTCTGTCGTAACCTTGGCAATCAGGGAGGTGCGCTGTTGGTCATCCATCCCTTGGGCAGCCTCATCGAGATTATCCATCATAATAATGCCGATCGCCAGCTTCTCCGCTTCGTATTTCTCACGTAGAACGACCATTTCGGTAATGTCATATAAATAAATCAGGCGTTCGTCCGTGTTCAGCATCAGATGAAAATAGGAATCTTCAATTTTGATTTCCGTTTGGATCTGCTTATGCCCGTCCTTGTGGCCGTCTTTATGTCCATCCTTCCTCTCGTTCACGAGGGATGACAGTGACGGAAAAAGATCTTGTAGCGAGACGCCGACCAGCGACTTTTGTCCGAATATATTACATACATAGCGGTTGTTCCATTCGATGGACTTATCCTCGCCATAGAGGACAATCCCGAATGGCAGGGCACTGATCGCTTCGCCTTCAACTCTTTTAACGCGGAAGGATAACCCGTTGATATACTCCAGCAGGTTCTTCCGGTACCGCATTTCCGCCTTCAACAGCAGATAGCTAAGCAGCCCGACAAGACATAGGCATATGATTCCAAGCGGCCAATTGTACCGGGTCACAATAATGACTAAAAGCAGCATTAGCAAAAACGCCCAGACGGTATAATAGCCGTGCCAGCGCTGTTGTAGAAATTTTGGCATGACTCCCACCCTAACGTTTTGATTTAGTCATAAATTGACGCAGCGGAAATGCCAGATCCAATATGCCAATAATCCGCATCGGCGGAAATAGCAAAATCGGAATCACGATCAACAGCGGTACAATGGGATGCCATTTTCTCGTGTGTCCTAAGTAGTAGAAAAATCCGATGGCTTGAATCATAAAGCAAATATGCAAAAGCGGAACAAAGTTGGCGGCAATCATCGTCAGGAACGAACTACTGGAACCTCGGGCAAACACTTCGATTACGACTCCAATCAAATAATACCAGATCAGTGATCGCGGCAGCATCCATTCCCGTGCCGGCTTCATTTTGGGTACATGGGATGCTGTACTTCCTATAATTGGGCGCGCCAGCGCATGCGTAATGACCCCCATCATGAAGGAGCTGACAATCATTGCAAACGGGATCCTCAGCATCGTTTCATCACTCAGCAACTGCATCTGTTCTGGCGTCCAGGTCATGTCGCTGATCAGCGGGTTGTTACCGCCCACATCTTTCAGCGGGGACATCGTCATTTTTACGATATCATGTACATAACTAGATAGATCAAACTGTAAAAATACCGTGCCAATCAGCAGCAAAATCAGCATTCCCGCCAAAATTGTGCCTGATCCGATCATAAGTGTTCGGAGTGCGGGATCCTTTTTTTTGTAACTCCGGCCAATGATGATCGATGGGATCACAAAATATGCCGCCAAAAGCAAGTTGACCGGGTGCACGATAAAAGCGATGAGCCATACCGGCAGCACATGAAGCATAAAAGTCTTCAAATTCAAAGTTGCAAAAAGAATTGTGGCGGGTAATATCAGAAAAAACACCGTCACGATCGATAATGGAGTTAGCAAGGAGAGCAGCAGGAGCAGATACACAACGCTCCATACCACCGATGTCCAGCGCATTTTCAATGTCTTCACCTCTTACGCATATGTTCTTCAAGCGCGGAAATGTCTTGATACCAGTCCTCAAGCTGGTGGCCTTCCTGTTTGTGTTTCTTTAATTTATCGAGCAAAAGGTCATCCAAATCCCGATACGACATACCAAGCCTGCGAGCCAATATGTATGAACTCATAATCAAACTGGCGAGACTGTCACCCACACGGGTCGTGCTGCCTTCCCATAATGCCTTAAACAGCCTTGATACGTGGTCAACCACTTCGGTTTTCAACCATTCGATGACTTTTGCACGCTTGGCTACATCCAAATCCTTCGGCATGTCTGAAGCTCACACTCCCTGAAAAAGCTTTATTCTCCATTATAACATAAAAAAATGCTGCTCACGAAAACCGTCCTCCATGACCCCTTACTACTGCAACTGCGGCAAAAAAGACCTGCAAGTCAGTCCAATCAGGCGCGATCAAAAAAATAGTGAAACAGATTTGCACGAAATCCGCCCTTCGATAGGCTACATTCGGCAAATCGAATGGTCTATTATTTTCTTGATCGCGCCTTAAAGCAGGTCTTTTCCTATTCTATGCCTATTAGTTCTAAGGTAATCGCAGTCTTTTTCGGATTAAAATTCAAATAAGTCCTTGGACTGTAACTAGTTCGTTTTGCGAAAGTAGCGGAAGAACGATCCGTAACCGCAGCGGTCACCTTACAGCGTATTTATCGATTCCTTAGAAACAAACTTCTCGCAATATTCGATAATCTGGCTTCTGCGGACGATGCCGATAAAACGGTTCATGTCATCCACAACTGGGACAAAGTTCTGAACCTTCGCCAAATTAATCAGATCCTCCATGTTAGCATCAATGGATACCGGCTTATTGTCCACTTTGAGCGGCACTTCCTTGAGCAGAAATTTGGACGCATTTTCAAAATTGACTTTTCCGTTCGAATTTTTCATATGCCACAGCAGATCGCCTTCCGTAACAGTTCCGGCATATGTGCCATCCTTACTCAGAATCGGTACTGCCGTGTACCTGTGATACTCCATCCGCTCGAGCGTTTGCCTAAGCGTCGAGTCCAATGTAACCGTGATCACTTCCTGTTTAGGTAGCAGAAAAAACGCTATATTCATTCGGACTTATCCTCCTCTACCCTTTTTCAAGCTTCCCCTATCTTCATACGGTTCAATCCCGCCATTGTTTCAAGAGGACACAAAATCAGCAGCCGCACCTGTGGCTGCCGATCCTACTTCAATTATAAAATGTTTAAGCTTTCTTAATTGACTGTGCTTTTTTCCTTATCGTCCGGCAGCATGAGCTGATCAGAAGGTGTGTCGGGATTTTTCCAGCTGTCAATGAGCGCTTTCGCTTTCTTCACATCTTTCTGATTCGGCTCATCATAATAAATGCCGCCGATGCGCATTCCTTCACCCATTATCGTATAGCTTGAAATTTGGGCATCCGATCCGGTTAAAACCTGCTTCGCCAGGTCGATAATAAACTTCGGCTGCATATCGGTATGGAAATTGTCGCCCATAATATCCAGAAGATCCGGGATTTTGGAGATTTGATTCAGATGGAGCATCCGGTTCGCGACCGCATCCAGGAACACCTGCTGGCGCTTTGTGCGGTTAAAATCGCTATCTTCCCTGTAGCGCACGTAATTCAGAACTTCCTCTCCATTGTATATAGGCTTATTCGCTTTGACCGTAAACTTCTCATGATCGTAGCCTTTATTCACGATGTCCTTCTGGATCGGCAGCTCCACACCGCCAAGCTCGTTAACCGCATCCTTAAGACCTTGAAAATTAATCGTAGCGTAATAGTCCACTTTATGATCTAAGAAAGCTTCAACGGTATTCTTTGACATCTGCTCCCCGCCAAAAGCGTAGGCATGTGTAATTTTATCTTTCTTTCCTTTGCCTACGATCTCCGTGTAAGTATCCCTTGGAATGGAGATGAGCAGCACTTTGGAATCCTTGGGACGTGCAACCGCATAAATCAGGGTATCTGAACGGCCCGGCTCGTTTTTCCGTTGGTCAGAGCCAAGCAGCAGCACCGAAAACGGCTTATTCTGATAGACCACAGGTTCGGCCGGTATAAGTGGCATTCTGTCCTGCGAGTCTAGCGGCTGATAGGATTTTTGCAGTGAGCTCTCCACCTGCTTGGAAAGAAATAAATCAAAGGCCATAACCGCCAACTCTTTACGGAAGGCCAAAGCGCTTCCTGCAACCAGAAAAATAGCTACAGCTATGGATATATATATTTTTGTTCTCTTTTTCATTCAATGATTCCTTCTTTTAATAGAATAAAAGTCCTAATCCCTAGAAAAACTGTATCCTTCGGCCTCCTTCCTTTTATAAAATGGATCATGGATTTGTTGACTCAACCACCAAAGGAATATCCATTGAGGCATAGCCAAACAACATTAAATATTGTAAACGCTAAGTTTATAAAAAGAAACTGTATAACAGTGTAAATTCATGAAAAAAAGGTTCCTTAACCGGCAATTATGTGCAGTTTTCCGTATTGCTCCGCCATCTCCGTAGGCAAAAAAAGCCCAGCAACCAGAATTTCAGGCGCAGGGCTTTTAGAGTAATTCGTATTTAATTCAACGCTCAGGAGGACCCCAATCCTGCCTGTTCAGCAATTTTTAACGTTGCAACGAGTTTAAGTCGGAACCGCCCTCCACGCCGATTGGGAAGTGGCAGGCAACTTGTCTACCTGGCTTAACTTCTTCGAGCTTCGGTTCAACCTGGCTGCATTTCGCTTGTGCAAAAGGACAGCGAGTATGGAAACGGCAGCCTGATGGTGGATTGGCCGGTGAAGGCACATCGCCCTCGAGGACAATCCGGTCCCGTTTTTTGTTTGGCGTCGGCTTCGGAATCGCTGAAAGCAATGCCGCCGTATATGGATGCAGAGGTTCAGCATACAACGCTTCGGTCTCGCTGACCTCAACCATCTTACCCAGATACATAACCCCTACACGGTCGGAAATATGGCGAACGACGTTCAGCCCGTGCGCAATAAACAGGAACGTCAGTCCCATTTCCTTCTGCAGCTTCATCAGCAGGTTAATAACCTGTGACTGTACGGATACGTCAAGCGCAGATACAGCTTCGTCCGCAACGATGAATTTCGGTTTCAGCGCAATCGCCCGGGCAATTCCGATCCGCTGGCGCTGGCCGCCGGAAAATTCATGCGGGTAACGATTGCGGCGTGTTGGATCTAGGCCAACCAGTTTCAATAATTCCACGACGCGGGCATCGATTTCCTGGGCTGACATATTTGTATGAATTTTGAGTGGTTCTCCGATAATATCCTTCACAAGAAAGCGCGGATTCAGCGATCCGAACGGATCCTGGAATATAATTTGCATTTCCTCGCGCATTTTGTTAAGCTCCCGGTTGCTTAATGCGTGCACATCGCGACCGTTAATTTTAACGGACCCCGCTGTCGCACCTTGCAAACGTAGAATCACACGTCCAAGCGTCGATTTGCCGCAGCCGGATTCTCCTACGAGACCGAAGGTTTCACCTTCGCGAATCGTAAGAGAAACATCATCAACAGCTTTTACATTGCCGACAACGCGGTTGAGCAGGCCTTTGTGGATCGGGAAATACTTCTTAACGTTCTCAACTTCAACTAAATTTTTAGCCATTGATGTTTTCCCCTTTCCCGGCAACTGCTGCTTTCTCTTGTTCTTCATACAGCCAGCATTTGGTGTAATGCTCGCTGCCGATTTGAATATCTGTCGGTTCTGCTTGACGGCATTTATCCATCACATGCGGGCAGCGCGGATTAAAACGGCAGCCCTTTGGCAGATTGCCCAGTCCCGGGATCGAACCTTTAATGGTATACAATTCGCCACCGCGTTCACCTTCAAAACCAGGGATGGATTGCAAAAGGCCCGTTGTATATGGATGGGAAGGATTCGTGAAGATTTCTTCGACAGTTCCTTGTTCCACAATCGCGCCAGCATACATAACCGCAACATGATCGGCTACTTCCGCTGCGACACCCATATCATGGGTAATGAGCAGAATGGATGTGCCAAGTTTTTCTTTCAGATCCTGCAACAAATCCAGAATTTGTGCCTGAACCGTCACATCGAGTGCGGTTGTTGGTTCATCGGCGATCAGAAGCTCTGGTTTGGCTGCGAGCGCAATCGCGATGACGACGCGCTGACACATACCGCCAGACAATTGGTTCGGATACTGTTTAGCCCGAATTTCAGGAGAAGGAATACCAACCATTCTTAGGAGTTCAATAGCTTCCTTCCAAGCTTCGTCTTTGCTCTTATTCTGGTGCAGACGTAAACTCTCAGCAATTTGCTCGCCTACGGTAAATACCGGATTTAACGCCGACATTGGATCCTGGAAAATCATCGAGATTTTATTCCCGCGGATATCCTTCAGTTCATCCTGCTTCTTGGCTGCCAAATCTTCGCCCTTAAAGTTGATGTTCCCCTCAAGAATGACACCACCGGCATAATCGATCAAACGCATGATCGACAAAGAGGTAACGCTTTTGCCGCTGCCAGATTCGCCGACGAGACAAAGCGTTTTCCCTTTTTCAATATTCAGCGAGATGTTGTCCGTTGCCTTAACAAATCCTTTATCCGTCAAAAAACCTGTGGTTAGATTTCGGACTTCGAGAAGTCTTTCCGCCATTTCGCTAACCTCCTCCGCGTGTTTTTCTGTCTTGGATCGAGAGCATCACGGAGCCCGTCACCAATGAAGTTAACAGCAAGCACGACAATCAGGATACATAAGCCCGGATAAACGGCTTGCATTGGGTTTGTCAGCATAAACTCCTGCGAATTGCTGAGCATAAGTCCCCAGCTTGTTGCAGGCGCCTGGATTCCGAGTCCAAGGTAGGAAAGAGCCGATTCCGACAAAATCGCCCCGCCTACCATCAGCGTTGCATTAACGATAATCGGGAAGCTTGCGTTGCGCATCAAATGTCTGAAGATAATTCCCCAGTTCGATACACCAGTAGCTCTAGCAGCTTCCACATATTGCATTTCACGCAGCTGTAGGAAAGTACCACGTACAAGTCGAGCTACCCCTGTCCACATCGTGAATGCCAAGATCATAATCATATACTTAATCTGCGTTCCAAAAATAGCCATAACCAAAATGTTCAGGAACAACGTAGGAATCGAGGTCATAACATCGACAAGGCGCATAAATACCGTATCGACCCAACCACCAAAATAACCGGAAACGGCACCAATAACGGAACCGATAATAACGGTCATCATTGCTACGGAGAAGCCGATAAAGAGCGAAATACGGCTGCTGTAGACCAAGCGGGAGAAGATATCCCGTCCCATTTCATCTGTTCCAAACAGATGGTTGTCCGTACCCGGACTAAGGTTAGCAAGAAGAAAATCAATCTTATCAGGTTTATACGGCGCAATCACCGGTGCTAGAATAGCAATTACAACAAAAACAAGAAGCACAATCAGCCCAGTCATAGCAAATCCATTACGTCTAAACTTGCTCCATACCGTTCTCCACGGGCCCGGCGTTCTCTCTAAAGGAGGAAGAGTGTTTTCCGGGACCTGCGGCTCAGTCTGCTGCATATTTGGTGAAGACATCGCGTTCATGTCACTCATGCGGATTTTCCTCCTTTACGTCCAAGCTGTACACGCGGATCGACAATTTTATAAAGGATATCAGCGATCAGGTTGCCGAGTACGACCATAACGGCAGTAACTAGGACAATTGCCATCAAAACGGAATACTCCCTCGCTTTGGCCATATCAACATATAAGCGGCCCATACCTGGCCAGTTAAATACACTTTCGGTTAATGCGGCACCGGTGACGAGAGTAGGCAATTCCATACCTAACACTGTAATGATCGGAATTAGGGCGTTACGCAATGCGTGACGGAAAATAACCTTGCGTTCAGGTACGCCTTTCGCTCGGGCTGTACGGATATAATCCTGTTCCAGCACTTCAAGCATACTCGAACGGGAATATTTGGAATAGGCGGCCAGGTTGGCCAATATAAGTACCGTACACGGTAAAATCAAATGATATAACAAATCCGAAAAGTTACCTTGCTTATCCATGGCATACATGTCTGATAACGGAAGCCAGTTTAACTGAATTGCAAAAACTTGCTGCAATATAATACCGAACCAGAACGCCGGCATTGCAAATCCGACATAAGATATGAAATTGGATGTCTGGTCGGATAACCCATATGGTTTCGTACTGTTAAAAATCCCCCAAGGGATCGCAATCAGCATCGATATTACCCAAGCAAAGCCCATTAATGTAAACGTGTTTTTCATCGTCGGCCACAAAAGTTCGCCAACAGGAGTGTTGTTTTTAAATGTTTTGCCCAAGTCGCCTGAAAGCAGCCCTTTGATCCAAATCCAGTACTGCTCAGGAACCGACTTATCCAAACCTAAATTATGTTTTTGAATTGCTGCCGCTTCCGGAGACATACCAGGGGAGATCATCATTTGGGTAGGTCCGCCTGGAGCTGCATGAATAAGCCCGAATGTTACCAGCGAAATCAGGAATATTACAAGTATGGATTGCAGTATGCGGCGGATGAGATATTCAGTCATTATAGATCCTCCTAACAATTTTACACGCCAAAACCACGCATCAGGCGCGATCAAAAAAATAGTGAATCCGACTTGTACGAAAACTGCCCGTTCGTTGGGCTACTTTTGACAAATCGAATGATTTATTATTTTTTTGATCGCGCCTATAAAACGCAAAAAAGGGAGAGGGGAAAAAACTCTCCCCTCCAGCACTGATTGTGCCTCTATTTTACATTTTATTTAGCGTCGTCCATCCACCAGTTATTAACGTGGAAGAATTCACCACGGGCCAAGTTCGTAATTGGAGCATCTTCTGGTTTGAACTTGATTTTTTTGTTGTGCGCTTGTGGTGTACCGTAAGAGTACATAAAGATATACGGCAGGTCAGTCGAGATTTCTTTAGCGACTTCCTTATAGATTTCTTTACGTTTCTCTTGGTCTACAACCTTCGTGCCTTCTTCCCACAACTGGTCGAGTTTTTCGTTTTTATAGAATACGTTGTTTTGGCCTTTAGGAGTAAAGAATTTGGAACTAAATGTCGATTCACCATTCGGATCTGGGGTATCGAGAGACCATCCCAGCAGGACCGCGTTAAATTTACCTGGTACCAGGTTTTGTTCGTTCCATGCGGCAAAGTCAATGGCTTTCGGAACCATTTCGATACCGATGTCTTTGAAGTTTTGCTGCATGACTAGCGATACTTGCTCACGACGGCTGTTACCGGAGTTGTATTGCAGTTCGAAGGAGAAGCGATGCCCATCCTTTTCCAGGATACCGTCTTTGCCTGGCTTCCATCCGTCTTCAGCCAGCAATTGTTTTGCTTTTTCCGGATTGTAGTCATAGTTCACGGCTGCATCGCCTGGATCAGCCCAGGAATTAGGCATAAACGGAGCGTTCATCAATTTCCCGATGCCTTTCAGTACATTGTCTACCATGCCTTGACGGTTGAGAGCATAAGCCATCGCCTGTCTTGCTTTTTGACCATCCCAAGGAACGAAATTGTCCTTGAAGTTTTCTGGCTTACGGTTCAGGCCTACATATTCATATTGCGGTCCTGGCTCGGATGCTACAGTAATCTTATCAACCTTCCTAACCGCTTCCAACTGAGTTACAGGGATACCACCTACTACATCGACATCGCCTTTGATCAGCGCTTGTACTTCAGTGTTTTGGTCAGCATAGATTTTGTAGACTACAGTTTCAATATTCGGTTTTGGACCCCAATACTCAGGGTTTGCATCAAATTTCAAATATTGCTTTTGTTTCCATTCAGTCCATTTCCATGGTCCGCTTGTCACTGTTTTTGCAGGATTCGTGCCGTACTCATTTTTCTGCATTTCAGTCACTTTAATATCCTTCAGCACGTGCTGAGGTGCAACTTGCATTCGAAGACTGTATCGGAAAGGAGCATATACTTGCTTCATTGTAATTTTCAGATTGTGAGGATCCACCACTTCAACTTTACTTACTTTGTCGAAGCTAGCGATACCAGGCGCACCCGTTTCAGGGTTCATAATCGTATCAATCGTAAATTTCACGTCGTCAGCCGTAATTGGTTGTCCGTCGCTCCATTTTAGATTATCTTTCAGCTTGATCTCATAAGTAAGTCCGTCTTCGGAAATTTTCATCGGCTCAGCAGCAAGGGACCAAGGTTCGGCTATTACGTTGCCTTCCTTGTCATAGTCAAACAAAAACGAATAGATAAAATAATCAGCATCATTAGAAGCTGTGTCTTGCACATAAATCGGGTTCAAATTGACGACATCAGAGAAAGAACCTACCGTCAAAGTTCCGCCTTGCTTAGGCTCACCAGGGTTCTCAGCCGGCTTTTCCGTGCTACCTGCCTCTTCCTTCTTAGGCTCATCTTTAGGAGCTTCCGCTGTTTTGGAGTCGCCGCAACCTGCAAAAAGTGCACCGACAACAGACAATGATACCAATAACGACAACCATTTTTTCTTATTTGCCATTTACCATTTTCCTCCCCTTTGAAAATAAAATGATGGATACCTGCATGTACTGCATTGATCATTCGAAGACTTGCCAATAGTTCAAACAAAACTTGTCCGTTTAACTATCAGCGCCGTTGCACCTCTGCATTGAATTCGTTCTAGTGACCCCGAATTTGCTAGTAGTGACGATTCCCCCTCTTGTAATCAATCATTCTTAAAAACAAGACGTCGGCAACAGGTGAAACAATATATTAAAAATTAATATATCCAAATGTTAGGAAGCGAATGGTTCCGGCGATCACATTTCAAATCATTGAACTTGTGAACAGGCCGGACACATTCGCAAATACTCAATAAAGCAATAAAGCATTAATGCCATAAATGACCATCGGTCAATTGAATTCAGAAAACAAGGCATACATGCGCTGGTTAAAAATTCCTTGGGTAAATTTAATGTAAATGATACGTGTAAATTTATATCACGTCAATATTTTTTTTGGACGCATTTGATTAATTTTTTTTAACGATCTAAATCTAGTGATAGCAATGGATTCATAAAAAAAAAGAAGCCATTGCTGATTCAATTTTAATGTTAAAAGCAGGGGATGCCGGAATCAGGAAATGGCTTAGTTAGGCGCAACAAAACTATTAAGGCGCTTACATCGTTTCTATCTTAAATTTGATGTTATGTTAGTTAACATGGGTGAAAAAATATATTACGTACAAATTTACTGGAAACCAATAAATCTGTCAATGGCAAAGATATCAGAATAGCGTCTTTTTATCGGAAAATTTATATGGAATATATTAGATATATCCCTCTTTTAAGCAAAATGACATGCTACGAAATGATCCTGTCCCATATTCCGATATTGGGGGGCTTCTTCTCTGCAAATGTCTGATGCGAGCGGACATCTGGTATGGAACTTACACCCTGCAGGCGGGTTTGCCGGACTTGGTATGTCTCCTTGAAGCACGATCCGATCTCTCTTGAACGTTGGATCCGGTATGGGAATCGCAGATAATAGTGCTCTAGTATACGGATGCAGAGGATTGCTAAATAATTTCTTTTTCTCGGCCATCTCTACCATCGAGCCCAAATACATGACTCCGATCCGATCGCATAAATGCTCTACCACACTCAAATCATGGGAAATAAACAAGTAGGTTAACTGCCGCTTCTCCTGCAAATCGCTGAGCAGATTGATAATCTGTGCTTGGATGGACACATCAAGTGCTGACACGGGCTCATCAGCCACAATAAAATCAGGATTTAATATCAAAGCACGTGCTATACCAATACGCTGCCTTTGACCACCGGAAAATTCATGAGGAAAACGATTGTAGTGATAATCAGACAATCCACAAATTTTCAAGGTTTCGATAACCTTCTCCTTCAAATCGCCTTTTGTGACCAGCCCATGACCGAGCAACGCTTCTCCAATCGCTTCGCCAACTTTGATCCGGGGATTTAACGAACTGTATGGATCTTGAAATACAATTTGAAGTTCGGGACGAAGCTCCCGAAGCTTATCTTTCGAAAGTTTATAGATATCCTGGCCTTTAAATATTACATCACCGGCAGTTTTCTCATTCAGGCGCAATATCGTTCGCCCGATCGTGCTTTTGCCGCATCCCGATTCGCCTACCAAACCGAAGGATTCGCCGCGGTTTATTTCAAAAGAGACGTCATCTACCGCTTTGACATACCCTACCGTACGCTGAAATACCCCTCCCGTAATCGGAAAGTACTTTTTTAAGTTGGTAACCTTCATCAACGGCTCGCTCATCGGTTCTGTTCCCCCTCTTTCTCAAATAGCCAGCACGCGGTTTTATGGCCTGTTTCATGCTCGCGCAGGGGAGGTTCTTGCATCTTGCAAATATCCATGCAGAACTCGCAGCGGTCATGAAAATGGCAGTTTTCCCCGAGCTCGATCGGATTAGGAACCTGGCCTGGAATGGTATACAGCCTTTCGCTCGTTTGATTAATAACCGGTTTGGCTTTCAGAAGGCCCATGGTGTACGGATGCTGGGGATTCTTGAACAGTTCTAACACCGAAGCCTCTTCTATGACCTTGCCCGCGTACATCACTACCACGAAATCCGCCATTTCAGCTACAACTCCCAGGTCATGGGTAATCAGCATGATGGACGTATTTAATTTTTTCTTAATGTCGCGCATGAGGTCCAAAATTTGAGCCTGGATCGTCACATCGAGTGCCGTCGTTGGTTCATCCGCAATAAGCAGTTTCGGATCGCAGCTGAGAGCGATGGCGATCATAATCCGCTGGCGCATGCCGCCACTAAGCTCATGCGGATAGGAGTGGAAGATGTCCTCCGCCCGCGGTATGCCGACCAGATTGATCAGCTCCAAAGCCCGTTTCTTCGCTTCCTTACGATCCAGCATCAGATGAAGGATGATCGGTTCGGTAATCTGTTCGCCAATGGTAAGAACCGGATTCAAAGATGACATCGGCTCCTGAAAAATAATCGAGATGTCGTTGCCTCGTATTCTCCTCATATCGTTATTGTTCAGTTTCAGGATGTCCTTGCCTTCAAACATAATTTCTCCCCCGGCAATTCTGCCTGGAGGCGATTCAACAAGACGCATGAGCGACATTGCGGTTACGCTTTTTCCACAGCCCGATTCGCCGACAACGCAAAGCGTCTCCCCTTCACGGATGGTGAAGCTGACATCGTCAACCGCTTTAACGACGCCAGTAGAAGTATGGAAATGTGTTTGCAAGTTTCGAAATTCAACCAGATTTTTAGCCATATCCGAATTCTCCTACTTTTTCGTTTTGGGGTCCAGGGCGTCTCTAAGCCCATCACCAATCAAGTTAATGGCCACCACCGTGATGAGAATGCACATGCCCGGAGGAATCCAAAGCCATGGTCTTTTCTTGAAAACAATCATATCATTCGCTACTGAAATCATATTTCCCCATGAAGGCGTCGGTGGAACAACACCAATCCCAAGGTAGCTTAGTGCTGATTCAGTAATAATAGCACTAGCCACTCCGAGTGTCGCAGATACGATGATAATAGGGATGGTGTTGGGCAGCAGATGCCGGAAAATTTTGCGTTTGTCACGAATTCCGAGCGCTTCTACGGCTTGCATAAATTCCATCTCGCGCAATGAAAGGATTTGCCCCCGGATCAAACGGGACAAGCCCATCCATCCCAGAACGCCGATCATCAGCATCAGGAAAAAAATCCTATATTTAGGGTCGACTTTCAAATCAGATAATATCGCACCCAAAATAATCAAGATCGGCAAGGTCGGTATAGCCAAGAAAATGTCGGCAATCCGCATAATGGCCGTATCGGTAAATTTTCGATAAAAACCTGCCAATGCGCCTAAAGTCGAGCCAATAATAACGGCAATGGACGTAGAAACGATCCCTACCAGAAGCGAAATTCTGCCAGCGAGCATCATCCGCAGCAATATGTCGCGCCCGAGAAAGTCGGTACCCAGCCAGTGTGTACCGCTTGGCGGTTTGTTTTTCATCGTTACCTGAGTTTCATACAAGTCATACGGCGAAAAAAACGGGCCTAAGAAGCAGAGCAAAAACATAAATGCCAATATAAAAAAGCCGATAAGCGCTAATTTATTCCTACTAAAACGGTGCAGTGCCATTCTCCACGGAGAAGCCGGAGCTTTCCGTGCCGTCTTGGCTACATGTTCCGCCTTGGTTATATTGATAACGGACACCAGATCCCCTCCTTACTTCAAGCGAATTCTTGGATCTGCGGTGCCATACAGCATATCCGACAGCAGATTGCCAAGCAGCGTGAGTATCGCGATAAACACCGTAAAGCCAAGCATAAATGGGTAATCCCGCATACTGATAGATTCAAGGTACACTTGGCCGACCCCCGGCCATATAAATACCTTCTCGAGAATGATTGCTCCCCCAAAAAGTGCAGGCAGTTCAAAACCTAAAAGCGTAATGGCAGGCAGCATCGCATTCCGTAATGCATGTTTGAAGATAACGGTCCGCTCGTGTAGCCCTTTAGCCCGTGCCGTTCGGATATAGTCCATATGGATAACCTCAAGCATGCTTGTTCTAAAATAACGTGTTAAGCTGCCAGTGCTAAGCATCGTTAAAACAATGATCGGTAACATCGAATGCTTAAGCACGTCCTTGATATAAGCCCAGCCTTCGGCATTCAGCCCAGCGGTTGTCATGCCGCCGATCGGGAACAGCTTAAATTGCAAAGCAAAAACCTTGATCAGTATCAGCCCTATGAAAAACGACGGCAGCGACATGCATACAAAGATGAACAAGGTCACGATTTTATCAAAAACCGAGTATTGATATTTAGCCGAAAATACGCCTGCGAATATCGCAATAATCCAGCTTAATATCAGAGAGAATAAAGCTATAATAAATGAATTCCACACATAGGTATTTATAACTTTGGTCACAGGTTCCTTATGTACAAGGGAATCTCCCATATTGCCTTGAACCATGTTTCCGGCCCAGGTAAAGTATCTCTGCGCCATTGGCTGGTCCAGCCCGTAAATGTGGCGGAGCTGCTCGGCCTTCTCCCGAGTCATCCTCGGGTTGTCTTGCGCAGTGATATAATCTCCGGGCACAAGCGCAGAGATCGTAAAAATAATGATCGATATCCCGATCAATGTCGGGATCATCTGCAGAAGCCTGCGGATGATGTATTGTCTCATACAGATTCCTCCTGGTCATAAGCGGACATGCTCAGCCTCCGAACTTCTCCGGAAGCTGAGCACCTGAATTTTATGGGTTATTGCGCAATTTCCACGTTATACAATCCATAAGAGAAATCTTTGTAAGGAGCCAGGTCAAAACCTTTCAGCCGTGAATTTATTGCCCACATATCTTTTCTCTGGTACATAAAGATATATGGAACATCACTATTGAGCTCTTGATACACCTCTTTGTATAGTTCTTTACGTTTATCTTTATTGAGTTCCTTTCTTGCCTTTATCATCAAGTCATCAACCTTTTTGTTGGAGTAGCCTGTTTTATTCTGAACACCGTTTGTGATATAAATCGTATTATCCGGATCTCCAGTTAGTCCCCATGCGGCAAAGTACATCTCGAAATCGCCCTTATCCTTCTTATCCATAAGGGCATTAAAATCGATCGTTTCGGAAACCATATTAATGCCAAGCTCTTTATAGTTTTGGGTCATAATCGGTATGAGAGCGTCTACAAGTTTGTTATCAGCCTGTCCGGTGAAATTGATTTTGAACTTCTCTCCGTCTTTCTCACGGATTCCATCAGCCCCAACTTTCCAGCCTGCTTCATCGAGCAGCTGTTTTGCCTTATCCATGTTGAATTCATATGGGTTAATATTTTCATTCGTATATGCCCATGATACTTTGGATTCCGGAATATTGATGACATCGGCATATTTTCCAAAATAGCCTTCAACGATTTCTTTACGATTCAGGCCGTATGTGAGCGCTTGACGCACCTTCACGTCTTGGAATTTCTTCTGCTTGATATTAAACGCGCAATATCCATACAAGTTTGCAGGGGCAATATTGACATCAAGAAATCCATAGGATTTCAATTCTTCTACGTTCTCCTCACTTACCGTGACATTATTCATGTCGGTTTCACCTGTTTGCAGCATCGCCATTTTGGTTTCATCCGTTGTAGTTTTGAACACGACATTTTTAACTTTCGGAGCGCCTAGGAAGTAGTCCGGATTGGCCGTCAAATCCACCTCTTGGCCAGGGACAAACTTTGTCACTACATATTGGCCGCTGCCAATCGGCTTACTGTTCAAGGCTTTGATCGAGTCCATATCACCTTGTTTATATCCTTTGCCATAATACGATTCCGGTGCCATCCATACTGAGCCAAGACCCTCTTTCATCGTAGCCTGGGGCTCCAGTACAGTCACCTCAACGGTGTTATCGTCAATCACTTTAACTCCTGAAATGTCCTTAGCTTTGCCGTCGTGGTATTCCTGCGACCCTTTAATTTTCGCGCTCATCATGTCGCTTGGGCCGTCATAGTTTCCATCACACAATACTTTTAGGGCAAAAGCATAATCTTTAACGGTCATCGGCGTCCCATCGCTATATTTAATGCCTGGTTTCAGATGGTACGTGTATTTTAAGCCGTCATCAGACACATCAATTTTTTCAGCCAGCGAATTTTCGTATGTCCCATCTTTTTGAATCTCCATAAAAGCGCTGAACGTTGCTCTGAGCACATACTGGTCATAGACTGTCTCCCCATAAAACGGGTTAAATACTCCTTTTGGCGCAACCATGCCCACAATCAACGTATCCTTACGATTCGTTGCCAAAGCCGGGTTTGATGCAGGATCACTTGCTGGGAAGATTCCTTCGCTTTGGGTATCGTCTTGTTTCGCGTCATCTTGTTTTGCCGTATCATCCGTTTTCTTATCATCGGTGTTTTTGTTCTCTTGCTCCGTTGGCGCAGGTTCCGCTCCCTTATCTTCGCCTCCACAGCCGGACAAAAGTCCGCCAAACATCATAAGGCTCACTAGAAATAGCGATAGCTTATTCTTCAAAATAAATCCCCCTTAAATTTTTTAGGCAAACTGTCGAAAAGGCTAAACTTAAGCAAATACTTCCCGGTCTCACTCCCTTACAAAAAAATAAATCCACGATCGCCAGGTGTAATAGTAAGTCCCAATAAATAACGCATTTAACGAATTAAATAACCGTTGGTTAATTGGGTTTGGCAACAATGGAATAAATTATGTATGGTTCATTATTATGTTAATTAATGAAAATAATAATAGCACTTTTAAATAACGTCAATATTTTTTTAGAATTTAATTAATAAAAATTTAGTAGGTGTATGTTGGATGAAGCCATCATATAAAAACACTTACATTTCCATTTTGTGATTTATTATGTTATATTGTTTGACAAGAAGATACATTAATCTCGTTTTTTTTAAATATGGTGGTTTTTAGGGGTAAATAGAGAATGTTTTGCTCCTGAGGAAATAATCCATTTATCAAAAAGATTGAAACAGCAAAAAGGGGTCTTGATTCAGACCCCTTCTAAGCTGCTCTATAGATTAAGACTGGCGCCGAATTCCGATCGTCACAATTTCACAAGGACCTGCTGTCAGCTCTGCCTGTCCGGAACGGATGGTCAGCTGATCATCGCTTGCTTCTTCCAAAATGGTCGTCTTGTATGCTTGTTCGACTTCCGCAGAAAGCTGCAATTCCAGACCGGATGTCTCCTGCTTCATGTTGTACCAACGCAGCATGTCGTCACCGGTACTTTCGCTCACTTTCCAAGCAGAGAAAGCAAAATTAGAAGCTTCAAACGCATAAGGAGCATATTCGGCAGGAATGCCACCTTCATGCAATCCGGTTTGGGTCACAGTCCAAGGAATTTGGAACTGGTAAGCCTCTTGGTACGCCCCGGCATCGATGCCACTGCTGTTATGCGGAATGATCTCCAGCTGTACACTATGATCTCCAAGGCATTGAGCGTCCGGCGTAGGGAAGTGTCCCCAATCCCCAAGCTCGCCTACAGAGCGAAGCAGTGTTACAGCAATCGTATTGCGGCCGTCACGCAGAACCTCGTATTCATTCAGACCGAAGTTAGCCACTGTAAGCCCTGCCCCTTCGCCGCTGACATCAACAAAAGCCTGCTGATGCTGCGTATTGCTAGGATTCTCCCATTCCTTCGAAGGAATGTTATTGCGGGTGGCAATTTCAAACATCGAATCAACACTATGATTGGAAGTCTGGATGTCGGTAGGCATGAGCATGCGTACGCGATGATCCTTCGCTTGGTTGTTAAAACTAGCATCGATACGGACGCCACGTCCGCTCCGTTCCAGACTAACCAAGGTGCGGATCTTCATCGGAACGGCCTCTTTGACCCGCTGCGCTTTGCGCTGAGGGTAATAGATCAATTCTAACTGCTCCTGATCAAGCAGCTTATCGGCGGAAGCCGGGATAGCCCAGTCATGAACGATTTCTAGTACGGCGCGGTAAGGCGTATCCTCAATCATGCGGATGGAGGCTTTCAAATCTTTGGTCGTTAGCGCCTCTTCACCTTCCGGCTGCTTGTACATATATTCGTTACCGATATCTCCGGTATTCTCATAAATCAGCAGATCGCTGTATACGCGTCCGTTATGTTTGTCTGTAATGGTAATGCTGCCGTTTGCCGCGGCTTCCACACGAAGATTGTCATTCTCCATGACATGGCCGTCCTTGACAAGGGAGCTTCCTGCAACTTGCAAGCTTTCGGCTGCTTTGCCTCCAACGAGCGCAAAAGCTTGCAAGCCAAGCGCCTGAATTTGTTCCGCTTCAAACGTCACCCGTACGGCGCGGGCCATATACGGTTGACGGAATTTATCGTCCGGTAGATCGTAACCAAAACGCAGGCCGAGATCCTCAAGCTTAAATGCCAGCGGCTTCCCTTGCGCATCGACTACTGCGCGGGCGCCAAGGTTCAGTTCCTTCATTTGGCGGCTCATCTCTTCAAGCGTACCTCCATCACGGAAATACACGCGTGCGACATCGAGATCAACCGATACGGTGCCGCTGCGTCTCCAGCCTGTTGTATTAAACACTACAAACGGAACCGCATCGTCTCCAAACGTGCTGAATACGGATGTATCTACGCTATCAGCAACCGCTTGTTTGCTTTCCTCGATGATGGACTCAGCTACGTTACGACTTTTTGCAAAACGGGTAACCATCTCGCGATGGACCTCATCTACACTACAGCCGCAAATGCTATCATGCGGATGGTTCTGCATCAACGTCTTCCAAGCGTAGGTCAGCTTATCATGTGGATACTCTTGACCCGCAAGACGGGCAAACGAAGCCAGCGGCTCGGCTACCTTTTCCAGCAGAACCTGCCCATGCTGATTCATTTGTTTCAGGTACACGCGTGCCGAAGCCGTATTCACAAGCGTCCCCCATCCATCGGTACGCTGGCTGCGGAGCTCGCCGCGAACTACGGACAACTCGCCTTCCTTCGCTTTCTTCACCGCATCTAGATATTTAGGGAAGTTGGAATGAACAAAATCGGTATCCGGGTATAGTTTCCGTGCTGTCTCCAGCCCCTCAGCCAAATCGGTTTGGATTGGCTGATGATCGCAGCCATTCATGTACAGAAGTTCCGAAGTCGAAGCGTATTTTTCGGCATCGGCCAGTTTTTTGTCCCAGAAAATCTTCGCTTCCTCTGGATCTGTTGGAACCTCGTTGCCGTTGCTATACCAGTTGGCGAACAAAATCCCGAGCACTTGCGAGCCGTCCGGTCCTTCCCAGATTAGTTCGGAGAATGAAGATTCATAGTCGGAATCGGCCACCGTATTGTTAAAGCCCGTCGGTTTAACGCCGCGGCCGAATAACGCGTTATCGATGCCGGATTGGCGCATCAGCTGTGGTGTTTGTCCGACAAGGCCAAACGTATCCGGGAAATAGCCGACTTTGGAAATCTGTCCATAACGCGCAGCGTCTTTATGCCCAACTTGCATGTTGCGGATATTGGCCTCGCCGCTCGTCAAAAATGCATCCTGCAAAATATACCATGGCCCAATAAAAATGCGTCCTTCATGGATATACCGCTCCAAACGTTCCTTTTGCTCTGGACGAACCTGCAAATAATCTTCCAAAATGATGGTTTGTCCGTCCAAATAAAAGCTTTTATACTCTGTATCGTTTTCGATCGTATCCATCAACACATCCATTAGGCGGATCAAACGCATGTGATGCTTTTCGTACGGAAGATACCATTCTCTGTCCCAGTGGGTATGTGAAATAATATGCGCGGTTCTTTTAGATTGCGATGTCATTAGAGTTAATCCCCTTTCCATATGTCAGGCTCCTGCTCTGGGTCATTCCAGCCCAGAAATCCCTATAAGCCAGAAGTGTAGGTTTGGTTAAATTATAAGTCATGTTTCGATTCAAAAGGAGTAAACTTCCTTCCGGGCATCATGAAGACAACATTCTACTTGTCCATTCACAGTGAACATGTTAGATATTGCAACATCGTTCTGTGATGAATAAATATTGGTTGCTTCAAACCATCCCGATGGAAATCTGGGACGTGTTAAATCACGAACCTATTATAATAGAAGAAACTCGATTTTTGAGCTCATGAAAAACAAATTATTTTCCAAAATAGGCCATAATAATAGAACACATATCGGAATTTGGATTGATAAAAAATTTACCACACCCAATTACTCCCGTGTACTTCCAGATGAGTGTTGTAGTCGGTGTTAGAACAAGTGTCCACTGTATATGGACATTTGTTTAACCCAGAAATGATCGTTTGATGCTCGGATAAAATGTTCGAATTACCTGCCAATTCCAAAATGGATTGATTTACGTCCCTGAAACTTATCCTGAACGAAGATCATCCAATCATTTGCTTTAGACGCCCTCTACCTTAATTTGGACTTCATCGGGACGATATACGGCTGTAATCCGTCCATTGCGGTCAGTGGCAAACAAGACGCTGCGATCACTTTCCAGCATAAAGCTGTACGTAGATCCGGTTTGTGGGTCCTTAACCTGTACCGGTGCGTCCCAACCGAACTCGGACACAAATACGTACAGACTGCCGTCTTTAAAGCTTAATTTCCGTCCATATACGCCTGGAAGCTCTCCGCCAGCAATCCACTGCATATCCTGCTGTACACCAGCTGCTGCAGCCGCATAACGGTACAATTCGATGATTGCTTCATCACGGCCGTTAAGCTCGAGTGGAAGACTGCTCCAAATCAGGCGCCCTTTGCCGAGCGGCATATCCACGACTTCATCCATGAAGCCGCCTGTTCCTTCGGCCGCAGCCGGAATTTCCTTGACCACTTCCGCGATCCGCCGGTCCCCAAAGGATACCGGTAGCACACGTCCGTTCAGGCCGAGCATTTCCTCTCTGCGGATGTTAGCCAGCATACGCTTGCCAAGTACGCCATCGAGTCGGTCGCTTGGTCGCCAGTAAGCATCGATACCCAGAGGTCCCGTAACCAGCAGTGTCGAGCCGGATTCCTTCACAAGCTCAAGCAGCTCATTCAGCGCTTTGCTATCCATGTTATGCGGACTTGGAACGATGATCAGCTTTGGCGTCTGCTGCCGCAGGGAGTCCAGATGATATTCAGATGCGGCTCTGAACGGCATCTTCAGATCATACGACAGATGGCGTGTCAGCCGCGTCGTGGATTGGAATGCCAAGGCGCGGTTCGAGAAGTCATTCGAATACGGGAAGACAGCAACAATCTCCTCGAGCTCACGGTCCGTGAACAAATCACGGATTTCCCCGATGAAATGGCCAAAGTCATAGGAAATATCAGCTTCCGGCTTTTCCGTACCGTCTGCGCGTAGAGCACCGATATGTGACTCGTTCGCATTGTCCATATAAAAGTTGGTGTTCCAGATCCAGTGGATTGCGCCGGCGCCTCCCGTGGAGAAGGCATACGCGTATTTCCGCTCCAGGATGTTACGCAGCTCCGCTTCAGACCGCTTAGCACGTCCATCCGGCGTTTCCACGTACATAATACCTGTTTCCTGAATCAGGTTTGGCTTATCCGGTGTTTTGGCGAAAATGCCGTCCCACACCAGGTAGTCGTTAAACCACCAGGAATGCACTGTCGTATAATCCACAGCTTTTTCATAGAAAAACGGAGACGGACGCTGAGCGCCAAGCGCCTCGTCTTGGCCGACTGTTACCAAATGTTTCGGGCACAGTTCCTTAATCGTACTTACAAGCTGCTCTGCCCAGACATTATGCATATCCATGGAGAACAAGCAGTAGTCCAGCCAACGCGTGCCCTTTTTAGCCTTATGCATATCCTGTACGTCAAAATTGATATCTTCCGCTTCCGGAATAACGACAGATGCGAAGTCCGGCAGCTGATCAGGTGTCATATTCCAGGCTCCTTGTAGCTTCCCGATGCTGCCATGCCGGCACTCAAGCCACTTAACAAATGCCTGAAGCTCAAACGGATCCCTAGCGGAACGCGGACCTGATGAGAATATACGCGGCGGATCAAACATCGATGGTTCATTGATCAAATCCCAGTCCACATGTGTTGTTGCCGTATGGCGGCTGACAATGCTGCGGATAAATCTTTTTTGAGCCTCTACGCTCTGCGGATCAAGGTAAGGGTTAAGACCCTCCCACGTTTCCGGTGTAAAGGAGAAGAACGTAAAAGTAACTTGCAGACCATGGCGTTTGGCCGTCAGGAAGAAGGCATCGATCGCCCGCAGGACTTCCTCTGACACATGCCCGTCGACCTGCATAATATTCCGGTACGCTGTCCAGATGCCGGTACGGATCCAGTTGATGCCGGCTTTGGCCATTTGGGCCATGTCCCGCTCCCAGACATCCACGTTCGGCAGGAACAGGAATTTCCGCGCTACATCTGAGGTCATGTACGTCATGCCCACGACAGGTAAAGGTCGTCCATCTTTTATAAAATAGTCGCGGCTGCGGCTAATCGGCGTACCTTCGGCCAACAGCCGGTCGTCACGTCCCCAGAAGCCTTGGCGCAAAACCCGTACCTCGCCATCTGGCCCTTCTGCGCGGCAGACGATTCGGTACAAGCCGCTTTGCACAGCAAGCGAAACCGGAATGCGGATAAAATTCTGCTCTTTAGTAACCTGGGCTTGGAACTGATGATTCCAGCTCTCCCCGCTTCCGCCATCATGACGAACTTCAAGCTCAAAACTCCATGTTTCAGGAGCGAGAGCCCGTGATTCCCCGCGCTGCAAAATTTGCGTTTGCAAGGTGAGAACGGCATGCTCGCCAGCTTCATAAGAGGCATAATTCGGCTTCAGTGACAGCTCGGTAACCCCTTTGGCGCAGAAACGCGCCCAATCGCTCAAATGCGATGCACCGCCGCCCTTCCAAAACGCCTCCGTCAATGGCAGAAAAATAAACATCCAGCGCGAACCAGCAAAGGTGACGCGGGAGTTTTCCCATAGAACGATTGGTGCGGCAATATCTCGACCTTCGGCGGTAACCCCTTTCAGCAGTGGATAGACTTGTGTGCTCATTGGACCGGCAGAGCCCATTTGATGTGGCAAATCACTGCTTTTGGTTGTATGCGGCACCAAATTCCAGACATCAGCCAGTTCAAACAGCTTCTCCTGGCCTTGAAGCAGAGGAATGCTGTCTGAAATCGTAAATGAAGCTACTTTGGATGTATCGACCCGCAGCGCTTCATGAATGTACAATTCCTGATGGTAAGCCGTTTGCTCTACTTCAGGGATCCAGACGCCGTTCTCTAGCGAAACTGGATATTTAAATGGTGCGCCCCACACACTAATCAGACTGCCTCCTCGATGCAAAAAGGCGGATATTTCTGTCCAGGCGATCTTAGGGAAATACGGAGCGTGCAAATTGACAAAACAGCCGTTATCAAGCTCGCGGAGTGCCTCCGCCAGCTTCTCAGCGCATACGACTTCTATCTCCGCAGCTTCCTTGAATTCCCCGCCCTGCGGGAGCGTACCCGCAGCAGGGAAATTAGGATCACATAAAACAATAATCTTTAGGCTCATAGCAAACCTTCCTTCATCGCTTTATACACCAGCTGGGAGAACAGGCTGTTGGACCAGGCAAACCATTTCCGCGTGAAAATGGTTGGATCGTCTACATGGAATCCTTCATGCATGAAGCCTGTGTCGGCATCAGTCGCTTCCAGCATCTTGATCATTTCCAGTTTTTCTTCACCCGTTTGAGCAGTTATCCCTTGCATGGACAATGCCATATGCCAAATGTAATTCTCAGGTGTATGCGGGCTGCCGATGCCTTTTGCCGCTTTTCCTTCGAAATAAAATGGATTTTCTTTGCTCAGCGCAAACCGTCTTGTATTTTGATAAATTGGATCTTCGGCCGTCGTGTAGCCCAGGTAAGGAATAGACATCAGTCCTGGTGTACCTGCGTCATCCATCAAGCAGTAGTTGCCAAATCCGTCCGTTTCATATGCATAAATCGGTCCGAATTCCGGGTGACGGTAAATACCGTACAGCTGAATACCATAGTTGACTTCAATTTCAAGCTCCTTAAGCTCCTCAAGCAGGTCCATATCACGGAATACCCACTCGGCAAACTCTTGCATCTGGCGCAGAGCTACTACCGCGAACATATTGCCCGGAATGTTGTAATGGAAATCGCAGGCATCGTCGCTAGAACGGAAACCTGACCAGATCATACCTGTGTAATTGACCGGCATACCAAGTCCATTGTTGCGCAGCGAGTCGCATAAAATGCCGTTGTTCCGAGTAAAGCGATAAGGGGACTTTTCAAAATGATGCTGTTCAGTCTTAAATACGTCAATAATTGTCCGCAAAGCCTTTTTGAAGTTGGCGTCGAAAATATCTGTAAGTTCCGTCTCTTTCCAGTACATATAAGCTAGCCGGATGACAAAACAAAGGGAATCAATCTCAAATTTGCGCTCCCACACCCAAGGGGACATTTCGGTCTTGTCCGTTGTATTCCAATGCCAGTCATTAGCCGACTCGTTAAAAGCATTCGCATACGGATCGATCTGCACATAATGAACATGGCGTTTGATCAGCCCGCTTATAATACGCTGCAAATCAGCGTCTTCCTTAGCGAATGGCACGTAATGAATAACCTGCTCTACGGAGTCTCGCAGCCAGGAGGCCGGTATATCACCCGTGATGACAAAGGTTGTGCCATCGTCCATCAGTTTGGTTGTCGTTTCCAAGGTATTTGGAAAACAGTTCTTAAACAGCTCCAACAGCTTTGGACGATGCGCCAGCTTTTGCTCCGCTTCTTTCATTACGTCCTGGATTGCCTGTGGCAGTTCCAATTTCGGCATTGGTATTTTCGGAAGTCTAAATTGTTCCAATTGAAGAACGCCCCTTTACTAGAAAGTCTGTGTCATAAATTAAAAAATCTTCTTTAAAAAAGGTTCCCTTCCACTTGAGCAGAACCATTTTCTCTGCCTTACTTGAACATAAAGCCAAATGGCTATTTTGTCCATTCGGCCGATATTACAGATTGGTGAAAAATATGTGGTTCCCTGCGGCAACTTAAGGGCATACAACATGTTCAGACTCTTTCGCTAGTTTAGCCCTAATTCCCTTCAAAACGGTTGCAACTTTTTCCGGCGGCTGCCGCAGTGGAGCCATTTATATATTTATAGGTCTGCTAGCCGAAGCGACTGCAAGAGCTGGCCACCTTTTCTTCCAAAGTCATTAGACCTAGCAAATGCCGGGTCCTCGCAGCAGGTTTCGTCTTATCTCTCTGTAACTCAACATCTCCACTTCTCTCCTGTATGTTTAAAGAGATGTTGATTGTTATTCTTTGACGGCACCTACAGTCAGACCTTGAACAAAGTAACGCTGGAAGAACGGATATGCAAAAATAATTGGCAGCGTCGCTAACACGACCATCGCCATCCGGGAAGTATCCTGCGGAATGGATTGCAGCGCAGCCATACTGATGGAGCTGTTTGCCGAGTTCTGCTGAAGAAACTGGATGCTGGATTCAATCCGCATGAGCATGGATTGCAGTGGTACCAGATTCGGATTCTCAATGTAAAGCAGGGCGTTAAACCAGTCGTTCCAGTAACCAAGCGTACTAAACAAACCGATCGTCGCCAGGCCTGGCAGAGACAACGGCAGCACGATGCGGAGGAAAATATAAAAATCGCCTGCTCCGTCAATCCGTCCCGACTCGATAATCGCCTCAGGAACACTCGTGCTGTAAAACGTACGGAGAATCATGATATAGAAGGCGTTCATAGCCAGCGGCAAAATAAGCGCCCAAAGTGTATCTTTCAAACCAAGCAGCTGCGATACGATCATATAAGTAGGGATCGTACCAGCGTTGAACAACATGGTCATAAGGGCAAACATGGAGAAAAATCTACGGTATCGGAAACTTTTCCGTGAAATGGCATAAGCGTAAAGCGAAATCAAGATCAAACTGACAAGGGTACCCAAGACAGTGACTAGAATTGTTACACCGTAGGAACGAAGAAGCGTGTCTCCGTTTTGAAATACGAATCGATAGGCTTCCAAACTCCATTTTGCCGGAAGAAGCCGGTAGCCGTCCGTCGCCAATGTTTTTTCATCTGTCAAAGAGATAATAACGATGAATAGAAAAGGAAACACGCATATGAAAGAAAATAAGCCCGCGATGATGTTAAGAACGATGTTCCACCCCCGCGACACATTATGAAAATCCCGTTTATTTGTGGTGAGTTCCGCCATAACTGACACTCCTTTCAACTTTTTTAGAACAGGGCGCTGTCTTTGTCAATTTTTCGTACAACAAAGTTGGACACCATGACAAGTGCAAGACCGACGATCGATTGGTACAGACCTGCAGCCGCACTCATACCGATTTCCCCTGTTGTTTTCAAACCGCGGTAAACGTAAGTGTCGATAACGTTCGTCACTGAATAAAGCGTACCTGAATTTCTTGGAACCTGATAGAACAGTCCAAAGTCCGCGTAGAAAATCCGGCCCACTGCAAGCAGCGTCATGATAATAATAATTGGTGAAAGCATCGGAAGCGTAATGCTGCGGATTTGTTGCCATTTGCTGGCACCATCGATCATCGCTGCTTCATAAAGGGACTTGTCAATGCCCATAATTGAAGCCAGATACACAACACTGCTGTAACCGACCCCTTTCCACAGACTGACGAAAGTCAATATATAAGGCCAATATTTAGGGTTGGAATACCACTGGATCGGCTCCATGCCGAACCATCCGAGGACCTGGTTAAACATTCCGCGATCCATGCTTAGGAAGCTGAACGCAAAATATCCAACGATAACCCAAGAAAGAAAATAAGGAAGGAACATCCCTGTTTGATAAACCTTAGCCATCGTCTTGTTCACCAGTTGGGACAACAAAATCGCCATCGCTACCGAAAGAACCAGTCCGATAAAAATAAACGCAAGGTTGTATAACAACGTATTCCGTGTAATGACATAGGCATCGTTTGTATTGAATAGGTATTCAAAATTGTCCCAGCCTACCCACTTACTTTTGGCAATACTAGCCCAGAAGCCTTCGCGATTAAAACGATACTGCTTGAAAGCCACAATCGTGCCTGCAAGCGGCAAATAGGAAAAGAAGAAAAACCAAATGGCGCCTGGCAGCACCATGAACAGCATGACCTTGTTCTTTACAAGGTTTTTAAAAAATGCGCCCATCATATTCCCTCCTGACAATAGGTTATGAAAATTAAAATAACCCCACAAAGTGACGTGTCGACTTCAAAGCTTATTCCAATTACTTTGCGGGGACCCCGGAACTTGAAAAAGGATCGGGCGCTATATCACCCGCCCGATCCTCTAATTCCGTTTAATTGTTACTTGTTGTTCTCAGCTTTCCAGGCGTCGAGCTGAGACTGAGCTTCAGCAATGACCTTGTCCAGACCAGCTTGCTTGAATGCATCGATTGCTTTTGGAAGATAGCTTTCAGGATCTACGGTACCGGTCATCAGGGATGCCCAGAACTGTTCTTTCACGTTTTGAATTGCCGCCATTTCGGTAGCAACTTTCGTGCCGTCAAAGTTGAAGCTCAAGATTGGCGAATTTTTACCCGCTTCATTAAACTGCTTGAATTGCTCCCATTTGTCATCAGGATCCCCTGGATTGAGGTAGAGCAGCATGTTGTTACCCAAAGAGTACGAAGGCATATCGTAATTTTTGGATTCTGGAAGGTTTTCCATATGCTTGTCGTCAACCTTCTTGTAATGCTCACCTTCGATACCAGAGTCAACCATGTTGCGAAGCACAGGATCGGAATTGAGCAGGTTCAGAAACTCCATCGCCTTTTCAGGATGCTCAGAGTTCGAGGAAATCGCCATAACCGAACCTTGAACAGATGTGTTTGTAATAATTGGATCACTTGCTGGTGTAGAAACAACAGGATAGCCGTAGCTTGTAGACCAAACGTTGTCAGCCAGTGGCTGGCTTTCCGCACGGTCCATGAACCATTTACCGGATACCATCAGGTCATTTGTGGAACCAGTGGTTGCTGCTTCAGACGCAACGTACCCTGCCTGATAGTATTTGTGCATTGTTTTTAAAGCTTCTTTCATTTCAGGTGTTTCGAGGACGTTTACGATTTTATAATCCGTTGTATCCAATTTGACAGCTAGTGGCATGTTCTGGATCACATAATCGTAAGGAACATAAGGGACAAAGTTTTTGTCCACTGCAAACGGCGTTATGCTAGACTCTTTTTCCTTAATCGTTTTCAAAAATGGCTCGATGCTTTCCAAAGAGCGGACTTTCGTGGTGTCGATGTTGTATTTATCAGCCAGGTCCTTGTTGAAACGCCATACGTAAAGCTGAGGCAGCTCTTTGTTGGCAGGAATGCCGTAGTTATGTCCGTCAACCTTGGAGCCTTCCAGGAACTTCGGATCGATTGTGTCTTTAATTCCTTTACCATATTTATCAATGAGATCGTCGAGTTCCATGAACGCGCCTTTTCTTGCGTTTTGCACGTAATCGAATCCACCCGCCGAAGTAAACATGATATCCATTGGTTCGCCGGATGCGACGTTAACTTGCATCTTTTGCGCGTAATCGCCCCAGTCGACCATTTTCATCGTAACGGTTGCATTGATTTTTTCAGTTGTATATTTGCTGATTTCAGCCATAACCTTATCTACGTCTTTTTGTGGTGTACCTACGGTATACCAGATTAGGTTAACAGGTTTGTCCGATCCTTTTGAACCGGAATTGGAATCGCTTCCTTTTGCGTCGTCGTTTCCTCCTCCACAGGCGCTAAGAACAAGCGTCAAGGCCGTTACCATAGCCAGTGCGAATGAGAAACTTCTTTTTCTCTTGCTCATGTTGTAATCCTCCCTTTTTTCCGTATGTCTCTCCACCATGTGAATTAGTTCAAAGCCAGATCTATTCTCTTTTTATAATCGGCTTGTCTGTACTAACTAAATTAACCTTACCTGATGTAAGCAGTTTCAAAAAGAAGATAAACTTAATAAATCAGGGTACAAATTAAAGAAATGATTTTACCCCATGGATGATATTGTAATTTGATGTAAAACGCTTACTTATATAGCTCCTTCTGTGTATGCTGTGGTTTTTCATCTCTCTGAGAGCAAACAAAAATACTCCGAATCAGCACAGGCTCTTGTTCATAAAAGCCCATCCCTATCCAGAGTACCCATCTCGGCGGTTAACCCAAACTTTTAAAATCGGTTGGAGAAATGCCGACGTATTTCTTAAATTGTTTATAGAAATATCCTGTTTCCCAATAACCTACGTTCCTTGCAATTTCTTGCACCTTCATATTCGTGTTTTTCAGCTGCTCCTTTGCTTTTTCAATCCGGTATTTATTGATATATTCTGCAAATGAGTCCCCGGTTTCCTTATGGAACAGCTGCCCCAAATAGACCGGATGAATATGATATTGCGCGCCAAGGGTCTTAAGCGAAAGTTCATCGGCATAATGATCATGAATAAAGCCAAGCACTTGGTTGACCACGGGATTTTTGACATCCTGCAGCAACGAGGAAATCGTCTCATTAGCCACCTCTTGAAGTGAAACAACCAATTCCTCAATTGTGTCGCTGCTCCGAACGCTGCTAAGCCCTTTTGTGAAAATATCGGATTCATCCGTATGTTTTATTTGCTCAAGTTCCATCTTGAATCTGATGACTAGCTCCAGCGCGGTGTTGCGCAAGTCCTCCGGCCGAACACCTTCCGCCTTCTGCATCTGCTCAAAGTAATCCCTGATTTTTTGCATCAGACCTTCCTGTTCCCTGGCCAGGATGAGTTTGGCATATTCCCCCCAATGCATCGGCAATCCGCCACCGCTGCGTTCTCGTTCCTCTTCAAGTAACTTGTAATCAATGATGCTGCGATCAGGATACACCATAAAATACTCTAGGGACTGTTTAGCCTCTTTATAGCTGAGCCGCGCTTCCTCGGGAAGCTGTACTACGCTGCCTATTCCTACTTGTAAGAGCTCTTTTAATCCTGACTGCTCATGCAAAATCCCTTCAAGCAAATCCACAAAATTTCTTTTTCCTTGGGTCCAATGCTGAAGATTACCAATCAAAACCAGATCTCCGTCCACATCACGAAACGACGTAATTTCCTTATGATCCTCAAGTAGTCCACCAATCCGGTTCAAAACTTCAGCTGTCCCCTCCCCTTTGGATCTTAGAGCGGAAACAACCAGATAAGGGTTCTTCAAATCAAGTCCAAGCAAATCGACCCGTTCCTGAAATTCACTTTCTGCAATTTGCCCAGTGAGCCACCGGTAGAGTGTATTATCCTTTAAAATTTGAACATCAAACGCACGATATAGCTCGACGGATCTGGTGCTGTCCATTTTCTCCGTCGTGCTCCGCAGCGTGGATTCCAACTCCTCTATGTTAATCGGCTTCAGCAGATAATTTTCAATCCCCAGCATCATGCCTTGTTTTAAATAGTCGAACTCATTGAATCCGCTTAGGATAATTACCTTTAGCTCCGGATAAATCCTTCGCGCTTCCGCGATCAGGCTGAGCCCATTCATGATCGGCATGGAAATATCAGTAATCAATAAATCTACGGGAATTGAAGCTAGCGCATCCAGCGCTTGCTGCCCGTTCTCCGCGTGTCCAACAATTTCCAGGCCAAGCGATGACCAGTCTAAAATATCGTATAACCCTTCAATAATAAAAGGCTCGTCATCAACAATAAATACTTTATACATCTTCAACATCCGTTCCTTCCCGGCTTGGGTAACACACAGTAATTGCCGTACCTTCCCCCGGCCGACTTTCAATCTCAATTCCATAGGCTGGTCCGTACAGAAAACGGAGACGGCTGTGAACACTTCGGAGTCCAAACATCTTACCGGTCTCCTCCGGCTTTTCTAGCTCTTCGCGAATTTCCTTCAGGCGATTAGGCTCAATGCCTTTTCCGTTGTCTGTGACCACCGCGATTAGCATCTCGTCTTCTTCCCTGACTTCTATGATCAGGTGATTATCAAATCGCTCCGTTTGTATGCCATGAATAATGTAGTTTTCAATAATGGGTTGAAGTGACAGCTTTATCATCGATTTACCGGATAGTGCCGGGCCTGCGACGATCGTGTAATTGAATTTTTCCTTATACCGGATCCGGAATAACTCAAGATACAGCCGGCAAGCCTCCAGTTCATCCTTAAGCGTGTAGTTTTTTTTCTGCTGTACCAAACTTTTAAACAGAACAGACAAGCTGTAAATCATCTCACCGACGTCCTTAGCCCCCTGTGAGATTGCCCGCATCCTGATAACCTCAAGTGTGTTGTACAAAAAATGGGGGTTAATCCGAGCCTGAAGCGCTACCAATTCCGTCTGCTTTTGTTTGATTTCAGCTTTATATACCCGGTCGATGTATAAATTTAGCTCGTCTAGCATATCATTAAAGCTTCGCGAAATTTGACCAAGCTCATCTTCACGTGAATCATCAATTCTCGCGGCGAAATCCCCGTTTTTAACCTTGCGCGTAAATTTGATAATCTGGTTGGTCCGTTTTGCAAATTTGATAATGAACAAAGCCGGGAGAAGGACAGCAAACAGAATACAAATCACGCTGATCGTAATGATCGTTTGACGTGTTCCTGTATAACTTTCTGCTAATTTATTTTTAGGAACTGCACCAATCACTACATACCCTCCCTCTGTAGAAATCAGCTTATTGATATACATGTCTTTCCCGCTTTCCGTTAATCCCGCATGGTGGTCATCAAAAAGAGAGTCTGAAATGTTAACGTAAGGATATTTTTTTCCGTAGTATTTCCCTTCTGAATCAAAAAGCACATTCCCCGAGGATGAGAGCACAACAATACTGCCTTTATAGTTGTTTTTGTAAGTATCAAGCGCATTTAAGATGCTATTCGAGTCCAGGTAGACCAAAAACTGACCGGCATTTTTCAACTGCTTGTTGTTAATAGGAATCCGAATCGTGTAGAGCTCCTGATCCCATTGTTCAGCCGCCTTACGAACCCATATGTTTGGAGCGTTTATGCCGTTGGCTTCCATGGCCATCACTTCCGGGATATAAGAATTCAAATAATTGGCTGAAAGCTGCTTAAACTGTTTGTTAGGTTTGAATATGGATATATATTGACTTTCTGAACTGTAGAGAATCATATTCCGGATGTCGCTGTTCTCATCCATTGTATTTTGAAAATACTGAAGTACATCCGTTGAATATCCATTGGTTTTATTATTAAACTGGTCCATTCGGTGCTGCACATAATCAGGATATGGATGTTCCATCAAAAAGGAGATATTCGAGAACAGCGCTTCATTTCGGTACATGTCCCTTGCAATATTCTCCACTCCCTTATATCGGCTATCGATATAGTGACTTACGCTCTCCATGGCGGCCTTCTGATTGTCCAGCTCTTTGTTCACGATCGATTGCGACAAGGACATGTACATCAGGTATGATAAGATAACAATCGTTACAATTGCGATGAAAGTGAAGATCAACAGAATCCTCATGAACATATTGTTCTTAAAGTAGTTCCTGTATATTCTACCGATCCTCATCTCACGCTACCTCCTGATGTCATTAGTCCATTAAACTAGACCTGTTCATAATCCATTTATATCAATTACCCGGGAAATTTATTTACTCTTCAGATAGAACTATGATAACTCTTTCATTTCATGATATTCAAATGGAATAATTATGCATAAGGGGAGAAACCAAAAAGCCAGCACCCTGGTTTCCCAGAATGCTGGCTCTCTTTACTGTCCTAGGACACGGAAATTATTCCGTTGTGTAAGGCAGCAATGCGATTTGACGGGAGCGTTTGATAGCAATCGTCAACATGCGTTGGTATTTTGCACTCGTGCCTGTTACACGACGTGGCAAAATTTTTCCGCGCTCGCTAATGAATTTTTTGAGCAGATCCGTGTCTTTATAATCAATGTGAGTAATTTTGTTCACAGTGAAGAAGCACACTTTACGACGTTTGTTACGGCCGCCGCGGCGAGCCGGTCTTTTATCGTTGTCTCCGCCTTCTCTTTGTTTAAAAGCCATGCTGTTCAGTCCTTTCCATAATTAAAATGGCAAATCATCATCCGAGATATCAATCGGTTTTCCGTCATCGGAAAAAGGATCTTGATTGGAATTGTTCCGGGAGTAATTATTATTCCCGCGGTTTCCGCCTCCAAAAGAGGTCTCTTCACGCGGAGCTTGACCAGCGCTGCCGCCGCTATCGCGGTTCGACTCCAGGAAACGTACATTATCGGCAATGACTTCGGTGACGTATACACGTTTACCTTCGTTATTTTCGTAATTCCGCACCTGAATGCGACCTTCAACTGCCGTTAAACGGCCTTTGCGCAAGTAGTTTGCACAGGTCTCAGCAAGCTGTCTCCAAGTCACCACTGGAATAAAATCCGCTTCACGCTCTCCGCCTTGCGCCGTAAACGGTCTGTCTACAGCCAGCGTGAACTGCGTTACCGCAACTCCGGCAGGAGTATAGCGAAGCTCAGGATCCTTGGTTAAACGGCCAATCAAAATTACACGGTTCAACAATCTAATCCCCTCCTTCGAACGAATTCATCACTTAAGCCAAAGCTTGGAACTTATTAAGCAACGTCAAGTGTAATGAGATAACGAATAGCTTCGTCAGAAATCTTCATGATACGCTCGAACTCGGCAACAACTTCAGGAGTTGCACTGAAGTTAACCAGAATGAAAGTACCATCACGGAATTTCTTGATCTCATACGCAAGACGACGTTTGCCCATCACTTCATGCTTCGTGATTTCTCCACCGCCGTTGGAGATGATGCCTTGGAATTTTTCGACTGCAGCTTGAACAGCTTCTTGTTCAATGTCCGGACGAATAATGTACATCACTTCATATTTGCGCATATGTTTCACCTCCTTATGGACTTAGGCCCCTGATCAAGTCAGGAACAAGGAGCGAGCCTAAACTCGCACCATATTAATATAACAAATTAACCTATTCAATGCAAGCAGATTCCAACCGATACCATGTCTTCATTCACGTTTCAAAAGGCTGCCCTATTATTGGAATCAAAAGTTTTTATACGTTCCCACTGAAGTGTAAACACTACAAAAGCAATCCATTTCTAATGCGATAGGAGGTCCTTGCGAATGGGTGAAAAAACTGAATTTAGGTCTGGCGAAAAAGCGCCCAATGCGGGCGTATATATGGAGGTTGGCGAGGCCAGCTTTCATACCGAAATCCAAGATCCAAAGATGATTACATTGGAAAGAGGCGAAACCTTTCCGAAGAACACCAACAAAGACCGCAAGTGGAAAAAGAAAACCAAAGCTACGGTCCATTAATTTTTTTTAAAAACCATGTATATTTCTGCGTAATCTGCAGATAATACAATTAGACGGTTACGAGAGAGGTGTGGTTCCGTTGGGCTTAAAACGCGTAACAAATCACAGGAAGTCTGAAACAGCATAACATTAGAGAAGCGAGGGGACGTGCCAAAGACATTTTGTCTGGAGTAATTCCGAATTGCTCATCGGCTTAACCAAAGTTTCACGAGACATGTTTGTTGTAGAACGAATTCCAAAATCCATTTAAGTACCGTCTGCCAATTAGGAGAACCTTCGGGTTCTCCTTTGGTTTTTTATTATGAAATTAGTTCTTAACATTATGCGAGGTCGCCGCTACGGTTACGGATCGCTCTTCCGATCGCTGCCCTCCTCCAAATTTCTTGATTTGTTTTTCTTATACAGCTCATAACGTCATCGATTTTATTTCTCCGTTCAACTTTCTCCATGCTCACCACGAACACTAGCCTTTGGGCGCTATAAAAAGCAAAAAACCTCTGGCGATGACGGAGCCAAAGGTTTTGTCTGTTACGTTATTCTATGAAGTATATTTGATAAAAAAGGGAATGTGGCGGAAAGAGAGGGATTCGAACCCTCGCACGCCTTGCGACGCCTAACTGATTTCGAGTCAGCCCCCTTGGACCTCTTGGGTACCTTTCCGCAGCAAGGTCTATTTTATCATAACCCAATCAGATTTGCAATATGCTTTGTTGTACTATTATTTATCGTTGGTCTCTTCCCCCGTCTCTTTGGATTGAAGCACTTTTTTCATGTTTTTTTCGAATTTGGCTCGTGGAATTAAAACACTATGTTGGCATCCGACGCATTTAATTCGGATATCCATTCCCATGCGAATAATCTCCATTTCATTGCTGCCGCAAGGGTGGTTTTTTTTCATTTGAACGATGTCTCCCAACTGAAACACCTTCCGTTCCATGACTACGCCTCCTCCTTTTGTTCTTCGGCTGCTGCCAGCTCAATCAGCGTTTGTTTCTGCATCTCGTCAATTTCCAACGCTTGTTTAATGTTCTCCATAATCATCCGTTCGACTCCCGCCCTTGTGTTTGGTGCGCATTGAGCCACGACGCGGATGACATATTCACTGGTATTCAGCGACTGGATTCCAAGCACATCCGGCATAGCAATGACATTTTCATTCTGCTCCTGCAAGCCTACGATCGCCTGCTTGATTAAATTAACCGTTTCTTCAAGCGTACGTTCATTTTGTACTGGCAGATCCACCATCGCGAGCGCATTTGAAAATGAATAATTCGTAACGCTCGAAATCATACCGTTCGGAAGAATGTGGGTTTCCCCATTCATGCTTACAATCCGCGTGGAACGGAGCCCGATCAATTCAACTGTACCTTTGTAAGTCCCCGTCTGAATGACGTCCCCTACGGCAAACTGATCCTCCAATATAATGAAGAGACCTGTAATGACATCCTTTACCAAGCTTTGCGCGCCAAAACCGATGGCCAATCCTAACACTCCAGCCCCTGCAAGCAGTGGTCCTAAATCGAAATTAAATTCAGATAGGATCAGCAGCACCAACACGAAATTACAGACCACTGAGGTTATATTTCTTAAAAGTTCTCCCACTGTGGCGAGCCTACGCGAATTGACGTTAATCCGGCTTTGCTCATGACGTTCCAATGACTTGTCGATTACTTTGGAAACGACTCGGATGACGATCCGGGTAACAATAAACAATACGATGATACGGATGCCTGCGAACAAAACATTTGTCCACATATCCACATTCGTAAACCAATTCCATGCTTTATCACTGAACTTCACCGCTTCATCCACAGCCCCTTCCACATCGCCCGTTGCTGTTTCAAGCCATTGTGGACTCATCATTCCCATCTCCTATTCCTCGATGCTTATATATCTCTCATGATTGTCTTTATAGTAGATTCCTCTGATCTCCACATGTTCTTGCACAATGATTTGCTGTACGAAGGCCAGATCCTCCTCTGGAAATTGAATGGATAACGCACAGCCTGCCGTAATCGCCTTCGGTGTAGGGCAAAGATCGATTTCAATATCGGCATACTCGAACAGCATTTCCGCCCGAAGCGCCTGCTGCGTCGAATCGAAGGCCATTAACATCCATGACTCCATCGCACTTCTAACCGCCTTCCGCCCTAGGCGTGATCAAAAAAATAATAGGGCGCGATCAAGACTATGGCTGTTATTTTCTTGATCGCGCCTAGATCATTCGATTTGCCGAAAGTAGCTTAGGCGACGGGCAGCTTTCGTGCAAATCTGATTCACTTTCTTTTGATCGCGCCTTAATAAATTGCTTGTCCCAAGGAAGTATAAAAACCTGCACCCTTCCATATACTAGATACTACCAATCGTATTTGAAAGGAAGATTCTATGACCCAGCTGCCTAATCCTTCCCAGCAACAGCAGCTTTCTTGCTTAAAAATACCACATACCGATCCTGAAATCCATTCCGCTATCATTCACCGTCTCTTGTTTTACTTATCACAAGCTGAAGAAAAACAACAGGTGATTGTCGTTTGCATCGGAACCGACCGCTCTACGGGCGACTGCCTTGGCCCTTTGGTCGGTACGGCATTGGCACGTTATAAGAGTCCATGGTTCCATTTGTTCGGCACACTGGAGGAGCCTGTTCATGCCGTAAATCTGCAAGAGACCCTCTCCTCTATTTACGCCTTATATAACAATCCCTTTGTCATCGGCGTTGATGCCTGTCTTGGACAGTCTTCTAGTGTCGGCTGTATCCAAGTGGCTAGCGGCCCTCTCAAGCCCGGCGCAGGCGTACATAAAGAATTGCCGCCGGTTGGCGATATCCATTTGACAGGTATCGTTAATGTCGGCGGCTTCATGGAATATTTCGTATTGCAAAACACACGGTTAAGTCTGGTTGTCCGTCTATCGGACATCATTGCATCCAGTCTTCACTCCGCGATTCAGGAATGGAAAACCCGCTCTACCCTTGTTGCACGGCTAGACTGATTGCTTCCACTTCTTCCGGAGATAAAGCATACGTTGATTCGCCTGCCGCAAGCGGCTTGGCGTATACATAGGAGCTGTCACGGCTGTAAAGAGCTGAAATGACGACTCCATTTTTCTTTTCATCCACAATGGCAATCGAAAAGCTCAAATCGCTGCCTTGATCACTGAAAGCATTGTAACGTTTGATGCCCACGTTCCCCTTCGCCTGCTTCAGCTTGGTCAAGATTATTTCCTGCGATTTACGCTGGTATTTTTGTTCATCGTCAATTGCATCCATTTGCACTTTCAAATCAATCAGTAAGGTTTCAAGGTTTTCGACTCCGCTGCCCGCCATCATCGTCTCATATGTCCGACGCATCTTTCTGAGCTTTGCACTTTGCGTAAACACCATAACGAGCAAGATCAAAATGAGGAGTATGACTCCGCCGACAAACCACTGCAGCTGTTCCAATATTAAATTATTCAGATCCGACATTGCTGTTTCATTCCTTTTCCTCATTCTTGATCTAACCGGCTATTTATTATTTTCCCATTATTGTAAAAGATCTATCCATATTCGTGTCCGTTAACCCCATCACCTCCTGTTGCAAATACTTTTAACCGCTTCAATAAGTGCGTCCACCTCCGCAATTGTGGTATCCACCCCTACGCTTGCGCGTACTGCTCCTGTCTGCAGTGTCCCCATGGACTCGTGTGCCAACGGTGTACAATGCATACCAGCCCGCACAGCGATACCATATTCGCGGTCCAATCGAAAGGAAATTTCGCTGGCGTCCACCTTCACCGAGATGAAAGACGCTATTCCACTTCTTGGTTCTCCCGCTTTCGGTCCTAATATTCGCATTCCCTGTATCCCCTGAATGCCTTCTATAATCCGTTGTGCAAGTTCCCATTCGTGCTGATAGATCTGCTGCGGGGACCGTTCCAACACCCACTCGACACCAACCTTCAAACCGGCAATGCCAATGGTATTCGGCGTACCTGCTTCATAGCGATCCGGACGCACCTTCGGCTGTTCCCTCTCCTCTGATTGACTCCCGGTTCCACCATGTAATAGGGGTTCCAACTCAATATTAGGGGATATGTATAACCCTCCGGTACCTTGAGGTCCAAGCAGTCCTTTATGCCCTGGAAAAGCAAGTAGGTCAATATTCATGCCAGATACATCAAGTTCTAGGCAGCCCACGCTTTGGGCTGCATCCACCAGGAATACTGCACCAAATTGATGGGCTAGTTCCCCGATTTGCGCTATAGGCAAAATGCTTCCTAGCAAATTGGAGCTATGACTGCATACAACCAGCTTAGGGCGTCTCGATATGGCAGCCTTCAGCCTCATCATATCCAATTCCCCATATTTATTCACCGGAATATACTCCACTTGAATACCGAGAACGCGTTTCAAATATTCCAAAGGCCTTCTGACAGAATTATGTTCGATCATCGTTGCGACAACCGAATCCCCTTTACGCAGCAGCCCCTTCATGGCTAAATTCAACGCTTCCGTCGTATTATGCGTAAAGATCATATCATTGGGGTTCCGAACATGAAATAACTGTGCCAATACCTTGCGGGTCCCAAACAACACCCTACTCGCTTCGATCGCCATTTGATGGCTTCCACGACCCGGATTGGCTGCGGCACCCGTCATAGCCTCCTGCATAGCCTCCATAACCTCGGGGGGCTTGGGCCAGGAGGTGGCTGCGTGATCCAAATATATAAGTGGCATCACTACCTCCCCCTCCTTTCATAACACATCAAACTGTTGAACGTCCTTTAGAAAAAAGAGAATGACATATCCTCTTCCCCCATATCAGGGAACCAGCCGGACATGTCACCTTGGCACCACCATAAGATTACTCTTATTGCAGAAGTTCCAACAGCCGTTCCAAATCTTGCTTACTGTAATAATTCAGTTCGATTTTGCCCTTATCTTTGTTTTGTTTGATTTTCACCGTCGTTCTAAATCTATCACGCAATGATTCTTCCAGACTATCAATATAAGGGTCGCGCTTTTTCACTTTAACCTTATTTTTATCATCAGCTTTACGATCTAAGCTTTTCACGGCTTCCTCAAGATCACGAACACTCCACTCATTCGCTACACATTGTTTGGCAAGCTGTTTAATAAGCGCTGGGTCCTTTAATCCGACGATTGCACGAGCATGTCCCATGGACAATGTTCCACGTGAAACATAATCCTTGACTTCCTCAGGGAGCGAAAGCAACCTCAAAAAATTTGCGATATGCGATCTTGATTTTCCTACCTTGAGAGACAATTCTTCCTGAGTAAGCGAATACTGGTCCATTAACCCCTGGTATGCAACCGCAACCTCCATCGCATTCAGATTTTCACGCTGTAGGTTCTCGATCAACGCTATTTCCATAACCTGCTGATCATTGAAGCTGCGAACAACCGCAGGAATCGTTGCTTTTCCGCAGTATTGAGATGCTCGGAAACGCCGTTCACCAGCAATAATTTCATAACCCTTCAATACACTGCGCACAATAATCGGCTGAATAACGCCATGTTGCCGGATAGATTCCGCTAATTCTTGGATCGATTCCTCATTGAAATCTTTGCGCGGCTGGTACGGATTCGCACGCAGTTGACTGAGTGAAATTTCCACGATTTTATCATCATCATTAATTGAAAGGGAAGGAATTAAGGCATCAAGTCCTTTGCCTAACCGTTTACTCATAAGACATCACTTCCTTTGCCAACTCTAAATAAACCTCTGCGCCTTTGGAACGCGGATCATAAGTCATAATCGATTGACCATGGGAAGGCGCTTCGCTTAAACGGACATTTCGCGGAATGATCGTTTGGTATACTTTCTCTTGAAAATACTTTTTAACTTCCTCAATCACCTGAATACCGAGATTTGTGCGAGCATCCAACATGGTAAGAAGTACGCCCTCAATCTGCAGTGATGTATTCAAATGCTTTTGAACCAAACGAACGGTATTGAGCAGTTGGCTCAGCCCTTCAAGCGCATAATATTCGCACTGGATCGGAATGATGACCGAATCGGATGCAGTCAAAGAGTTAATTGTCAAAATCCCCAAAGAAGGCGGACAGTCAATCAAAATATAGTCATAGTTCGCTTTCACAAGTTGAAGTGATTTTTTCAGACGGAGCTCCCGGGAGATTGTCGGCACCAATTCGATTTCAGCGCCAGCCAGTTGAATGGTAGCAGGAATAATATGCAATCCTTCGACCTGAGTCTCAAGAATCGCTTCCTTGGGATGTACTTCATTGATAATGACGTCATAAATGCAATTGGCTACATCAGCTTTATTCACGCCAACGCCACTCGTGGTATTGCCTTGCGGGTCAATGTCTACGAGCAGCACTCTTTTACCGAGGGTAGCCAATCCTGCACCGAGATTGACGGAGGTTGTAGTTTTACCAACTCCACCCTTTTGATTTGCTATGGCAATGATTTTAGACACTCAATTTCACCTCATTGTGTATGAAAACTCTTCTTGTAGGTCACGGGATTTTGTAAATAGCAAAACAATCGACTGCACACACCCTGAAAGAAACATCTTGGGTTCTGTTACCCTTTACCAATTGGATAATCGGATATTACCCTTTCAGGTACAATCTTAACGGCTTCGCCTACACGAGTACATCTTTCCCTTTACAAAAAGGATACCCTGTGACTGGAACCACAAAGAGCGGCTTCTCCATCCGTTTCTTCATCATTTCCTTGATTTACAAAGCATCAACATAGCTCATACAGCAAAATGCAAACTGCCCCTCCCCAGCCACTCGGGGATTCACGAAAGTCGTTTGCCGCCATCCGCTAAAAAAGCGGCCTACAAGCCGCCTGCAGCCACACCACGTATTAACGCTTAGGGATCTGTATCACAATTTCATAATGATCCTCATGATCATTTTCGGTCGTTTTGATCGCCATTCCGGAATCGGATACCATATCAATAGATTGCCGGATGGTATTTAAGGCAAGACGGACATCCTTGGTAAAAGAGATCCGTTTGGATTTTTTAATTTTGGAAACCTCTTTATAGAAAGCAACTCGTGCTTCCGTTTGTTTCACATTTAAATCTTTTACAATAATTTCAGACAATAGCTTTAGCTGGAGCTCCTCTGTATCCAAAGACAACAGTGCACGGGCATGACGCTCCGTAATCTTGCGTTCCATGAGCGCTGCCTTCACTTCTTGGGGCAAATGAAGCAGTCGAATTTTATTCGCAATGGTCGACTGGCTTTTCCCGAGACGCTGCGCCAGACTTTCCTGAGTTAATTGATGAAGATCAATCAGCTTCTGGTAAGCCACTGCCTCTTCAATCGAAGTCAAACCTTCACGCTGCAAATTCTCGATCAACGCAATTGAAGCCGCTTGGGAATCATTAAATTCACGAACAATTCCAGGGATCGTCTCCATCCCAAGTTTTGTAACAGCACGCCAACGCCGTTCTCCGGCAATGATCTCGTATTTGGAATTGCGGATACGCACAACAATTGGCTGAATGACGCCATGGGTCTTGATTGTCTGGCATAACTCATCAATTTTTTCGTCATCAAAAATCGTGCGGGGTTGATAGGGACTACTAACAATCTCCCCCACCGGAATTTGTTTTACTTCATCACTATTGTTGCGCTCCGTCAAACCAAACAATTTAGAAAATTGTTCTTTCATTGCGTATATTACCACCTAATTTCGTAATAGCACTTTGGCAAAGCGCTTGGCCAGCATCATTAGTAAAATCGACTTACCTGCATTCTTAAGTATGATATAAATCTGCTATTAGGGCGCAATCAAAAAACGATAAATCATTTGATTTGCCGAAGGTAGCTTAGGCGACGGGCCGTTTTCGTGCAAATCTGATTCACTATTTTTTTGATCGCTCTTGACTACCTTCAACATAGATTGGATAAGAACGTTCACATTTGAAAAAAGTAGGCTGCCCTTCTCTAATTCATTTATGTATAGCTGCGAAAGTTATCTCATACCCCTACAAAAAAACAAATACTATGGTCGCCTGCGCTCAGCTCCGCTTACCGCAAAATCAGCATGCTACAGCATAAATTTGTTTTTCAAGGATATGCTTTTCTCAATTCATCGCGCTATAACAACTCTCTTTATTCTATCACTTTTTTTCATATAATCATATTCTCCAAAGTCCCCCTTTTTTCCTGCCAACCACTAATTTTTTCAATGAGAATACTGTCATTCCGAGAGAAAAAACACCTCGGAGCGACATATTTCTACAGCGATTATAGCTAAAATAATTTCAGCAAGCAAAAAAGAGGAATGTTTCACGTGAAACATTCCTCTCCATTGATCAAACCTTTTATTTTCTTGTTCAACTCTGCTTTTACCAGAGATAAATCCTCTTATTACAACGGTGTCTTCAGAGCTGTACCCGCTTTACGCGGATACTTTCCAGGTGTCCCCGCTGTTTTATTTATAACGATGATATGCCGCTCCGATTCCTCAATAGGAAGGGTGAAATGCTCGACACGTTGGAGTTTTCCTTTTAGTTCTTTCAAGCTACGGGAAGCTTCTTTGATCTCATCATCAGGACTGCTTCCTTTCATAGCTGCGAATATGCCCCCCACTTTTACATAAGGAAGACAGAACTCATTGAGAACTGCAAGTTTGGCGACAGCTCTGGCAGTTACAAGATCATACTTGTCCCGGTGTTCCGGCTTTCGGGCCCAATCCTCGGCCCTTCCATGCAATAATTGCACATGCTGAAGGCCTGTTTCCTGCGCAATATGCTCCAAGAACTTAATCCGCTTATTGAGCGAATCGATAATGGTTAGTTCTAATTGTGGAAAACAAATTTTTAGAGGAATACCGGGGAACCCAGCACCAGATCCAATGTCAGCCATCATTTTTACGTCGTTCATATTTACATAAAATGCAAGGGATACCGAATCATAAAAATGCTTCGTATACACCTGCTCCCGGTCCGTAATCCCGGTAAGATTCATCTTCTCATTCCACTCTACCAGTTCTTTGTAGTAGATTTCGAACTGATCTATTTGGGATGAGGTGATCTCAATCCCTTTGTCATGCAGCCGTTGTTTAAATGCTTCCTGTATATGATCCATAGATTAACCTCTCGCAGCCGTTACCCGGTTGTAATGCTCCAGATAAACCAGCAGAATCGAAATATCCGCAGGCGTAACCCCAGAAATACGGGAAGCCTGGCCGATGGAAATCGGACGGATACTGGAAAGCTTCTGACGCGCTTCGATGGCTATACCTTCAATTTCATTATAATTAATCGTATCTGGAATCTTTTTCTCATCCATTTTTTTCAGGCGCTCAACATGAATAAGCTGCTTTTCGATATATCCAGCATACTTGATTTGAATCTCCACCTGCTCCTTCATTTCATCGGTCAAATCAAATGGGGATGGGGAGATTTCTTCGATATGATCATGGCTCACTTCGGGACGACGCAAAATAGTAAGCAGATTGCTTCCATCCTGAATTGGAGCAGAACCCACTTGTTCCAGCATTTCATTAACATGCGATGGCCCTACTTTGGTCGCCTGCAATCGTTCAATTTCTTGTTCCACTTTCCCTTTCTTATCCAGGAATGTAGTAAAACGTTCATCGGAAATCAAACCGATTTCATGTCCAAGCGGCGTCAAACGAAGATCCGCATTATCATGACGAAGAAGCAAGCGATATTCCGCACGTGAAGTCAGCAGACGGTATGGCTCATTCGTACCTTTCGTGACCAAGTCATCAATCAATACGCCGATATAACCCTGCGAACGATCCAAAATAACAGGTTCCTTGTCTTGTACGCGACGTGCTGCATTAATGCCTGCCATAATACCCTGCCCGGCAGCCTCTTCATAACCTGAAGTACCATTGATCTGTCCAGCTGTGAACAAACCCGGAATCATTTTCGTTTCAAGTGAAGGCCATAGCTGGGTTGGAACGACTGCATCATATTCAATCGCATATCCGTTGCGCATCATTTCTACCTTTTCCAAACCTGGAATGGAGCGAAGCATAGCGAGCTGAACATCTTCAGGCATACTGGTGGATAGACCCTGGACATAATATTCAGAGGTATTCTTACCTTCTGGCTCAAGAAAAATTTGATGCTTTGGCTTATCGCTGAAACGCACGATCTTATCCTCGATGGATGGGCAATACCGTGGTCCTGTTCCTTCAATGATGCCGGAAAACATCGGTGCCCGATGCAAATTAGCATTAATAATCTGATGTGTTTCAAGCGATGTGTATGTCAGCCAGCAAGGAAGCTGCTCATTTTCAGAGCCTTTCGTTTCATACGAGAAAAACTTCGGCTTTTCATCACCAGGCTGAATTTCCGTTTTCGAAAAATCAATCGTTGATTTATGAACACGTGGAGGTGTTCCTGTTTTAAAACGAACCAGGTCAAAGCCAAGTTGACGCAGATTTTCAGCCAGTTTAATCGAAGGTTGCTGATTATTCGGACCGCTCTCGTACGTCATTTCGCCCATGATGACTTTGCCGCGCAGGTAGGTGCCTGTAGTCAGTACAACTGATTTGCCACGGTATGCGGTACCTGTTTTGGTGATCACACCCACGCATACGCCGTCTTCCACAATGAGCTCTTCCACCATCCCTTGACGCATGGTCAGGTTCGATTCCATCTCCATCGTTTCTTTCATCGTGTGCTGGTACAGAAATTTATCCGCTTGAGCACGCAATGCGTGAACCGCTGGTCCCTTTCCTGTATTCAGCATACGCATTTGGATAAAAGTCTTATCAATATTACGTCCCATTTCTCCGCCCAATGCGTCGATCTCACGGACTACATGGCCTTTTGCCGGTCCTCCAATCGAAGGATTGCACGGCATGAAGGCAACCATGTCCAGATTAATCGTTATCATCAATGTACTGCATCCCATCCGAGCTGCAGCAAGGGCAGCCTCACAACCGGCATGACCTGCACCGATGACAATTACATCATAGCTGCCGCCATTGTAACTCATGATTAAAACCTCCCTTTTATTTAAAAATTGATCTATATTAGCGGTTTGTCGATCCATATAAGCTATTCTTTATTTACCTAAGCAAAACTGCGAGAAAATTTGGTCCAAAAGCGAATCCGACGCCGTATCGCCAATGATCTCACCCAGCTGCTCCCATGCCAAACGAACATCAATTTGGATCATATCGATCGGAATGAACTGTTCAGCAGCCTCATAAGCATCCTGCAAAGATTTGTTCGCTTTCTTAAGCAATGCGATATGGCGTACATTGCTGACATACGTTAGATCTCCAGTTTCAATGCTGCCACTGAAAAAGAGCTGCGATATCGCCTTCTCCAGTGCATCGATCCCCTCTTGGGTTTTCACGGACATCGGTACGATCAAGTCTTCCGAGTAATATCGAGCAAGAATATCTTGATCTAGCTGTGGAGGTAAGTCCATTTTATTCGTAATAACAATGGATTGTCTACCGCGGATTTGTTCCATTAATTTCAGTTCGTCTTCATGGAGGGGTTCGCTGGCATTCAATACAAGCAAAATCAAGTCTGCCTCCGTCACAGCAGTTTTGGATCGCTCCACCCCGATTTTCTCTACCACATCCATCGTTTCCCGTATACCGGCGGTATCGAGCAGCTTCAGCGGAATGTTGTTAATGGTAACAAACTCCTCAATCACATCCCGTGTTGTCCCTGGGATATCCGTTACAATCGCCCGATTCGTATGGGCTAAAGCATTCAGCAACGAAGATTTGCCCACATTTGGCCGTCCGACAATGGCTGTCGTGATACCCTCGCGCAAAATCTTGCCTTGCTCAGCAGTCTTCAGCAGTTTTGCAATGCCATGCATGACTTCTGTGCTTTTTTCTTTTATAAACTCAGCCGTGAGCGACTCCACATCATGCTCGGGATAGTCGATATTGACTTCGATATGAGCCATCGTCTCCACTAGTGTATGGCGCAGCTTTCCGATTTGATCGGATAAGGCTCCTTCCACCTGTTTCAGCGCCACAGAGAAGGCCCGGTCTGATTTGGACCGGATCAAATCAATAACCGCCTCAGCTTGCGACAAGTCAATCCGACCATTCAAAAAGGCCCGTTTGGTAAACTCGCCCGGTTCCGCCAGACGGATATTCTGCTGAAGCAGCAGATCCATCACTCTTTTTACGGATATGACGCCACCATGCGTGCTGATTTCCACCACATCCTCTGTCGTAAAAGAGCGCGGAGCACGCATGACCGTAACCAGAACCTCTTCCACCCGCTCTTCCCGATCCGGATCAATGATATGTCCATAATGAACGGTATGTGTTGCAGCTTCGGCCAACTTGGTTTTACTTTGAAAAATGTTGTCCACCTCGGCGATGGAACCGGGACCACTCACGCGGATTACCGCGATGCCTGCTTCTCCCACTGCTGTCGAGATGGCCGCAATTGTATCACTAAGCACGTTATTCACCTCTTCTTTCGGCTCAATACTGAAATTAGTCCTTAACATTGTGCGTGGTGGCCGCTGCGGTTACGGATCATTCTTCCGATCGCTGTTGTCTCCAAGTTTCTCGATTTTATTTTTCACAAAGGTAGAAATTTGGAGACAAAGGCGAACGCTACCGCTTCTTCAGAACGATTCCGTCCCCTCCGCTACTTTCGCTTTTCTCAAGCACTAATTATGATATTGAGCTCTTCTTTCATGCTTTCTTTCCGCATTCTTACTCCTATCCTATCCAGATAGTGAAATACCAAGACCTAATGTACAGCTCCTTATCTACGAAAAAAGCAATGACTTCATCAGCTAAGAAAGCTAAATAAAGTCATTGCACAATCATTGCTCAATACAGGATAATTTAGAATCTCCCGGGTTCCGGTAATTCCTTATCCCATCTACTTTAATGTAATGACAATGCGACGGTTGGGTTCTTCCCCTTTACTGTACGTCTTCACCTGCGGATGATCCTGCAGTCTGGAGTGGATTACCTTCCGCTCCTGTGAAGACATCGGCTCAAGGACAACCTCCTTGCGAGAACGAATTACGCGGCTTGCAAGGCGATCCGCCAAATCTTCCAGTGTTTTTTTGCGACGCTCACGGAAATTTTCAGCATCAAGCACAATACGAATGAAACTATCTGAATAACGGTTGGCCACAATATTGGCCAAATATTGCAAGGCATCAAGGGTTTGTCCCCTTCTGCCGATGATCAAACCCAAATCGGGTCCCAATATATGAAGTGTTGTAATATCCTTGGCACGCTGTACGTCGACGGTAACATCCAATCCCATGCTTTTGCCGACATCTTTGATGAACTGAACAGCTTCTTCATAAGGATCAATATCTGACTGTGTTTCTTCGGCCTCCGGCAAAACCGGGTCTAAAGGCAATGTTGATGCCGTCTCAACTTGGACTGGTGTGGGCTCGGGCAGCAGTGTAAGCTCAACCTTTGCTTCCTTGACACCAATCAGCCCCAGGAATCCTTTTGACGGCTGTGATACGATATTGACCGATACGCGGTCCTTGCTTACCCCAAGTTGGGCCAGCCCATGTCTTACAGCTTCTTCAACGGTTTTTCCTGATGCGACGACTTTGCTCATTTAGTTTTTTTGGCCCCCTTCTTGCCTTTTCCCGCATTTCCCTTATTGCCTTGGCTGCTGTTCTTGCCGCCCTTAGCATTGCCTCCACCGGCAGTGGATACAGCCGCTACGTTAGCGTTCGGATTTTTGCGGTATAGGAAATAGTTCTGTACGATCGTGTACAGGTTACTGAAGAACCAGTACAATGGCAGTGCAGACGGGAACTGATAGGACATGAAAAAGATCAGTACCGGATACACAAACATCATAAACTGCATTGCACCCTGCTGCGGGCTTGGATTCATTTTCATCATCATGCGCGTTTGCAGGAATGTCGTTGCCGCGGCCAGTATCGGCAGAATCACTAAGTGATCCGGCTTACCAAGCTGAAGCCACAGGAATGAATGATCATACAAATACTTATTGTGAACAATCGAGTTATAGAGAGCGATAAAAACAGGCATCTGCACAAGCAGTGGCAGACATCCCGCCATCGGGTTAACCTTATTTTCCTGGAATAAGCGCATCGTTTCCTGCTGCTGCTTTTCCGGATTATCTTTAAACTTCTCCTTGATTTTGGCGAGTTCGGGCTGAATGGCCTGCATGGCTTTAGAGCTTCGAACTTGTTTGATGGACAACGGCAAAATTAGCGTACGCACAATAATCACCATCACAAGTACGGCAATTCCGTATGCACCGTTAAACCAATGTGCAAACGTATCGAGTGCAAGCGAGAAATAATAGACAACGTTTCTCTGCCAGAAACCACCGGTGTTTTTCATGTCTTCAGTCGTTAACGTCGCTGCATTGGAACCACACGCCGTTAATACAGTCATTGCAAGCATCATTACAGCAATGAGGAGGATCCATTTCCTACCTCGTCTCGTCTTGAATAGCGACACCTTATAACCCCTCTCTGAACACTTCCGTTCAACGTAAATAATACCATAATTAATGGGACAAAGAAACCAGCCTTCACCGGCCTGGAGGCCGCAGCAGCGATGCTTTGCGCAGCACGTGAAGAACGCTCTTTTCCAAATCCTTATATGGCATATCAAGTGCGCCTTTGCGGACAATAAAAACAAGATCCACATGCTCGATCAGCTTATCCTCATGATGACGGACAATCTCCTTAACGAGACGGCGCATCCGATTGCGGACAACGGCATTGCCCACTTTTTTGCTGACGGAAATCCCTACGCGAAATTTCTCTACCTCTTTTTTGCGGAACCAGTACACGACAAACTGATAATTCGCAAAAGACTTTCCATGACGATATACGCGACTGAAGTCAGCGCGGTTTCGTAAACGCAAACTTTTCTGCAACCCTATCCCCTGCCTGCTCACCCGCTGGAATGTCCATGCGGTCATTTATTGACAATAGTGCGTGTTCAAAAAGGTCGTTTTCAGCACCGAAGCTTATCCTTCCGATGTGCGTTTTTTCAAAACGCTTAAGTTGAATGAAGCTAGGGACTGAGGAGTGGAGCTACACGTTTTCGTAGAAAACGACTACGTAAGCATCTGCTTGTAGTGGGTACGTGAGCACCTAAGATGTTTCCGGAGGAAACATACTTCGTAAGCATCCGCTTAGGCCCGGCTAAATTCGAGATTCGATGTCGACTCTGCTTCCTGATTCACTTTGTGATCCAAAGCGGACTTCTTGAACAACCTCTAATAAGCAAGAGTCAAAATTTTGTTAAGACCCCTATTATCAGTGCCTTTCAATGGGAGAAATTTTAGCAAAAAGCGGGCATATTTCAGCGAACCGCAGCTATTTCTCATCATAATAAAAGGGCATTCAAAATTTTTGCTTCATATATATATAAGGGAAGTGCATCATTCAGTATTATCACTCCCACATCATCATAAACTGCAGGCCGCTAAATACATTCTTCCCTCTTTTTTCTTTATTCATAGCTGATCGATTCGGAGCTAAAAAATATCCGACTCAGCTATTCCATCAAATTGAAGAAAAAAAGACCACCGCAGTGGTCTTTATGCACGAAATTTAAGCACTCAATACTTTTCTGCCCTTCAGACGACGAGCAGCCAGCACTTTACGGCCGTTTTTCGTGCTCATTCTTTTCCGGAAACCATGAACCTTTTTGCGTTTGCTCACATTTGGTTTAAATGTTGGTCTCATGTATTTGCACCCCCTTACAGGATTTCATAACCTTTATGGTTAACTCATTTTCACTCAACACAGAAAATGCCTTTTTACATTTAACCATGTCAATGTTAAAAAGTCAACAGATCCCTTCCTCTATTTCGCATGGAAACTACAAAAAAAGGCTTGTCCTCTAATTTTATTCCGATCCCCGGTTCCATAAATATACGAAACTTCACAATATTCTTTCTAATGGCTCCTTAGCGCAATCAAAAAGGGGGACAATTAAAAAGGTCCATCATGTTTTCCACAGCCCCCATTTATCCACTTGTTCACAACAACCGTCGCGGATTTCCGTTTTTCGGCACAAGCTGTGCACAACCGATTTTCCGTTTTTAGGTATACTGTCGAAACTTAAACAAATTATAAACAATATATAGTATTGTGAATATGATTTATACACAACTTATTGAATTTGTGGATAAAATGGACGCATACATTGATAAAAAGGGATTCTTTTGCTATGATTATATTACTTTTGGTTGTGAATATCTGTTTTCACCCATAATATTATCAACAAGCTGTGGATAAACTTGTGAACAATTTTAATTTATCCACTTTTTTTATTTTCTCCGAACGTGAAATTGGGGATAAAATACTTCAAATTTCATTTTTTTTCGACAATCCACTCAAGTAGCGGAGGCTACGGCCGCATTTGGAAGATTAAAGGAGTGACATTCAGTGGACAGCCATACTTCCGAATTATGGCAGCAAATCCTATCTATTATTCATACCAAACTCAGTAAGCCAAGCTTCGACACCTGGTTTAAAGCAACGAAAGCAATTCAAATGAGTGACCACTCCATTGTCATTTCCGCGCCTACGACTTTTGCCGTTGAATGGTTGGAAAGCCGCTATACCAAACTCGTCAGTTCGACGATCTTTGAAGTGCTTGGCAAGCAGGTTGACGTCAAATTTGTCATTGAAGATAACAAACCTGCAGAAGTCGTTCCCCAGCAGCCCGCTCCAATGCCTCAGGTGACCCAAGAAGAAGCATTAACCCATATGCTGAATCCGAAATACACCTTTGATACGTTCGTTATTGGATCCGGAAACCGGTTTGCCCACGCGGCATCGCTTGCCGTCGCTGAAGCGCCAGCAAAAGCTTACAATCCTTTGTTTCTATACGGAGGGGTTGGACTGGGTAAAACGCACTTGATGCATGCCATTGGCCACTATATTCTGGAGCACAATCCTGCAAGCCGCGTCGTATATCTCTCTTCCGAGAAATTTACGAATGAGTTCATCAACTCGATCCGGGACAACCGGGCGGAAAGCTTCCGCAACAAATACCGCAACGTGGATATATTACTGATCGACGATATTCAATTCCTGGCTGGGAAAGAATCGACTCAGGAGGAATTTTTCCATACATTTAACGCGCTGCATGAGGAACAGAAACAAATTATCATCTCCAGTGATAGGCCGCCCAAGGAAATTCCAACACTGGAAGATCGGCTAAGATCCCGCTTCGAATGGGGGCTTATCACCGACATTCAGCCGCCGGATTTGGAAACGCGGATCGCCATTTTACGCAAAAAAGCGAAGGCCGAAAATCTCGACATCCCGAACGAAGCCATGATGTATATCGCCAATCAGATCGATACCAACATCCGCGAGCTCGAAGGTGCCCTGATCCGGGTCGTCGCCTATTCGTCGCTTACCAATCAAGACGTCACAACTCATTTGGCTGCCGAAGCGCTGAAGGATATCATTCCTTCCAGCCGTCCGAGAATGATCACCATCCAGGACATTCAGCAAAAGGTTGGGGAGTACTACAATTTGAAGCTGGAGGATTTTAAGGCGCGCAAGAGAACAAAAGCCGTTGCCTTCCCGCGGCAAATTGCCATGTATCTCTCACGCGAGCTGACGGATTTTTCACTGCCCAAAATTGGGGAAGCATTTGGAGGCCGGGACCATACCACCGTGATCCATGCGCATGAAAAAATATCCCAGTCGCTGAAAAATGACCAGGATCTCTTTAAGGTGATCAATAACATTACAGAAAAAATCAAAAATCCAACCTGAACAAGTTAAAAGCCTATGCACAATCTATACACATGTGGATAGGCTTAATTTGTTGAGGTTTGCCGGGCTTATCCACATATTCAGTGCCCCTACTGCTATTACTATATTTAAATATAAATAATATAACCATAAAAGCTGCGCAAACAGCGAGTTCCAAACCTGCTCGCCGTTAGCCCGAAATTCCTGCTAGGAGTGAAAAGATGAAGATCAGCATTCTCAAAAATGTCCTTAACGAATCTATTCAACATGTATCGAAGGCGATTTCCAGTCGGACTACCATCCCGATTCTGGGAGGAATCAAATTGGATGTAACGCATCAGGGCGTCACTTTGACGGCAAGCGATACCGATATTTCTATCCAGTCATTTATTCCGATTGAGGATGACAATCGTACGATCGTCCAGGTGGAGCAAACCGGTAGTGTTGTGCTGCCGGCCAAATTCTTTGTGGAGATCGTCAAGAAGCTTCCTTCCCAGGAAATCCAAATGGAAGTTAAAGAGCAGTTTCAAACCTTTATCTCATCTGGCGCCACGGAGATCCAAATGGTGGGCCTCGATCCGGAGGAATTCCCGGTAATGCCGGACATTGAGGGAAACCAAACCATCTCCCTCCCCGGAGTGCTTCTGAAAAACATGATCCGCCAAACGGTATTTGCCATTTCCACGCAGGAAACGACCCCTATTTTGACGGGCGTCCTGTGGAATTTGGAGCAAAATGACTTGAAATTTACGGCAACGGATCGGCATCGCCTCGCAACACGTTCTGCCCACTTGGAAGGAACGGAGGAAGTGAAGTTCAGCAATATCGTCATTGCCGGCAAAACGCTGAACGAACTGAGCAAAATCGTCCCTGATCAAAATGCGCTGGTCGATATTGTCGTTGCGGACAACCAGGTACTGTTCAAGCTGGACCGCGTCTTGTTCTATTCCCGTATTCTGGACGGTATTTATCCGGATACTTCTAGAATTATTCCGACAAGCTACAAAACAGAACTCATTTTGGAAACAAAAAAATTAAGCGAATCGATCGACCGAGCTTATTTGCTTTCCCGTGAGGAAAAAACGAATATCGTACGTTTGCAGACAATGGAAAACGGAGGGATTGAAATCTCTTCTAGCTCATCCGAACTCGGCAAAGTGCGCGAAGAATTGGAAGTCATTGATTTTAAAGGGGAACCACTACGCATATCCTTTAATTCCAAATATATGCTCGACGTGCTAAAAATCGTGGAAAGCGAGCAGCTGATGATCGCCTTTACCGGCATGATGAGCCCAATTATCCTGAAACCGATGGATGACAGTCAAAGCTCGTATGTCATTCTTCCTTACCGGACAACAAATTAGGGAGCTTTCCAAACTTATGCACAGGAAGGGAGTTAGCGATGAAAGAAATAGTTATCCACAGTGAATATATTAAACTTGACCAATTCCTGAAACTGGCTGACTGCGTATCCACAGGCGGGATGGCGAAGGCGTTGCTGCAGGAAGGCCAAGTGCTTGTGAACGGTGAACCTGAAGAACGCCGGGGGCGCAAGCTTTATTCGGGAGACCGGGTAAACGTGGAGGATTGCGGCGAATTTACCGTAACTCGGCAGTCCTAAATATGCTCCTCACGAAGCCTCGGCTTAAAGTGACAGGCAGGAGATGAGGAGGAAGTCTACGTGTTTGTAAAAAGTATCAGCCTGCAGCATTACCGTAACTATGAGGAGCTGCAGCTGGATTCTTTCGGTGATGTCAACTTGCTGATCGGGCAAAACGCCCAGGGTAAAACCAATCTGTTAGAGGCGATTTTTGTACTCGCGCTGACCAAAAGCCACCGCACCTCCAGAGACCGAGAGCTCATCTCCTTTCAGGATAAAAGCGCGCAATTGTCGGCGGTAGTGGAGAAAAAGTATGGACCGCTAACGCTCGACCTGAATTTATCTCCACAGGGGAAGAAGGCAAAAATCAACGGCCTGGAACAGCGGAAGCTGAGCGATTTTATCGGATCACTGAACGTGGTTATGTTTGCGCCGGAGGATCTGGAAATTGTGAAGGGAACGCCTGGCGTGCGCCGGCGTTTTCTTGACATGGAAATCGGCCAGGTTCACCCCGGATACCTGTATCATTTGCAGCAATACCAGAAGGTGCTGAACCAGCGCAATAACTTGCTAAAGCAGATGTGGGGCAAGGATACGTCGCAGCAGGGGCTGCTCGAGGTATGGGATCAGCAGCTGGTGGAGCATGGTGTTAAAATCATAAAAAAGAGGAAACAATTTATAATAAAGCTGCAGAGATGGGCCGAAAGCATCCACCACGGCATTACGAACGGCAGCGAAGACTTGAAGCTTGTCTATCTCCCGTCGTTCGGTGAAGAGGTGGAAGAAGACGAAGCTTATCTTTTTGAACAATTTATGATAAAATTATCACAACTGAAAGATCAGGAGCTTCGGCGCGGTATGACACTTGCCGGGCCTCATCGTGATGATTTGGCCTTCTACATTAACGGCAGGGAAGTGCATACCTACGGATCTCAAGGACAGCAGCGCACCACGGCATTATCCCTAAAACTGGCGGAAATTGAATTGATCCAGGAAGAGATCGGGGAGTATCCTGTCTTACTTCTGGATGATGTGCTGTCCGAGCTTGACCCTTATCGCCAAACGCAGCTGATCGAGACCTTTCAGAGCAAGGTGCAAACTTTTATAACAGCCACGGGGATCGAAAGCCTGAATGCGGATAAACTGAAAAAGGCCAGCATTTACCACGTCCACAGCGGACAGGTTGGCTCTTAAGGAGTTGGGACTATGTATATTCATCTGGGCGGTGAAAGAATTATCCGCTCCGCGGAATTGGTCGCGATTTTTGATATATCGATTGAGAAATCCTCAAAAATATCCAAACAGTTTGTCAACCACGCTTGTCAGCAAAAGAACGTGGAATATATCGGCGAAGAGGAAGCCAAATCCATCGTCGTAACGAAAAGCACGGTGTATTATTCCCCGATTTCATCATCCACACTCAAAAAGCGGGCGAAAGTATTCGTGGCCAACGCTTGATATATAGAAAAATAAAAGCCCGTGTTTAGTAGGATTTTCTCTTGATTCAGGATGGTTCAGCTGTACTGGGATTTATAAAATATTCTGAACGTTAGGATGGCCCCTTTGAAGCAAGAAGCCGCTTTGAATGGGAGTTTTTGTTGCGATAAGGATGCAGTGATTTGTAACAGGGTATATAGAATTTATAGAGAAGTAGGTGACAGGCATGTCTATGAATCAACCGCAATATGATGAGAGTCAGATTCAGGTTCTGGAGGGTCTGGAAGCCGTCCGTAAACGTCCTGGCATGTATATCGGATCTACTAGCGCCAAAGGCCTTCACCATTTGGTATGGGAAGTCGTGGATAACAGTATAGACGAAGCCATGGCGGGCATTTGCGATCATATCGAAGTCATCGTTCATGAAGATAACAGCATTACGGTTGTCGATAATGGACGGGGGATTCCAGTTGGGGAAAATGCCAAACTGAAGAAATCCACGCTTGAAGTCGTTATGACCGTTCTGCATGCAGGCGGTAAATTCGGCGGTGGCGGATACAAGGTTTCTGGTGGTCTGCACGGCGTTGGTGTTTCCGTCGTTAACGCATTATCGACCAAGGTAATCGTGCAGGTTAGACGCGATGGTCATATCTATCAACAGGAATACCATCGTGGTGTACCTCAGTATGATATTAAAGTTATCGGCGATATCGATGAAGCTGAACATGGAACGACCGTTACATTCCTGCCGGATCCTGAAATTTTCACCGAAACGACTATATATGACTACAACACGCTGCTGACCCGGATCAGGGAACTTGCTTTCTTGAATAAAGGGATTGCGCTGACGTTAACCGATGAACGGACGGGAGCCTCTAACTATTTCAAATTCGACGGTGGTATCATTGAATACGTTAAGTATTTGAACGAGAAGAAGGAGTCGCTTCATGAGCAGCCGATTTACGTGGAAGGCTCGCGCGACATGATTCAGGTCGAAATTGCCTTGCAGTATAACGACAGCTATACCGAAAATATTTATTCTTTTGCGAATAATATCAACACGCATGAAGGCGGAACACATGAGTCCGGTTTTAAGAGTGCTTTGACGCGTATTATCAATGACTATGCTCGCAAGAGCGGTATGATTAAAGACAGCAACGGGAATCTGACTGGCGACGATGTCCGTGAAGGCCTGACGGCAATCATTTCCGTCAAAATTCCGGAGCCTCAGTTCGAAGGCCAGACGAAAACCAAACTTGGAAACAGCGAAGTTCGCGGTATCGTGGAATCTCTATTTTCCGAGAAGCTTCAGGAATTCATGGGCGAGAACCCGGCCGTATCCAAACGCGTACTGGAAAAAGCTTTGCAGGCATCCCGTGCCCGTGAAGCCGCGCGGAAGGCTCGTGAGCTGACACGTCGCAAGAGTGCACTCGAGATCAGTGCCCTGCCGGGCAAACTCGCGGATTGTTCTTCTAAAGATGCATCCATCAGTGAGTTGTATATCGTCGAAGGTGACTCTGCAGGTGGTTCTGCCAAGCAGGGGCGTGACCGCCATTTCCAGGCGATTTTGCCGATTCGCGGTAAAATTCTGAACGTGGAAAAGGCCAGACTGGATCGTATTTTGTCCAACATGGAAATTCGGGCTATGGTTACGGCAATGGGAACGGGGATTGGTGACGAAGATTTCGAGATCAGCAAAGCCCGTTACCATAAACTTATTATTATGACGGATGCCGACGTCGATGGGGCACATATCCGTACGCTGCTGCTAACGTTCTTCTACCGGTATATGCGGCAGTTACTTGAAGCAGGATATGTGTACATCGCCCAGCCACCATTGTTCAAGATCGAACGTAATAAAACCGTCCGGTATGCCGGATCCGAGAAAGAACGCGATGAAATCATTGCCGAGTTCGGGGAAAATGCCAAATACAATATTCAGCGCTATAAAGGTTTGGGCGAGATGAATCCGGAACAGCTGTGGGAAACTACCATGGATCCGGAAAGCCGGACCATGCTGCAAGTAACCATTGAAGATGCGATGCAGGCGGATATTATATTTGATACGCTGATGGGAGACAATGTTGAACCTCGTCGTGATTTTATCCATGAACACGCCAAGCATGTTAAAAATCTGGATATTTAAAAAGAACGCCAAGAAGGTGCCTGAGCAGGCACCTTCTTTTTTCATCCGGAGCTTATTAGACCTTGGCTTTACGGCTCCTTTTCCTTGATCCCTGGATTCGCCCGTATGCTATAGCGTAACGCTCAATCCGGCGGTAAATGTCCTTATTCTTAACAAACTTTTTGAAGGGGAAAATAGCGGGGAGCGTATTCACTTCCAAAATCCAAGGGTGCAAGTCTTTGCTAATTGCAATATCCAACCCAATTTCCTTCAGTTTAGGATATTCTTTTTGCAGTTGTCTGGCAGTATCTTCACCGAGCGCGTACAGTTGCCTTTCAAGAACGTTAATTTGCGAACGGGAGGCATGAACACTCAGCACCTCGTCCATCATTTTCACCATTCCACCGCCACCATGGTAGTTGGTAGTGATTTTGTTTTTGGCTCCCACTCGGGCGACAATACCTGTCGTTTCCCAGTTTCCGGAGGGTGTTTTTTGCGTTAATACTCTAAAATCAAATGCCCGATCGTTATATTTTAGCTTGGGAATGCCCTTCTGTATGAGAAAAAGCTTGTTCTGGGTGCGGCTTACGACTGACCGGTGCAGATTTTTCAGGGAATCAAATTCTTCGCTATGGGTTCCATAGTGCAAACTGTAACGTTCTGGACTTACATTTTCCCCGGATGCCTGTTCGGGCAGACGCTCCACGCACATCACACCGTTGCCATAGGTGCCAATATCAGGCTTAATGTAAACCAGTGCGTTATCTTTCAGCATATCGATCAGCGTATCCTGCGAATATTTTAAAGTATGGGGAATATATTGTGCGACCTGCTTATTACGTAGAAGAACTTTGGTTTTATCCCATTTACTCGAAACACGCTGTATGGGCAAGTCATCCCATCCTTTCCGAGAAAGTTGAAGTATATAGCTGCAGAACAGTTTAAAGGGGCAATAAATGGTTAGGGAATGCACAAAATATAGGACAAGGGAGCAAATGAATGGTATAATATAAAGATATGGATATGCGAAATTGGGGCGTGGAAATAGGCTCCTTTTGTATACCAGTATATGTCCATGTAATAAAGATGGTAGGGCGAATCACCAGTTCATAGTGCAAATTGGGCAATTATAAAACGGAGATTGAACCCAAACGTTTAATTGTGCTCTTTTTGTGAAAGTAATATAATAAAGATTGGTGGTTTTATCATATTTTTGTTTCTTTGACGGTACTGCTTTCTCCGGGAACAGGTGGATTGCGGCTTGCCGTTTTATGCCTGTAAAGAACTAAAATCCACGTAGTGGTAAGTTTTCAACGAAGTTATGTACGGAATAGGTTGAGAAGGCGCCTGGACGTAATATCATTCATGAAGGTAGATTGAACTGATTTCCGTTTGCTCATCTTGCTAATCTGTGCAGCACTTTAAGGAGAGTCGTTTTCTTGTATCATTAGTTCATTCTATATAGATGAGTATGCTGTTTGTGAGGGAAATGGAGGAGGTCCACCATGGCGGAAGAAAAAAATCCCCAGATTAAGGAACGGGACATTGGTGTTGAAATGCGCGAGTCCTTTATGGATTATGCGATGAGCATCATTGTGAGCCGGGCTTTGCCGGATGTGCGTGATGGACTTAAGCCGGTACACCGGCGTGTGCTCTATGCGATGTCCGAGCTTGGTTTATCACCGGATAAGCCTTTCAAAAAATCGGCAAGAATCGTCGGTGAAGTCATCGGTAAGTACCATCCGCACGGTGACGCGCCTGCTTATGAAACTATGGTCCGTATGGCCCAGGATTTTTCGATGCGTTACATGCTTGTCGAAGGGCACGGCAACTTTGGCTCCATCGATGGTGATGCTCCGGCTGCTATGCGTTATACCGAGGCGCGTCTCTCGAAGATTGCCCAGGAGATGCTGCGCGATATCAACAAGGAAACCATCGATTTTACGGAAAACTATGACGGTGAAGAGCTAGAGCCAGTTGTGCTCCCTGCCCGGTACCCGAACCTTTTGGTCAACGGTGTTTCGGGTATTGCTGTCGGAATGGCAACCAATATCCCGCCTCATAATCTCGGAGAGGTTATTGACGGGGTGCTAGCCCTGATCGAAAATCCTGATATAACTTCAATGGAATTGATGGAATACATTCAAGGCCCGGATTTCCCGACTGCTGGTTATGTGCTGGGGCGTCATGGGATTCGCCAGGCTTACGAAACAGGACGCGGCTCCGTGACCATGCGTGCCAAAGCCGAGATTGAAGAGAATAACGGCAAGGCGCGGATTATTGTAACAGAGCTTCCGTACCAGGTTAATAAAGCCCGTTTGGTTGAGAAAATCGCTGAGCTAGTGCGTGAAAAAAGAATTGACGGTATTACCGACCTTCGGGATGAATCGGACCGTACAGGTATGCGGATTGTCATCGAGCTGCGCCGTGACGTGAATCCAAGCGTGATGCTGAACAATTTGTATAAACATACAGCGATGCAATCCACCTTTGGTATTAACATGCTGGCAATTGTGAAAAATGAACCAAAAGTTTTGAGCTTGCGGGATGTGTTGGGCTATTACCTGGAACATCAGATTGAGGTTATTCGCCGGCGGACGGAATACGATCTGAAAAAGGCTGAAGCCAGAGCTCATATTCTCGAAGGTTTGCGTGTGGCTTTGGATCATCTGGATGAAGTTATTTCGATTATCCGCTCTTCGCAGACGACCGATATTGCACGTGAGCGTTTGATTGAACGTTTCGGTTTGAGCAATGAGCAGACGCAGGCGATCCTCGAGATGCGTTTGCAGCGCCTGACCGGACTGGAACGCGAGAAAATCGAAAATGAATACCAGGAATTGATGGTCAAAATTGCAGAGTATAAAGAAATCCTGGCTAATCAGCATCTGGTGCTGGAAATCATCAGCAACGAGCTGCTCGAAATTAAGGAGCGTTATGCTGACGAACGTCGGACTGAAATTACGGTTGGCGAAGAAAGCATTTTGGATGAAGACCTGATTCCGCGTGAGGAAGTAGTTATCACCATTACGCATACAGGTTACATCAAACGCCTGCCGGCAAACACCTACCGCAGCCAAAAACGCGGCGGACGCGGGGTTGTGGGGATGGATACGAAGGATGAGGACTTTGTCGAGCATCTGTTTGTAACCAATTCTCACCATTACCTGATGTTCTTTACCGACAGAGGTAAGGTATACCGGCTTAAAGCGTATGAGATTCCTGATCTCAGCCGCACCGCCCGGGGAACGGCGATCATTAACCTGATTCAAATCGAACAAGGGGAAACGATCAATGCGGTTATTCCGGTGGAGGAATTCGAAAGCGACAAGTACTTGTTCTTTGTCACACGAAGCGGGATCGTCAAGAAAACGCCGCTTGAGGACTACGTGAATATCCGCAAGGGCGGTCTGATCGCGATTAACCTCCGTGAAGATGACTCGTTAATTGAAGTCAAGCTGACGGATGGCCAGCAAGAGCTGATTATGGGTACATCACAGGGCATGTCGATCCGATTCTCGGAAAACGACGTTCGTTCGATGGGTCGAAGCGCTACCGGCGTCAAAGGTATCACGCTGGATGATGGTGATCAGGTCATCGGCATGGATGTCGTTGACAAAGACCTGGATATTTTGATCGTAACGGCCAAAGGCTACGGTAAACGGACGCCTCTTAGCGATTACCGTTCGCAGACTCGCGGCGGTAAAGGAATTAAGACGCTGAATGTGACCGATAAAAATGGTCCGATCGTAGGTCTAAAGGTTGTAAAACCGGATGAGGACCTCATGATCATTACATCCAGCGGTACGCTGATCCGTACAAGCATCGAAGGTATTTCCATCATGGGCCGTTATACGCAAGGTGTAAAACTTATTAACATCCGTGAGGATGACTCTGTAGCTACGGTATGCCGCGCTGATAAGAGTGAGGAGCCGGAGGAAAGCGAAGAAGGGGCCGAGTTCGAAGAGAATGGCATGACCTCCCCAACTGACGGAAACGAGCCTACAGAGGTAGCAGAGCATGAGGATGGCGGCACGGAGGATTCTCCGGAAGAGGTTTAAGCGATAAATCCAAAGGGCGTAGCTTTTGAGTAATCAAGAGCTATGCTCTTTTTTTGCGCGCTAATATGGATAAGGCCTACCATACGTAATATAATGGAGTAAATTCCCATTACTCTAGGTGAAAGTTAGCGAGGTAATCATCATTATGGCCAGTATATCGATTATGGAATTGAAACCTGGTGTTAGGTTATCAAAAGATGTGCACACTCCACTGGGAGGGCTGCTGTTTCATAAGGGTAAGGTTCTGCTCCCGCGAGATCTGGACATCCTAACGGCTTTTATGGTGCAGAATGTCGAGGTGGGTACAAGTGAAGCAGATAATAAAAAATCAGTGAAGTCCACTGCCCCAAAAAGTGCTGTAAAAGAGCCAATCCCGGTTGAGCAAATAGGGCCGAGCAAAGTTTCCGTTTTTTATGATAAGTATGACAAGCTCATCTCCATTGTAAAAAGTACGTATCAATCGGCTGTTGCAGCTGAGTTGCCGATCTATGAGCTCCGAAACCAGCTAGAAGCGATAATTGTACACATCAATGAATATAATCCATTGACATTCACCCCAAGATTAATGAATGAGTATGATTACATTTATCATAATAGCGTGTTGTGCGCGCTTTCTTCTTATTTACTTGCCAAGTGGAGCGGACTTCAACAAAAGGATTGGATGCAGGCCGCTTTTGCCGGTCTATTTCATGATATTGGGAATACTAAAATCGATCCGGCAATTTTGCTCAAGCCCAGTCCGTTGTCCGCTGCGGAGGTTGAAGAGATGCGCAGCCATACAACGTACGGTTATCAGATCCTTAAGAACGTCAGGGCCATCAATGAAGGGGTCAAACTCGCTGCACTACAGCATCATGAGAAAGTAGATGGATCTGGGTATCCATTACGTCTTGACGGAAGCAAAATCCATATCTATGCCAAAATTGTGGGGATCACGGACATATTCCATGCCATGACGCTCAACCGGGTCTATAAGAAGGCTCAGTCACCATATCTGGTATTGGAGGAGATTAAAGCAGAAGCATTTGGCAAGCTGGATCCCGCATTGGTTCAGCTTTTTATTCAAAAATCAACTGATTTCCATAACGGTACGATTGTGCGCTTAAGTAATGATAAGGTTGGCGAGATCGTTTTTACGGACCGAAATCATCCAACACGTCCTATGGTTTCCGTTGGGGGAGATATCGTTAATTTAATGCAGCAGGGGCAGCTGTATATTGAGGAAGTATTATCTTCAAATTAAATAGTTGACTTAATTAATAAAGCTGTGTTATATTATTACTTGTCTTTCCGAGAGCGAGTTTTTAATAGAATACAGCTTTTAAAATGCTTCAAAAAAAAGCTTGCATTAAAACGGAAAACATGGTATATTATAAGAGTTGCTGCTGAGACAAAATAGCGGCGCTGAAAACGAAAGAATTTGATCTTTGAAAACTGAACAACGAGTGAGATAAAGGTTTCGGTAACGAAACTAAAAAGCGAGATTATCGGAAACGATGATCGAGCAAATTGAGAATTAATTTCTCGTCAGATTCAAAATGAGCTACAAACTTTCGTTGGAAAGCTACTCCCCTTCGGGTGAGCAGATTCTTCCAACTTTCTTGGAGAGTTTGATCCTGGCTCAGGACGAACGCTGGCGGCGTGCCTAATACATGCAAGTCGAGCG